>NZ_JCATIG010000001.1:0-618644 GCF_059693805.1 Aequorivita sp. CRS11
GGATCAAACTCTTCATCGTATAATCTTCAATAATATTGCGACCATACACCAAAAGAGCCCGACTCTCAAAAAAATCTCGGGATTCTCACTTAGTTTAGTTTTCTTTGTTGACCAACTACCTTTCGGTAGCTAATCTACGCTGTCAATTTCAATATCTCAATGAACTTTTTGTCTCTCTTTTGCTCGCTTTCAAATCGTGTTTTGTAGTCACTCATTGTTTTAGCGGGTGCAAATCTACAACTCTTTTTTAAACCTGCAATACTTTTTAAAAAATATTTCAAAAATTTTTAAGAGCGTTGTTTTTTGCTTTTTTGAACGTCTGAATCTGTTCTTCTAAGCGGGTGCAAATATAGAACCCTTTTCCGTTCCCGCAAACTTATTCAACAGGTTTTTTCGGTAAATTTTATCAACAAATAATAACGTTTTGAAACCTAGATTTTTAGTAGTCAATTTTTTTTTCTCTAGGGATAATTTGACTTTTAAGGCACAGTTAAATTAGTTTTTAGGCCAAGGCACTGTTATGCTGATTGTTATGAAAATATAAAAGAGCGAACTACAAACATAACATGTTTTAAAATAATACGCAACTACCTGATTGCCTTAGTTATTAACAGTTTTTTTGTTCCAATGTGCCTTTAAATCGAGATAGTCTATTGGAAATGCAGGATTTTGTCGTTCGAGTTTATTTTCTTGAAAGGATCTTTCCAGAATATCTTCAATTAAATAGTCTTCTTTTATCTCAAAAGGCTTGTATTCTTCTTTTAATGAGATTTCAAAAAGACTGGCCGTTGTGTTATACCAAAAAGCTCGCCAACCCGTGCGTAGTTCTTTTACAAGCTCAAAAGCTGTGCGACCGGTCTGTCTGTGGATAAGCTTTACTAATATCTGACCTTCGGTGTGGGTCAATTTCTTTAGTTTTTCTGAAAATTCGCCTTCTACGTATTTCTGAATACGCTTGGTATATCGTTTTTTGTCCCTATTGCTTTCAATTGTCTTCAACCGTTCGGTCATAGTGGTCAAACGTTCCGAGGCCAATTTGGCGTAAGGATATACTTTTCTGGTTTTTCGGCGAAGGATGAGATAACGCCTTCTGTCCTGCTCTGATTTAAATTTTAGTTTGTCTAACAAAATCACTTCATCAAGATCAATCATTTCACGAGCTATAGTATCGCCCTCGATTATATAATACATAACCTCTGTAGAATCCTTTTGTTTTTTTAAAAATTCGGTATCCGTCTGACCATATATAGGGCTCAGGTTAAAGAACAGTACACATATATATATAGGTATGAAAATCTTCATTTATAAATTTTTATATGAAAAGCTATACATCATCCAAAAACGTTCCAAAAATAAGCAAATTGCCTTGTTGGTCTTAATAAGAAATTACTAATTTTACCACACTTGAATCTTTTCAGAAAAATGAATTTATGACTACTTCAATATTAAACGACAAATCACTTAAATTTTTAGAGGAATATTTAAACAATGCGGCGCCCACAGGCTATGAATGGGACGGACAAAAACTGTGGATGCAATACCTCAAACCCTATGTAGATGAGTTTTTTACAGACACCTACGGAACAGCGGTTGGAGTAATCAATCCAAAGGCGAAATTTAAAGTTGTAATTGAAGGACACGCTGATGAAATTTCGTGGTATGTTAATTATATATGTGACAATGGGCTACTTTATGTAATAAGAAATGGTGGCAGCGACCACCAAATAGCACCTTCAAAAATTGTAAATATCCATACGAAGAACGGAATAAAAAAGGGCGTTTTTGGATGGCCTGCTATCCACACACGCGATAAATCAAAAGAAGAGACCCCAAAACCCGAAAACATTTTTATAGATGTGGGCGCAAAAGACAAAGAAGAAGTTGAGAAAATGGGGATCCACGTGGGCTGCGTCATTACATATCCCGATCAGTTCCATATTTTAAACGAGGATAAATTTGTTTGCCGAGCCTTGGATAATAGAATGGGCGGTTTTATGATTGCCGAGGTGGCTAGATTGCTGCACGAGAACAAAAACAAACTTCCTTTTGGTCTTTATATTACCAATTCAGTACAAGAAGAAATAGGACTACGAGGCGCCGAAATGATTGCAGATCGAATTAAGCCAAATGTGGCAATAGTTACCGATGTAACGCACGACACCACTACCCCAATGATTGACAAAAAGAAACAGGGCCTGGCAGAAATTGGTTGTGGTCCAGTAATCGCCTATGCGCCCGCCGTCCAACAGAAACTGCGGGATCTTATAGTTGATACTGCCGAAAGAAAAATGATTCCCTTCCAGCGAGCAGCACTTTCTAGAGCTACTGGGACTGATACAGATGCCTTTGCGTATAGCAATGGCGGGGTGGCAAGTGCATTAATTTCATTGCCATTGCGGTATATGCACACTACAGTGGAAATGGTCCACCGTGATGATGTTGAAAACGTCATTAAGCTTATTTATGAAACCCTGTTGAATATAAAAGATGGAGATACTTTCAGTTATTTTGAATAATAAAAATGAAAACTTAGTAGGTTAATCCTTACTTCTGAATCAAAAGAAAGACCGCTAGAATCTAAAATTTGTAGCGGTCTCTTTTTTGTTATATTTACCGCAAAATCCAGCAAACCTTGTTATTCAATTCCTTTTCATTTGGATTGTTTCTTCCCATTACCCTCCTGCTCTATTGGGCTGTGGGTTTTAAAAGAATAAAAGCACAAAACCTCATTTTGCTTGCAGCTAGCTATTTTTTTTACGGGCTGTGGGATTGGCGATTTCTTTTTTTAATAGTCGCTAGTTCTTTGGTAGATTATTTTGCCGCACTAGCTATTAAAGGTTCTGAGAGTTTTAGTAGAAAAAAAATCTTTCTTTATAGCAGTATTATTTGGAATTTGGGAGTACTCTTTCTTTTTAAATATTACAATTTTTTTATTGATGAATTCGCGTTGCTTTTCAATATGCAACAGGGAGAATATGCTTTTAGCACACTAAACCTAATACTTCCGGTCGGGCTAAGTTTCTATACTTTCCAAACTATGAGTTATACCATAGATGTGTATAAAAATAGAGTTTCGCCTACCAATAATTTACTTAACTTTTTGTGTTTTGTGGGTTTCTTTCCTCAATTGGTCGCTGGGCCAATTGAAAAAGCCTCTGATTTGTTGCCGCAATTCAGCAAAAAAAGATCATTTAATACAGATCAAGTTAAAGAGGGGTTACGGCAAATACTTTGGGGGCTTTTCAAAAAAATGGTGATTGCTGATAACGCCGCTTATGTTGTAAATATGGTATATGCAAGTCCCGAAGACTATGGTAGTTTGTCGTTGCTTTATGCTTCGGTACTTTTCTTTTTTCAGATTTATGGAGATTTTTCGGGTTATTCAGATATCGCCATAGGTACCGCAAAACTTTTTGGTTTTAAACTGAGTAAAAACTTCAACATTCCCTACTTGGCAAAAAGCGTTACGGAATTCTGGCAGCGTTGGCATATTACCCTCACACGGTGGTTTACGGATTATGTATACTTCCCAATAATTCAAAAAAACCTGCGCAGTAACACACGCCGTAATATTGCTGTCTATTTAACCATGGGACTCATTGGTCTTTGGCACGGAGCCGACTGGACTTTTGTGATTTTTGGACTTTTTCAAGGGTTTTTGATTGTTTTGGAAAGAACCCCTTTAACAAAGGATAGAAAATCAAGTCTATTTCATAAGTCTTTAAAACTAAGTTTTCTGCTGCCCCTCTTTTTTGTTCTTATAGCTAGTTTATCCTCAGTCCTTTTCAGAAGTCAGAATATTGATGACGCCTGGGTTGTGGTCCAGCGTATCTTAAGTTTTATTCCCAGTACACAAATTAGTCAATTAATAAATAAATATTTTTTGATATTTACCGCATTGATGCTGACTTCTGAAATATTAACCCGCCGTAAGGATTTTCCGTTAAGTCAATTGGAAAAACATATCAGACGGCCCCTTCGTTGGATTATATATTATATATTTATTTTTATCATTTTTCAATATGCCGGATTTCAAGAAGATTTTATCTATTTTCAATTTTAGTAAATCAATACAAGAGTTCTTAAAATACTGCGTATTTTTTTTCACTCCTGTCGTAATGACGTATTGTCTCTTGGAGGTTTTAGCCCTGCAAATTCCAATTACATTCAAAGTTGTGGGAGATTATCTAGAATCAAACTCTACCAAAATTGAGCTAGTTGCTCTAGGTTCTTCACAAGTAAAATGCAGTTTTAATCCTGCTCTTTCACATGTACCTGCAATTAATATGGCTTCATCTTCCCAACATCATAAGGAAGATTATTTGATTTTAAAAGGTGTTATAGATAAGCTTCCAAAACTAAAATATATCTTGTTTGAGGTTTCATACATGCATTTGGAATTGCCTTATCACTCCCAAAATTACTGGAAAAACAATATTTACTTGAATTATTATGGAATCAATACTTTTGAACGGCAGACCTATTTTAAGGATAAACTCATCTATCTTTCCCACCCTCGATATTTTTCCTCCAAAATAAAAGACTATTATTTTGATGAGAACAAGAAAAACGGAGAACAATTAAATGAATTTGGTTTCAATATCAATAAATATTATGGTTCATTTCATAAGTTAAAATATGATACTGCTCAAATAAAAAATAAATATTTCAAAATTTATACCCACGAAAATCCAGATATTTTTAAAAAAAATACTGCTTTTCTATTCAAAATGCTAGACCATATGAAAGAGAAAAAATTGAAGGTTATAATTTCCACCATACCGTTATATAAAACTTATTTAAATAAAAGAAACCCAAACATCGTACGCCGTCGCGACAGTGTGCTGTCAGAGATTTTGAAAAAATATAAAAATGTAACTATTTTGGATAAAGAAACCGATACGCTTCAATTTAAGGCAAAAGATTTTTTAAACGAAAACCATTTAAATCCCGATGGCGCGAAGAAGTTCACAGCCTTAGTGAACCGAAAATTGGATAGTTTGCATTAATACTCTTTCAACTTTTCAAAATAAATCTTCGCTTCCTTTATCACTTTCGGCGCCAGAATAATAGTTGCCGTCATTGTAGGGATAGCCATCAATGCAAAGAAAGTATCAATCAAATTTATCATCATACTTAAAGAAGTGGTTGCTCCCACAAGGATACTAAGTATATAGAAATAGTTATAAATTCCTTTGTTTTTTACCCCAAAAAGAAAGGCCATGCACTTACTGCCATAGTAGGAATATGAAAAAAGCGATGAGATACTAAAAATCGCAATACACGCCAACAATCCATATTTACCAAAGGTTGGCATACTTTCCTCAAAAGCTGAAGCCGTTAAGCTCACCCCATTTGCATCACTACTTTGCCAAACGCCCGTAACCAAAATTGCCAGCGCCGTAAGTGTACAGATTATCAACGTATCAATGGCCGGGCCTAGCATGGCCACCAAACCTTCACGAATGGGTTCGTTGGTTTTTGCGGCACCGTGTGCCATGGGCGCCGTTCCTATCCCCGCTTCATTAGAGAAGGCGCCACGGCGAATTCCCAAAAGAATAATTCCGCCAATAACCCCACCCAAAAATGCATCACCTTTATAAAAATTTGCAGAAAAGGCATCGATAAAAATTAATCCCAAATATTGCGGAACTACATCTAAATGCACGCCGAGAATAATCAGCACCAAAGCAAAATAGAGCACGACCATGGCAGGAACCATTTTCGAAGCAGTTTTACTAATTCGCGACAACCCACCTAAAACAACAAAGGCAGTTATTGTAGCCAAAACAAGCCCAATAATTAAATCTGTTTTAAAACCACTGTAAAGTCCGGCAGGTTTCAAAAGAATGTCGTTGATGGCCTGTGTAAGTTGATTTACATTGAAAACCGGCAAGGCTCCAACCAATCCGGCAACACTAAACAGAATGGCCATTGGCATCCACTTTTGGCCCAATCCTTCAGTAATAAAATACATTGGCCCACCTTGAATTTTTCCGTCACTATCCTTACCTCGGTAAAGAATGGCAAGCGTGGCAGTAAAAAATTTAGTGGACATTCCAATTACCGCACTTACCCACATCCAAAAAACAGCTCCGGGCCCACCAATGGCTATTGCCACAGCAACTCCGGCAATATTGCCCATTCCCACAGTAGCAGAAAGCGCTGTTGTCAATGCCTGAAAATGGGTGATTTCACCAGCATCGCTTTCACTATCATACTTTCCTCTGAGCACTGCAATTGCATGACCCAAATAACGAAATGGTAGAAATTTAATCCTGATTAAAAGGTACAATCCACCGCCAATCAAAATAATCAATAGTGGCAAACCCCAAGCATAAGAGGCCATTTCGGCAATAAAATTATCTATACTTTCCAAAAGGAGTGATTAAAATTTATAACGAATGTAAGTTTTAAATTTTTAAAATTAACGAGGAAATTGTTACTTGCAGCACCAAATGAAAAAACAACTAACCATTTTCCTTCTTTCCGTCACCTTTATCTCTTTCGCTCAAACTGAGAACGATTGGAAAAAAAGTGCTTTTACTTTTACCCCTGAAGTTCTCTTAGGGCTTACTATGGAAGCAAACCACGGTTTTCCCGATACTAAATTACAGAAACAAATCGTCCTAAATTTTGGGCGTAATCATATAAATAACCCGCAACAATGGGCACAGCGACTGAAAGCTCCAAAAACAGGGTTCTCAATAGGAATAACCGATTTTGGAAACCTGGATAGCTTAGGGTATGCTATTACCGCAATGCCGTACATAGAATTTAAAGCTTTTGGAAGTGAAAAATGGAGCGTATTGACTGGAATGGGAGCTTCTTATTTCACAAAAAAATTTAATGCAGAAACAAATCCTCTAAATCAAGCTGTAACCACTGATGTTACTTGGGCTTTCAGAATGTATCTTTACTATAGATTTCTTTCATTAAAAAGTTCCGATTTGCGGGTTGGCTTGGGGTATTCACATCATTCCAACGGACACACGCGTTTGTTGAACCAGGGATATAATTCATTTTTGTTAAGCCTTTCGGCAGCTATAAAAAATCCTTTAAAATATCCTGAAATTGATTCTAAAGAAAATATTCCACTATACAAAAAGACAGTTTATAATTACTTCGCCTTGCGCGGTGGACTTGGACAGAATGTTTTTGCATTGGCTTTTAACGACAAAAAAAATGTTTATACCATCGCTGGCGAATATGGTCGTGTCTATAATAAAACCTTTAAAATTGGATTAGGTTTTTACTATCGCTTCTACCAGCATTATTACGATTATATTGAAGGAAATGAATCTTTGGTGCAGGCCGGAAGGGAGTTTGATTATTTCAAAGGCAATCCTTGGTATTATGCATCCAATCTGGGTATAACCGTACACGGCGAAATATTCCTGAACCATGTGGGTATTGATCTGCAATTGGGTTACAATCTGCACAAACCAGCATACAAGCTCGAATGGCGAATAAATGAAGGATGGGATAATACGCCTAGAGTAATTTCAAAAACTTGGGTTTTGGGCGAGCTGGATGGCAGCTACAAAAGAAAGCATCGTATATCTTCCCGTTTGGGACTTAAATATTACTTGATAGGTATGGAAAAGGCTCCTAAAAATAATTTTTATTTAGGTGCCCACCTCAATGCAAATTTAGGACAAGCTGATTTTACAGAATTAAGTTTTGGCTATGTTCACAGTTTTAACTTTCAGGAACGCAAGTAAAATTTTAATTTGTGTTTGAAAGATATTCCATTACATTTTTCTCAATGCGATCGTGAATATTGGATACATCAGCCTTTACAAATTTTTCTCCAGTGATATTTTCGTAAAGCTCAATATATCTTTCTGAAACGGTCTCAATATATTCATCGCTCATTACAGGCACTTTTTGCCCCTCCAAGCCTTGAAAACCATTTTGGATTAACCATTGGCGCACAAACTCTTTGGAAAGTTGCTTTTGGGGCTCGTTATTTTTTTGGCGTTCCTCGTAACCTTCCGCATAAAAATAACGTGAAGAATCAGGCGTGTGGATTTCATCAATTAGAACAATTTTGCCATCCTGTGTTTTTCCAAATTCATATTTGGTATCCACCAAAATCAATCCTCGCTTTGCCGCAATCTCGCTACCGCGTTGAAATAGTTTTCGGGTGTAATCTTCCAATTGAAGATAATCTGCATCGGAAACAATCCCACGATCTAAAATGTCTTCACGAGAAATGTCTTCATCGTGATCGCCCATTTCGGCTTTGGTGGCTGGGGTAATTATTGGTTGCGGAAATTTATCGTTTTCCTTCAATCCTTCCGGCATTGCAACCCCACAGAGCATCCGCTTTCCAGCTTTATATTCTCTAGCCGCGTGGCCGCTCATATAACCTCGAATTACCATTTCAACCTTAAAAGGCTCGCAAGCTTCACCAATAGCTACATTAGGATCGGGTGTTGCAATCAACCAATTAGGCACCAAATCTTCGGTATCGCGCATCATTTTAGTGGCAATCTGGTTCAGAATTTGACCTTTGTAAGGAATTCCCTTCGGCATCACAACATCAAAAGCGCTCAGCCTATCCGTGGCAACCATCAAAAGTTTATTGTTTTCCAAAGTATAAACTTCACGGACCTTCCCATGATACACACTTTTTTGTCCGGGAAAATTAAAATCGGTTGATATTATGGTATTACTCATTTTTGATTTACAATTTAAAAATTGAAGTTTGGTATTTACGAATTATAAACTGTGACTGAAAACTGATTTACTCTACGTTTTCAATATTTTTATAGGCAGCAATCACTTCTTTTACCAAACGGTGACGAATAACATCTTTATCATCTAAATAAATAATCCCCACCCCTTTTATATCTTTCAGAACCAATAAAGCTTCCTTTAATCCAGAAATAACACGGCGCGGAAGGTCAATCTGCCCCGGATCGCCCGTAATCATGAACTTGGCATTTTTTCCCATACGGGTCAAAAACATTTTCATTTGGGCATGGGTGGTGTTTTGAGCTTCGTCCAAAATTACAAAAGCATTGTCCAAAGTACGTCCGCGCATGAAGGCCAAAGGCGCAATTTGAATAACCCCAGTTTCAATGTGCGATGCCAGCTTTTCAGCAGGTATCATATCGCGAAGGGCATCATACAATGGCTGCATATAAGGGTCGAGCTTTTCTTTTAAATCTCCCGGAAGAAAACCTAAATTTTCTCCAGCCTCTACTGCAGGTCTAGTTAAAATAATTCGCTTTACTTCTTTGTCTTTCAAAGCTTTAACCGCAAGCGCAACTCCAGTATAAGTTTTTCCGGTTCCGGCTGGTCCAACTGCAAAAACCATATCATTTTTGCGCATCAGCTCAACCAATTTTCTTTGGTTTGCTGTTTGCGCTTTTACAGGTTTTCCGCTCACCCCGTGTACTATAACTTCCTTGCTGTTAAATTCTGGAGTTTCGTAATCCTCCTTACTGCGACTCAACAACACGCGCTCAATCACATTTTCATCAATTTTATTGTATTTCATATATTGTTCGAGCAACATAGTAATGCGTCTATCAAACTCCTCCAAAACATCTTCATCGCCGTAGGCTTTTATTTTATTACCGCGGGCAACGATTTTCAGTTTTGGAAAATATTTTTTAAGAAGGTCAATATTAGCGTTTTCTAGGCCAAAGAATTCTCTAGGGCTAATCTCTGTGAGTTCGATGATAAGTTCGTTCAAAAGGCGTGCTTTTTTATTATTTGGAATATGCAAAAAATTGTTTTGCTACTAACAAAAGTAACCTATTTTTGTGGTAATTCTTTTAAGAAAATATCAACAATCCATTTATGGCAATAATCACACTTACTACTGACTTTGGAGAGAAAGATCACTTTGTTGGCGCGGTTAAGGGAGCTATTTATACTGAAATGGAAGATGCCAAAATTGTTGATATCTCTCACTCTATTTCACCATTTCACTTACACGAAGCTGCATACATAATTCAGAATGCCTATAAAAGTTTCCCTCCCGGAAGTATACACGTAATTGGGGTAGATTCTGAATTAAATCCTGAAAATAAGCACATTGCCGTATTGATGGACGGACATTATTTTGTGTGTGCCGACAATGGAATAATCTCGATGCTTACTTCGGAAATTCGTCCCGAAAAAATTGTTGAAATAAATATTCACGACCGTATAATCAGTAATTTTCCTGTTTTGGACGTATTCGTAAAGGTTGCCGGCCATATTGCCCGTGGCGGAACCCTTGAAGTTATTGGTAAAAATATTACTGAAATAAAGGAACTGACGGGAATTCGTCCAGTTGTGAACAACAAAGAGAGCCAAATAATAGGCAACGTAATTTATATTGATAACTACGGAAACGTAATCAGTAATATCACCAAAAAATTATTTGAAACGGTAGGGAAAGGAAGGGAATTTTTAATAAACGCCCGTTCCGAGAAGTTCCGCCAAATACACACACATTACAGTGATGCGATTAACTTTGCGCAACCTCCCGAAAAACGTGAGGAGGATGGAAAAAGGCTTGCACTTTGGAATTCATCACAATACTTGGAACTGGCAATTTACAAAAGCAATCCTACCTCTGTGGGCGGGGCTTCAAGCCTTTTTGGGTTGGAATTTAGAGATACAATCACGGTTAACTTTAATTCATAAATTAAAAGAAAAATGTTTACAAGAATTGTAAAAATGCGGTTTGAAAAAGAAAACATTCCTGCTTTTCTGGCTAATTTTGAAACCGTGAAAGAAAAAATCCGAAATTTTCCAGGCTGTACTTTTTTGGAACTTTACAATGATAAGAATGACGAAACAATCTTTTTCACCTACAGCCGTTGGAATGATGAAACTGATTTGGAAAACTATAGAACAAGTGAACTTTTCAAAAACGTTTGGAGCGTGACAAAACCCATGTTTAAATCAAAAGCAAAAGCGTGGAGTGTAGACACTTTACATTCCTTAAAATAATTAGATGCTCACAATAATAAAACGCGAAATAAATTCTTTCTTTTCCAGTACCATTGGGTACTTGGTGATTGCTGTTTTTTTATTGATTAATGGGCTGTTTTTGTGGGTTTTCAGTGGAAATTTCAACATTCTCGATTCGGGTTTTGCAGACCTCTCGCCCTATTTTGAACTTGCGCCCTGGGTTTTGCTTTTCTTGATTCCCGCCGTCTGCATGCGCGCCTTTAGCGATGAAATGAAAATGGGAACTTTGGAGCTTTTATTGACGAAACCAATTTCCTTAAAAGATATAGTTCTGGGAAAATATTTTGGAGCGGTAATCCTGATTATTATTGCTTTGATTCCAACAATACTTTATATTTTCACAATCTCTGAATTGGGCAATCCGCCCGGCAATTGGGATGTTGGCAGTACCATCGGCTCCTACATTGGATTGCTGTTTTTAGTGTTTGCATATACCTCCATCGGCATCTTTTCATCCACGCTTTCGCAAAATCAGATTGTGGCATTTATAATTGCGGTATTTCTGTGCTTTGTACTTTATTACGGCTTTGACGGTTTTTCATCTTCCAGTTTCAATATTGCCGAATTGGGAATGAAAGAACATTTTGATAGCGTGGCGCGTGGCGTTTTGGACACGCGCGATTTGATCTATTTTTTGAGCCTAACCGTGTTTTTCATTGCGTTGACAATCTTTAAATTGAAGCAACAATAATGAAGACTTCAATTAAAAAAAATATCGTTTCAGTTGCCGTTTTGGTTGGAGGATTAATTCTTTTGAATATCGTCGGAAATTATTTCTATAATCGTTTCGACCTTACGCAGGACAAGCGTTTCACGCTTTCCGCAGAAGCAAAGGAAATTGTTGATAAGGTGGATTCTCCATTAATAGTAGACGTTTTTCTGAAAGGAAATTTCCCCCCGGAATTCCGAAGGCTGCAAAGTGAGACCGAACAACTTTTGGAAGAGTTTTCGGCTTATAATTCCAACATTAAGTTTGAATTTGTAAACCCCACCGAAAAAGGCAACGAAGCCTTTCAGTCCCAATTTGAAAAATTTGGATTGACACCTGCACAAGTTTCAGTTACCGAAAGTGGTAAGCAGAGCACCGAACTTGTTTATCCCTGGGCGTTGGCACATCACAATGGCAAATCGGTAAAAATTCCGTTACTGAAAAACCAATTGGGCGCCACTTCCGAAGAACGCGTTAACAGTTCACTGCAAAATTTGCAGTATGCCTTTGCCGACGGTTTTAAAAAATTGGCTACCGATAAGTCAAGAAAAATAGCGGTCTTAAAAGGTAATGGCGAATATGATGACCGCTACATTGCCGACTTTTTTGCGACACTTCGCGACTATTATTTTATTGCGCCTTTTACCTTGGATTCGGTGGCTTCAAACCCTGAAAAGACTTTTAAGGCTTTGGAAGATTTTGATTTAATAGTTGCGGCCCAACCCACGGAAGCTTTCAGTGATGCCGAAAAGTATGTGTTGGATCAATATATAATGAACGGCGGCAAGTCACTATGGCTATTGGATGCCACTCAAATGCAAGTTGATACAGTTAGCGGAAATACGTTCGCTTTCGGAAAGGATTTGAATTTAAATGATTTCTTCTTTAAATACGGAATCCGCATTAACCCAAATTTGGTAAAGGATGTGTATTCCGCCCCTATAGTTCTGGCAAGTGGCGACGAACGCGAAGCGCAGTACAACCGTTATCCGTGGTTTTTCAGTCCGTTGAGCAGCAGTGCAAACAATCACCCCATAGTTTCAAACATAGAGGCCGTTAAATTTGATTACGCCAGCGCCATCGATACGCTTCCGAATAATATTAAAAAGACGGTTTTACTTTCCACTTCACCAATATCTAAAGTCGTGGGACTGCCCTTCCCTATTGATTTTGATGTGGAAATTCCGAAGAATTTACAAGTTGTGAACGAAGGTCCCGATCCCAATGAATACAATGCCGGCGAAATTCCGCTTGCGGTTTTGCTGGAAGGCAAATTTACTTCAGTTTATAAAAATCGGGTGAAGCCTATCTCCCTAAATGGTGTGAAAAATATAGATGACGGTAAAGTATCAAAAATGGTGGTTATTAGCGATGGCGACATCATAAAAAACCAATTGCAGGGTAGCCGTCCACTTGAACTTGGTTTCGACAAAATGACGAACCAATTCTACGGAAACAAGGAATTTCTGCTGAACACTGTCAATTACCTACTTGACGACAGCGGACTTATAAACATTCGGACACGTCAAATTGCGGTGCCATTTCTCGATCCACAAAAAACCGTGGAACAGCGCACAAAGTGGCAAGTGCTTAACCTCCTGTTACCGTTGGGTTTATTGACCTTATTCGGAATAGGTTTTGTAGTCTACCGCAAACGCCGCTACACCCGTTAAATGTTAATAAGTTTGTTTTAACAAACACTTCAATTGAAATATATTTGTAGGTATGCTAAAACCAAGGCATTTATCATTATTCTGATCAAAAAAATAAATATTCAATGAAATTCATCGTATCGAGTTCGTATTTATTAAAACAACTTCAAGTTTTGGGCGGTATTATCAACAACAACAATACCTTGCCTATTCTAGATAATTTTCTGTTCAATTTGGATGGAAAATCCCTTACTGTTTCGGCTTCCGATTTGGAAACAACCATTTCTTCTAAACTGGAAGTGGAAAGCGCTGAAAAAGGAATGGTTTGTATTCCTGCAAGGCTTTTGCTTGAAACTTTAAAAACCTTTCCAGAGCAGCCTTTAACCTTTACCGTTGAAGACAACAACACCATCGAAATAAGCAGCAACCACGGTAAATATGCGCTTGCATACGCCAGTGGCGAAGAGTTTCCCAATGCCGTGGAATTGAAAGATCCTTCTTCCACAGTAGTCCAGGGTGATGTGCTTGCCACTGCAATCAGCAAAACTATTTTTGCCTCTGGAAATGATGATCTGCGACCAGTAATGAGCGGGGTTTTCTTTCAGTTTTCAACAGATAATCTTGTATTTGTTGCTACCGATGCGCATAAATTGGTAAAATATACCCGTGATGACATCAGCGCTTCCCAAACTGCGGAATTTATTATGCCGAAAAAGCCTTTAACGCTTTTAAAAAGCATACTTGCAGGCAGCGAGGAAGATGTTACTATTGAATATAACGATAGCAACGCAAAGTTCGTTTTTGAAAACACCGAAATGGTTTGCCGCTTGATTGATGGGAAATATCCAAATTACGAAGCAGTTATTCCAAAGGAAAATCCCAATAAATTGGTAATCGACAGAAACCAATTTTTGAACTCCGTTCGTCGTGTTTCTATTTTCTCAAGTAAAACAACCCACCAGATTCGTTTGAAAATTGCTGGGGCCGAGTTGAACATTTCCGCAGAGGATATTGATTACAGCAACAAAGCCGAAGAGCGCTTGACTTGCGACTACCAAGGCGATGATATGCAGATAGGCTTCAACAGCCGTTTCCTTACTGAAATGTTGAACAATCTAACAAGCGACGAAGTTTCTCTGGAAATGAGCCTACCAAACCGCGCAGGAATTTTAACTCCCGTGGATGGTTTGGACGAAGGCGAAACCGTTACCATGCTTGTAATGCCGGTGATGTTGAACAATTAGATTGTTAGAATCTTAGATAATTAGAATAGCAGAATTAAAAAAATCCGCCCCAGTGGCGGATTTTTTTCTTGATAGTGATGACATAATTTAACGGGGCCGATGTGTTGTTAATTTAATTCTATAATTAACACTCACTAAAACGAAACACATGAAAACCCTAAAAACTATTAGCATCCTTTTTCTATCACTAGTAATTATTTCCTGTTCCAAAAAAGATGACGACAATGGTGGCGGAAGTGCTCCCGAAGCAGAGTTTAGCGCCACGATAAACGGCGGTGGGTTCGGTAGTAATTATTCGTCCCGTTTGGGATTTTACTCAAGCGACTATAGCGGCAATGGATTAACCCTTGCAGTAACTGACGAAAACACCAATATTATTCGCATATTTTTAAATAATACTGGAGGCTTTGGAAGTGGAATCACCAAAATTATTAATGACGTTGCCACCAATGGTTTTGTAACCAGCGTTGTAATTCGCGATCAAGCCAATCAAGTAACCTACAATGCCTCCGAAGGAGAGATAAATATTTTGGAAAACCGTCAAAATCCTGAAAACGAGGACGGACGCTTAATCTCCGGAAATTTCACAATTACAGCAACTTCCGGTTCGGGGCCGAGCATCACAATGAATGGAAATTTTAAACATTTTGCATATTAATAAAGCAAAGGGGTTACTATCAAAAAAGGGTGCTTTTGTGCACCCTTTTTTTTATGTGTTAATTTTCAACTTCCACTAAATTTATAACTTTTCCAAAGTTAACCGTACCTTTGCAGCCAATGACACACACAGACACCATAGTAGCAATGGCAACGCCAGCAGGAGCCGGGGCAATAGCCGTTTTAAGGCTTTCGGGACCGCAGGCTGTTACAATTGCTTCTTCAATCTTTTCTTCTGTTTCTGGTAAAACGCTTGCAAAACAGAAAACCCATACCGTTCATTTGGGACATATAAAAGATGGCGAAAAGGTTTTGGACGAAGTATTGGCAACCATTTTTAAAAACCCAAACAGTTATACGGGTGAAGACGTGGTGGAAATTTCCTGTCACGGCAGTAATTACATTCAACAGGAAATCATTCAGCTTTGCCTTCGGAAAGGGTGCCGTATGGCACAAGCAGGAGAGTTTACACTGCGTGCTTTCCTAAACGGGAAAATGGATTTAAGTCAGGCAGAAGCGGTTGCAGATCTCATTGCCAGCGATAGTGCCGCCAGCCACCAATTGGCAATACAACAGATGCGGGGCGGTTTTTCTTCGGAAATAAAAAAGCTTCGCGAAGAACTTTTGAATTTTGCATCACTCATAGAATTGGAACTGGATTTTGCCGAAGAAGATGTGGAATTTGCCAACCGCGAGGAATTTCAAAAACTTATTTCAAAAATAACCCACGTATTAAAGCGATTGATAGATTCCTTCGCAACAGGAAATGTACTGAAAAACGGTATTCCCGTTGCCATTGTGGGTGAACCTAATGTGGGGAAATCTACCCTGCTAAATGCCTTGCTGAACGAGGAAAGAGCAATTGTAAGTGATATTGCCGGAACCACGCGCGATACCATTGAAGACGAAATAATCATTGGCGGCATTGGTTTCCGCTTTATTGATACTGCCGGAATACGTGAAACCGTGGACGTTATTGAAGGAATGGGAATTCAAAAAACATTTCAGAAAATAGAACAGGCGCAAGTGGTAATTTATCTGTTTGATGCGGAAAAGTTTCAGGCCTCAGGTTCAAAGTTTAAAGTTGAGATTGAAACTATCAAAAATAAATACCCTTTAAAAAACCTTTTGATTGTTGCCAATAAGGTTGATAAACTTTCGAAAGAAGAAATAGAAAATCTACAGTTTGCAATGGGCAATCTTCAATTATTATCCGCAAAAACTGGGCAAGGAGTTGAGAAAATTCAAAATAAATTGCTCGAGTTTGTAAACACTGGCGCGCTTCGTAACAACGAAACCATCGTTACCAACAGCCGCCATTATGACGCCATGCTTAAAGCTTTGGAAGAAATCATAAAAGTACAACAGGGCTTGGACAGTAATTTAAGTGGTGATTTGTTGGCCATAGACATTCGGCAGGCACTGCATTATTTTGGGGAAATAACCGGTGAAATTTCTAATGACGAACTGCTTGGTAATATTTTTGCCAATTTCTGCATCGGGAAGTAATTGCCTTTATTACAATGCAGAATTTAAATTTAAAAAGAGCTGAATAAATTATTGTCTTTTAATAATACCATTCAGGCTCACTCTAATAGTGTTGTCAAATAGGTCTTGCAAGCTATATTCCATAAGCGCGGTTTTATGGCTTATTACTTGATCAAGATTTATCAGATGAAATTCACAAAACAACTGGGTATTGATTGTGGGGTCTATTTCACCACTCCTTTGCCCCTTTTTCAATAAGGTTTTAATTATACCAAAAACTATTTTACCGCGTTGAAGGGCATAAAACTGATAGGTTTCCGGATAACCTCTTTTTAAATCAAAATAAAAATTAGGTGTAACTTTTATTAAATGTTTTACGGCGTATTCATAAATCTTTTTTATTTTCTCTATCGGTGTTCCCCTTTCATCTTGAATCCTTTTGATATTTGAAAAATGTAAATCAAAAAGATAGTGAATACATTTTTGAACCAATTCATTTTTACTGCCATAATGAAGATAAATGGTCTTCTTTGATAAACCCATTTCTTGGGCTATATCATCCATTCTAACGGTCTTGATTCCATGTGTTTGAAAAAGCACAAGTGACCTAACCAATATGGTTTTTGACAGGGACATAGCTGTATATATTAACAATATCTATTCTTCTAATTGATAGTTTTTCAAAATAGCATCAAAAGAATATTTACCGCTGCCAAGTATTAACAAAACTACATAGGCCAACAAGTAAAACAGTCCTAATTCTTTCAAGGCATATGGATCGCTACCGTGAATCATCAATACGGCTACCAACATGGTTATAATCAATGGAATGGCCGCTATTCTGGTAAAAAGTCCAATTAGCAGTAATATAGAGCATAAAACTTCTGCAACCACAGTTAGTAATAATGAAAACGTAGCGCTCATCCCCATAACACTGGGAAACTGAATATCTTCACTAAACAGCATGTATAGTTTTGGAATTCCATGAACAAGCATCATTATACCCACACCCAACCTTAATAATAAGACAGCCATACTAACAGTGTTCTCTTTTAACTCAATATCCAATAATTTTTTCATAATTCATTGTTTTGTTTCTAACCTATCTTTACGGAAGTCATAGTAAGTGAACCTCCAACAGGTTTGTCGTTAAATATTGTTATTTCTTCATTTTTGGTCTTTAATGCCAAGGTGTAAATCAACGGCATATAATGTTCGGGCGTTGGTATGGCTAACTCAAAGGCTTTTCCTTGGGATTTAAAATCAATTAAACTTTTGTGATCTTCGCTAACGATAAAGTCTTTCATCTTTTCGTTGGCCTCTATAGTCCAATCGTAGGCATATACTTCGTTTAACCTTTTCCACGAAACCATGCGAAGATTATGTACCATATTTCCACTTCCCACAATTAGAACACCCTTTGTGCGAAGGCTATTCAATTCCTTTGCTAATTCATAGTGATATTTTGCAGGCTGTGTGTAATCAATGCTCATTTGAATTACCGGGATATCGGCATGGGGATAGAGATGTTTTATAACGCTCCACGCTCCGTGGTCGAGCCCCCATTTATCATCTAATCCTACATTTGTTTTTGTTATTATCGCTTTGGTCTGTTTTGCCAGTTGAGGGCTTCCCGGTGCTGGGTACTGTACTTCAAAAAGCTCCTGTGGGAAACCTCCAAAGTCATGAATGGTAGGAGGATTTTGCATTGCTGTTACATATGTGCCATTGGTTTCCCAATGGGCAGAAATGCAGAGTATTGTATTGGGGCGTACCAATTCATTTCCAAGCCGTCTAAAATTTGCCACAAATTCATTTTCCTCAATGGCATTCATAGGGCTTCCATGACCCAAGAATAGTACAGGCATTTTTTCTGTATTACTCATTGTTGCAGTCATTTTATTTAAATCTTTCAAATTCATACTTGAACCTATTAGCGGCAATAGTGCAATTGATTTTAAAAATTGTTTTCTATTCATTGACGTAATCTAACTACGAAACTTGCTTTGCCATACACGTCTTCTCTGCTTAACTTTTGGATTTTAAACTTTTTCATGATTTCTAAATTCAAAATATGAATAACTTCCCTTTAAATAGTTTTACTGTTTGGCGAACTGTAGATGAACTACAATATCCACATCCTTACCAATACCAGCTGCGGTAGGGTCAAAATTAATGTTGTAGTCAAACCTGTTGATAGTGGTTTTCGCTTTCAAACCTAATTTTTCACCTTTGTCGCTCTTCGCGGTTCCACCGTAGTACACATCAAAAATTACTGGTTTTGTAACCCCTTTAATAGTAAGCTCGCCATACAATAAAAAATATTCTGGTTTACCTGTCGCCAAAATTTTGGTGCTTTTAAAGGTCATAGTCGGATAGGTTTCCACCTCAAAAAAATCGGCACTTCTCAAGTGCTTGTCCCTCGCATCTACATTGGTATTGATACTTGCCACTTGCACGTTAAAATTAAATTGTGCATTGCTTAAGGCATCGCCATTGGTGGTTAAACTACCTGTGTAGTGTAAAAACTTGCCATTCACCAAACTAATGCCTGAATGCTTGATGCTAAAGTTTAACGAAGAATGGTTTGGGTCTACCTGCCATTGGGTCTGTGCAAAAGCTCCTATTGAAAATAGGGACATTACAACTAAAATCAGTACTTTTTTCATAATCATTTAAAATTAAATTGTTAATTAATTATTTGATTACAAAAATAGTAACACTACGGATGTTAAGAATTACACTTTTCGGTAGTAGAGGTATAATTTTAGGAAGTTAACAGGCTTCGCATTTCATCCCGAAACTCACCTGGTGTTTGTCCCGATTTTTTTTTGAAGACATTTGAAAAATAAGAATTTTCATTATAACCCAATTCGTAGGCTATTTTGGCAATGGTTTTATCTGTGGAAGTCAGAAGGTTTTTGGCTTCAGTCAATTTTCTGGTTTCAATGATTTCCGAAACACTTTGCTGTAGAATATTTTGGCAAATTAAATTTAAGTTCCGGGTGCTCATAAACAATTTTTCCGCATAATATCCCACGCTCAAGGGGCGCCGAAAATTTTCTTCCAAAATGGCGAGAAAATTGGTAAACGTCTCATTTTGGTTTGAGGAAATAGCTGTGGGCTGCTTTTTCTGTTTTTCTGATAATACAATCGAAATAACGGCATTGAGCAAATGGCGAATGACGGAAAAATCAGGATTTGATTGTCTTAATTCATTATACATCATTTCAGTCAAAACAGGAAGGCGGCCGGTAAGCCTTTCCACCGGCCAAAATATATTAGCCGTATTGTGGAATGCAGCGTAAAGTTGAAAAATGATTTCAGCTGCAAATTCACTACTAAACCTAATTACCCAAATATCGCACTTACCATCTTTTACTATAGGCTTTACTCTGTGAACCTTACCTTTGCTTACAAAACAAACATAGGGAGCATCTACGGTTGTGGTTTCAAAATCTATGAAATGCTCAATAGAACCCTCCATTCCTATAAGGATTTCTTCAAAATCGTGGATATGAGGTTCATTAGTTGAAGAAGCAACTTTTTTTGCCTCTTCAACGTCAAACCTAAATATTTTTACTGGTTGGTCCATTGCTTAATTACTGATGTAGTGTAAAAACTAAATTTACAAATTTTAAATCAGTTCTCTTTATTATCCCATACCACCTTTTTTATAGTCAAGGGTAAATCCGTTAATATTTACATAAATCTCAGGATTAATGACTCATTTCTGTGGAATTGGCAATGCAAACCCATAGTTTTGCCCCCTTATTGAACAATAATTGAAAAAACAAAATTATGAGTCAAGTACAAGGAAATGAAACCGTAAAACTTCATTACACAGGAAAATTGAACAACGGACAAGTATTCGATAGTTCCGTACAACGTGAACCACTGGAGGTAAAACTCGGTGAAGGTCGTTTAATTCCAGGTTTTGAAAAAGGATTGGTAAATATGAAGGAAAACGAAAAGAAAACCATTACCATTCCAAAAGAAGAAGCTTACGGCGAAGTTCAAAAAGAACTTTTTCAAAAAATACCAAGTGAGAACTTGCCACAGGATATAAAACCAGAAATAGGTATGGGCCTTGTGTCCAAAAACCCTGACGGATCTGAGCGTCAACTGCGAGTTGCAGATGTAAAAGATGGGTTCATCATTGTGGATGCGAACCATCCTTTGGCCGGTCAAGACCTAACCTTTGAATTGGAATTGCTTGAGATAAAGTAATTTTTCCAAAAATATACTTTAAGAAAGGCTGCCACTTGGTAGCCTTTTCTTTTTGAAATCGAAATTGAAATTAAATTACAAAATTTAAGTCACGTATCAACGAACCGAATCTACGAATCCCGAATTAACGAATTAACTTTTCAGCAATTGCATCCACACAATTAATCCCATCAATGGCGGCTGAAATAATTCCTCCAGCATAGCCTGCACCCTCTCCACAAGGGTATAATCCTTTTATTTCAATATGTTCCAATGTTTCTGAATCGCGTGGAATGGAAACTGGCGAAGAAGTCCTGCTCTCGGGCGCATGCAAAACCGCTTGATTGGTGTAATATCCCTTCATCTTTTTTCCGAAGGCTACAAATGCTTTTTTCAAACGTTTTGAAATTAATGGCGGAAGCACTTCATTTAAATCTGCTGAAACAATTCCGGGCTGATAAGAAGTTTTTGGAAAATTTTCAGAAACCTTTCCTTCCACAAAATCAATCATCCGCTGGGCAGGTACTTTTTGGGTCTTCCCTCCTGCTTCCCAACAGCGCTGTTCCACAAACCTCTGAAAGTCCAGACATACAAAAGGATCACCTTCTTTATAATTTGGTAAATCTTTGGGTTCCACGCTCACTACAATTCCGCTATTTGCGTACGGATTGTTGCGCTTGCTTGGGCTCCAACCATTGGTAACCACCTCTTCCTGCTCGGTGGCGCAGGGCGCAATAATTCCGCCGGGACACATACAGAAGGAATACACCCCCAAACCATCTACCTGCTCCACCAAGGCATAGCTGGCCGGTGGTAAGTTTGGATTGTCAACTTCTCCGTGATATTGAATATAATCTATGAGCTCCTGTTGATGTTCCACCCGAACGCCAATGGCGAAGGGTTTGGCTTCAATTTTTACATTTTTAGCGTGAAGCAAATAAAAAATATCTCGCGCCGAATGCCCTGTTGCAAGAATTACGTTTTCAAACTCAAACCATTTTTCGGTATTTATTTGAATTGCTTCAATAGCGCCATCCTTCAACTTTAAATCTGTCAATTTTGAATTGAAATGTACTTCCCCACCATTATCGAGAATCGCTTCCCGCATTGCAGTTATTATCTTTGGAAGTTTATTAGTGCCAATATGCGGATGGGCATCAACAAGTATATCTTCATCGGCGCCAAAGTGGACAAACCATTCCAACGCTTTCAGCACATTGCCACGTTTTTTGCTACGGGTATAGAGCTTTCCGTCAGAATAGGTTCCTGCGCCGCCTTCCCCAAAACAATAATTACTTTCTGGGTTTACAATTTGGTCTTTATTGATTGCCGCTAAATCACGGCGGCGCTCCCGAACGTCTTTCCCGCGTTCAAAAACAATTGGTTTCAAGCCCGCTTCGATAGCACGAAGTGCAGCGTAAAGTCCGGCTGGGCCTGCGCCAATTATTGCAATTTCTTTGGAAGAAGAAACATTCTGCGGAATAAATGGCGGAATAAATTCACGCTTTTCGCCTTTCAACCACATTTCAACTTGAAGGTTTATTTTGATAGGTTGACGGCGCGCATCAATGGAGCGTTTGCGGATGCGCCAGTCGCTAATGTTTTCTTTTCGAAGCTTTTCCTTTTCCAAAGCAAGTTCCAAAATGAATTCCAAGTCTTCTTGTTGCCGTGGTAAAATCGCTATTTGAACCAATCTGCTCATAGGCGGCAAAGATAGGGAGTTAATTGGATAATGTAATCAGGGATATACCTATTCCACTCCTCATTCTTCCGTTAAGAAATATGTAAACTTTTTAGCGGGCTCTTATTTTCTAATACTAATTGCTATTTTTAAAGAAAACTGTTGTAAAACAATTAAACATGGAAATACAACCTATACTGAAATTGCATAAAGAATGAAATTACTTTACTTTCAAGCCGTGGCGACTTTATTGTTGACTGCCTTTTTTAATTTTTCGTACTCACAGGAAATAAAAGGCAAAGTCGTTTCTTATAAGGGCATTCCAATTGAGACAGTAACGGTTTTCTTAAAGGAAAAACAAGTGGCAATAACAGATTCGGAAGGGGTTTTTATAATTAAGAATTTATTGGAACTTCCTGTTACTTTAGGGTTTGAGCATCCCAATTATTATAGCGAAACATTTCAACTTTCAAAATACAATTCAACATTTATCCTTTATCCAAAAGTTAAATTGGAAAATTTAGAAGAGGTTATTATTTCATCAACCTTCCAAAAGGAAAGCAAAGTTATAATCCCAACGGAAAAAATTTCTTCAGCAAAACTTGAAGCATACAGCCCTGTGGATTTGGTGGCAGCAATTAATGAAACCCCCGGAGTTTATATCCAAAGCGGCGCCATCAACACCAACAGGATCGTAATCCGCGGCGTGGGCTCGCGAACCCTATACGGCACCAATAAAATCCGCGCCTATTTTAATGGAATCCCGATTACGAACGGTATTGGAGAAACCTCAATCGATGCTTTTAATCCAGAGGATTTGCAATCCCTGGAAATAGTAAAAGGTCCGAAAGCTACTCAATACGGCACCAATTTGGGCGGAACTTTGCTGCTCACCTCGAAACAAGCGAATTTTGGGGAATCTTTTTTTAAAACTAACCTGACAGTGGGCTCCTTTGGGCTGATAAAAAACTCCGTTTCAACAGCAACTTCCACTGAAACTTTTTCAGTCAATTTAAACTACGATCATTTAAAAACAGAAGGTTTTCGTGAGAATAACAACTATGACAGGCAATCGGTATTGTTAACAGCTACTTATACATTCAACACCAGAAATGAACTCAGTTTTTTAATGAATTACGTTGATTACTTTGCACAGATTCCTAGTTCCATCAGTAAAACCGCCTTTGAAGAAAACCCTGCACAGGCAGCATTTACCTGGAAGGCAGCAAAAGGGTATGAGGATAACAAACAAACATTGGCTGGGCTTAGCTTTACGCACCGTTTTTCTGAAAACTTCAGCAATACCAGTAGTCTTTACTATACCTATTTAGATCATTACGAACCACGGCCTTTCAACATTTTGGATGAATTCATCAATGGATACGGAGCGCGGACGGTTTTTGCAAAAGACTTTTCGTTTATAAGAGATAAAGCCAATCTCAGTTTTGGTGGCGAATTTTACAAAGACGAATACAACTGGAAAACCCTTGAAAATTTATATGAAGATAACAATGGCAACGGAAGTTTAGAAGGCGATTTGTTGAGCGATAATATTGAAAGGAGAGACAATTTGAATGTTTTTATAACCGCAACGCTTCCTTTTACAAAAAAGCTAAAAGGTCAGTTTGGCCTTAATTTTAACCAAACTAATTATGATTTTATGGACTACTTTAATGAAGGAGAGGCAAACAAAAGTGCTGATCGAAACTTTGAACCCATTTTGGCACCGAATATAAATTTGTTATACCAATTCACTGAAAACAGTAGCGCCTATTTCAACTTCAGTCGCGGCTTTAATTATCCTTCCATTGAGGAAACCCTTACGCCTGCAGGAGTCATAAATCCCGATCTTGGACCCGAAAAGGGTTTTAATTATGAATTGGGAAGCGAGCTTTTTCTTTTTAAAAGAAAGTTATCTTTTCAACTCAATGCATATCTTTTGGATATTGATGATTTATTGGTGGCAGAGCGCGTTGGCGACGATCAGTATATTGGCAGAAACGCAGGAAAAACGGAACATAAGGGCATAGAAATAAGTGCTTCCTACACACAGACTTTCAGTGATTTGTGGTCCGTTTCTCCTTATCTTAATGTCGAAATTACCGATCATAAGTTCATTGATTTTGTAGATGGCGACAATGATTTTTCTGGTAACCGACTTACGGGTGTGCCCGATAAAAAAATAAACGGAGGAATACAAATTGGATTTAAAAACTTTAAGTTGGGCACAAATTTTCTTCATATTGACGAAATTCCACTTAATGATGCCAATGAAATTTATTCAGAAAAATATACGGTTTTCAACACTAAGGCTTCCTATAAAAATCAACTTTCAAAAGCGCTCTCTTTTGAAATACATGCAGGGATAAACAATTTTACCGATGAAAAATATGCTGCTTCCGTGTTAATAAACGCTTCAGGCTTTGGAGGTGCCGAGCCTCGCTACTATTACCCAGGAATGCCACGAAATTGGTATGGCGGGTTTCAGCTAAAATATCAACTTTAAGCCTTGAAGTTTGTACCTTTGCGAAAACTTTTTACAACATGATTTTCCTGGAAAACGAAGGCAATACCAATCCCAGATTAAACCTTGCATTGGAAGAATACGCGCTGCGAAATTTTAGCGCCGAAAATGATTATTTGCTCTTTTATATTAACGAGCCGTCCATCATCATTGGCCGCAATCAAAATACATTGGAAGAAATAAACCACGAGTACATTGAACAGAATAATATTCACGTTGTGCGAAGGGTTTCGGGCGGTGGCGCGGTATATCACGATTTTGGGAATCTTAATTTCAGTTTTATCACAAACCACGATGTAAAAAGTCTGAATAACTTTAAAAAATTCACTGCTCCCGTAATTAAGGTGTTGAACACTTTGGGCCTGGATGCGGAACTTAAAGGCAGAAACGATATCCAGGTAGATGAAAAGAAAATTTCAGGTACCGCGCAGTTTTCCACGGGAAAGCGGATGGTAAGTCACGGTACGCTCCTATTTGATACAGATTTGGGTGAAGTGGTAAATGCCCTTAATGTGAAAATGAGCAAAATTGAGTCTAAAGGACATAAATCGGTACGCAGCCGGGTGGCCAATATTTCTGAATTTTTAAAAGAGCCATTAAAGATTGAAACTTTTAGAAAACTTTTACTGGAAGGCCTTTATGAAGAAAGTGAACCTTTTGAAAGCTATCACTTAACGTCCGAGGAATGGAAATCAGTCCATCAATTAAAAGAAGAGAAATACGACACTTGGGACTGGAATTATGGCCGCTCCCCTAAGTTCAACGTTCAGCGTAGCAAGCGTTTTCCTGTAGGCGAAATAGATCTTCGCATATTTGTGGAAAAAGGGCATATCAAGGAATTCAAAATATTTGGGGATTTCTTCGGAAAGGAGCCCGTGGAAAACCTAGAAAAACTCTTGGAAGGCGCCCGCTATGAAAAAGAGGATATTTCAGAATTGTTGAAGGATATTGAAGTAAAGGAATATTTTGGTGATATTCCCAAAATTGATTTTATCGAGTTAGTATATGGTGCAGATAAAGTTTAGTAATAGTCTGGTGAAGTTAATTTTCGAAATTATTATTGGATGAGTAAAAATACCAAAATACTTTTAATGGTTATAGCCGCATTGATTACTATAATAGGATTTGTAACAGGAAAGTTTCTGTTTCTTTTTATCTGGCTGCCTTTGGGATTTCTATTTAAGAAAAAGGAAAAAGAAGATTGATTTTAGAAGGAATAGGAATATGCTATTCCGCCTCCAATAAGCGTATCAGCAACATTTGAGAAATCTGCTCCCCCCAAGACTGTAAATGTTCCGAGCTTTTCACTTTTATAGGAAAGCGAGCCGTAGTTGTACCAATATTTCCATTCTGGGAAAAATGGTTTTCGATAGGTTCCTAGATATTTGGCATAGGTGCTTTTTAATTTCCACTGAAATTTACTAAATGTTCCCTTCACTGCAAAATGGTGCACTTTGGAACGGTTACTTATAATAGGGCTATATTTCTCAGTTATTTCAACATTATTTTCAAAAATTATAAAAGGTAGCCCTATTATATTTTTTTCATAACTCCAGCCACTTCGATAAATTCCATTAAAGAAATAATTATCTATACCGCTACCTATAGAAATCCCACTTTGATTCATTGTGTGTATATATTCATAGAGGACTGAAGAAACAATTTTAATTTTTTTTGGGACAAAATATACTCCCCATACTCCATCAGGAAAATTTGCAAGTCGAGTGCCTGACCCATCTTCTATTGGATGTTCGTGATAAACCGAAAAACTTCCAAAAGAATTTCTGTTGTCATAAATTAATGAATAAGTACCTAAGTGATTTCCCAACTTATTTATCTTATCATTTTCTACTCCAATTTCTTCAGAGTTGTGAGCAAAAAAAACATTAATAAAATCTTTAGTACTATTTTCTAATTTTCCCAAACTTCGTGAATTTCCACCCCATTGGGCATAATGTTGAATTTTTGCCGTTAATTTATGGTTTTCATTGAATTGGGTTATAAGCCCCAATCTTTTGTAATGTACATACGTACCATCCACAAATCGATTGTCATTCAACTCGT
The DNA here is from genome assembly GCF_059693805.1 of Aequorivita sp. CRS11. Lineage (NCBI taxonomy): Bacteria > Pseudomonadati > Bacteroidota > Flavobacteriia > Flavobacteriales > Flavobacteriaceae > Aequorivita > Aequorivita sp. CRS11. Next base: position 27,209 of record NZ_JCATIG010000001.1, read on the forward strand.
AATGGCCAATACCCCAATCCAATCCGAAAGTATTTGAAATTTTAAGAGGGTTGTTTGCCTCTATGAGTATCCCCGGCAAGGGTCTGGCGTTTCCAGACCATAAAAAGTTTTGGTTGGTTGCAGAAAGTCCTTCAAGCACTTCCTTTTGTTTTTTTGAACCAACTGTGGCCAAAAGCCAAGAGTTTTCAAATTGAAGATATAAATCCCTTCGTTGCACATTGTTTTCAACTCCATCCCTTCCAAACACTGCAGCCCCTGCATTCAACTTAAATTTTGAATACTTTAATGTTGTTTTCAACTCAGCCGTTGCCGATAGATTTGTGAGTTCTCCTACCGCATAATTAGTATTGCTGTGGAACCAAAAAGGGTTTTCGTTTTCGTTTGATAAAATAGCTTTAGTCCCAATACTGCCGCCAATTTCAAATTCCTGTGAAAAGAGTACCAAAGGGAAAAGAAGAAATATTAAAAGGAATCTTTTCATTTGGCTTAACCTACTGTTTATTCAACATCCTTTTCAGCAGTGAGCGTTCCTCCCTGGCATATGCATACCCGTATTTATTACCGTAGCCAAAATTATTTAAGTTCACATTGTTGAGCACTATCGCAACATTAGCCAAACGCCCATCATCAATAGCATCTTGCGGAAAATCGAGCAAGCGTTTGTCTGTATAGCCAGCCCGTACCACATACAATGTTATATCCGCCAGTTTATTAATCAAAATAGTATCGGTTACCAGCATAGAAGGCGCAGTGTCCATAATGATGTAATCATATTCCTTTTTGAGTGCTTCTACAAAAGTTGTAGTTCGCTTTTGCATCAACAATTCGGCAGGGTTTGGCGGTATGGCACCTGAAAGCACAATGCTCAAATTTTCATTGTACTCACTTTGGGATACAACATCTTCTACCTTAATATCATCATATACAATATACTCGGTAAGTCCTTTATTGTTTTTTAAATTCTCTGGTAAATACCGTTGCAATTGTGGATTGCGTATATCAGCCCCCACCAGCACAACTTTTTTACCTGTAAGTGCTAATGTTAATGCTAGGTTGAATGCCACAAAGGTTTTTCCTTCACCTTTTATGGTTGATGTTACAATTAGTGTCTTGCCTTTCTCGTTTTCTTCAAGCTTATTGATAAATAGATACTGTAGATTGGTCCGCAATATTCTATAGGCTTCGGCCATTATACTGCGATCGTTAAACTGTATCAATTCTGATTCACCCTTTTGGATTTTTGGAATTTCTCCAATAATGGAAATAGTTTTTAAATGTTTTTCCACATCCTTTCTATTTTTCACCTTGGTGCTCAGCAAATAAAAACTGTATATTCCACCAAAGGGAACCAAGAGCCCTGCCAATAAGGCTCCTAAATAGATAATTGGTTTTTTGGGAGAAACTGGCTGTTCAGGTCCGTAAGCACTATCCACAATCTTTGCCCTATCTGCCGTAGCTGCCAGCGCAATGGATGCCTCCTCCCGTTGCTGCAGTAAAAAGAGATAAAGCTGCTCCTTAATGGTTTGTTGACGTTCTATACCCCTGAATATTTTTTCTTTGGCAGGGACTTGGGATATCTTGGAGCTGATAATATTTTCTTGTACATTTAAATCCTTCATCGCAATTCGTAATCCATTACGTGAATTCTCCAAACTTCCCAATATATTGGCGCGCATTTGGGCAATTTGTTCGTTTACACTCTTTACTACAGGATTCTTGGAGGTGGAGCTTTGCAATAATTTATTTCGGTATAAAATAAGTTCGTTGTAATTATTTACTGCCGTGCCTACACTTTCATTGGAGATTCCAATATTGGCGGGCAGCAATTCATCAGGATTGCTATTCTTGATATAGTCTATCATGGTATTGCTCAACTCCATTTGGGTAGAAACATCCAACTGCCGCTTATTAAATTCACTGGCATTTTCCAAGGTTATTTGGGCTTCCGCCTGAATGTCAGTCAGTCTATTGGAGCTTTTAAAATCTTCCTTATTTCTTTCAACCGAATCTAGCTCCTTGGTAATAATCTGCAATCGTGACTCTATAAAAGCTGATGTTTTTTTGGCAATCTCATTTCTATCCTGAACAGCATCCTTGTTGTATTGCCGCACCAGCTCATCTAAAAAATCCTGCCCTTTCTCCTTATTTTGGGTCTGTATGGACAATTCTACTACATTACTTTTATCGTTAGTATTCATAACACTAACCCTTTCCTGAAAATTTAATGAAGCTGTTTCTATTGAATTATAATTTACTAAAATTACTTTTTCAAAATATCCATTAAACTTATCTATATCCAATAAATTAGGTAAGACGGTAATTACACCAAATGGAAGATCGATTTGTTCACCAAAGCTATAAGTATTTGAAAGATTAAGTTCCTCACTCTCAAGATGAAATTTATTATTTGACAATATTTTAAAATAGAGAGAGGGAATATTTTCATTAAATTCCTCTTTAAAACTTTGAAACTTCACCTCAAAAGGTTTGTAGCCGTATAGTTCAGAGGTCTTTATACTTCCAACCACCTCATATTTTATATTGAGTTGCAGCTCTTTTACGGTTTCAGATATTAATCTCTTCGAGTTAAAGATTGCAAGTTCATTGTCTATTTGATTATTCTTAAACCGGGATAAAAAACTTCCAAATTGGGAAAAGGCCGCCATTTCCAATGGACTCTGGGTTTTTTCATCCTTAATGATAATGGTTGCCTTGCTCTGATAAAGCTGTGGGGTATATCGTAAGTAAAGAAATGCGATCACCAAAGCGATAAGCACTCCAATAACAAATAAATACCAAAATTGGGTATATTGTTCAATTAGCTCTCGTAATGAAAGCTCGTCTGAATCTTGCATTTTTTGATTCTCTTCCATAAAATTTCTTTCCCTCTTAATTATAAAACTATAAAAGGGTGTTTTTTCTTGTAGTATTTAAAGCTATCTAAATATAATAGCCATCGCAGACAATAGTAGAGAGGCTACACTCACATAGACTGCGGTATTTCTATTAAAGCTACTACTCTGTACCTGAGCCCGATTGGGTTCCACATATACTACATCATTTTGTTGCAAATAGTAATATTCACTGTTTAAAACATCTGCACTTCTAAGGTCCAAATATTCATATTGTTTTGTTTTACCATCGTCCCTAATAACCAATACATTATCCCTTCTTCCATAGATTGTCATATCTCCGGCCAATCCCAAGGCAGCAGGCAGTGTCAGTCGCTCTCCTTCAAAATTATAGGTTCCGGGCCTATTTACTTCCCCTAAAAGACTTACCTTAAAGTTAAGGATACGAATGGTAACAATAGGATCTTTCACATATTCGGAAATACGTTTGGTCAACATCTCACTTAATTCCGTCCTACTCAACCCGGCTACCTTTACATTGCCCAATACAGGAAAATCTATGGTTCCGTCCTGTGCAGTAAGATAGGCTTGTTGCTGGTTGGTATTGTTTATACTTATTCCAGAAACCTCAGCTGTAGGACGTGTCTCACTAATTAGATTGAATGGACGAACCGCATTTAAATCGTATGCGGAAACCACAATACTTAGAAGATCTCCAGATTGAATTTTAGAGCTTTTTTGTAGAGTATCAAGCACTCGCTGCCCTTCAGATAAATCTTGGAAATAAACAATTTTCTTAGGAGAAACACAGGATACCCCTAGGGTCCCCAGGAGTACAACAACTAATAACTTTATAAAATATCGTATCATATCTTTTTTGCAAATATAATCTTTTATCAACCGTACACTAAAGGATTCAGGATTTTAAGGAAAACAAGCGTGTTTAAAAATATATAAAACTTATAAAAAAGAAAACCTTCATTACTTATATGAAGGTTAATTTATTTGATAGCATAATATTATTAATTCTGGTGCTGAATATCCAAAAACTGGTATTCAGAATTCTGGCTAATATACTCTGGCACTAATTCCTTAATCTTTAGGACCACCTCCGTTTTTTTACTTTGGTTGGTGGCTTTGACAATAGCCTGGATTTTCTCACTAACCCTATAAAAATCCTCTGTCGGCACTTTTGATACCATAATCTTCGAGTGGAAAGTTGGTAAGCTCTCAGCAGTTTCGCTTAAAAGCTCTTCATACAGTTTTTCCCCAGGACGTAAACCGGTAATTTTTATATCAATATCTTTATAAGGTTGGAATCCGGAGAGTTTTATCATCCGTTCAGCCATATCGAGTATTCTTACCGGCTTACCCATATCAAATATAAATATCTCTCCTCCTTTACCCATGGTACCAGCCTGTAATACCAGTTGACAGGCTTCTGGTATGGTCATAAAATAACGTATTATATCCTTATGGGTGACAGTTACAGGTCCTCCTGCCTCAATCTGTTTTCTAAAGTGCGGGATTACCGAACCATTGGATCCCAAAACGTTTCCAAATCGAGTTGTAATAAAGCGGGTATGGGTGCCAATTTTCTCCTGAAGTGACTGTACATACATCTCCGCTGCTCTTTTTGACGCTCCCATTACATTCGTCGGGTTAACGGCCTTATCGGTAGATATCATCACAAATTTATCTATCCCATGTTGTACAGCGAGGTTAGCAAGATTTATCGTACCACTAATATTTACACCTACAGCCTCGTAAGGGTTTTTCTCAATAATCGGTACATGCTTATATGCCGCAGCATGAAAGACTATATCAAACTTGTAGGTGGCAAATATCATCTCAAGGCGATCGATATTCCTCACATCAGCCAAAACACTGGCAAATTTTAAATCCGGAAAATTATTTTCCAAATAAAGTTCCATCTCATATAATGCCGACTCCGCATTATCCAAAACCACAATTTTTCGAGGATTGAATAATGACAATTGTCTTACTATTTCACTCCCAATCGATCCTGCGCCCCCAGTTACCAAAATTGTTTTATGCTCAAGATCGTTTTTAATTATAGCAGAATCGATTTCAATCGGATACCTATCCAATAAATCCTCAATTTCTATATGCTTTATTTGGGTCTGTAAGTCTTGTTTCTGGTTCCAATTCTCAACAGAAGGCATATTAAATACCTGTATCTTATTTGCCAAACAAGCTTCTACTATTTCATTTGTTTCTGCTACTGATAAAGAATCACGCACCATTAAAACCCCATCAATGCGATGCTTTTCCAGCAAAGAGGCAAATTCTTTAGAATCCTTTTTTATCGATGTTAAAAAAACCGGCTTTCCAAGAACATTTAATCTCTTAGTGGAAGTATCATCGGAAATAAACCCTATCAATTGAAAGGCTTGGTCAGATTCCGAGGTAAGTGCCCTTCCCAAGTTAATAGTCTGATTATCCATTCCTACAATCAACACCCGCTTCTTGATCTTAGCAGTATTCATTCTGCGTATATACTGATAAGCCTCCTTCACCGCAATTCTCAAAAACAACATTAATGTAAAAGAAAAAAACATGTAAAGTATCACCGCCGTTGTAAGCAATATTTTTTCTCCCTGAAAAAAATAATAAACGGTATTATAAATAACAACCGTAATTGCTGTAAAAAAAGACGCTGCAGCTACCCTAAATACATCGGTAAACGTGGAGTGGCGAACTATTCCCGCATAAGTCCTAAAAATGTAAAAGAAAAATACATTTATACCCAAAATGAATAGAGCCCGCAATGGAGTAGGCCATACATTCTGAAATTTTAACGGCGTACCGTCCAATATTAAATAAGCCAATACAAATGAAGCCAAACATATCAAAACATCCAACATCAATACAGCCCAACGTGGCAAATACCGTCGGTTTAATAAACCTATAGTTCTAGTGCGCATCTTTAATTGCTCAAATAGTGAATTGTTATAAGGCACGGCTTCGTAAGATTTGGGACTACAAATATAACCTATTTATCGATAAAAGGTATTAAAACATCGTTAATCTTAACTTTTTCTTCATCTGTTAAATTTGAACCTGAGGGCAAACAAAGCCCCATATTAAATAAATCGGCAGCAACTGTACCACCGTAATAAGGCGCATCTATAAAAACAGGCTGCAAATGCATCGGCTTCCATAACGGCCTGCACTCAATATTATTTTCACCCATTGCCAATCTAATATCTTCGTTTGAAAAACCACATTCTGAACGATCTACGAGAATACAGGAAAGCCAATGATTTGAAAAATAATCGCTATTAGGTTCTGAAAACACATTAACTCCATTGGTATGCTTAAATATATCTTTGTAAAAGTCGTTCATTTCTCTACGCAAACCTACGTGTATATCAAGAACTTCCATTTGGCCTCGGCCTATACCCGCAGAAATATTGCTCAACCTGTAGTTATAACCTATTTCTGAATGTTGGTAATGTGGAGCCGCATCCCGCGCCTGTGTAGCCAAGAAGATGGCTTTTTCCTTGTGCTTTAAATTTCGAGACAGCAAAGCGCCGCCTCCCGAGGTAGTTATAATCTTGTTTCCATTGAAAGAAAGTATAGAAATATCTCCAAAGGTACCGCATTTTTGGTTTTTATAGCTACTTCCAAGGGCTTCGGCACTATCTTCCACTATTGGAATTTCATATTTTTCAGAAATCTTTCTTATTTCTTCAACTTTATAAGGCATTCCGTATAAATGTACGGCAATGATTGCTTTTGGTTTTTTTCCTTTTGAAATTCGATCCTTTATGGTTTCCTCCAAATGGTTTGGGCAGATGTTCCAAGTATCTGGCTCGCTATCAACAAATATGGGAGTTGCACCTTGATACACAATAGGATTTGCTGAAGCGGAAAAGGTCATACTTTGGCAGATTACCTCATCGCCCTTTTCAACGCCCAATAAAATAAGTGCCAAATGTATTGCCGCAGTGCCAGAGCTAAGTGCGGCAACGTGATTCCCATTTCCCAGATAACTTTCTAAAGATTTCTCAAAACCATCCACATTTGGACCCAATGGCGCTACCCAATTTGTGTCAAACGCCTCATTAACGTAATTTTGCTCGGCACCGCCCATATGTGGGGAGGATAGGTATATTTTAGTATCCATTATTTTTTAAATCTAATTTTGAGGATGTTTGCAGAAAAAACTTAGAAACAGTTTTAAAAATTATTTTTAAGTCTTCAGTGATTGATTTTTTATAATAATAATCTAAATTCATTTTTACTTTATCGGGAAAAATAACAGAATCGTTATATTCCAAAGGATTCTTTTTTGTGCTTAAAATATATTCTTCATTAAAATATTTTAAAGAAGCCTCACTTGTCAATCCTGGTTTCAATTCCAATATTTTTCTATTCTCTCCTTCTAATTTATCATAATACCCTGGAATATCAGGCCGCGGGCCCACAAAACTCATTTGCCCAAAAAATACATTCACCAGTTGTGGTAGTTCGTCAATTTTCGATTTTCTTAGAAACATTCCAAATTTTGAAATATGGCCTGTTTTATCATTTATCGTTCTGATTTTAAATATATTAAATAATTTTCCGTACTGCCCTACCCTTTTTTGAACGTATAATCCAAATGATAAAGTATCAACGCTTGCTAAAATGAGGCATAGCAATATGAGCCAACCCAGAAAGATAAAAAGGAATAGCGATAAAAAGGTGTCAAAAAGATATTTTATGGACAAAGTCAGTTTTATTGTTTAGAAATATTTACCTGAATATAATAAGTTTCACCGCCTTCATTAAAATAAGCTGCTTCCTCAATTTTATTTGTTGTTAGACCTCTCAATAAATTAACCAATTCCTTTCCGGAATAGGATTTATTCAGGTCAATTTTCTGTACATTTTTTAAATCTTTTTTGGAATGATTCGTACCTACATGCGTTTGTTGAGTAGATTTTGGGTTAAAATTTTTTAAACTTTCAAAAGCTTCACAAAAAACTTCTTCTTCTACCTTCATCACTCGCATATACAATGTGTGTGCGGTATCTGATGGTTTAACCTCAATTTCTTTTTGATGGATAATGTTTCCCTCGTCCAGTTTTTCGGTCATAAAATGCAATGTTGCGCCATATGGCGTTCCATCAATTATTGCCCAACTTGGCGTATGCCAACCTTTATTGAAAGGCAAATAAGCAGGATGAAGATTTAAAAAACCTATTTTAGGAAGGTTCAAAAATTCAGTTGGAATAATATACGGAAAATGAATCCCGAAAATATAATCCAAATTCAACGCTTGAATTTTTTCAAAGTTATCTTTAAAGGAGTTTCCTCGAAAAATTAAATCATCCGTTAAACCAGATAATTCAATAAGCTCTTTGCAATGTGAACTTTTGTCGCTGTCTGAAATAAATAAGGCCGATGGTTTATACCCTTTTGAAATAATAAATTTTAAAATGGTAACGCTAATTTTTCTATCCCCCGCAAATGCATATCTCATAGTTTTTTCAATAAAATTTTATTTACAAATGTTTTTGGGAATTCAGGCGAATTTTTGAATCGCTCAAAAACGAATTCTGATTCCAAATCCGGTTCTGTTCTTTCCAATTCCGCAAACTGATTTAACCAATCTTCCAAATGAAATATATACCGCTGAACTGCTTCTTTTTCCGTTTCATCACATTCGTATAAATAAATTTCTAAAATTTCATAAACATTCAAGTTTGCAGACTTAATGCGAAGAGCCTGAAAATATTTCTTTTCAGGAACATACAAATTATATGCGGCTTGGGAGCGACCAATGGCTATTTGAAGTTTAGTTATTGTCGAGATCATTTCCTTTAAAATATAGTGTTGTAGCTTGGCCTTCCTGTGAGATGCCTTCTTTGACAAATACTTTTTTTATAGTCAAAAACAATATTTTGAAATCCAAAACCAGACTAATATTGTTAACATACCAAACGTCATATTCAAATTTCTGTTGCCAGCTAATTGCGTTGCGACCATTTACTTGCGCCCATCCAGTAATTCCGGGTTTCACATTGTGTCTTTGCTTTTGAAAATCATTATACAACGGCAAATATTGTGGCAATAGTGGTCTTGGACCAACAAAACTCATATCGGCTTTTAAAACATTCAGCAACTGGGGCAATTCATCAAGGGAAGTGGAACGAACGAAACGGCCAATGGAAGTAATTCTTTTGGCATCTGGCAAAAGATTTCCAAGATTGTCCTTCTTGTCCGTCATTGTTCTGAACTTAACAATTGTAAATATTTCTCCTTTTTTGCCAGGTCTTTTCTGTAAGAAAAAAGGGGAGCCCCCGTTTGCTAACGTAAGCACTATCATTACCAAAATGATTATTGGGCTAGATATTAAAAGCAATACCAATGCAAAAGTGATATCAAAAAAAGGCTTTATTAAATTTACGTACATTTTTGGGGATATGCTTGAGCGTGCAAAATTAAGTAAAAGGAAAGAGATGTAATAGCTTTATAGTGTTTGATACTCTTTCAAAAGGGCTTGCCAAATTTCTGTCCTACTAAAACGCGAAACTATTTTTTGTCGAGCTACTGCCTTTAAATTGGTGTATAAAAAGGCATCTGTGGCAAGTAGTTTCATTGCAGTTTCCAATTCTTTCACATTTTTGGGAGAAATAATCAAGCCATTAACCTCGTTTTCAATAATCTCATTACAGCCATTAATATCGGTAACTATTGCTGGCAAACCCATTGCCCCCGCTTGCATAACTACGTTTGGAAAACCTTCGCGGTAACTAGGAAATACCAAAGCGTCGGAAATAGAAAAATAGGACCGTACATCATTTTGATAGCCTACGGAATAGATTCTTTGGTGATGCTCAATCTGGGAAAGGGTTTCGGGCAAAAGTGGGTCAAGACTGCTTTCAAAAGGCCCTACCAACAACAATGACACCTTTGAATTGGAATTGGCAAGATTCAAAAAGGCGGCTACCAATTCATTTATCCCCTTATCTTTTACCAAGCGGCCGACAAAGATGAATACGAAGTGATTTTGGGGAATCCCTAATTTTCTTCTAAAAAAAGTTTTGCTTTCTTCCGTGAAAAGTGTTGGGTCAAAATCGGTGGTGTCGATACCATTACTACTTCCCAGCCCTATTATGAAAAGTTTTTCCGGAGTTGTAAATTTCTCTGAAAGAATAAATTCATACAACCCCTTTGAATTTGGATAAACCTTGGTTGCAAAACGGTATGTTAGTTTTTCCACAAAATTGAGGACCTTTCTTTTTAAACCCGATGTTTCCATCAACGGAAGGCCCGCAACGGTGTGCAAACGGTTTGGAACTCCTGCAAACCAGGCTGCCATCATTCCTACAATTCCCGCCTTGGGGGTATGTGTATGCACAATGGTAGGTTTTTCTTTTTTTAGAAATTGGTATAATTTAAAAACGGCGGCAAGATCTTTTAGGGGCGTGATTTTTCGGGTAAGTCCTACAGGAAAAACACGAACCCCTTCCTTTTTTCCATAAATTTCCAAGCGTTCGCTATCCGAAGATATGGCAACTACTTCAAAATAGTTCTCCATATATGCCAATTGCCCTTCCAGGAGTTTTTCCAAAGAGAGCGGCACTGTTGTTATCCGTATGAGTTTGTGTTTATCCACGAAACCTGTCTTTAAATAGTCCCATTTATTGTTCTTCTTTTATATCTATAAAAACATTTTCGGTGGAATGCAGGCTTCCTTCTAATTTTTCGCTCGTTTCCATTGCATTGAGCTTTTTGTGTTTTTCAATTATATTAGGCGAGACCAAACTCAATAAGATTGCATTTGTTCTAAACCCGCTAGCTTTCAAAAAAATATTATTATCAGACCATCTCGGGTTTATAAAGGTTATGGAGCCTTTGGTTTTGCCTATGACGTTTTCCTCTTTTGGAATTAATGGACAACCGATCAAAACTGCAATATCTGAATTTACATCCCTATGGTTTTCAACAAAAATGTTTGTCATTATGAAGCCATCTTTCATGAGTTTGCCCAATCCAATTTGAATGCCCTTGCCCGAATTCTTTTCGGTTGTTAAATTTAAAATTTGAATGTCCCTTATAATATGTTCTGGACTGTTGGGCTCAATATCCAATCCGGCCATTGGTTTCGTTCCGTCGGCTCTGGCCGCTGTGTGGTTTTGTATTGTGATGCGCACCCCACTTGTAATTGTAATATTGTTTCTTCTGTTTTGGTTCGTAATTCCGCCATTTACAAATATATCTTCTGAAGGCCTAGTTCCTTTTTGTTTGCCTATATAAATACCATCACCCCAACAATATTGGATATTAGGACGGTTAATGAGTATGTTTTTTGAAGAATAAATTGCTATGCCCATCCCCCATTCCCCATCCGTACCCAAATGGTTGTAGCGGTCGCCTTCAATAACTGGATTATTTAAGACAACGTTTGAAACATCGCGCATTTCCAAAATTTTATAATTTCCCTTTTTGTTGGGTTTTAATTTAAGAATGCTTCCATTAGAAAATACAATCTTGCTTCCCGAGGGAATACTGAGACCGTTCTCGTTAATCAAAATTGGAAATGGCGGAAATATAACCTCGCAATAGTTGTCCAGAACATTTTGTATATAACTTGTATAATCAACCGTGGCATCTGTGACATAATTGGCAGGCAACGCATTTTCAAGTTTAAAGCCCGATTGCATTATTTGTTCGCCCATTATTTTTAAATTCCTTGTGATGGAGTCGTTTTTTGAGGTTTCTTCAAAATTGAGTTCTGAAACAGATTTAGGCATTGATTGAATGGAATCTGCACCTTGGCCGATCGTTATGGCCCTTGTTTTGTTTTCAGTATTCCTACAAGCGGAAAGTTGAAAAACAAGAGCAGTGAGGAAAAAAATATATGAAGTTTTCAAACTGGTCATCTTTTTTATAATGCACAAATTTCATAAAACATTGTGTCAAAAATGTTATGAATCTACGCATTATCGTTACTATCGCCTTCTATTGATTTATAAACTTGTATATAACCGCTTACCATTTTTTCAATATCAAATTCTTTTGCACGGGCATAACACTTTTTTGCGATTGTTTCGTATTCTTCAGGATTATGAAATAGGTTTTCTATTTTTTGTGCAAGTTCTGTATGGTTTCCTTGTTCAAAGAGAATACCATACCCAGAAGCTATTTCCCGCAATCCGGGTACATTGGATGCAATAAAAGGCTTACCTACTGCCATTCCTTCAATGCTGGAAAGCGATAGTCCCTCGTGCTTGGAAGACAGCACTGATGCATCTGCAGTTTTCAACAATCGTGGCACATCGTTCCGCATGCCCAAAAATAAAACCCTATCCATAATTTTTAAATTCTTGGCTAAATCTATGGCCTGTTTTTTTAAGGGACCGTCCCCCACCAATAGCAATTTATATTTTATTGGGAGTTCTTTCATGGCTCTTAGTAAGGTAGGCTGGTCTTTGGGCAGTCTAAAGGAAGAAATCTGAATTAAAATGATGCTTTCTTTATCAAAGAAAGCATTTTTATTATAAGGTGTTGATTCTTCTATTTTTTTTAAATCAATTCCGTTGCAAATCAGGATAAATTTTTCCATTTTTGTCAAGAGGTGTGCTTTTATATTAGCATCTACTTCCTTTGCTATTGTTATAATCTTAGTAATACCTGCATAGATTATTCTATCAGTAATTTTTAAAAACCAATTAGATCTGCGCTTGTTTGACGTACTATGTTCTGTATATATTAATTTCACAGATGAGAACGAAAGCCATTTGGCAATTACAACCCAGTATAATGCCGGAAAGAGATGAATATGGGCAATGCTATATTTTTTTAAATATGGGATTATCTTGAAAATCAATAACGGATTATATACTGAGCGTTTGGTTAAGTAACATATTTGTTCCGCAGGAATGTTTTTCAATTTATCTTTAAGCACATCCGTTTCTTTAAGGGCCAACACTTTCACTGCTATACCTTTTTTTTTGTAAAAAGGCAAACTTTCCAAAAGCAACTGTTCAGCTCCTCCCATATTCAACGATGTAATTATATGTAATACCTTCATTGAAAATTCCTTTCCTTTAAAATGGTTTCAAACCAGTTATTGTAATTGAAATTTTCAAAATAAAAAGGGTCGGGTGATATTTTGAGAATTTCGTTAAGGCCAATTGCAAGGGCTTCAACATTTCCTTTTTCAACGATGATTCCATTTTTACCAGACGTTATAATTCCTTCAAAATCCACACAGTTTGTAGCAAGTACAGGCACTTGCAATGCTAAAGCCTCTAAGATCACATTCGGAAATCCTTCTTTGATTGAAGAAAGCACAAAAGCGTCTGCATTAAAATAATATTTATATGGATTATCTTGAAATCCTTCAAAAAAAACAGCTTTTTCAATGTTCAATTCTGAAACAATATCTATTAAATATTTTTTATAGCCAGCTTCTACGCTCTCATCCCCTAAAATATACAATCTACTTTTATCCTTTTTTTGATAAAACAAAGCAAATGCCTTTATAAGTACATCAAATCCCTTTACTGAATACAATGAACCTGCAGCCACAAAGTTGGTAAAGTCTTGGTCCAATGCAGATTCTACCCTCGAAAGCTTGTTAATTTGTTCAAAATTCACTGGATTCAAAATTGTCAGAACGTTTTCTTTGGGCAATCCAAAATAGTGGATTAGTTCTTTCTTCATTTGGTTTGATTGCGCTATAATAAAGTCACTCCACCGTAATGTCTGTTTTTCAAATTGTCTCAAAGAGACCGCTTTTAGACCTTTTCCCAATTTATTGCTGGGAAGGGAAGGAATCCGTGCAATATTCAAGAATTTTAAACCTCTGGCTTTTTTGAATAGGGTTATGGGCAAGGATATATGTCCGGCTGATGTATATACCAATTCCGGTCTAATCTGTAACAATTTTTTAAAAATTGGGATGAGGGCATTTTTTACGTTCTTCTTTTCAAAGTATGTTATTTTGACTTCATTTTGTATTAGCGAAATATAAGAGGTATTGTTGGTACAGACCCATAGATGTATTTCAAACAAAGAAGCATCCAATGAATTTAAAACATTGAGCATATTGCGCTCGGCTCCTCCTTTTGAGAACTTTGGTGATATAAATACTATTTTAGGCTTCATGGGCTGGAAGAAAATGTTTTTCCTAATTTTATAGTAGAATATTTTTTGAAAATATACGGTTTTGATTTCCCAAACCAAATATGACAGCCGCAAGAATCCAGTACAGTTTCGAATTTATTGCTCCCCCAGACTTGAACACAGATACTATATATACTAACAAAAGGGCGAATAATAATGGGTTTTTAAAGTGTCTATAATATCTTTTTGCGCCTTTATAAAGGGAATAAAAGAATATTAGGTACATACCAAGTGCAATAATTCCCCCGGAAACCATAAAGTAAAGAAAAAGATTGTGTGTATCTTTTATTTCACCATAGCGTGCTACCATTAAAAAATCGTAACCCGTATTACCAACCCCGAAAAAGGGATTTTCATAGAATATTCCCAAAGCGATGTTCCATATATCGCCCCTGCCTCCAATGTTTCCCTCTACAAGTGTTTTTTGTATTCGGTTTTCCATTATGCCAGTTTGCAATACTTGATTCAGTGCAAATGCCAATATCACAATTCCAAAAACCATATAGATTATTTTTTTATCTGTTGTGGTCTTCTTTAAGAAAATCAAAGCCATGGCCCCCGCAAAACTTATTACAAGTGCCCCCCGAGAGCCAGAAAGTGCCAATATTGACAACAGACTGGGGAGCGTCAGTAAAAGCAAGAGGGTTCTTTTTCCAAAGTAATTTGCTTTTTCGTAAACCATAGCAATTACAAATAGAATAGCTACTGCAGCCAAGTTGCCCACATTATTAGGATTTGAACCAAAAAAAGACAATCGGTTCCCAATACCTACGGCCTCTAAGTTTACTTCTATCCCAATCCCCAATGAACTTAATGAGCCCATTAGAAAAACACCTGAGATAAGGGCTAAGAATATTTTCTTTTTTAGTTTAGGATCGTTCAATAAATCATTTGCAACTAAAAAAAACAAAATTATATTCTGGAAAAACGTTATTTCAAAAACCCCGTAAAGACTTCCTGTATGATAATTGAAAATGGCCCTTAGGACCACATACACCCACAATAGCACTAAAATCCTTAAAGGAGAGAAGTTATAAACATAGCCCTGCCTCCGCAATTTGCCGATGCTTGCCACTGAAAATAAAAAATACAATAGCCCAGCCATTTTAGTGATGGTAAAAACATCAGATATACCCAAGGGATCCCAATATTCAAATGGAAGCGAAAAAACGAATAATAAGAGAGAATATAATTTTAGTTTGAGTGTCATTTATTCGCCTTTTCAATGTTTTCCATAATCTCATCAACCATCCACCCATAAGGGTTTATTTTTCCCTTATGAAATTGAAGCTCATCATCCCAGTTGCCCGGACACGCTTCATAGCCTGCTGGAGAAAAACCATAACTGATTTCAACAATCAAAGGATTGTTATTTTGATCGTACACAAAATCAAAAGCACAGCTTTGCATCTTTAACTTTTCTGCTACATCGAAAGACAGTTTCAGTAAGTTTCTATCGAACAAATCCCCACCATAATAAAACTCGCCACTGCCTGAAGCTCTAAAATCACCTTTTCTTACCATTCGCTTCAACGCGAAGGCTTTTTTGTTGATAATTATTATTCTATAGTCAGAATCATTATTGGGTATAAAATCCTGAAAATAAATATACCCCTTTTCCCTTCCAGCTTTTTTCGAATAGTTTGTTGAAAAGACCATTCGTCCAAAAGCTCTTGCTACGGAATAAAAAGGAACTATACCTGAAGTGTATTTATGATAAGTGTCCTTTAAATAACCATAGCCATCAAACTGCTTAAAACCTTTGCCAAAGGCTATGTTAATAAGTTTCTTTGCTTGTTTTTTAGTATTTACCAAACGTACGTTTGAGGAGCCAGCCCCGCTCCTCAACTTGAATACTTTTGGAAATGTTGCTTTCTCAATCCATTGTGCAGCTTCCCGTTTTGAATAAAACACGTAAGAAGGTACCAAAGGTGCCCCAACAGCTTCCAATAAATACTTTTGGCCCACTTTATCATCAAAATGCCAATTGGTATTGAAATTTGGAAAAACGGTAATGCCAGCTTGCTGTAATGAAAATAAAATTCTATCTGCTACCAGTTTGTCAATAAAGCGCCCATGGTGATGATGCCACATTAAGACATCACAATCTGCCAAATTTTCAATAATATCAGAATGATAACAATTAACTATTTTATATGGTATCTTTTTATCATTAAAATATGCAATCCAGCGATCTGAGAAACTTCCCTCTCTATGGTGTACAGCTATTTTCATTATGTCTGGTTTAAACCGTTGGTTGCGATTTGTATTATTCTTTCATCCATTTTCTTTGAAAAATAAGGCTTTGCATTTTTATTGCGATTGTAAATTTTATTTTTCTTCAAAAAATCAGCTATATTTTTGTCCATTTTTAAATCTATAAATTCCAAAATAGTTTCTATCTCGCGCTTTGGAAATTCAATAAAATCTTCATAATTGACAGTATGCACTTTATCTTTAAGTCCAAATTGATTTATTTCGCGGCAATGCATTTCATTTACTTTAAAATATTGCAAAGCGGCAATTAATTCTGGATGTTCCTTATTTTCCGCTGCAAAGGCCAATTCTTTTTCACTGTAAACATTTTTGCCCTGCCACCAAAGTTCGTATTGCCTGTCTTGATAGAATGGCACTTTTAGCAGGGAAAGAATATTTGGCAATGGGTTTCTTTTTATATGCACAAATAATGCATCCGGAAATAAAGCATGAAGATAAGCTAAACGGGATGGCCCAGTTATTTTAAAGCCCAGCCTTTTTTTTCCTTGGTACATTGCTACCCTGTTAAACTTTTTTCTGATCTTCAACTTCTCTTCAACAGGAATTTCCATTTGGTTTAAAAACCCCCTGCCAAAGTCAGTACTGGTTGCGTAATTTAGAAAACTAAAAGCTTCTGCGTTTTTAAAGATATAAGAATTGAAGGAAGAGACCTTGTTCAATTGTTTTTTTTGTCCTTGTATGGTATAGAAGATATTGTCGAACAAATAACGAACGGAATTAGCCAATACAGCCTTAGGGAATTTAGAGTTGTAATTTGAGAGATATGCCAGTTTATGGTGGGACAATATGATGTCCGCAATAATACTGGTGCCAGACCTTCCAAATCCTATAATAATTATTGGTTTGCTTAAATTGTTTGGCATATATAAAAATTAAAGTTTTTGAAGCAAGTCTGAAAAAAATTTAGCTTTTTTGTTGTCCTTATAAAATTTCTTCCACCTATTATCTGGTGTTATTGGTTTTCTTTTATACCTACTTGGGCTACCACTAAGTACATGTAAGGAAGAATTATAAATATTTGTTTCTGTTGGAACTTTAAAATATGGAATATTCAAAAATTGGCAAACGTGAAAAATCTCATTTTTTGGATCTTTAGTTAAATTCAAATAATTTATTTCTTTTGTGTTATTTTTATCATTATTATTCTTTATAAGATTTAATATTAAATTAATATTTCTACGTATTCTATAAGAAGCTAAAATGATTTTATATATTGAGATTTCGTTGGATCCATAAATTTTATTCAATTCCATCATACGGTTTTTTTTGGATAAAGCCACTTCATGTATGTCCCTGTTTATATACAAAAAATAAATAGATCCCTTTTTGTATTTGTTTAAATAATAGGCTTCAAAAGCACTTTTTGAAGAATCAATAATTATTTTTTTTCTAGTTTGTTCCGCTACTGCTTCGTATATTTTCCATCGATTTATGGCCATTATTTTACCCTTTTCAGCCATATTAGTATTTTCCAAAGTCTTTTTTAAGAAAAAAAATTGTTTAATTTTTTTAATAAACTTAAATTTAGGGATAGAAATTTTTGTTTTAAAACTTTCATTGAAATTAATTTTTTCCAGTATTCTTGACCAAAATTTACATTCTTGAACATATTCTCCACAACTACATTTCCAATCAAGACTTTTCCCCGTCCCCTTTTTATAATAGTGGCCATGGAGATGATGCACTTCACCTATAGAAACCGCATCTGGATGCGAGGCAAGTAAATAATCCAAAAGCGTGGAGCCAGAACGGCTATCGCCAATTATGTAAACTACTATTGATGCTTTCATACTATTTCCTTTTAATAAATTTACCAATGAACTTAGTCTGTAATATATGTCTAAACTCCAGATATGGTGCGAGTTTCAAATAATGGACAAGAGTTCCATAGATAAAAAATCCAACCCCAAAGCCAATTATTAATCTTAAAATATCAACCAAATTATGGAAATAGTGATCCATTAACAGGATTCCCGAGCCAATACCTAAGCTCAATAATAGTATGCCGGATATATCAAACAATTGTTGTTTAAAACTGTAGTTTATAAAGCGTCCCGCGATATTGCTAAATAAAACATACGAAAACACCGAACTTGCCGCCTGCACCATTAAAAGTGTCATGATTCCGCCATACCATATTGCAAAAAAAATGGCAACTCCCGTTAAAATTCTTCTTATAAGCTGTAGTCTTAGAAATACATCACTTCTACCCTTTACGTTAACAATATTCAAATTATAGGTGCTCAACGAACCAAATATCGCAACAACGCAGAGCCATTGAAAATAGGGAACCGCGGGCAACCATTTGGCCGTAAAGACAAAGCGGAAAAGAGGTTCTGCCAAAACTCCGGCAAACACATAGATAGGAGTTATCCAAAAAAACACTTGCTGGATTGCCCGCTTGTAGCCTTCCTTCAAAAGTTTATCATCATCCTGAATTGTTGCAAAGGCAGGAAAGGTTACGCTGCTAATCACAGATGAAATGGTATTGGAGGGCGTAGTTGCCAAGTTATTTGAATTTTGATAATACCCAACGCTGCTGATGGGATAAAACTTACCCAGGACCACCAAAAAAATATTGTTGTATAAAGTACCCACTATTTTGGCTATAAACAGTTTTCCACCAAAAGAAAATAGGCTCTTCACGCGTTTTTTATTAAAGGACCGCAAAGGCTTCCACTTGCTGCGAATCCATATTTGTATGGCATATGCAAGGCGCGTAACAACCTGCATAGCAACTATACTCCAAACGCCAAAACCAAAAAAGGCCATTACAATGCTTACAACGCCACCGATAATTGTTGACGGAATATGGACAATCATCAACTTTTTGAACTGAATTTCCTTGGTCAAGCGAGTTTCCTGTACAAAAGAAAAGGCATTTATAACAAATACTAGGGAAAGTACACGCAATAAATCAATTAATAACGGCTGGTCATAAAACGCCGATATTAAAGGGGCACAAAAAAAAAGTATGATGTACAATAAAAGACCTGAAGCTAGATTTAAATAAAATACTGAGGAATAATCTTCCTCGTCAGTATTTTTTTTCTGGATCAGGGCCAAATTAAACCCCCCATCAACAATTGCTTGACTTATCTGTATAAAAATCATTAGCATTCCAACAAGGCCAAAATCTTTTGGGGTGAGCAGTCGTGCCAGCAGAATAACAATAATGAAAGAGAGCCCCCGAGATCCTATCTTTTGCAAAAAAGACCAAAAAATGCCAGAAATAGCCCTATCCTCTAATGTTGTCATTCAGTTATGTAATTATCCAAATAGAAACAATCAAAATTATTTGTTGTTCTACTAGATGAGCTGTATAAATATTAAAAATCTAATTCACCGTAGTGATAAAAGGACGTGACACAGAAAGCAAAGATAGCCAAGACCTATTTCAACAATCTTATTCGTATGGGCGATTTCTTATTTTTTTTTTAAACATGCATTAGAGTACGTTTCAAAAACTTCCCTGTATCATTCGGATTAAATTAAAATTAATGAAAGTCCAAACAGAGTAATTGTTGACATCCAAAAAATTTTAATTCGCAAAGATAATTAACCCATATCGATAAAATACCAATTTTTAACGTTTAAATGACAACAAAGTAGCAGATTGATTAATTATTATTTCCTTGCTCCAATTCCTTAATACTCCGGAATGAAACTCCCATATAATTTTCGTACAAACGATTTCAAAACTTCTATTGACGGAATCGCCATTGTAGTTAGCTCATCTAACAACTTAAAATCATTTTTTTCTAATCGTTACTAATGCCTATTACAACATCCCCAATGCATACCTTATAGCGACCTAATGTATATGTTAATGTACGCTAATGGGTAGTTCAGAGGGGTCGAGAGTATTGCGAATGTATGGTTTAAGCTACGATAATGGTACCCAAAGGCTACCTTTAAGCTACCTCAAGGCTACTTCTAAACCCTAATTCTATCCAAATTTTATATAAATACATGAGTTTTACGCTGTTTTCCTATACTTCGTAAATTTGCTTTTATGCCTTTCTACGTTTATGTGGTCAACCTATATCAGGGACATAAACGAATCACGAATCCACGAATCACAAATCCACGAATAACGAATAACGCCCCCTCAAACAATCATCCCCGCAGCAACAGTCTCGTGTGTTGCATCATCAATCAACACAAAACTTCCTGTAATTCGGTTATCACGATATTCATCAACCATCAGCGGACGCGTAGTCCGGATACTAATACGGGCAATATCGTTCATCTTTAATTCCTTGTCCTCTTCTTCGCGAGCATAAGTGTTAATATCAATTTTATACACCACTTCCTTTATCATCGCTTTTTGTTCGTTAGAGGTGTGAACTATCGTGTATTTAGCTCTAGGCCTAGCGGGTGAATTGTTAAACCAGCAAAGCATAGCGTCAAATTCCTGTAAAGGTTTGGGCTGGTTGTTTTCTTTTACTATCATATCGCCACGGCTAATGTCTATGTCGTCCTTTAAAGTAATTGTGACAGACATTGGCGCAAATACCTCTTCCAAAGAGCCATCCATGGTGTCTATGCTTTTAATTGTTGATGTAAAGCCAGAAGGCAGTATGACCACCTCATCGCCCGGCCTGAAAATACCGCTGGCTACGCGACCTGCGTATCCCCTATAATCTATAAAGCCTTCCCGTTGCGGCCGTAAAACCGTCTGAACCGGAAAACGGGCATCTATTTTATTGATATCACTGCTTATGTGCATTGTTTCCAAAGTGTAAAGCAAAGGAGCTCCTTTATACCAATCCATATTTGTAGAACGGTTTACCACATTGTCTCCATCCAAAGCGCTTATGGGAAGAAACTGAATATCCTTTACATATAGTTTTGATGAAAACTCCTCAAACTGGTTAATGATGTTTTCATAAACCTCTTCTGAATAATCCACCAAATCCATTTTATTGATACAAACGATAATATGCGGAATCTGCAAAAGCGAAGCAATAAAGGCATGGCGCTTGGTTTGTTCAATAACACCGTGACGGGCATCAATTAAAATTAAGGCAGCATTGGCAGTTGAAGCCCCCGTAACCATATTCCGTGTATACTGTATGTGTCCCGGCGTATCCGCGATTATGAATTTACGTTTTGGAGTGGTAAAATACCTATAGGCTACATCAATGGTTATTCCCTGCTCCCGCTCGTCGCGAAGTCCATCTGTAAACAAGGCAAGATCTACACCTTCGTGACCTTTTTTACGGCTTGTATTTGCTACTGCTTCCAATTGGTCTTCAAAAATTGCCTTGCTATCGTAAAGCAATCTCCCTATCAACGTGCTTTTACCATCATCCACACTTCCTGCCGTGGTAAATCTTAGTAGTTGGTTTTTGTCTATTTCCATATCATGACGCAGATTTACGGATTTCGCGGATTTCGCGGATTTTCCGATTCATTTATTTTTGTCTTTCGTATTTATAAATCTTTTCCAAGTTAAACTTGCTTGTCCAAAATTAATCAACAATCCCACCGGAGCATTGATCGATTTTAAATAATTTATGGTTTGGGCTTCTCCTGCTTTGTGAAGAAAAGAAGCCGATTTAATTTCAACTACAATTTTGTCAAAACAGATAAAATCAGCAATAAAATATTTCTGCAATGGTTTTCCTTGATAGTAAACCATAAGCTTTTTCTGTTTTTCAAAAGGAATTTGTTGATTTGTCAATTCGCGTTCAAATGCCTCTTGATAAACCGATTCTAAAAACCCTGCGCCCAAACCTTTATGTACGGCCATGGCCGCCCCAATAATCTTAAAGGTTTCCCGCTCATAAATCAACTTTCCCATATTAAATCAGCGTAATCCGAGTAATCCGCATAATCCGTGTTTAATTTTTAAAAATATCCCTGCCGCTTCCTATCCTCCATAGCCGTCTCACTACGCTTATCATCGCTTCTGTTACCACGCTCCGTTTTTTTCATTGCGGCAACTTCTGCCACGATTTTCTCCAAAGTATCTGCTTCAGATTCAATTCCGCCAGTTATTGTAATGTCCCCAAGAGTTCTAAAGCGAATTTTCTTTGTTTCTATTTTTTCGTTTTCTTCCAACTTTAAAAATTCAGAAACCGGAATCCACGAATCATTTCGCCAAACCACCTCACGTTGGTGTGCCAAATACAGGGAAGGAATTTTAATATCCTCACGCTTTATATAATTCCAAACATCCATTTCAGTCCAATTGCTTATGGGGAATGCGCGGAAATGCTCGCCTTCAAAATGTTTTCCATTTAATAAATTCCAAAGTTCCGGACGTTGGTTTTTTGGATCCCACTGCCCAAAATCGTCACGGTGCGAAAAGAAACGTTCCTTGGCACGGGCTTTCTCCTCATCACGTCTTCCACCACCAATGGCACAATCTATTTTATTACTTTCAATAGCGTCAAGTAATGTTGTGATTTGAAGCGCATTACGTGTTGCGTTTTTTCCTTTTTCTTCAGCAACCCTTCCTGTATCAATTGATTCCTGAACGGAGCCTACAATTAACTGAGCTCCCAATTCTTCTATCAAATCATCTCGAAACTGAATTGTTTCCGGGAAGTTGTGTCCCGTATCTACATGAAGTAGCGCAAATGGAATTTTGGAAGGATAAAAAGCTTTCTTCGCCAAATGCGTTACAAGAATTGAATCTTTACCTCCCGAAAATAAAATCACAGGGTTTTGAAACTGCGCCCATACCTCCCTAAGAATATAGATGGCTTCACTTTCCAATTCGTCCAAATAATTAAGATAATACTTACTCATTTCCTTTCAATTTTTTCTTTATCGCTTTTAAAATAATAGCAACTGCTTCTTCAACAGAGACCTTAGTTGTGTCAATTTCAATATCTGGCACCATCGGGGCTTCATAAGGTGCGTTAACACCTGTGAAATTTTGTATTTCTCCCGCTCTCGCCTTTGCATACAGCCCCTTTACGTCGCGGCGTTCACACTCCTCAATGGGGGTATTCACGAAAACTTCAACAAAATTATCATATCCAACTATACGTTTCACATTCTCACGATCCTCTCTGTAAGGCGAAACGAAAGAAGCGAGCACAACCAAGCCCGCATTAATCATTAAATTGGACACTTCAGCAATTCTTCTAATGTTTTCAGATCTATCTTCGGGTGAAAAGGACAGATTGTTGTTCAAGCCTTTCCTTACGTTGTCACCGTCCAAAA
Organism: Aequorivita sp. CRS11; assembly: GCF_059693805.1. Lineage (NCBI taxonomy): Bacteria > Pseudomonadati > Bacteroidota > Flavobacteriia > Flavobacteriales > Flavobacteriaceae > Aequorivita > Aequorivita sp. CRS11. The sequence goes on from NZ_JCATIG010000001.1 coordinate 50,668, forward strand.
GATAGGTATGTATATTTTGTGAGATAAGTTTCTTTTCCAAATCGTTCGCAATGGTAGATTTTCCAGAACCCGAAAGCCCCGTAAACCAAATAAGAAACGCGCCATGTTTTTTTAAAACACTTCGCTCTGCTTGGGTAATGCTGAAATTATATGGAATTACATTTTCTTCCATGTTATCTTACTCTATTTTTTAATCCATAATTAGTTCTGTACCAAACTCTTTCGTGAAGATAATATAAAATCATTTTCGTTAAAAGTTCCGCAAGACCAATCTTTAGGCCCATTATAGGGTTTCCTGTTATTAACCAAGAAAGCAACATAGTATCTAGCGTTCCTACCCCGCGCCAAGTAAAGGTTTTCAAAACATGCCTTTTTCGGCTTTCGCGGATAATACCTTTTTCTGAAAGATTAATGCTAAACCAAACCCGTTCGTGAAAATAATATAATATCATTTTGGTTATCACCTCGGCAAATCCAATTTTAAGCCCGGTCAGCGGATTTCCGGTAATGAGCCAAGACAACAATATGGTGTCCAGCGTACCGACAATGCGCCAAGTGATAGTTTTGGCTATATGCCTCTTTCGGGATTGGTCCTTCCTCATACCTTTACCAAAAAATAATTGTTCAATAAATTGGGCTTATTGTATTGCATATTATTTCCAGTGGTCTGATCAATTACTGAAACCCCTACAGCATTACAGATTGCATGTCCCGCGGCAGTGTCCCATTCCATAGTTGGGGCAAAACGGGGATAAAGTTGCGCAAGCCCTTCTGCTACCAAACAGAATTTTAACGAACTTCCTTTTGAAACAATTTCTACCTCATTCTGCTTCGCTATTTCTGCAATAAAATTTTTAGTATCTTCATTTAAATGCGAACGGCTGCCCACAATCTTTACTACGGAAGCCTTACTTGGTTTGATTTCTTTAGCGTTTTTTAATATTTCCTCAACCGAATCTTTTTCCGAGGAAATAATTATCTTTTTTGAAGTCTTTCCCTCCGAAGAAGTAAAATACAGTTCTTTTGAAACGGGAACGTAAATTACTCCAAGCACGGGATTGCCATTTTCGACCAAAGCAATGTTTACAGTAAATTCACTATTTCGTTTTATAAATTCCTTGGTGCCATCCAGCGGATCCACAATCCAACAACGGTTCCAGTCTTTCCTTTCCGAATAGTCCAACTGCCTGTTTTCTTCACTTATAATTGGGATTTGGGTAGGTTTCAAATACTCATTTATTACCTCATTTGCATTTTTATCAGCCTGTGTAAGAGGTGAATCATCGTTTTTGTGCTCCACCTCAAAGTTGGTGTCGTAAATCTTAAGAATTTCTGTTCCGGCAGATAAAGCTGCTTTTACCGCTGTTACTAAAAGACTTCGCATAAGTAGGTTTTGTTTCAGGTCGCAAAGGTACTATTTTGAATTTAAAAGGAAGTCGTGAAACTATTGAAATACAAAGCAAACGTTGGTGCCATTGCAAAATCTTTGTAATTTTAAAGAAAAATGTAATTATGGGAGATACTGTTGACGGATTCGGAAAAAATCGCGACCACAACCAATATGGTGAGGTGGAAAAGGATAAGGACGAAATTAAAAAAGACACCAACTTGCCAAAACCGCCAAATAGGGGGAGCGATAGCAATTTAAAGAATAAAAAAGCTTCAGAATAACCTCCTCACGGCTACTCCATAGCAAAGCCATAGCAAAGCCATAGCAAAGCCATAGCAAAGTCATTAAAATGTAAGAAAAACGTCATTTTTTCCTACAAAAAATTCTCGACCTTTTTTTTAAGCAAATCTATGTACCGATTATAAGTATTTCGGAGTTAAAAAAAGGCTAAACTGTCTTTTAAAATTGATTCCTCAAATAAGGTTAGTTATCTTTGAGGGAAACCTATAAAAAACAAAATAATGAGCTATTTAAACCTCGATAAAAAGAAAACTACCACCACTGCAAAAGAATTGAATGTACTACTCGCAGACTACCATTTGTACTACCAAAAACTCAGAAATTTTCACTGGAATGTAATTGGCCATAATTTCTTTGACCTTCACATTAAGTTTGAAGAAATGTACGACGATGCTAAATTGAAAATTGATGAAATTGCTGAGCGAATCTTGACCCTTCGCTTTCAACCCACCAGTAATTTTACTGACTACGTGAAATTGAGCAATATTAAGGAGTCTCCATCTGACACCAAAGATTTAAAGATGGTTGAAATATTGCTGGATGATCATGGAAAACTTCTTAAACAAATGCGCACTGTGGTTGAAAAAGCTGATGCCGCTGGCGATGAAGGTACTATTGATATGATTGGTGGCTTCATTGGCCATATAGAAAAAATAAGTTGGATGCTGGATGCTTGGACAATGAAAACGGGAGAAGGCCATCCGGAAGCTTAAGCTTTATAATTTAAAAACCATGAAGCTTGCCAGATATTTATAGTATTTGGCAAGTTTTTTTGTTTAAAAATCAAATCCCAATCCAAAACTAAGCCTTGTTCCCTCAGTAGAATTGAACAAACTTAGGTTAACATTCGCGCCACCTGGCCCATTTATCCAAAAACCTCCACCTCTGGAATTGTGCCACTTATCTGAACTATCGTCAGCCAACCAGACTCTTCCTAAATCTGCACCTCCATAAATACCAATCTGAAATGGCAACAACCCCACTTTAAACTTAGGAAAACTATATCTCAAATCTGCACTGCCCACCAAAAACGATTTCCCCGTAAAACGCTGCTCCCTATAGCCCCTTAAACCATTGTCGCCTCCCAGATTTGCAGCTTGATAAAATTGGTACTTTTGCCCCATATTCAATTGGTAATTAATATTGGTTTTCAGCACTAAGGTCCTGTTTTTAACTAAAGTATTATAAAACCCGAGTCGTGTTTTTAAAAAGCCAAATACCTCATCCATATCTTCCAGATTATCGGTAACCCCCGCATTAAGATCAAACATCATTCCTATGGTCGGGTTTTGGGGGTCGTCAAAACTTCGGTAATTATAAATTCCTTCAAAGGTGCCGAAGTAGCTTGTTTCTCCTTTATTTTCAACTGCTGCTTCAGAAATAAAATTAGTTGATGAATTTCCCACCTCATAAGCGTCAAAGGTAGTTTGCAACTTGAAAAAGCTACCAAAATTACTATTGCGAAGCAATCCAATATTGCCAGAAATATGCTGCACATCTACCCTATTGTAATCATACCCCTTTTCGTCCTGCAGATTTTGGGTTTCATTTCCAAAGCCAAAAAAATTAACCTTGTAATTTGGACTGGTAAGCCGGGCGCCAAAACTTAGATTTAAATCGTCTTTTATATTTGCAAACTCACCGGAATACGAAAGTTCAAAACTATTGATATCAGTAAAATAGGCTAAGTGTACTATGTGTTTTTGGGAAAATGGATTTCTTTGAAAATTATCTACCCTATAAGCATATTGCAGTGCCGCACGAAAACCGTCGTCGGGATTATACCCAATTGCCGAAACCAATCCTTGTGAACGGTCTATTTGCTTTCGATAATCATAGGTGTTTAGATTGTAGATATCCGTAAAACGTATACTCCCCCCCTTTTTTTCTTCAATTACATTCGGCATACTTTCATAATCGTAAACCTTTAATCTTCTACCTTGTTTTAAACTAAAACTGTCTTTATCCCTTCCTCCAATTATTCGCAAAAAAATAAAATCATCTCCCTCTCCATTTACAATAAACCTATCATTACCATTTAGGCCGTAGATCCATATTTCTTTAGTATCGGTTCTTGAAAATGTTCTATCAATTAAGGTATCAGATTTTATGCCATTAATAGTAGTAAAACTTCTCACATTTGTTCTGCCATCAGCGTGTCTTGTAACTTCAAATAAATCATCATAATCTGTCCCAACAATGGTCTGTAATGTAGAAAGATAGGTGTAGTATTTATCGACAATGGCAACCAGGTTTTTCTTTCGCTCCCTTAATTTTTGTTTTATATCTGCTAAGGATTCATCTTGCACCTCTGCCGGTATATTATTAAAGGCTTTTTCAATGATAGCATCGGTAATGCTATCCTGTATTGATTTTGCCAAATATTTCCATTGTTCGCGACCAGAGTTTTTTAATAACGCCCTATCCAGAATTACCCCTTCTTTATTGAACCATTCCAAATCGTTCAAGTTTTCACCATATACGTGGGTTTGCAGAGACCCGTTAAATAGCGAACGGGTGTAATCGAAAATATTTCCTTCAAAACTTGAAAACGCATTGTCACGGTTGTTAGGTATGGGCACGTAAACGTTTTTCTTGTATCTATTGTAAAATTCTGCCCATTGCCAGTGGTTCGGCTCTCGGTCCCAATCGCCAATTAACATATCGAACAATCGTGATTTTATATAATTTTCTTCATCAACTTGCACATTCCCTGTTTTCCGAAGTTTGATTAAAATATCATCCGTTGTTTCTACATCATCGGGGTATTTGAAAAGACCTTCCCCTTCGCTCTTCTCGGAGGGTTCAATAGAAATCAAATACAAATCATTTCCGAAACTATCATTGTAACCCTCCAAACTTTTCTGCTTGGGAACATAATATAATTGTGGGGTTGTGTAAAATATATTTATTGCCCGGGCCATATCCGGTATTGCCATGATCGCATATGGATGTGAAGCAGTATAAAAATTTGTATTTTGTCCTTTTACGGAAGGGACATCAGACTTTTCAGTATCGGTAGGTTTGTCTTCAGTATCTTCAAAAATGAGTTTTCTTGAAACCTGCAAGGCGTTTTTGCCCATTGCGCGCATACGATATTGGTTGCCATATTTGTCTTCCATTAAAAGTGAATTGTAATCCATTCCTTTATTTTCCTGAATCACTTTTAACCCTCCATACAAAGTATCTAAAGAAGCAACTTGTGCGGTAACTGGCGTTGAGTATGCTTCTTTGTATTTTGCGCCCCAAACCGTTTTAAAAAATAATGCATCATTAATACTGTCTTGCTTATAGATGGGGACTGTATATTGTTGCGGAAATATCTCTGGTAATTCAGAAATATCTTTTTTTACCGGTGCGGAAACAACTTCTTTTTGGAAGATCATTTTCGGCTGAAAGTTTTCACCTTTTACAAAATAACGCACCCAAGAGGAACCATCTTCAAACACATCCAGCACCGCAAAACCTTGCATGCCCGTACTAAAAAAACCGTCTTTTCCTAATGCCGCATACGATTCTTTTGCACCTCCACCAGAAACAATCTGTTTTAGACCATCTTTTTCAATGTATTGCAAATTATGGTCGTGACCGGATACAAAAACCAATCGCTTATTATTTTTAACTAGCTCCTGTAGCCTGTTCATTAAATTATTATAAAGCTCATTGTATCTATCCTGAACCGAAACCCCGCCCTGGGATCGTACCTGTACCACCAAGGAGGAAAGAAGGGGCATCGGTATTTTTTTTTGGAGAGGGTATAGATGCTTTTCAAGCGCAAAATAACCCCCGTGATTACCATTGGTAAACATGGGATGGTGCATGGCGAAGACAATGGTTTTATTTTGGTTTTTCTCCAATTCCAACGCTAGCTCAATAAAGAACTTTTCCCGGGTCTTTATATCGCAATTTTCATTAATTGTGGGGTTTGCGTTCCAATCCTCCAAATACCATTGCGTGTCTATAATGAGCAACTGAATGTTTTTAGAAACGGCTACACTTTCCAGTGGGCATCCATTACTGGGCCTAAACGCATCTTGATCTGGAAATAGCGCTTCCACATAATTTTCTTCACGGGCAACGCCAATTACTCCATTGTTGTACCATTCGTGGTTACCGGGAATAAATATGGTTTGCCCCTTGTAATCCCTAACTGCTTTGTATTGTGCATCAATCATATTCTCAGATTCCTTTCTTCGCGGGTGACCTTCGGGATCCATTCCTGATGGGTAAATATTGTCACCCAGATAAATGGTATAATTGCCCTTTGTCTTTTCGTTTTTAAGATAATTGTTGAAGGTAGCTAGCGCCTCGCTCATCCCACCCATTGGTGAAAGACCTGCATCGCCAACCAAGTAAAAAGTTTTTTCTATTTTTTTTTGCGAAGGATACAATGGCATCGCATCCTTATCCTTAAACTGCGGTGCATACGTAGCACAGGAGGAAATGAAAATCGCAGTAAAAAATAAAAAATAGAACTTTTTAAAAATCATAAAATGTTACATTGAAAAAGCCATACCGAAGGTAAAGCGCAATCCTTCCTCTCCCGTAAAAAGATTGAAGGTACCACTTAAGAGGTCAGCGGTATTAACCCAAAAGCCTCCACCATAGGAGCTATGCAATTCCTCTGAGGTATCATTGGGCACCCAGACCCTTCCCACATCATAACCTCCAAAGACTCCAATCTGTATGGGCAAAAGCGCAGTCTTGAATTTATTGAAACTATATCTAAGGTCTGCTCCGGCAACTGCTGCACTTCGTCCTGTAAAACGTTCATTACGATATGCCCTCAGCCCCATATCACTTCCTATTTGGGCACCTTGATAAAACTCAAAGTTGTTGCCAATATTGAAGTGTCCGCGAACGTCTGTTTTTAGTACCAGTTTTCTGTTGCGCGTCAAGGCATTGTAAAACACTATTTGTGGTTTTACATAACCAAATATTTTTTCGCTATCATCAATATTTTGGGTTCCTCCGGCCACTAATGAAAAATTCATGCCCCGTGTGGGGTTAACCCTATTGTCATAACTTTCGTACTGATACTTTCCTTCTGCGGAAACAAAATACTTGGTTTCGTCAAGCTCGGTGGGCGCGGGAATAACTTCCGTAATGTACCGATCGTTTGTACCTTCCACTTCAATTCCTTCAAAAATAGCCTTGATTTGAAATGTACTTCCGTAAGGGGAATCTTTTGTTACGCCAATAGAGCCCCCGTAGCCACCAATGCGAACGCGATTGTAGTCCATATCAAAGTCAAATTCATATTGTGGGTTAAGGGTTTCATTTCCAAAACCAAAAAAGTTTTCAGAAAAATTGGGGTTTTTAAAATACCCTCCCAACAAGAAATTCCAACTTCCGAAAATATTTGCAAACTCACCTTCGTAATTTATATCAAAACTATTTGTGGCAAAATAATAGCCTGCACTTATGCGGTGCTGCTGCGAGAAGGGGTTTCTTTGGAAGCCATTAAAGGTTAGTAAATACGAAGGACCAATTTTAAAACCATCATCTGGATTGTACCCTACCGTTGGAAGAAACAAATGAATGCTTTGTTTTTGTTTTTTATAATCGTAAGTGTTAAAATCATAATTATCGGTAAACTTAAATGTAGCGCCACCTTTTTCCTCTATTGTATTTTTCTTGCTTTTTTGGTCATAAATTTTCACTTTTCGGCCATTTGCAATTTTATAGGTGTCATTATTTTGCCCTCCTATGATTCTTAAAAATATAGGGCGATCGCCTTTTCCTTTTACTTCGAAAACGTCATCATCATCCAATCCATACACCCAAATTGAATTGGTTTCGTCTGCATAAAAAGTTCTGTCAACCATTAGACCGTCCTTTTTTCCGTCTTTAATACGGTAAGTCTTTATATTGGTTTTTCCCTCTGGCAAACGGGTTATTTCAAAGTAATCATCTTTATCTGTTCCGGTAATTGTTTGGAGTTTTGCAAGATATTCATAATACTCTTCCGCTATTTCAACAAGGTTGTTCCGCCTCCCTTTCAGTTTTTTTATTATTTCCGCAGCAGTTTCATCCTGTACTTCCTTAGGAAGATCGCTGAAAGCCTCTGCAATTACTTCATCGGTAATACTTTGCTGTACAATTGCTGCCTCTTCCAGCCACGCTTGCTTTCCATTGTTCTGAATTAAGGCGTGATCCAGTTTTATACCGGCAGCATTAAACCATTTCGTGTGTTTCAATTCCTCATCGTAAACCTGAAATTGACGTGAAGTACTAAAAACAGTCCTTGCCAAATCAAACAGCCCACCGTCAAAATATGAATAAACCTGATCGCGATCGCGAGGGATAGGTTCAAAAGTCACCGTTCCGTCTTCATTGTCGTGTTGTGTAAAACGCCACTGATCGTTATGACGGTCCCAATCGCCTACAAGCATATCAAAAACACGCGCGCGTATGTACGCCTTTTCGTTTAGTTTGTATTTTTCATCCTCTCGCAATTTTGCCAATAAATCGTCAGTACTTTCCATATCATCGGGATAATTGAAAATAGGTCCCGTAAAAGTTTCATCGGGCCTTTCCACAATCATATAAAGTTCATCTCCATAATCAGCATTAAAATTTCCTAGAGCCTTTTGCTTTGGAACATAAAAAAGCTTTGGTTTGGTATGCAATATAGCTGCGGCTTCTGCCAGCTTAGGTATCGTAAAGGCTCCGTAGGGATGTGCAGCCGTATAAAAGTCGAGAATTAAATCTTCGGGGATGGTATTCAAGAAATCATTTTCTATTTCCTTATCCTTAATAATAACTGTTTGTAAAAATTGTACGGCGCTCTTTTTTAAAGCTCTCATATTATAGGTTCTGCCCTCCTTATCTTCCAAACGCAAAGAGCGGGTTTGATGGCCTCCCCCTGCTCTAATTACCTTTAATCCTCCGTAAAGTGTATCGAGCAGCACTGTTTTTGCCGTAACTCCGGTGCCATACAATTCTCTGTAATGCTCGCCCCATAAAGCTTTGTAAAAACCCGTTTTATCTACCATTTCATCCGTATATACCTGCGATTTTACGGTTTCGGGAAACTTTTCATGCAGGGTTGAAAAATCGTACGTTTCAATAGCGGGGAAAATTTCCTTTTGAAACATCAATTGGTAATTTCCATCGTCTTCAGATTTAAAAAATTCTACTTGGGAAGCGCCATTTTTGCCAACCTCCAGCTTTGCGAAACCTTCGTGTCCATATACAAATTGTCCATACTGACCAAGAGCGGCAGCAGTAGCGCCAGAACCGGCACCAGATACAATTTGTTTTACCGTGCCGTCATCATTGTATTGTAGTGACTCATCATGACCAGAAACAAATACAAGACGATCCAAATCTTTGGTGAGCACTTTCAGACGGCTCATTAAGACGTTATACCGCTCGTTGTATCGGTCTTGCTTAGAGATTGCGCCTTGGATTTTCACTTGTTTTATTAAGGTGCTAAAAAAATCTTTGTGGATTGCGGGATATTTACCGCCGTGCTCGCCATACGTAATCAAAGGGTGGTACATTGCAAAAACAATTGTCTTTGTAGCGTTCTTCTTCAATTCACCTTCTATTTCAATAAACAATTTCTCACGGGTTTTGATATCGCACTTATCGTTCATTTTAGAATTGTTATCCCAATCTTCCAAAAACCATTGGGTATCTAAGACAATCAGATGCACATTATCATTAATATCGATACTTTCCAGAGGACAACCGTTATTTGGCTGTAACACATCGGCATCGTTAAAACGTGCTTTAAGAAAATCCTCTTCAAGTTCTAAGCCGTCCACACCACCTATCCAGTCACGATTACCGGGCAGTACCACAACCTTTCCCTTAAAGTCTTTCAATGCGTCAACCTGCATTTGCATTCCCTTAGTTGCCCGTGCTTTTGCAGCTTCATCCTTTGGCGGCATTCCTGAGGGATAAAAACTATTCCCCAAAAACAATACATAGCTATCTTCAGAATTGTTTTCTGCTATATAATTTTTTAAGGATTGAAGTGATTTCGAAGTATTTTCACTTGATTTTCCAACATTACCTATAAGATAAAAAGTCTTATCTATATTGTTTTTGGAAAGTGGTTTCGGAACTTCTGAATTGGGGTTCTTAAATTGTGGATTGTAGCTTGCACAAGCTGAAAAAAGCGCAGCGGCAACAAAAGTTATAAAGATGTTAATTTTATTCATATTTATTTATGTGCGTTGATTTTTTACTACTTTGGATATCTAAAAAAAATTTATGAGCAAGATTGTTGAAGCTGCAGATAATTTTATCTTTCAACTGTTTAAGGACAAGCTTCCAAGCACTTTCGTTTATCACAATTATACCCATTCAAAACGTGTTTATAAAAGTATAAATGAAATTATTGAAAACTCCCAATTTGATGTTAAAGATGCTACAATACTGCGTTTGGCGGCTTTGCTGCATGATACGGGCTATATAATTGGACGGGAAAACCACGAAGAGGAAAGTGTAAAAATTGCGCGTAAATTTTTAAAGGAGCACAATGTTGATGATGATATAATAAATGGGGTAGAAAAGTGTATTCTTGCCACAAAATTTAAGGATACAACTCCACAATCAAAACTTGAAAAAGCAATTCGAGATGCTGATTCATCACATTTTGGCAAGGACTATTTTGAGGAAGCCAGCGAGTTTTTAAGACAAGAGTATTTGTTCCAAAAAGTCCATAACTATACCTCACGGGAATGGTTGGATGAAAATATAAAAGTTTTGGTAGAGAACCATCAATTTTATACCGAATATGCCCTAAAGGAATGGCAACCCGTAAAGGAGGAAAATCTTGCCGATCTGCTAAACAAACGAAAAAAAAGAAAGGAAAAAATCCAAAAAGAACGTGTAAAGGCAAAGCTAAAGGCACAGTATAAAAATGATAGCCCAGAAAGGGGTATTCAAACTTTCTACAGAACAGCTTTAAGAAACCACATGAAATTGAGCGATATTGCTGATACAAAAGCGAATATTATGCTCTCGGTAAATGCAATTATCATTTCGTTGGTACTTTCCAATCTTATCTCAAAATTGGACAATAACAATTACTTGATTATTCCTACCGCCATTTTTGTACTCTTCAGTGCCATAACTATGATTTTAGCGGTAATCGCTACCCGCCCAAACGTTACCCGCGGAGAGTTTACCAAAGAAGATGTGGCTAATAGAAGTGTGAATCTAACCTTCTTCGGAAATTTTCATAAAATGGAATTGGAACAATACGAATGGGCCATTGAAGAACTACTAAAGGATAGAAACTATGTGTACAAATCACTCACAAAAGATTTGTATTTCTTAGGAAAGGTACTGGATAGAAAATACCGGATTTTAAGGCTTACCTACACAATTTTTGTAGCCGGAACTATTATTTCGTTGATTTCCTTTGCGGTTTTCTTTTATTTGGAAGTATAATTACTCCTCGATCTGTGAAATTAGATCCTCATAGGTGTAATATTCTTTAACCTTGTCGTTATTTTTGCTGTACAGCACCTTTACGCGCAAAGCCTTTAAACCAGTTACCCCTTGTAGATCTTCAAGTTCAAGAATTTCGATTTCTGTATCTATCATTTTTTGATGTTGCAGAAAACTCAAATATTTCAAATACTCTTCCTCGTCTTCTTTTTGGGAATAGATAATTGCTATTTTTCCAGGTTCAGTAATACGATCTTCAGTGCCTTTAATATTTGCTTTATCTACGCGCTTTTTTACAACTTCATAACGTGCATTGTATGTTCCATCAACGTCAAAACGTTTTTCATCCATTCGAAAACGAAGTGATAATGAGCCATTGAAAACCAAAATCATTGAAGCTACGCTTAGGCTCATGGGCAGTGAGTCCTTAAAACGATAAAAACTATTCTCCATTTCGCACATAACCTGGAGCTGCCACAGTTTTAAGTTTTTAAGGTATATTTTATTGAACGACCGTTCTTTTGTAATAGCTTCACCAATATATAAATTATGCTCTACCCCATCGGTTTTGAAACGCTCAAAATAATGTGGATACATTTTTTGGGCCTCCTGTTGCTTGCGGTCTAAAATGGCGGCAAGCCTTTTATTTATTTGCATTACAGACTCATCATAATCTTTTCTGAATTTATAAACAAAGCCAGTGTTTATGTCTATTAGCTTGTAATATTCATCTACCCATTCCTTATAGATATCATTTTTCTGTCTAATATGTTTTAACAAAGGGATGATTTCGGAAGAAATAAAATTCATAATCTTCCGCTCGGTATCTACCTGCAAATTTTCTTCAATTTCTTTTGAAAAATTTGCAATACTAAACATCATCTGATCAAATATTGGAAGGGAAGTTTGATTGGAAAGTTTCTTTAAAAGCCCATCAATATAACTTAACTGAAGTATAAGATCCTGCTTTGTGGCCTCGTTTCGAGCCTCTGAAGATCCTTTTATATCTGTTTGCCCATACAAGGGATAAATATCCTCAAAAACTATTTCCTTAAAAAAGGTAGGGTTTCCTTCAGTTATAGTATTTAAATAACGTTTTGCTTCTTTGCGGAATTTCCAATGCACACTGCTGTGGATGGCAGTACATTCCTCTTGAATTATAAGTTCAAGCTCATTCTCAAGGTTTTCTTTTGAGCGTACAACAGAGTCAACCAAAAAAGGCATAATATCGCGCAGCTTATTGGCATTAATTGTATTTAAGTCATTGGCATTGGGCGAAACCAATTCCAAAACTCCTAAAATTTTATCATCGTGTACAATAGAAGCAAAAATGGCGCTTCTCATACCCTGATCCAGCATTTTTTTATAGAGTAGGTTTTCCGGATACATTTCGTGATACCGTTGTGCATCGGTTATGCAATAAAATTCCTTCTGCTTAAAAAGGGTATAATAGGAAGCACTACAAAGTGCGTCCTTGCTTAATTGAGACTTGTTATTATTGAGAATAAAACTGGTAATTTCCTTAAACAAAGTTCTTTCAAAAGATTCGGTTTCCTCATTATAGTCCGTAAAACCGATCATCAATTCTTTCAAATCAAATATGGAACGGAAAATACGACTGAATTCCGTATTCTCAAAACCACCGTTTTTTTCCAATCGCAATAGATTCGACTTAAAATCTGAAATAGAAACATTTAGTGTAACATCTGTCAAGGACGCAATTACAAAGCCATTGAAAATCCAACTTTCTGGAGGAAATTTTTCTTTCCAAACAGAAACATCCTCAAAACTTTCCAAAAGTTCATTAATATCCTCCTCGGTTATATCTTTAGCCTTATCGGTTTTTTGAATTTCTACAAAATCTGCATTATAGAGCAACCTATAGTTTTTAATCATTCCACGCTCATCTGGAATGTTGTAATAGTAGGAACGTCTAAAATCAACTTTCCTATCATAATAAGCCCCTAGAATAATACTGCAGCCCATGATATAAAATTGATCTTCATCAAAATTTATGATGTCAAGTTTAAAATCAGAACCGGCGGCTTCAATTATATTTTTATAGCGTTGTGTACTTTTAAAGGCTACGTCTTGGAATGGAATGGTTGCAAATTTAATTTCATTTTGGCCCAATGCCGATGGAAACAATGGGTTCATAATTATATTTATCTGCTTTGTATATTCTGATAGCTTATTAAAATCGCTAATACCCTCAGATAACTGTGGAAATTTTTCTTCAACTGAAAGAATTTCAGCAGCAAGATTTTTCTCTCCTTCAGTTTCGGGCGTGTTTTTCTTGTAGGCATCAAAAACTTTTTTGAAACCTATTTTTAATTTTAATGGAAAATCCCTTTTCAATTTCTTCATAAGAAGTTATTTATTGGATAAAAGTAAAGGTTAATACCGCCATAATATGTTAATAAATAATAAAAAAATAGCTCATTTCGCACATTGAGAGAATAAACAGCTATTTTTGCCACAATCTTAAAAAAGACAAATTTATGAGACTGATTTTAGCTTTACTTTTAACAATTTCATTAATCTCCTGCAATAAAGATACCAATTCATATAAGCTGGAAGGCGACGCGATTGGCTTTGCCGATGGTACTGAAATGTATCTTTACACGCTGGAAAACAAGCAACCTAAATTACTGGATACCATTACAATCAATCAAGGAAAGTTTTCTGCAACCTATCCCAACAAAGAAAACTCAAGTCTTAATTTCTTAAGAGTTAACGAAGTACAAGGCTCTGTCCTATTTTTTCCTGAAAATGTAGATATGAAGGCAACTATTTACAAAGATAGTATTCAGGCTTCACGCGTATCTGGTGGTAAACAAAATGAAGCTTATACTGAATTTGTGAATAAAATGACTGCTTTCAATAAAAGAAAACAAGAAAGCATGGAGCGTTTTCGCGCCGCAAAACAGACAAATGACACTGGGGCAATTGCTCAGATTCAAAGCCAAAATCTAAACATCCTGGCAGAAGAGACAGAATACAAAAAAGAATTCCTAGAAAACAACAATAACACTTTGTTTGCAGCAATGCTTATTTCCGAAATGGTTGGCAGGCAAGATCTTACTCCGGCGGAAGCCTCTGCTTATCTTGAAAAGATGGACGCTAAGGTAGCTTCAACCGAAATTGTAAAAGATTTAAAAACTAATCTTGAAGCAATGAAAAAAGCAGAAGTTGGGAACGCAGCTCCCAATTTCAGTGCTCCAACCCCTACGGGTGAAATGATGTCTTTAAAAGATGCGCTGGGTAAATACACCATTATTGACTTCTGGGCATCTTGGTGCCGCCCTTGTAGAATAGAAAATCCAAATGTGGTAAAGGTTTACAACCAATATCACGATAAAGGTTTAAATATTATAAGTGTCTCTTTAGATAAAGAGGGACAAAAAGACAAATGGCTACAAGCAATACAAGATGACAAAATGGATTGGTACCATGTATCCAATCTTCAATTTTGGCAAGATCCTATTGCGCAACAGTACAGCGTTAGGTCTATACCCGCAACCTTCCTTTTGGATGAAAACGGAATCATTATAGACAAAAACCTTCGTGGCGAAGCTTTGGAAGCAAAAATTGCTACGCTTTTAGGCGGAGAATAACCAGTAAAATTTAAAACTTTAAAAGCCTCAGTTTAAAATTAAACTGAGGCTTTTTATTTGGAAAAAATATTTCTTAATTCAAAAGAAAGCTAACATTCACCGTTGTTTTGATTTCCATTTCTCCAAGGGCAATCGTTTGGTCTCCGCCGCCCGATGAAGAATCCATCATTGCCATTTTGTACATAGGCTGCGGTCCGCCAGAATTACTGAATTCACTAATTGAAACTGCTTTCCCAACTGTTTGGTTTAAAACTGAAACATATTCCTGTGCTTTCATTTTAGCGTTTTCAACCGCTTTTTTTCGTGCTTCGCTTTTTAAGGACGCTTCTTTTGAAGAAGAAAAGCTCACACCGTCAATCCTGTTAATTCCAGTATCAATCAAGCCTTTCATTACTGCCTCATATTTTTTAAGATCGCGCAGCTTTACCGAAAGCGATTGATTGGCGGCAAAGGTGTAGGTTTTGCTGTTATGGTCATAGTTTTTGTTGAGGTTCATATATTCGGTGCGTACATCTTTATCGGCTATGTCCATTTTCTTCAGAAATTTTAAAACCTCGCTGATGGTTGCATCGTTTTGTTCTTTGAGTATTTTGGTGTTTTCTCCGGTGTTTTCCACACGAATGTTGATGGTAACTTCATCTGGAACCACGCGAACAATCCCTTCGCCAGTAACGTCAATTGTGGGTGGTGGTAGCGTGTTTTGTGCCATAATGGTAGTTGTTGTTATTGCTAAGATTAAAAGTGTTTGTAAGGTTTTCATAGTTTTTTAATTTTCAAATTTTTCCTAATTTATGAAGAATGAATAAAAGAATTAACGGGATGGCCAACAAAACCACAATCCATAAGCTTGTTTGAAACAAATAGGGTGCAAAAACAAGTGTTAACACATAACCGCCAATTGCCCCACCAATGTGGGCGTCGTGGCCAATATTTCCCAATCTTTTTTTCATTCCGTAGATTGAATACAACAAATATGCCATTCCAAAAAGCCAAGCTGGGATTGGGATTGGGATAAAGAAAAGATAAAGTCCCATATCAGGAAAAAACAAAATAGCAGAATACAATACGCCCATTACCGCACCACTCGCCCCTATTGCGCTGTAATGGTATTCGTCTTTGTGGAAGTAAAAAGAGAGCAGATTTCCAATCAGCAGACTCGCTACATAGATTATCACAAAATAAGTTACCCCAACACTCATGATAACCACAGGTGCAAAAAAGTAAAGCGTAAGCATATTGAACAGCAAGTGAGAAAAATCTGCGTGTAGAAAAGCAGAGCTAAACATACGTATCTGCTCGCCACGACGTATTCCCGCAATGTTGAATTTATATTTTTCAAAAAATGAAAAATCATTGAAGCCTTTCATAGAAATAATTACATTGGCGGCAATGATTACGATTGTTGCTATATCTAAGTTTTGCATTGAGGAATAGAGGTTATTGGATTATTATTTTATAATGAATTTTGAATTCTAATTCTTGCAATAAAATTAGTTAGTTTTGTGCTAATATTTTCTATGCAAAGATTGCTTTATATACTGGCTTATCCAATTCTTTGGCTTCTTTCCATCATGCCGATGCGCATTTTGTACATAAAATCCACCGCCCTGTATGTCTTGGCTTATTACATTATTGGCTATCGCAAAAAAGTAGTGAAGGATAATCTGGCGTTGGTTTTTCCCGAAAAAACACAACAAGAAAGAGACCGGATCGCACAGCAATTCTTTAAACATCTTTGCGATATAATTTTTGAGACCATAAAGGCCTTTACCATTTCCGAAAAGGAAATCCGCAAACGTTTTGTGGTTACCAATGCCGAAATACTCGACCAATACTACCAAAACGACCGAAGCATCCTTCTAATGGCAGGTCATTATGGCAATTGGGAATGGAGCGGAATTCTCAACAAATTGATGCAGCATCAAGCCCACGCCGTTTACAAGCCTTTGGGCAGCAAGCAATTTGATGCGCTTGTGAAAAAAACGCGGGAACACTTTGGTGGCATCATTGTGAGCAATAAAAAGATTGTAGCCGTCCTTTTCCGAAAGTGGAAAAAAGGCATAAAAACGCTCACCTACATTCTTTCCGACCAAACCCCAAAAAAGGGTGCTTTTAAACACCGCGACACGTTTATGGGAATTGATGTGCCCGTGTTTACCGGAACCGAGGAACTGGCAAAAAAGCTCGACTTTTCAGTACTTTATCTAAAAGTTGAAAAAGTGAAACGTGGGTATTACACCGCCACTTTTGTTCCTTTGGTTGACAATCCAAAAGAATATCCAGACTTTCAAATTACCCGTATGTTTTTTGATGCTTTGGAAGCACAGATTCGCGAAAAACCCGAGTATTATTTATGGTCGCATAAACGTTGGAAGCTGAGGAATGTTTAAGGATATTGGAAATAAATTATCTTTATGGGATAACGATGATAAAAAACTATCGATATCATAGCTATTTATCCGTATATCGACGATAAAATAGTTTATATAACAAGTTAGCAAAAAATTTTACCGACATTTATAATAAATAGATTGTGACTATTATTTATCATGTTAATAAATTACTAATATGGCATTAGAAAAGATGAAAACTAGATTTCTGATTACAGTTGTTTTACTATTAATATCAGTTTTATATGTTCAAAGTCAACATGTATATATTAATGCAGAATTTATTTCCATTGATGAGAATGATAAGAAAGTTACGCATATTGAAATGGTAAAGACTAAATATAAAGTTTTAAATGTCATAGAGGGAAGTTATGACAAAGACACAATATCTTTTTATGCTCATCCTTCCTCTATTCCCAAAGCTAAAAGCGTGTTATTATATTTGAACCAGGAAAAAAATGGTGAGTACTCCTTTTTATTATCCACTGATTTGAAAACCAAAGAACAAGTTAAATTTTATGTGTTCGTGGGTGAAAAAGTATCACTAGAACCTTTCGAGCCTCAATCATTCATTCGCGACAATGCTTTTAAAGCTAAATACAGAATTATTGAAAACGTATACGGATCATATCCATCGGAATTAATAGAATTTGAGGTATACGACCATTATGGTAAACCCGCATTTGGTCATTTCGATTATGTTTTATTATATGTAAGTGAAGGTGAAGATGGTAAACTATATCATGAAAAGTATCAATATTCAGCTGTTTACAAGACAGTTGATGGAAGATGGGCTGGACCTCTTGATAGTGAGTATAAGCATGCATATAATTCTGAGACTAAAATTAAGCCTGAGAAAATTAAATTTCTAAAAGAAGTAAAGTTCTCAATTAGTAATTATAGTAAAGAACAAGTAAATACTTTTTTCCCAGAGCCATTTTTTGAGATTGACACTTCGACATCTAAGGCTACAGCAGTGATGGGTAATTATGTTGATGAATTGTTTATTCTTAAACTTAACGGTACATTGAAAGCAAGGGGTTTCACTGATCTTTTAGAAAAATGATGCATAAAAACTTTTGCTAATACGCGTATAAAACATATAAATTATACTGTAAGAAAATTTCACCTGTAAACTTATTTAATACAATTCGGCAACCGCTTTAATCTCCCCAATAATCATATCAGCCAAAGCATCTGCTTCTTCTTGGCTTTTTGCTTCGGTATAAATTCTTATTATAGGTTCCGTGTTTGATTTTCGAAGGTGCACCCAGTTTTCGGGGAAATCTATTTTTACGCCGTCAATCGTGTTTATTTCCTCCGCAGCATACTTTGCTTCCATCGCTTTTAAAATGGCATCAACGTCCAACTGTGGGGTTAATTCAATCTTCTTTTTGCTCATAAAATAAGCTGTGTATTTTTTCCGAAGTTCGCTAACGGCAATTTTTTCTTCCGCCAAAAAGCTTAAAAATAAAGCTATTCCCACCAAACTATCGCGACCGTAATGCAGCTCTGGATAAATAATTCCGCCATTTCCCTCACCTCCTATCACGGCATTGGTTTCCTTCATCAATTCAACCACGTTTACTTCGCCCACAGCACTGGCAGTATAAATTCCGCCGTGCTTTTCGGTAACATCGCGCAACGCACGGGAGGATGACATATTTGAAACGGTGTTCCCGGGATTGTTTTGCAAAACATAATCGGCAACCACTACCAACGTATATTCCTCGCCAAACATTTCACCTTTTTCATCTACAAAAGCAAGTCGGTCCACATCGGGATCGACCACTATTCCAAAGTCGGCGTGGTTTTTTACAACACTATCCATCAAATCGCCCAAATGTTCTTTCAACGGTTCGGGATTATGCGGAAATTGTCCGTTTGGAGTGCAGTGCAATTTTACGGGTTCAACGCCCAAAGCTTCCAAAAGCAAAGGCACGGCAATTCCACCCGTTGAATTCACGGCATCCACAACCACTTTAAATTTGCTTCGCTTAATGGCATCGACTTTCACCAAAGGAAGATTCAAAATTTCATCAATATGTAAATCTATATATGCATCATTTTTATGGATTTCACCCAGATTATCTACTTCAGCGAATTCAATGTTTCCATTTTCGGCAATATTAAGGATTTGTTGTCCGGATTCGGCATTTAAAAACTCGCCTTTATTGTTCAGTAATTTAAGGGCATTCCACTGTTTTGGGTTATGACTTGCCGTTAAAACTATTCCGCCATCGGCGTGCTCCAAAGCCACCGCCATTTCAACCGTTGGCGTGGTTGAAAGGTTTAAATCAACAACCGTAATGCCCATTCCCACGAGGGTATTCATCACCAATTGCTGGATCATTTCGCCAGAAATACGGGCGTCACGGCCCACGACAACTTTATAGCTTTCTTTATTACGTTGCTGTTTTACCCAAGTTCCATAGGCCGCGGCATATTTTACGGCATCAATTGGAGTTAGGTTTTCGCCCTGCGTTCCGCCAATAGTTCCACGGATTCCAGATATAGATTTAATTAATGTCATTTTCTGAATTTATTTTTCAATTTTAAAAAGTAAAGCTCAAAGTAGGTGTAAGATAAATGAGCTATCAAAAGTGTGCCTGCGAAGGTAAGCAGGTGCAATAAAAATATGGTTAAAGTTTCATTAAGGTTTTGAAGAAATTCCAGTTTTAGGAACAAAAATACAACAGCGTTTAAAACAATGGCGTGAAACATATAGATTCCGTAGGAAATACTTCCGAAGTGATGCAATATTTTATTGTTTACTTCCACTCCCCGATTGTTGAAAGCCAATGAATGGATAAAAAATCCGAAAAGGAAACAAGTGAACAATGCTCGAAGCCACATTGGTTCAAACATAAACCAATCGGTTGCAAAATAAAGTAATGAAGCAATACTGATTATTATAGGGAAAACTGCAGAACGTTTCAAAAACTCCAACTTTTTCTTTTCTTCCAGAATAGCAATCACCCCACCTGAAAAGAGATAGAAAAATACAAAAGTGTATTTCCGTAGCACTTCAAAAACATCGGACCAATAAAGGATAAAATAGCCAAGCAGCAAAAGGCTTAAAACGCGTAAAATCCATTTCACATTTATAAAAAATAATAAAGGTGCAATCACGAGGTAAAATTGTTCCTCAATCCCGATGGACCAGAGAATCTCAAGTATTCCACCCGGTTCGTAGATTTTTGCAAATACATTGGGAAGGAAAAAAACATTATAAAAAAATGCTTCTTTCCAAGCATAATTTATTTCGAAAGGAATATTCAAATAAGGCAAAAACACGTTATAAAAAAACAATCCGAAGCCCAAAACGAGATAATATAGCGGAAAAATCCGCAGAATTCTTCGAACGTAAAAATCTTTGATTGAGAACGCATCCCGGATTTTTGCGCGATAAATTAACCTGATTATCAAAAATCCACTCAATACAAAAAACATATAAACCGCCTCAAGACCGCGATGATAAATAGGAAGCCCATCAAAATATGGCAATCCCTGATTGACGGAAAGTTGTGGCAAGTGAAAGAGCAACACGAAGGATGCGAGAAAAAACCGCAGTGGGTCCAAATTGGGTAATCGGTTCAATTTTCAGTTTTTACAGTCCAAAAATACATATATTTATTGAATGAATTTTTTAGCCCACATCTATCTTTCCGGCAATGATGAAGAAGTTATAATCGGTAATTTTATTGCCGACGGCATCAAAGGAAAACGGTACCAAAAATTCCCTCCTTTAATTGCAAAGGGAATTTTACTGCACCGTGCCATTGATACTTTTACCGATGCCCATCCTACCGTACATCAAAGCACGGCGCGGCTTCACAAAAACTACAGCCACTACAGCGGGGTGATTGTGGATATTCTTTACGATCATTTTTTGGCGAAAAACTGGAGCAACTATTCTGATGAGCCATTAGCAGATTATGTAGAGAATTTTTATACCTTGCTTAGGAAAAACTTCACAATTCTTCCTGCGCGTATCCAAAAAATGATGCCCTATATGATTGCTGATAATTGGTTGCTGAGCTATGCTACCGTGGAAGGTATCAGTAAAATTTTGGCACAAATGAACGTGCGTACCAAAGGCATTTCAAAAATGAACTTGGCCGTTGTGGAACTTGAAGAATATTACGAAGAATTTGAAGCTGAATTCACCTCTTTTTTTGAAGAATTGATTGTCTTTTCCCACGAAACACTTGACAGCCTATGAAACCCACCCACCTTATATTGATCGCATTACTGTTTTTCGCCTGCAAAGAAAAACCGAAAGCCCAAGCCAATATTGAAAAACCAAAAACCGAAAAAGCAGCAGTAATTGCAGACAGCGCGATGGTAGTTTCAGCACGGGCGGAAGCTTCACAAATCGGTACTGAAATACTTAAAATGGGCGGAAATGCATTTGATGCAATGATCGCTACACAAATGGCACTTGCCCTAACCTACCCCAATGCTGGCAATCTTGGTGGTGGCGGATTTATGGTTTACAGAAGCCAATACGGCGAAATTGGCACCCTCGATTTTCGGGAAAAAGCCCCGTTGGCGGCCACTAGAGATATGTATTTGGACAAAGAGGGCAATGTAATTGCTGAAAAAAGTACGGATGGTGCCCTGGCGGTAGGTGTTCCCGGAACTATTGCGGGGATATTTGCTGTTCATGAAAAGTTTGGGTCCCTTCCCATGGAAATTCTCCTAAAACCCGTAATAGACCTTGCTAATAAAGGATATTCAATAACCCCCAAACAAAAAGCCCGTTTTGATGAATTTAAAGAGCAATTTAAAAAAATAAATGGGGAACCTTCCATTTTCACTGAAGTTTATGAAGAGGCAGATACACTAAAAAATATAGCGCTTGCAAATACACTTTCGCGAATAGCGAAAAATGGACGTGCAGAGTTTTACGCAGGAGAGACCGGAAAAAAGATGATCGATTATATTCAAAAAAAAGGAGGAATAATAACACAGGAGGATTTAGATGCATATGAGGCTATTTGGAGAGAACCTCTAGTTTTTGAGTATAAAGATGTTAAGCTCATTTCCATGGCACCACCCTCTAGCGGAGGCATTTGTTTGGCGCAAATCTTAAAAATGATTGAGCCTTACCCAATTTCTGAATATGGGCACAATTCCACAAAATATATACAACTTTTGGTTGAGGCCGAAAAAAGGGCTTATGCTGATAGAAGTGAATATTTGGGCGACCCTGATTTTATCGATATTCCTGTGGATTCGCTATTGTCTGAAAATTATCTCTTAAAACGAATGGAAACCTTTTCACTTGAAAAAGCAACTCCTTCCGAAGAAATTAAGCCAGGAAAAATAGGTACCGCCGAAAGTATGGAAACCACTCATTATTCCATCGTGGATAAATTTGGAAATGCGGTTTCAGTCACTACAACACTTAATGCTTCGTACGGTTCAAAGCTCTATATTTCGGAACTAGGCTTCTTTTTGAATAACGAAATGGACGATTTCAGCGCCAAGCCCGGTGTTCCAAATATGTTTGGGCTTATAGGAGGAGAGGCAAATGCCATAGCTCCACAAAAAAGAATGCTAAGCTCAATGACCCCTACCATTGTTGAAAAAGACGGAAAATTACTAATGATTTTGGGCACTCCGGGCGGTTCTACGATAATTACTTCGGTGCTACAAACATTTCTTAATGTTCATGAATTTAAAATGAATATGCAGCAAGCTGTGGATGCGCCAAGATTTCACCATCAGTGGTTGCCGGATGTGATTTTGTTTGAAGAGTTGGGTTTTTCCAATGAAACCATAAGTAATCTTGAGGCAAAAGGATATTCTTCCTCCACAGAAATATTGCCACAAATAGGCTACGTAGATGCTATACTGGTATTACCAAACGGAAAACTAGAAGGCGGAGCTGATAGTCGAGGCGATGATACAGCTGTAGGCTATTAATTTAACTTATTATTCACGCTTAATCGAAATGTTGTGCATTATATCGAAAGGTGTATATTTGGGAAATAAAAAAGGTTAGATTTGAGGGAATTAACCAAGGATTTTTAAAAATTTAGATTGAGACTTTTTGAAAAAACTATTTATTTCTTCTACTGTAGAAACCTATATAATCTTTTCTTTATCTCTTGTTGCAGAAATTAATCGTTTCACATTTCTGAAATAATTCTCTTGTTTTAAAAATCCTCGTTTTATTATCTTTTCGCCGTTTGGCGCTTTGTAGCCTATGAAAAGTAAATCTTTTTTAAAGGATTTGTACTCCATTATCGCTTTTGTGATAAGTGGGGCAATCTGTGCAGGGCTTATTTTTCTACTTTATGATAAATACCTAAACACACTGGGTTTTGAAGAAAATTTAAAAAAACTTACGTCAATTTATATAGGCATCAGTGGTTTTTTATCGGCGATTTTAATGGTTTTTTTGGCGGCCTCTGCCATGAGACAAAAGTCATATAAAGCCAAAATTATCCATAAAATAAGCAAGACAACACAGAAAATGCACAATTTCCGCAATATTGCTGAAATTTTGTTCAACTCAAATATTTGGCTTCCAGGACTGAAGGAATATATGGAAAAAGACTATGCCGATCTTACTTATTTTGACGTTAAGGAATTTTACAAAGGAAAATCAAAACTGGCTATTGAATTTCTACAGGAAACGCATCATTACGGCGAAACCGAAAACCTTTATTTGGAATTGAAGTCATTGTTGATGACCAATCCAAAAGAAAAACACATTCCCGAAACCATAAATTACCCTATGTTTTATGACAATGGTATCATCGAAAAATGGGTGGAACACAAATGCGGTTCAGGGCTGTGGTATGTTTTTGGTTATAAATTCGGAAATTATAAAGAGGCTTTAAACTTGGAAGCTGTTTTTGAACGTCATAGAGAAAAAATTCTAACTCTTGCCAACACCATAAATCACGAAATGTTTGAGAATTCTTCATTTAATGAAGTTTTCTTTTCAAAACTTTGGGAGCATTTAACGAAAGATGTGATACCCAAACTTTCGCAATTCCAAAACCACATAGATAAAAGGACTCCGCGTTTAATATATTACTTATACATAGTCTTTTTGCTGTTAACTGTCTTCGGCGTTTTGCTTCCACTTACTTATTTAATGCTCAGTTTTTCAGTAGTGGCCATAATAGTTGGCTTTTCCATTGTAATAAGCACTATATTCTATGTTGCCGTTACATTTCATATTTTTCTTTCCAAAGAGGTAAACCGTTAATAAACCGTCCATTTATTTATTAAAAATTAACACCTCCGTGATGCCATGCATTCTTTATTTTCCATTCTATTGAGTACCTTTGCAAGCTATGCTGAAAAATGAGGATTTTATTGAAGTTTTGGGCGCCCGCGTCCACAACTTAAAGAACATTGACGTTCGCATTCCAAGAGAAAAATTAGTAGTAATCACAGGGCTTTCCGGCAGCGGGAAATCCTCATTGGCGTTTGATACTATTTATGCCGAAGGGCAGCGCCGTTATATTGAAACTTTTTCGGCTTATGCACGCCAATTTCTCGGTAGTTTGGAACGCCCCGATGTAGATAAAATTGAAGGGCTTTCGCCCGTAATTGCCATTGAGCAAAAAACCACGAGTAAAAGCCCGCGTTCCACAGTAGGCACTATTACTGAAATTTATGATTTTCTTCGCCTTTTTTACGCGCGCGCAAGTGATGCATACAGTTACAATACCGGCGAAAAGATGGTCAGCTACAGTGATGAGCATATAAAGCAACTTATACTCGAAGATTTTTCCAATAAAAAGGTAAGCATCTTGGCTCCAGTCATTCGTTCCCGTAAAGGGCATTACCGCGAACTTTTTGAGCAGATCGCAAAGCAAGGTTTCCTAAAAGTACGTGTGGACGGCGAAGTGCGCGATATTGTAAAGGGAATGAAGGTGGACCGGTACAAAACCCACGATATTGAAATAGTAATTGACCGCTTAAAAGTTTCCTCAGAAAGTGATAACAACAAACGCCTCTCTGAAACCATAAATACCGCGATGTACCACGGCGATGATGTGCTGATGGTTTTGGATAACGATACAAATGAAGCCCGCTATTTCAGTCGTTCCTTGATGTGTCCGTCATCGGGTATATCATATCCAAACCCAGAGCCGAATAACTTTTCGTTCAATTCCCCAAAAGGAATGTGCCCCAACTGCAAAGGCCTTGGGAAGCTTTATGAGGTAAATTTAAACAAGCTTGTTCCGAACAAAAAGCTTTCCATAAAACAAGGTGCCTTGGCCGCGCACGGACCGCAAAAAAACAATTGGGTTTTTAAGCAGCTTGAACTGATTGCCGAACGCTTTAAATTTAAATTGAGTGATCCTTTTGAAAGTATTCCTCAAGAGGCTAAGGACGTTATCTTTTTCGGCGGAAATGAAAAGTTTGATGTTGCATCAAAAGAACTTGGTATCACCCGTAGCTACAAAATAGACTTTGAAGGCGTTGCCACCTTTATCCAAAATACTTTTGACGCAAACGAAACCACTTCCCTAAAACGTTGGGCAAAGGAATACATGGACAAAATTCCGTGTCCGGAATGCGACGGCTCACGGCTTCGGAAAGAATCGCTTTACTTTAAAGTAAACGGAAAAAACATTGCTGAACTTGCCAATATGGATGTGGTTGAACTTGCGGAATGGTTTGCCAATCTGGAAAAAAACCTTTCGGAAACACAACTTAAAATCGCTTCGGAAATTATAAAGGAAGTGCGCTCCAGACTTCAGTTTTTGGTTGATGTGGGCTTAACCTATTTAGCTTTGGACCGAAGTTCCAAATCACTTTCGGGCGGTGAGGCACAGCGTATCCGTTTGGCAACGCAGATTGGCTCACAATTGGTGGGCGTTCTTTATATTTTGGATGAACCTAGTATTGGGCTTCATCAGCGTGACAACGAACGCTTGATCTATTCCTTGAAGCAATTAAAGGAAATCGGCAACTCAGTAATCGTGGTAGAGCACGATAAAGATATGATTGAAAGCGCCGATTATGTAATTGATATTGGCCCCGCTGCAGGAAGGCACGGTGGCGAAATAGTTTCGGAAGGCACTCCTGAGGAAATTGAAAAACACGATACCCTTACGGCCGCGTATTTAAACGGAAAAAAAGAAATTGAAATTCCCAAAAAACGCCGAAAAGGAAACGGAAAAAAACTGATCTTAAAAGGCGCTACGGGCAACAATTTAAAAAACATTACGGTTGAGTTTCCTTTGGGAAAAATGATTGGGGTAACGGGCGTTTCCGGCAGCGGAAAAAGTACGCTCATCAACGAAACCCTCTACCCTATTCTCAACGCACATTTTTTCAACGGCGTAAAAAAACCGATGCCCTATAAAAAGATTGAAGGTCTCGAAAATATTGATAAAGTAATCGACATTAACCAATCACCCATAGGTAGGACGCCGCGAAGCAACCCGGCGACCTACACGGGTGTTTTTTCTGAAATACGCAATCTATTCGCCAAAACACCCGAAGCGATGATTCGTGGCTATAAACCGGGCCGTTTTAGTTTCAACGTTGCCGGTGGGCGTTGCGAAACCTGTAAAGGAGCTGGTTTACGTGTTATTGAAATGAATTTTCTACCCGATGTTTATGTGGAATGTGAAACCTGCCAGGGCAAACGTTTCAACCGCGAAACTTTGGAGATTCGTTATAAGGGAAAATCTATTTATGATGTTTTGGAAATGACAATCAACGAAGCTGATAGTTTCTTTGAAAACATTCCAAAAATCCACCGAAAAATTAAAACCATAAAGGATGTTGGCTTGGGGTATATTACCTTGGGGCAACAATCCACCACGCTTTCAGGAGGAGAAGCACAACGAATTAAATTGGCCACAGAGCTTTCAAAGAGAGATACCGGCAATACCTTTTATATTTTGGACGAACCCACTACTGGCCTTCATTTTGAAGACATTCGCGTGCTGATGCTTGTTTTGAACAAATTGGTTGGTAAAGGAAACACGGTTTTGATAATTGAGCACAATCTAGACGTAATCAAAACCGTTGATTATATTATAGACATAGGCCCTGAAGGCGGTAAACAAGGTGGAAAGGTAATGGCCTTGGGAACCCCCGAAGAAGTAGCCAAGGACAAAAAAAGCTATACAGCACAATTTCTTAAAAAAGAATTACATTGAGCCCTAAAAGGAACTTGAAATTTTAAGTACATAAAACTAAAACTGCAAGAAATACTGAATATTAAATAAATGAGAGACGAACAAATACCTAAAAACTGGAATCAAGTAAAAACAAATGACTCTTGGGCCATCTTTAAAATCATGGGAGAGTTTGTGGGCGGATATGAAAAAATGAGTCGTATTGGGCCGTGTGTTTCCATTTTTGGATCTGCCCGTACCAAACCAGACCATAAATACTACAAACTTGCAGAAAGCATTGCTAAAAAGATTACTGAAAATGGTTACGGCGTTATAACCGGCGGAGGACCGGGAATAATGGAAGCGGGAAATAAAGGCGCCCATTTAGCCGGTGGGACCTCGGTGGGATTAAATATTACACTTCCTTTTGAACAACACGACAACCCTTACATTGACAGCGATAAAAGTATCGATTTTGATTACTTTTTTGTAAGAAAGGTTATGTTTGTAAAATACTCCCAGGGCTTTGTTGTAATGCCCGGAGGCTTTGGAACCTTGGATGAATTTTTTGAAGCCTTAACCCTTATCCAAACACACAAAATTGATAAATTCCCGCTAATACTTGTTGGAACAGAATTTTGGGGAGGTCTTTTTGAATGGATAAAAACAACCCTTCTGGAAGCCAATAACAACGTAAGCGCAGAAGATTTGGATTTGGTGCATTTAGTTGATTCGGAAGACGAAGTGCTTCAAATTTTAAATGATTTTTACAACGAGTACAATTTAAGTCCGAACTTCTAATTTTTTAAAATTTCAGAATGCTTAAAAATATATTGACATTGGTTTTTTTTATTGTTTCGCTCTGCGTTAGCGCGCAAGGAACCATTAAAACAATGTTTTACAACTTACTTGAATTTCCCTCTGCACAACCCAACAATAGGGAACAGATTTTAATGGAAATCCTTAACGAATATGAACCAGACCTTTTTATGATTTGCGAGCTGGAAAGTGAGTATGGCGCCGATTTAATTTTGAATACTTCCCTAAACGATGAAGGTGCTAATTATTTAAGGGCTCCTTTTGAACCTAGCCACTCTGGCGATCCAGACCACCAACAAATTTTGTTTTACAGAAAAGGTATGTTTTCTTTGGAAGCTTCCGCAGTTATTCCCACGCAAGTGCGCGATATAAATCATTATACACTAAAGCTCAGTACTGCAGATCAACAATCAGACCCTATTTTTATTGAAGTTTTTGTAACGCACCTTAAGTCGAGCCAAGGAAGCAGTAATCAAACATTGCGGTTAGATATGGTGAACCAGTTTACCAATAGATTGGAAACTTTGGATCCCAATTCATTTGTAATTTTTAGTGGTGACTTTAATTTTTATACCGCAAGCGAACCAGGATACCAAGAATTATTGGACCCTACAAACGCTATTGTGATGGTTGACCCCATTGACCGTCCGGGCTCTTGGAACAATAACATTAATTTTCAGGATATACATTCACAAAGTACGCGAATAAGTTCTGGTCCATTTGGTGCAGGAGCTGGCGGCGGACTTGATGACAGGTTCGATTTTATTACCGTTTCAGAAAACATGCTCAGCGACCCGAAATTAAAATACATAGAAGATACTTATAAGTCTTTCGGAAACAACGGCAATTGTTTTGACAACAGTATAAATAGCCCAGACTGCACGGGAGATTTTAGTCAAGCATTGCGCGAAAATCTTTACAATATGAGCGATCACTTGCCTATTGTGATGAATCTGGAAACAAATAAGGAAATTGTTTTAAGCAACGATGACTTTTTAACCCAAACTTCTATTTTTATTGAAAATACAATGGTTTCTAAACATCTCAATATTCAAGTGGGGCCAAACTTTCCGAAAAATATTACGTTTGAAATTTATAACACGCTTGGACAGAAACTTTTGGTATTTAATTCAGAAACATCCCAGCATCTTTCAATTGACGTTAGCCAACTCACCAATGGAGTGTATTATTTAAAAACAGACCTTCCAGCCTCACGAATGCTAAAATTCCTCAAAACTTCTTGATGCCCAAAAGGATACTATATTTACTCTTTCTTTGTTTGGCAATCCAAGCAGCGGCGCAGCACACTGTAAATATTGACGCTACACTGGTGCCGATAAAAAAAACGCTTTCAATTAAGCAGGAAATAACCTATAAAAATACATCAGCAGATACCTTAAAAGAACTCTACCTCTTTGATTGGGCCAACAGTTTTTCGACAAAAACGAGTCCTCTGGGGCAGCGGTTTGCAGAAAACTACAACAGCTCCTTTCACTTTGAAAAAGATGAGGATAGAGGAAAAACAACCATAGAAAAAATATATGGAAATACTCAAGTTCCGTTACAATGGCAGCGCGGCGATGATGTAGATATTTTAAAAATTATTCCAGAAAAACCATTGCTGCCAAACGATAGTTATACTTTCAGTTTAGAGTATGCGGTTAAACTTCCCGATAGTAAATTTACGCGGTATGGAGTAGATAAAAATGGTGATTACAAGCTTAAATATTGGTACATATCACCTGCGGTTTATAATGGTGAATGGCAGGTTTACAGTAATAAAAATACAGACGATTTATTTTTAACACCATCGGAGTTTTCGGTAAAACTACATCTTCCAAAGAATTATACGATTGTTTCAGATTTGAATATAATTGAGGAGAACATTTCACAAAACACAAAATCAATTACTCTCTCGGCCGAGAAACGAACTAACATAACTGTTTACCTCGAAAAGAATTCAACATTTGAAACTATCGAGACAGACAAACTGAAAGTAATTACCAACTTGCAGAATAGTAAGGTGAACCCACCGGTACAAGCTTTAATGATTGATAGGATCGTGCATTTTTTGGACGAAAGGCTTGGCCCTTATCCTTTCGAGAAAATGGTTATCAGTGAAACCGATTATAAAACCAATCCAGTTTACGGCCTAAACCAACTGCCGCGTTTCATCAGCCCATTTCCCGATGGTTTTGAGTATGATATGGAACAGCTTAAAACCATCACAAGACGCTATATTGACAATACGCTGATAATGGACTCCCGCGATGATTATTGGCTTCAGGATGCATTGCAGATTTATTTGATGATGGAATATGTGGATACCTATTATCCTAAAATGAAGATAATAGGCAATCTTAGCAATTGGTGGATAATCCGTTGGGCGCATGCAGCAGAACTTGAATTCAATGACCAATACCCTATTCTGTATTTGAATATGGCGCGTAACAATATTCACCAAGCATTGACTACGCCCAAGGATTCTTTGCTGAAATTCAATATGAATATTGCCAATGGTTATTATGGCGCAACGGGTTTACGATATTTAAACGATTATTTGGGCGCTGGTATTTTGAACAGCAGTATAAAAGAGTTTTATGCTGAAAATAAATTGAAATCCATTAAATCATCTGATTTTGAAAGCTTTCTTTCAGAAAAAACCGAACTTCCCATAAATTGGTTTTTTGAAGATTTTGCCGATACCCGCACTACAATTGATTTCAAAATAAAAAGGGTAGTAAAGCAAGGAGATTCTTTAAAGGTATTCATAAAGAATAATAGAGAAAATGAATTGCCCATATCGCTTTACGGTCTTAACAAAGATGAAATTGTCTATAAAACCTGGACAAAACCTGTAGACAGCATAAGCACGGTAACCATTCCTGCAAAAAACATTCGAAAATT
Source organism: Aequorivita sp. CRS11 (assembly GCF_059693805.1). Taxonomy (NCBI): domain Bacteria; kingdom Pseudomonadati; phylum Bacteroidota; class Flavobacteriia; order Flavobacteriales; family Flavobacteriaceae; genus Aequorivita; species Aequorivita sp. CRS11. The sequence goes on from NZ_JCATIG010000001.1 coordinate 81,611, forward strand.
AGCCCTCAACTATGAAGGCAGAATTCCCGAATACAACAGAAGAAACAATTTTAAAACCGTTAATGGCCTTTTAAACAAACCGTTGCAATTCCGGCTTTTCCAAGATGTGGAGGATCCAAATTATACCCAGTTTTTCTTTATGCCAATTTTTGAGTATAATCTTTACGACGGTATTTCGGCAGGATTGCGGCTATACAATAAAACAGTATTGCCCAAGGCAGTGCATTATAGTTTGGAACCACAATTCGGTTTTAGATCAAAAACCCTTGTGGGGAGTGCTTCCATAAGCTATACCCAAACTATGGACCAAGGAAATCTGTATGCCATGCGCTATGGTTTTTCCGGAAACTACTATTCCTATGATCGCGGTCTTTTTTACAAACGCTTTACACCCTACATCACTTTCGCTTTCAGAAATGATGATTTAAGAGACAACGAAAAACAATTCATCAACCTTCGGAATGTGAATGTATACAGAGATGAAAACCCCAATGACCCAGACCAAGAGCCCAATTACAGCGTTTTCAACATGCAGTATGTATATTCCAACCCCAATCTTATCAACTATTTTAGGGGCGTTGCTGATTATGAGATTTCCTCAAAATTCAGTAAACTTTCCGTAGATCTAGAATATCGTAAGCTTTTTTTGAGCAACCGTCAATTGAACCTTCGCTTCTATGCAGGAGTTTTTCTGTTTAATGATACCCGTGAAGACGAAGATTTTTTCAGCTTTGCTCTGGACCGTCCAAATGATTATCTTTTTGACTATAATTATTACGGAAGAAGTGAGGACTCCGGACTTTTCAGTCAACAGCTCATCATAGCCGAAGGCGGTTTTAAATCTCAATTGGAACCGGCCTATGCCAATAGTTGGATAACTACCGTGAATGCAAGCACCAATATTTGGAAATGGATTTATGCCTATGGCGATGTAGGTCTTGTTGGGAACAAAGACCGTGGAGTCAATGCTGTTTTTGACAGCGGAATCCGCGTAAGTTTGGTAGCCGATTATTTTGAGGTTTATTTCCCGATCTACTCAAACTTAGGTTTTGAACCAAATCTGCCACATTACGATGAAAAGGTAAGATTCATTATTACTTTAAGCCCGAAGACCTTACTGGGCCTTTTCACACGAAGGTGGTACTAATGATTAAACCAATTTATAATATACTATTTCAACAACTCCACGACTATAAAAATGCAATTACTAAACAACTGGCGCATCATTATACTTCTCTGTCTAACTTTGGGTCTTGCCCCTTTTCTACCTGAACCACACATTTGGGGCAAAATAAAATGGATTGCAGGCGGTGCCGAAGGAATGCAGGGAGCCGACTGGTTTGATGTTTTATTGCACGGTTTTCCATTTATTCTATTGCTTAGGTTGTTGATTATTAACGTAGTTCCCTCAAAAAAAGATTAAACTGAAAATCCATCGGTCTCCAAAAACCAGCTGTGGATAACTAAGCATTGCGAAACACCCTCAATTTCGCTATTTTTGAAAAACTAAAACCCATTGAAATGCAGACAGACCCAAAGACCAACGGCGAGATTTCCTTTGACGATTTCAAAGAAACAGTTTTAAACGATTACAAAATAGCTGTAACCAGCCGTGAGTGTAGTCTGTTGGGGCGCCGTGAAGTACTTACCGGAAAAGCAAAGTTTGGAATTTTTGGCGACGGAAAGGAAGTGCCGCAACTAGCTTGGGCAAAGGCGTTTCAAAATGGAGATTGGCGCAGTGGTTACTACCGCGACCAAACCTTTATGATGGCTATTGGCAAACTTACCATCGAGCAGTTTTTTGCAGGGCTCTACGCCCACACAGATTTAAAAGCTGACCCCATGAGCGCCGGCAGACAAATGGGCGGCCACTTTGCAACCCACAGTTTAAACGAGGACGGCAGTTGGAAAAACCTTACCCAACAAAAAAATAGCAGTGCCGATATTTCTCCCACAGCAGGACAAATGCCCCGTTTATTGGGCTTGGCACAGGCTTCCAAAATTTTCAGGAACGTAAATGGCATTGAAAACAAAACCAATTTCTCAATCAATGGTAACGAAGTTGCTTGGGGAACTATAGGAAATGCCAGCACCAGTGAAGGTCTTTTCTGGGAAACCATTAATGCTGCGGGCGTATTGCAAGTTCCAATGGTAATGAGCGTTTGGGACGATGAATACGGAATCTCTGTTCACGCGAAATACCAAACTACCAAAGAGAACATTTCAGAAATATTAAAAGGATTCCAGCGCACCGAAGAAGAAGATGGCTATGAAATTATCCGGGTAAAAGGATGGGATTACCCAGAACTTATTGAGGTTTACAACCGTGCATCAAAAATTGCGCGTGAAGAGCACGTTCCTGTTTTAATTCACGTACAGCAATTAACTCAACCACAGGGCCACAGTACCAGCGGCTCCCACGAACGTTACAAAAGTAAGGAACGCTTGGAATGGGAAGCAAAGTACGATTGCAATCTTAAAATGCGTGAGTGGATGATAGCAAGCGATATTGCAACCGAAGAACAACTTGCTGAAATAGAAAAAGATATTAAAAAGAAGGTGCGCGACGGAAAGAAAGCTGCTTGGGAAGCTTTCGTAGCTCCTCAAAAAAAAGAGCAGGAAGAGGCAGTTTTATTACTGGGGAATTTAGCCGAAAATAGTGCAAACAAAAATTTCATTGTAAAAATAAAGAATGAACTGGCATCTGAAAAAGAGCCTCTACGTAGAAATATCCTCGCTTCAGCACGTAAAGCATTGCGCTATGTAGTGGGGGAAAATTCTTCCGAAAAGAAACAACTTCAGGATTGGATCGAGAATTACTTCGAGACCATTCAACCTAAATACAGCGCCCACCTTTACAGTGAAGCAAAAGAAAATGCCAAGACCATAAAAGAAGCCCTTCCCTCTTACGCAAACGATGCCGAGGAAGTGGATGGAAGGGTAATTATCCGTGATAACTTTGACGCCATTTTCAGTAAACATCCTGAGGTATTAATCTTTGGTGAAGACAGTGGCGAAATTGGCGATGTAAACCAAGGCCTCGAAGGAATGCAGGAAAAATATGGCAAGCTACGTGTAGCCGATGCCGGAATTCGCGAAGCCACCATTCTGGGCCAAGGAATTGGGATGGCAATGCGTGGCCTCCGCCCAATTGCAGAGATTCAATATTTGGATTACATTTTATATTGTCTTCAAATCATGAGTGACGATTTGGTAACCGTTCGTTACAGAACAAACGGCACCCAAAAAGCCCCTTTAATAGTCCGTACCCGTGGCCACAGGCTGGAAGGTATTTGGCACAGTGGCTCGCAGATGGCAGGTTTGATTCATTTATTGCGCGGAATGTATGTTCTAGTACCTCGCAATATGACCAAAGCTGCGGGTTTTTATAATACGTTATTGGAAACAGACGAACCCGCATTAGTTATTGAATGCTTGAACGGGTACCGTTTAAAGGAAAAAATGCCAAACAATCTTGGCGAGTTCAAAACCCCTATCGGCGTTGTGGAAACTATTAAGGAAGGAACCGATATTACTTTGGTTTCCTACGGAAGCACATTGCGTATAGTAGAAGAAGCTGCCAAGGAGCTTCAGCAAGCTGGTATAGATGCCGAAATTATTGACGTACAGTCCCTTCTTCCCTTAGATATCAACCATGACGTGGTAAAAAGTGTAGCAAAGACCAATCGCCTACTAGTTATTGATGAGGATGTGCCAGGAGGTGCTTCAGCTTATATTTTGAACCACATAATGGAAGTGCAGGGTGGTTATAAGTTTATGGATAGCAAACCCCAAACGCTTTCGGCGAAAGACCACCGTCCACCCTATGGCACTGATGGTGATTATTTCAGCAAGCCTTCCGTGGAAGATGTTTATGAAAAGGTTTATGAAATTATGCACGAAGCAAACCCCTCTGAGTTTCCCAAGTTAAGATAACGCTAAAGTCCTGTTATTCTTCCCCTAAGCTCCGTATCTTATAGCATATTTAAAAAAAATATGACTATGAGAAAAATTACTATACTACTATTAAGCTTTTTAATAAGTACAATCACGTATTCGCAAGATGTTAATAATAATGTTCGCTACATACCAGAATCACAAGTTCCACAATCCGTTTTGGACCGTCAGGGAGAATTATTTCCTACCAACTTTGTTTCCGAATGGCAGGTGCAAGAAATGGACGGGATGCAGGATGCGCAAAACATCGGCTATATTGCCAAATTTGAAGAAGACGGCCGTCCGGGTTTTTCGGCTTCCTACCTTCCTAATGGTATTCTGATCTTCAATTCTGAATTTATGCCCAGTGAAATTATTCCCGCAGAGGTTAGGCTGAAGGTAGATAAGGAGTATAAAGATTATACCATTCGCCATGCAGACTTTATAACCTTTTACAACCCGAAACGTGAGATCTATATGATAAAACTATTAGATGACATTAATGTTATGTACGCGTTTTATAATACTGCGGGCAATGAAATTCCCAAAGATTCCCTTCCTGCGGAAATTTTATTATTAATGAATTAAAGAAGAATAAATCATTCAATACTATAAATAGATACAATACAATTCAGTGTAAAATCATAAAATATTGCACTTTACCGAATATTCAATAGTTTAAACTATTAATTACCATTTATTCAATAAATATTTGGAAGTCTGCAATTAATTACTTTAAATTAGCAATTCAATTATAAAATATAACAAGTTTATGTCCTTCATCAGTTTAAATAATAATAATAACGAGCTGCCGTAACAAAAACTTGTCGCGATATATAGCCCGTCAGGTTTTTTACCTGGCGGGTTTTTTTTTACATCCCCTTGCCCCCTTCAAAAAGGAAATTATCAAAATTCATTTTGAATTTTGAAGGCAAACTCCCTCCCTTTGAAGGGAGTGCTGGGAAGAGATGTCAAACAGAGTAACTATTAACCATTAACCATTAACCAAATAACTTTTCAATTATGTGTGGAATTGTATGTGCATTCAAACTTAAAGAGCCCTCAGAGGCTCTCAGACTTCAGGTGTTGTCAATGGCAAAATGTATCCGTCACCGCGGACCGGACTGGAGCGGAATTTTCAGTAACGACAAAGCTATTATGGCACACGAGCGGCTTGCGATAGTTGATCCCACTTCCGGAAAGCAACCGCTTTTCAGCAGTGATGGTAATCTGGTTTTGGCCGCCAATGGCGAAATCTATAATCATATGGCGCTCCGAAAGCAATTCAAGGATTATGAGTTCCAGACCAAAAGCGACTGCGAGGTAATTCTTCCTTTATATAAAGAGAAAGGTGCCAGCTTCCTCGATGAAATGAACGGCATTTTCGGCTTTGCACTCTACGATATTGAAAACGACAACTACTTTATTGCCCGCGACCACATGGGCATTATTCCACTATATATCGGTTGGGACCAAAACGGAACCTTTTACGTAGCTTCCGAATTAAAAGCTTTGGAAGGCGTCTGCACAAAAATAGAACTTTTCCCGCCCGGCCATTATCTGGATAGCCGTGAAGGCGAGCTGAAGCGCTGGTACTCCCGCGATTGGATGGACTATGAAAACGTTAAGGACAACGCTACCGAAATCGCCGAACTCCGCAAAGCCTTGGAAGCAGCAGTACACCGTCAATTGATGAGCGATGTGCCATACGGAGTTTTACTTTCCGGCGGCTTGGACAGCAGCATCACTTCCGCAATCGCAAAAAAATATGCCGAAAAACGTATTGAAAGCGAAGACACCGAAGGCGCTTGGTATCCACAGCTTCACAGTTTCGCTATCGGACTTGAAGGCAGCCCCGATCTTGCAGCAGCGCAAAAAGTGGCAGATCATTTAAAGACCGTTCACCACGAAATAAAATTTACCATCCAAGAAGGCATAGACGCCATTCGCGATGTGATTTATCATCTTGAAACCTATGATATAACCACCATCCGCGCCAGCACACCTATGTATTTAATGGCCCGCGCTATCAAGGCAATGGGTATAAAAATGGTTCTTTCGGGTGAAGGAGCCGATGAAATTTTTGGCGGCTACCTCTATTTCCACAAAGCCCCCAATGCAGAGGAATTCCACAAGGAAAACGTACGCAAGTTGGACAAACTACATATGTACGACTGTCTCCGCGCCAACAAATCCCTAGCCTCTTGGGGAATTGAAGGCCGTGTACCCTTTCTCGATAAGGAATTTATGGACGTAGCCATGCGCATAAACCCGCAAGACAAAATGATAAACGGCGAACGCATGGAAAAGTGGGTATTGCGAAAAGCCTTTGAAGACATGCTCCCCGAAAGCGTTGCCTGGCGACAAAAGGAACAATTTAGCGATGGTGTGGGCTACAGTTGGATAGACACCCTAAAGGAAATGGTAAACGAAAAAGTAACCGATGAGCAATTGGCAAACGCCAAATACAAGTTCCCCATCCAAACCCCCACCAGCAAGGAAGAGTTCTATTACCGAAGCATTTTTGCAGAACATTTCCCCAGCGACACCGCTGCACTAAGCGTGCCCAGTGTACCCTCGGTGGCGTGCAGCAGCCCCATTGCATTGCAATGGGATGCCAGCTTTAAGAATATGAACGACCCAAGTGGCCGGGCAGTTAAAAATGTCCATACAGATGCTTATGCAAAATAGTAAGTAGTAAGAAATTAAAAACGCCAGCGAAACACATAGCTGGCGTTTTTTTTTTGCGCTTTCCACAACCTTTCGTTGATAACTTCCTGAAACCTATTCTTTAACAACTTGGGTTTTGGGGTATATTTGAAGGGAAACCATAAAATTTGTTATAAGAATAAAGGCTATATGGTTTTTATCCAAATGTTAGGCAAATTATGAAAAGACCCAAGAAAAATAGCATTGATTTATATATCGATCTGTTGACTGCTAATTTTTCGAAAATCAATAATTTTCACCTTTTACAAGAAACCGAAGAAGGCAAACATCTTTTCGATTTAATAGTAAAAACAAATGCGGATTTAAATAGCTTACAAGGCCTTTTTTTAAATTATTACATTCCAGCAGCAAATAAATCCATCGTTGAGAGTTGGAGTCAAATCTCAAAATCGACATACAAACATTTGTTAAATCTGACGAAGGATGATTTGAAAGATAATCTTTACGAAACAATTAGACTAGGTTACGTAGGTCTATTCCATAAATACGAAGCTTATCTAAAAGCTCTAGTAAAGGCAACAGATTTTTTGTTGCAAGAAATAAATGATATGAGTGATTTATTAAGTATTAAGGATTATTGCAAAAAAGAATTCGGAATTGATATTTACAAATCACACCATCACTTTTATATAACCAGCCGTATAAGTTATATATCTAACTGTATCAAACATTATGATAGCCACCCAATTAAAAAACCTATTCACCAAGATTTTATAAATTCGGATAAATCTAAAAAAATTGAAATTTCAAAGGAATGTTTTAAAGCAGATATTGAAGATATGAAAAAGCACTGTGAACTTTTACTATCCCAAATAATGATTATAGGTTTTAAACAAATATTAGATCACGAATTTTATAAATCAAAGGATGAAAATTTATTAAATAATGATATCAAAGAAAAATACTTGAAAGCATTTGGGAATTTTCAATTAGTATTATCAGATTTTATTAGACCGAAATCATACTTCTCCAGCTAACGCCCCTGTACAACATATACCAAAGACCTAAACCTCACCTCACACACAAAACTTTCATATTTTCACCCCATACTTTCACAAAGCAGCTTCTTACTTTCATATTTAATACAATAACTTTCATAAAATACTTTTATATTTTAAATTTTACATTTATCATTTTAACTTTCTATTTTTATACTTTCATATTATAATATTAAACTTTCATATTTTCTTTTCATCTTTTCAAATTTTCTTTTCATACTTTCAAAAACACCCTTGCAACTTTCCAAATAAAACAATAATTTAGTAAAACAAAACCCAAGCAGTATGATAACACTAAACCTAGAACAAGTATTCAAGGCCCGTGGCATAGACAAAGGCTATTCATTTATGATAAAACACGGCATATCAAGCAGCGCAGCGGGCAACCTACTCTACAGAGCGCCCCGCGGCATCCTCTTAAAACATATAGAAATACTTTGCAAGCACCTAGTCTGCGAACCAAGCGATCTCTTCGCCTACACCCCAGAAAAAAATGAGACCCTAAACGAGAACCACCCCCTACAAAAACTCATCCGCGACCAAGCAGAGGCCAACCTAAAACAAGCCATCAGCAACCTAAGCTACCAAGAGCTCATAGCGATTACAAAAAACATAAACGATCTCAAAAAAGAAGACAAATCACATTAATTTTAAAAAACAGCCTTAAAATAATAATTAAAACTTCCGTATATTTAAGAAAACTAACAAATACAAAGCACTATGGGCATGTTTCACTATTACGAATTCAAAGAATCAGAAGTCTTCATCTTTGATAATTTCCTTGTGAACCAAATCAAGGAAGGTGTTACTGTAATCCCGGCCCACAATGACAAACTGCGCAAAGTGGTGGACGAACATTTTGCAAACAAAAAAATGGTCTATATCTCAAATAGATATTTTAACTACGCAGTAGATCCCCTAACCTATCTCGAAACCTCAAAAATCCACAACCTCGTGGCTATGGCTATAGTGGCTGATACAACAATGGCAAAATCAAACGCCAAATTGGAAAGCATGTTCTACAAAAAGAAATTTGAAATCTTCGATACCCTAAGCGAAGCAATGGCCTGGGTTCAAAAAGAATTGGTAGATAGCGAAATTCCCAAAGAAAGTTAACTTAAAATCGACAACACATGTGAACCCTAAGGCAACCACTTCTTATCAAAATTAGGTTTCCGCTTTTCAAGAAACGCATCCCGCCCCTCTTTCGCTTCGTCCGTCATATAGGCAAGGCGCGTAGCTTCACCCGCAAATACTTGTTGCCCCACCATACCGTCATCGGTAAGGTTCATGGCAAACTTCAGCATCTTAATGGAAGTTGGGCTCTTCGCAAGAATTTCCTGCGCCCATTCAAAAGCGGTGTCTTCCAATTCATCGTGCGGAATCACGGCATTCACCATCCCCATCTCAAAAGCCTCCTGCGCAGAATAATTTCTTCCGAGGAAAAAGATTTCACGAGCCCGCTTCTGCCCTACCATTTTAGCTAAATAAGCACTTCCGTAGCCACCGTCAAAACTGGTAACATCGGCATCGGTCTGTTTAAAAATAGCGTGTTCCTTGCTCGCCAAGGTTAAATCGCAAACCACGTGCAGACTATGTCCGCCACCCACAGCCCAACCCGGGACCACACAAATAACGGCCTTCGGCATAAAACGAATTAACCGTTGTACATCAAGAATATTTAAACGGTGGTAGCCATCATCACCCACATACCCTTGGTGGCCACGCGCTTTCTGGTCGCCACCGCTACAAAAACTAAACACCCCATCTTTCGAGGAAGGTCCTTCGGCAGAAAGCAAAACCACACCAATGGAAGTATCTTCTTGTGCATCGTGAAAAGCATCCAGCAGTTCGGCAGTGGTTTTAGGCCTAAAGGCATTGCGTACATCAGGTCTGTTAAAAGCAATACGGGCCACGCCATTTGCCTTTTTATAGGTTATATCGGTATATTTTTTAGCTGTTTTCCAGTTGGGTGAAGACATAATTATTATTTTAGCGTAAATATATGAAATCAAAATATTAAATAAAGCAATGTCCCGCTCGAGCGCAGTCGAGAGGTCATTCTAACTTGTAACTTAAATAAGGTCTCGACTGCGCTCGACCTGACATAAACAATGAAACATTTACTTTTCTTCTTCATAATACTTTTCACAGTAACACTTTCCGCTCAAGAAGCCTATAAATTTACAACCATTACAGACCTTGAAACTACTCCCGTTATAAGCCAAGGCATAACCGGAACTTGTTGGAGTTTTTCTGCTTCATCATTTTTAGAGTCTGAAATTATTCGTCTTACAGGAAAAAATATTGATTTAAGCGAAATGTACCAGGTGCGAAACACCTACCCGTTAAAAGCTGAAAACTTTATTATGCGCCAAGGAAAAGCGCAGTTCAGTGAAGGTGGCTTAGCGCACGATGTAATGAATTCCGTAGAAAAATATGGTTTGGTACCCGAAGCGGTTTTTGATGGTTTGGATGCTGGAGAAACAACCCATAACCACGCCGAAATGGTTGCAGTTTTAGAAGCAATGCTGAAAACATACGTGGACAATCCCGGAAGAAAACTGAGCAAAAAATGGCGCGCTGCAATTGAAGGGGTACTGGATGCCTATATCGGGAGAAACGTAACCAACTTCACTTACGAAGGGAAACAATACACGCCACAAACCTTTTTGTCAATGACCCAAATACAGCCTGCAGATTACGTGAACCTTACCAGTTTTACCCACGCTCCATTTTATTCAAAATTTATCTTGAACATCCCGGACAATTGGAGCAATGGCAGCTTTTATAACATTCCGTTGGATGAAATGATGGCTACTATTGATAATGCTTTGGAAAACGGCTTTACTGTAGAATTGGACTGCGATGTGAGCGAAAAAACCTTTTCCTCAAAAGATGGCGTAGCGGTTATTCCGCAAGAAACGAAAAATAATATTAAAGCCTTGCAGGGCGTTTACCCAGAAAGAAAAATCACACAGGAATACCGTCAGCAAGAATTTGAAAACTATGATACCACTGACGATCACTTAATGCACATAACCGGAATGCTCCGCGACCAAAACGGAACAAAATATTACAAAGTAAAAAACAGTTGGGGAACAGACGAAACGCGCGTAGCCAACGGCGGATATGTATATTTTAGCGAGGCCTATATGCGCTTAAAGGCAATAAGCATTACGGTTCACCAAGATGCAGTACCTAAAAATACCGCCAAAAGCTTGAGTTTATAATAACCAATCTTTCGCAACGTTTTGAATTTAGATTGGGTTTAAACTTGGCCTAACTTTTGTTACCTTTGTCCTGATGAAAAAATTGCTATTTCTTCTTTTTCTATTTCCACTGATCGCCTCGGCACAGTTGGATTTTGAGTCCAATAAACTAAAATTGGACTTTGTAAACTTGCCAGAAGTTGAAAGTTTAATGAGCACTTCGCTACTACCTTCCAATTCAGGCTTTTCGAAAAAGATTTCAAGCAAGCTTCCTTCATTTAAAATGAATAAAAACAATTATCGGGAACCGGTAAGTATGTATGATGCGATGGCAGCTAGTGAAAACTACGTGAAATCTGACATTCAAATTTCTTTAGACCCTAAAGAATATGGTGTTTATGGCAATAGCAGTTACAATGCTGACGGTTCAACCAAAGTAAAGAATATTGCTTACAAAGACGCTTCCCGTGGTTTTCTTTTTGCCGACTCCTGTCCTCCCTACGGCGTGTGCCCCCGCTGCGCTCCGTACCGTATAAACGGTTATTAATAATTTATGACTTTAGTGTTAAGATATAAATAAAATCAATTTTATTTTATTTAGTTAGGATTCCTTACTATATTTGCTAAAGCAATATTGCTGTTAAACTTAAATCCTTATTAATTATGAAAAAGTCTGTTTTTTATCACGCGGGTTGTCCCGTATGCGTAAACGCCGAAAACGAAATTCTCGAATTGTTGGATCCCGCTACGGTTGAGGTGGTTCATCTTGGTGAGCAAAAATCACAAATTCCACAAGCCGAAAATGCAGGTGTAAAATCCGTTCCAGCATTGGTTACTCCTACTGGTAATGTGTTACACATTAACTATGGCGCCTCTATGGCCGATTTAAAAAATTAATTAACCATAAAGGTTTTCTACTGAAAGCCTTTGTATTTAAATAAACAAAGATGAAAAGATCAATATTTATAATAGCAACACTTTTGCTGGCAACTATTGCCCACTCACAAAATTCAGAATATGGTAATGATGATTTAAAAATTATAAAAGCCGAAGTTACATATCATGCTGGTTTAGATGTCTTAGTTTGGGAAATAACGGTAGCCGGAAATGCAGGCGCCACTACTCCAAGTCCTGCCGGTAAAATGAACGGAGCTCCTGTCTTGGGATATGTTTTCCCTACTTCGTTAAAGTCTACAGATGTTGGGTTCAGTGAAACTGATGGAATTGTAGCCTTGGCCCTTACCTCCCACCCAGATTTTGATGACACTCCACTATGGGACGAGAATATGGATAGTAAATATGACAATGATGGTGTAATCTGGCATCCACATTGGGTTGTTTTGGTTGAAGATAAAAGAGTTGAAGGAGGACTTGCTGTAAAGCAGTTTAAAAAAGACGATTCAACGGTAAAACTGCCACCCACCAACCCTGGAATGCCAATGTATATGGACTCTCCCGGCTATGGGGTCAAGGCAATAAACAATACTATTAAAGTTGTGGTTCCAAAATACAGAATGAACAATCAAACCAGTTTCAATTATGATGGCGTCGCTGCGTATATGCAGGTAAATACTGAAAATATGGACAAGCCAATGCTTGGCGTGTATAAAGTTTACAGTGTAGCTAGCGGTAATTTATCATTACCTTATACCGTTAAAAACAATTGATTATGAAAATAGCAGTTTGGGACACTTATGTGGAAAGACATAATGGATCGCGAATGCATTTCGATATTTTAGTTTGTGAAGAGATGCGGGATGAAAAGCGAATTTATGGTTACGGTAAACAGTATTTAGATAGCAAACCGTTTAAAACTGAAGCATTCAATTCAAAAAGATGTAATTTTTGTCATATTGAAAACGCAACGCCAGAAATAGAAGCAGCAGTCCGCGATAAAGGTTTTTATATTTTGGAAATGGAAAACTGTGCCTAAAAGATTTGAAAAAGTAATTAGGAATACTAACTTTGCCTGTTAGGGTATACCCCCTAACAGGCTTTATTATGGAAAAAAGTGTTTTCGATACTTCCTTTCAGCAAGAAAGTGTGAGCAATAAAATAGTAGTTGGTCTTGAACGGATTTCAGAAGTTTTCCGAACACTTCTTTGGGCCGAAGCAAAAAAATCTGGCGTGAGTCCAATACAGATTCAAATACTAATTTTTATTGCCTATCACAAAAGTTCACTTTGTACAGTTAGTTATCTCGCTAAGGAATTAGATGTTACAAAGCCCACCATCAGTGATGCCGTGAAATCGTTGGAGCAGAAAAAATTAATTTTAAAGGATTATTCAAAAGCCGACAGCCGAAGTTATTTAATAGCTCTCTCGGAAAAGGGAAAAGAATTGGTTACAGTAACCGAAAATTACGCAAATCCGCTAAAAAAACAGTTTGACACTTTTGATGCAGCCCAACTGGAAACTGTTTATGAAACCATTGTAAAGCTTATTTACAATTTGAATAAAGCTGGAATAATCAGCGTGCAGCGGATGTGTTTTGCCTGTAAATTCCACGCAAAACAAGCTGGGGGCGATTATTGCGAATATCTTCAAAAACCATTAAAAACCGAAGCCATTCGCGTTGACTGCCCCGAATTTGAAGAAAAACCTAACTAAATCAGTTCTATTCCGTCCTCTTTAATTACAATCTGCTTGTCTTTATAAAGCGTTCCGATTGCCTTTTTAAAACTCTTCTTGCTCATCCCCAACATATTTTTTATTGTGTCAGGGTCTGATTTGTCGTGAATAGGCAAAAAACCTCCGGCAGCTTCCAATTCTTCCCGAATAAAGTTTGCATTAGGCTCAATGCTTTTATAACCTGGGGTTTGCAGAACGATATCAATCTTATTGTCGGGACGAATTTTTTTAATGAAAGCCTTCATCTTATCCCCAGTGCGAATGTCTTCAAAAATATCTTCAATATAGATCAATCCTTTGTGTAGCCCATTAACTATAACATTTGCGCCTTTTTCGGTTAAATGCGTAACCAATATATCTACTTCCTGAAAAGGTTCTACGGTCAGGGTTTCATTCTGAAGAAAGTGATTCGTCTTACTGCTGCCCACCAAACGGTTGGTTTTTTCATCAATATATAAATAGACAATGTACCAATTGCCCTTTTTCATAGGGCGGGCCTGCTCCTTAAAAGGAACAAAAAGCTGCTTTTCCAAGCCCCAGTCCATAAAGGCGCCATATTCGGTTACGTCGCTGCAGTGTAGATATCCAAATGTATTTAATTGCAGAAAAGGATCCAGCGTTGTGGCAATAGGTCTTTCTTCGTTGTCAAGGTAAATAAAAACGCTAATCTCATCGCCTATTTCATATTCATCTGGTTTGTATTTATGTGGTAAAAGCACCACGTTTTCATCACCATCACCCAAATATAGACCTGGTTCGGTTTCCCGAAGAATCTCCAAAGTATTGTAATCACCTAATTTTATCATAGTGGCAAAGGTACTGTATTCTTGTCAAAAAAAAATTAGCAACACGTATATACAAATTAAACTTAAAATGTAAATTCACACTGAAAATGGAAAAAATTGCTCCACATAACCTTCCTTCAGGTTTTCAGTTAAAGAAAAAACTGGAAACAGATATTGGCGTTATTTATTTTTATGATACGGTTGTCGTTTTTGAAGCAAAAGAAGGCATTGTTATGTCATATAAAACCGGATTTTCCATTTTGTTGAAAGGCCTTAACTACCTTGGTTCCAAACGCTGGGTGTATATATCAAACCGTGTCCATTCTTACTCTATCAAACCCATGGACTACAAATACCTTAACAAAGTACCTACATTACGCGCCGTGGCAGTTGTGAATTATAGTGAAGTGGGACACACCAATGCAGAACTAGAATCCAAGTTCTGCAAGAAACCATTTCATATGTTCGATAATTTATCGGAAGCCGTTATTTGGGCAAAAGGGTATTTATAAAATAAACTTGAAATAATCCAAAAGCACTTTATCATTTACATTCGAAGGTGTGAAAATTTCCAGCAAAGCAGGCTCTTCCTTTATATTGAAAAATTTTTTTAGTCTTATCTCCAAGTCTTCTTTTGCGTGAATTGTTTCGTATTTAAAACCATACATTTCCGAAAGCTGTTTTGCGCTTAGGTTGTGTTTTGTTTCAAAATATGTATCAAAAAGCTGTGTGTTCTTTTCGCCAGGCAGGATTCTGAAAATACCACCGCCACTATTGTTCACAACTATTACTTTGAAATTTTTTGGGATATAATTATTCCAAAGCGCATTGCTGTCATAGAAAAAACTAAGATCGCCCGTTATGAAAACAGTAGGCAGTTTTGAAGCGTAAGCCGCTCCCACTGCAGTACTCGTGCTTCCGTCTATTCCACTGGTGCCTCTATTGCAGAAAACTTCGGCAGAAGGTGGAATCTCAAAAAGTTGGGCGTAACGAATCGTTGCGCTGTTGCTCAGTTGCAACTGAATATTTTGTGGAAGGTTGTGGAATATTTCACAAAAAACAATAAAATCCGAATAGGGAATTTCGCTTTCGTATGCTTGGTGCCGTTGCAATCTGTATTGTTTTGTTGCAAGCCAATGTTTTTGGTAATCACTTTCAACCGCAGTTGTCTTCGGAAGAAATTTCACAAAGAAATTATTGACAGTAGTTTTGAAATGGTGCGTCAATACAAAATAAGTATCAAAGGCTTTTTTGGTATCTACGTGCCAATGCTGTTTTGGGGGAAAACTGCGCAAAAATGCTTTAATTTTTTTTGAAACCACCATTCCGCCAAAAGTGAGGAGAATATCTGGTTGCAATTCTCTAAAATCTTCGTCCCTTAAGGGCGCGATAAGTTGGTCTATGGCTGTGATGAAGCTTTCATTATGAAGGTTGGAAGTGGTTTCGGTCAGTACCAAAACACTTTCATCCTTGGCCAGTTGTTCCACAAAACGCTGTTCCACACTATTTGGAGGTAAAACACCCACTAAAATCATTTTACGTTTGCTTGGGTTCCATTTGGATAAAAAAGGTTCCAAATCTTCCTCTAAAATTTCTCTATCCAAACGTGCCGCTACATTTTGCGGCCAGACCATTTGGTTCTCCGAAGTGTGGTATAGAGGTTCGGAAAAGGGAATGTTTAAATGAACGGGGCCGTTCAGCTCGATTGCCGTATTTAAGGCAACATTTATTTCGGTTTCATTTTTAATCTGAAAGTCATCACCTTCAATGCAATTTGCACTGTAAAGAATGTGGTTTTCAAAAACATTTTCCTGCCTGATAGTCTGCCCATCGCCAATATCTATATAGTTTTTAGGCCTATCTGCCGAAATGACAACTAACGGAATATCGCTGTAAAACGCTTCGACAACCGCGGGATAATAATTGAGCAAAGCCGAGCCAGATGTACACACAACGGCAACGGGTTTTTTTAGTTGTTGCGCAATTCCCAATGCGAAAAAGGCGGCGCAACGCTCATCTACTATGCTAAAACATTTGAAATCTGGATGTTCTCCAAAACTAATGGTAAGTGGGGCATTGCGCGATCCGGGAGAAATAACTATATGGTCTATACCCTTGTCCAAACATAATTGAACAAGCGTTTGTGAGAGAATCTTATTTGAGAATTTCATGCTTCGCAAAGGTACAAAGACGCCGAAAATTATTACAGCATAGGCTGCAATACTTGCAGCATGGTCTGCATTTTATTTTGTGTTTCCTGCCATTCGTCACTCGGTTGCGAACCAATAGTAATGCCACCACCCACAAAAATACGGGCAGTGTTGTTTTCTATTTTCATACAGCGTAGATTTACCATTAGCGAGGCTGTTGCTCCATTTTCTCGTATGGGCCCTAAAAATCCAGTATAAAATTCGCGGTCGTAGCTTTCATTTTCATGGATAAATTCCTTGGCAAATTTTTGTGGTGTACCGCAAACGGCGGGTGTAGGATGAAGAGCAGCAGCTATTGTAGTCAAGGTAGCTTTTCCATTTTTTAGAATTCCAGTTATATCTGTGCGCAAATGCAATAATGAGCCAGCTCTATGGGTATGTGGATTGGAAACTTTCAAAACCGAAGTTACACGTTGCAAGCTATTGGTTATAGCATCTGTTACCAATTGCTGTTCATCAAGCTCCTTTGGGCCCCAAACCACCGGTACTTTATCAGTTAAAGGCTGTGTGCCCGCCAATGCCATTGTTTTAAAAGAATCCTTTTCTACCTGTACTAAAGTTTCTGGTGTGGCACCGCACCACAGTCCTGTCTGCGGGTGATACCAAATATATCGAAAAGCAGTAGGGTATATTGAGAATAATCGATTTAGAAGTAATTCAACCGAAAAGTCCTTTAAGGGAAATTCCTTAAAGCGGGAAAGAACAATTTTGTAAGCTTTTCTTCTTTTAATCTTTTCAATTGTTTTAGCCACCTTTTCTGAGTATTCTTTTTCTTCCGCAGCATTTTTAGCAATTAGGGTTTTAGCTGATTCATTATCAGAATTTAATATTTCACTCTCAATTTTTTCGGAAACATTTTCAGGAATAAAAAGCGCATTGCCATCATATTCAAAAGGTGCCAAAACAAAACCGTTCTGAGTCATTTCTGTTATGGTAAAACGTGTTTGATCTTTTTGAAGCAAAGCGAAAACTTTCTCTTCTAGTGGTAAGGAATAAACCACAAAGGGCAAGTTTTCTTTTAGTTGTTTTGAAATTTTTTCGGTCAGTAGGCTAAAGTCCATTATTGGTGTTTGGGTAAGGTAAGGGTGGTGAGTTTTACGAGCGAGACAAGAGCACCGTCTTCGTTCAGTATTTTTATCTGCCAAAGCTGGGTTGTTCTTCCTTTGTGAACAATGTTAGCGTGGGCATAAACATAGCCATCACGGACGCTTTTTACGTGGTTGGCTGCAATTTCAATTCCACGGATTACGATATCTTTGGTATTCAAAAACATAAAAGCCCCAGCACTACCAACACTTTCTGCCAAAGCCACAGAAGCGCCGCCATGCAACACACCATCTGGTTGGTGAACCTTAGGGGTTACAGGCATTCGGGCTACTAAAAAATCTTCGCCTACTTCGGTGAATTCTATCCCCAAGGTTTCCATCAGGGTATTTTGGCACATTTTATTGCACGCTGCCAAAATTTCATCATTGGTGTACTTCATTGTATTGGTTTACATTTGTAAAAATACAAAATTGAAGTTAACAATATGAGTACCCAAAAAGAAGCCGCCTACACCTCTACAAATACCTACCGAACACTCAATAACTTAACCGAAAAGACAAAAAATGTTTGGATGGTTTTCCACGGAATGGGCTATTTGAGTAAATATTTTATTAATTATTTTTCAGAATTGGACGCTGATGAAAATTACATCATTGCTCCCCAAGCCCCTTCAAAATACTATCAGGGAAAAGATTTTAAACACGTGGGTGCCTCTTGGCTCACGCGTGAAAACACCATGACAGAAACCCAAAATATTTTGAATTATGTTGATGCCGTTTATAAAAAAGAATCGATTGAAAGCTTCCCAAATTTAATCGTGATGGGCTATTCTCAAGGGGTTTCCATAGCTACACGGTGGGTGGCGAGCCGAGAGATTCAGTGCAATAAATTGATTCTGCATTCGGGTGGTATACCTGCGGAATTGGAACCTTCAGATTTTGAATTTTTAAGTCCCAATACACAAGTAATCTATCTTTATGGCAATAAGGACCAATACATTACTGAAGCACGGGAAACCGAAGAAAAACTGAAGGGAAACAAACTTTTTCAAGATCGATTAAAAATTGAGGTTTTTGATGGTATTCACGAGGTAAACAGAGAATTATTGCTAAATATTTCAAAATAGCATACTGTTTATTGTGTATTTCATCGAATAATTTTGTGTTTTAGCTTCTTTTGTGTTTCTTTTACTTCGCTTTAACAACCAAATAGCCCCAAACTATGAAAAAGGCAACATTAACCTGCATATGTATGTTTATCGCGTCCATAGTTTTCGCACAGGTAAGCAAACAAGAAAAACAAGTTCTTTTAGATCTTTATACCGCTACCAATGGATTGGAATGGAACAAACAATGGAACGTGGAGCAACCTGTGGAAACTTGGTACGGAGTTACGGTTGAACACAATAAGGTAACTGGCATCAATTTATTGTTCAATAATTTAAATGGTACATTGCCGTCCTCCTTGGGACAATTAAAAAATTTGAAAAAATTGGAGTTGTCGTTTAATCCTATTTCGGGAACCATCCCTGTGGAATTGGGCAATCTGGGACAATTAGAGGTTCTAGCAATAAACGGCACTGCCATTAATGGAAACATTCCGGAGTCTTTGGGCAGGCTTTCTAATTTGAAGCAGCTGCACCTAAGCAGTAACCAATTGAGCGGAACGGTGCCCGAAAGTTTGGGAAATCTTAGGCAGATTGAAGTTTTTAATGTGTTTGATAACGATTTGTATGGCGCTTTACCACAATCATTGGCAAGTTGTCCAAATTTGAAGCAGCTTATGGTAGCAGAAAATAATTTTAACAATCCGAGTGATTTTTCAGTGATATTGCTGTCAAATTCTGGAGCAAAAATAGATTTACTCAATAACTCCCCACAAATTGAGCCCGCGCAGTCCATAATAGCTGTAGAACGGGACGAAAATGAAGATTAACACTATTCTATTTCCTCATTTCCAAGCGGCCTATAATGGGCCGCTTATTTTTTAAACACGGTTAAAAACATATTTTATCGATAAAAAACATTGTGTTTTTGAAAAATATTAGTAGATTGCCCCCGGTCTTTGAACCAAGTGGCCCCCACCCACTCCAAAGACCTTAAAGCTTAATATTTGGTTAAAAAACAAGCTTTTAAATTGAGCGGCTCTTTTAGAGTCGCTTTTTTTTTCTTTAAAATGGAATGTGTTGTTTTAAAAATCTAAATAAAAATTTAATTATTTTAGATTAGAACTAACATACGTAAAATTCATGGCCATGGTAAAGACAAAAGTCACCGTGCAAAACACGATAAACGCTGCGCCCAAAAAGGTTTGGGAATACTGGAACCAACCCGGGCACATTACTAAATGGAACTTTGCCAGTGACGATTGGCATTGCCCAAAAGCCACAAACGACCTACGTGTAGGCGGAAAACTTTGCTCACGAATGGAAGCCAAAGACGGCAGTTTTGGGTTTGGTTTTGAGGGAACTTATTATGAAATAGCACCTCAAAAGAAAATAAGTTATACTCTGGACGACGGCAGAAAAGTAACTACAACTTTTCAAGATTTAGGCGAAAAAACTAAAATAACCACCACATTTGACGCAGAAACCGAAAACTCTGTGGAAATGCAACGTGAAGGCTGGCAGGCTATTTTGGACAATTTTAAAAAATACACTGAAAATAATTAAATATCCAGTTTTCACTAAGGACTATCTATCTTCTCTATTAAACCAATAAATTACTATGCCTCCGGTCAAGAACATCAATAGACTATACACCGCAGGTACTATTGCAAAAGCGGAATTATGAAGCAACACTACCGCAATTGTAATCGCGAGCGTACCGTTTTGAATACCCGACTCAATAGCTATGGAGCGTGCTGCCTTTTTTCCCAAACCAAATAATTTTGCCGAAAAATAACCCAGTACCATGGTGGCCACATTTAAAACCAATGCAGCAATTCCTGCCTTTTCAAAAAAGGAAACAAAGTTGGTTCTTTCCTTAATGACTAAGCCAACAATAATCAACCCCAAAACTACGCCCGAAGCAATACGCACGGGCTTTGCCATGTTATCTGCAAAATGCGGACGATACTTGCGCACCCACATTCCTATTATAATAGGTATGACTACTATTACAAAAATTTGAACTATAGTTGAAAGTACGTTGAGTTCAACCACTTGCCCCACCCCTAAGAAATATTCCAGGGCAAAATTCACAATAAACGGAATCGTTAAAATGGTTATCAAGCTACTGAAGGCCGTAAGCGTTACCGAAAGCGCCAAATCTGCCTTTGCCAAATGCGAAATTAAATTTGATGTAGGTCCGCCGGGACAGGCCGCCAAAATCATAACCCCTATCGCTATTTCGGACTGCATGGGGAATAGCCACGTAATTCCCAGACCAATGAGCGGTAACAGCATCAATTGATTGGTCAACCCAATAAAAATAGCTTTCGGATAGCGAAATATTCTTTTAAAATCGGCCATGTGCAAGCTAAGTCCCATTCCCAGCATAATAATGATAAGCGCCCCGGCAAGGATGATGGTAGAAATAGTATCCATACATTTTTATTTTAAGGAAAGATAATCAAATTGTCTTAAGAAAGAATAGTCAAGCCGCAACTTCAATATGTTGCGATTTTGAATTATAAGTAACGTTTAATGAATATAGTGTCTGTTCAAATGAAATGTTTAAAAAAGAATAAATAAATTATATATAAGTCGCTAAAATTCACTACTTTAAACACTCCAAATCTTCTCCTCAGCATTATAGCCTGTATTTAACCATAAACTATATATTATGAAAAATTATGCATTTGCCTTACTGTGCGCATTTATGGTCTTCGCGTGCGAAAAAGAAGGGGAACCAGACCAAATAAAGAAGCAGCAACTACAGCAACAGTATCAAAACGGAGCTGAGAGAGCTAGAAAAGTGGATGTATGCCATAATGGACACATTATTAATGTAAGTACTAATGCCGCTAAAGCTCACAAGGCACACGGTGACGCTATAGATTTAGATGGCGATGGGTATTTTGATCAAGAAAATTCATGTTCAAACTTAATAGATTGTAATGATAAAGATCGTGATGTACAAGGTACATTTGATTGGTCAGGAAGTGGAGTTGATACAAATGGAAACGTCTATAATTTGTTGGTACAAATGGCTTGCGACTTTTCCGTCGGTACAGTGGATTATGAATATTGTATTGGATCCCTCACCTTGGTTTCACAGGTTGGTAACACGTTTACCTATTCCGAAACTGTAACCACAGGCTGTGTGGATAACTGTATAGTAACGTTGGTAGTAAACAGTAATGGATCACTTAATTTTACCGAAGATTGTGGTACTAGTGGAATATTGACCGCTCATTTACCTAGCAATTAAAATACATTCATTTTGTAAAGAAAAAAACCGCAATCCAAAGGTTGCGGTTTTCACATTAATCTATTTCTAAAAACTTATTTTACTTCTTCAAAATCTACGTCCTCAACGTCGCTGTTTTCAGCGCCGCCGCTTGTGCTTCCCTGCTCTGCTCCTGCTCCGGCATCACCGGTTGGGGCACCCTGCTGGTCTGCCTGGGCTTTGTACATTTCTTCTGAAGCAACTTTCCAAGCTTCGTTAATCTTATCCAAAGCTGGCTGAATATTGCTCACCTCTTTGGTTTCGTAAGCTTTCTTCAACTCTTCCAAAGCTTCCTCAATTGGCTTTTTCTTATCATCAGATAATTTATCGCCAAACTCTTTCAGTTGTTTTTCAGTCTGGAAAATCATTGCGTCTGCTTCGTTCAGTTTTTCAACTTTTTCCTTCGCAGCCTTATCGCTTTCGGCATTTGCCTCGGCATCGGCCTTCATCTTTTTGATTTCCTCTTCGGTCAAGCCGGAAGAAGCCTCAATACGGATATCCTGCGTTTTGTTGGTAGCCTTGTCGGTAGCGCTTACTTTAATGATACCGTTGGCATCAATATCGAACGTCACCTCAATTTGTGGCACCCCGCGCTGTGCTGGTGGAATTCCGTCTAAGTGGAAACGACCGATTGTTTTGTTGTCGTTCGCCATTGGGCGCTCCCCTTGCAATACGTGGATTTCAACACTGGGCTGATTGTCGGCCGCAGTAGAGAATACCTGACTTTTCTTGGTAGGAATGGTAGTGTTGGCCTCAATCAATTTGGTCATTACACCACCCATAGTTTCAATACCAAGTGAAAGTGGAGTTACATCAAGAAGAAGTACATCTTTCACATCTCCGGTCAATACACCACCTTGAATTGCGGCACCAACAGCTACAACTTCATCTGGGTTTACTCCTTTGTGTGGTTTTTTTCCGAAGAATTTTTCAACGGCTTCCTGCACTGCAGGAATACGGGTAGAACCCCCAACAAGAATTACTTCATCTATATCGCTCTTGCTCAAACCAGCAGCTTTCATTGCTTTTTCACAAGGCTCGATAGTTCTTTTCACAAGTGGCTCAATCAGTTGCTCAAACTTTGCGCGTGTCAACGTTTTTACCAAGTGCTTTGGTCCGCTGGCAGTAGCCGTAATGTAAGGCAAATTGATTTCGGTTTGTGTTGAGGAAGACAATTCAATTTTTGCTTTTTCAGCAGCTTCCTTTAAACGCTGGAGCGCCATTGGATCTTTCTTCAAATCAAAATCTTCTTCTTTTTTGAATTCATCAGCCAACCAATTGATAATTTTTTGGTCAACATCATCACCACCCAAGTGGGTATCACCATCAGTAGCCAATACTTCAAAAACGCCGTCCCCCAATTCTAGGATACTAACGTCATGCGTACCACCACCAAAGTCAAATACCACTACTTTTTGGTCGGTTCCCTTTTTATCAAGACCGTACGCTAGAGCTGCCGCAGTGGGTTCGTTGATAATACGTTCCACTTTAAGACCGGCAATTTCACCGGCTTCCTTGGTTGCGTGGCGCTGGCTATCGTTAAAATATGCAGGAACGGTAATTACCGCACGGGTAACATCTTGTCCTAAATAATCCTCGGCGGTCTTCTTCATTTTCTGAAGAATCATTGCGCTCAGTTCCTGTGGGGTGTACATGCGTCCGTCAATGTCAACACGGGCGGTATCGTTATCACCTTTTACCACTTTATATGCTGCGTGTTCCGCTTCACTCTTTGATTCGGAATATTTGTTCCCCATAAATCGCTTAATGGAGCTGATGGTCTTTGTAGGGTTGGTAACAGCCTGACGTTTTGCAGGATCCCCTACTTTAATTTCGCCACCTTCCACAAATGCAATTACGGAAGGAGTTGTTCTTTTTCCTTCGGCGTTAGGAATAACCGTTGGCTCGCTACCTTCCATCACGGCAACGCAGGAGTTGGTTGTACCTAAGTCGATTCCAATTATTTTACTCATATCTATTGTGTTATATATTTAGTTAATTCAATTTTTATTTTACGGAGTGTATAAGTCAATGATTATGCCAGCGGAAGGATTATGACAGGATGGCAGAATTTCGAAACAAGAATTATTTAGTATTTTTATTTTCGACAAAAATTGAACCTTTTTGAAAAATTTACATAATACCAAGAGCCCTATAATAGTAGGTATTGCAAGCGGTCTATATCCTTTTCTTTATAACTATTATTCAAATTTTACGCTGGTTGATTCTCTAGCCCAGCTATTGTTTTTTATCGCTTTCTTTTTAGTGATCCCTATCATTATCAATTTTTTATTAAAAATTTTTTCGAAAAAAATAACATTCGCTGCTAAACATTATGACTTACTGTTGACCTTCTCAAATGTGGTAGGTTTTGCCGCGCTCCTTACTTATAGTATTATTGGACCGGTGAAGAAGATAATTCTTTTAGTCATGATACTTATGTTTGGGTTTTCCTTTCTTTTAAAAAAGCATCTAAACAAAGTAATTATTCTTGAATATATACTCGCATTGATTGTAGCAATCCAATTGGCTGTTTATGTTGGGAATAATATTAATCTTTCTTCGGGATGGAAACAACTGCCAGATAATATTTCAGAAGTTACCTTTAAGAAAAGGCCAAATGTTTATATTATTCAGCCAGATGGTTATGCCAATGCCAATACCTTAAAAAGTGAGCCTTACCATATTGACAATAGTAACTTTGAAAGTTTTCTAATCGAAAAAGATTTTAAGATTTATCCCAATTTCCGAAGTAATTATACCAACACAATTACCTCCAATAGTTCCATGTTTGCGATGAAACATCATTATTATAAAAATCCGAAAGGCAACACAAAGGAAGCCTATGAGTTACGAAAAAGTATAGCCAGCAATAATGTCGTGGTATCTGTCTTTAACAAAAACAACTACAAAACATCGCTGATCATTGAATCTCCATATATTATTGTCAATAGGCCAACGTTAGGTTATGATTATTGCTCCATTCCATATAAAGAACTTTCATTTTTATCACGAGGGTTTGACATGGCCTTGAATAGCCTTGATGAAATGAAAAAAGCTATTAAAGAAAATAGAATTCAAGCTAACTTTTATTTTATTGAAAAAATTCTTCCGGGCCATATTTCCGTCACAAAAAACCAATCCAAGGGCAAAGAGGAAGAAAGAAAAGTGTATGTTGAAAATTTTGAAAAAGCAAATCTTTGGTTGCGCGAGATGATTGCCCTAATAACCAAAAATGATCCCTCAGCGCTTGTAGTAATAGTCGCTGACCACGGAGGGTATGTGGGTTTAAACTACACGAGCGAACGTCATAAAAAAATAACTGACCCTAAGCTTATAAACTCAATATTTGCTTCCACGCTTGCCATAAAATGGCCCGACAATGAAACCCCGAGGTTTGATGATAAACTGAAGACAAATGTAAACCTGTTTAGGGTGTTGTTTTCATACCTAGCAGAAGACAAAACTTATCTCAATAATTTTGAGAAGGATGAAAGTTTTTTAATTGTGGATGAAGATGCCCCGTTTGGAGTTTATAAAGTAATTGATGAAAACGGAAAAGTTGATTTTAAAAAAGTTGATTTTTGAGTTTCAACTCTCTCCCCAACTTTTAACAATTCTTTCCACTGCGTAGTGTAGCGCGGGCTTCGTTCTTTTTTAATGAGTTCCCATTCAATAACTCGTGTGCCCACCAAACCTGAAGAAATAGTTGCTTTTCCAAATTTCCGGTTGATGGCATCAAAGGTTTCTATAAGTTTTAAGTTATTTAATTTAGAAGGTTGGTGAAACAGATTTCCCTGCACATAATCCTGCGGAATAATTCCCGTAAGGTTCACCCCTACTTTTTTGTAGCGATAACCGGGTTTATAAATTTCTACCAACGCTTTTCGGGCAGCGGAAATAAGGTTGAAGGTGTCGTTCGTAGGAATATCCAAAGTTACCGTTCGGCTATCGGAATATTGCTTGTCCACATTACTGTGATAATTGGTAATGATAAAAACCTGAACATAGGTAGCGCAGGATTTTTGGGCGCGAAGCATCTCGCTCACTTCGCTTATGTAATAGGCGCAGGCTTCCTCAATACGTTCTAAATCGGGCAATTTTATACCGAAAGATTTTGCGGTACCAATTCCTTTTTTGGGCGGCGGTTGCATTACGAATTCATGGCACGGCTCGCCTCTTAGTTCGCGCCATGTACGTTCACCTACCACGGTCATTTCCTTTCGCACCCATTGCAACGGAAGTTGGGTGAACTGAAAAGCATTAAAAACCCCTATATTTTTCAACCGTTCTGCGTGCTTTCTGCCGATACCCCAAACATCACCTATTTTGCACCATTTAAGCGCTTCTATTCTTTTTTCTTCGGAATCGATTACAAAAACGTGGTTGTTGTCAGGAATTTTCTTCGACATTCGGTTTGCCAGCTTTGCCAGCACTTTTGTTGGCGCAATCCCCACACCTACTGGTAACCCCGTGTTTTTTGAAATGGTTTCTTTTATTAAATGCCCATAATCGTTTAGCGAAATATTTCTCATCCCAGATAAATCTGCAAAAGCTTCATCAATACTATAAACTTCCACCTTTGGAGAAAACATCCCGAGAATGTTCATCACCCGCTGCGACATTTCGCCATAAAGGGTATAATTTGAAGAGAAAAAGTTCACTTTATGGGCAATCAATTGATCCTTTATTTTGAAAACGGGCTCAAACATGGGAATGTCCGTAATTGCTTTAGCCTCTTTGTTTGCAGCAATAACACAGCCATCGTTATTACTGAGTACCACGACAGGCTTCCCCAAAAGGTCGGGACGAAAAACCTGCTCACAGCAAGCGTAAAAACTATTGCAATCTACCAAGGCAATCATCGGGCGTAATGGATTATATAAGTGATAATTCCCCAAACGGTGAACTCTTCCGTTTCCTCAGAAAAACCAAAAGGAATACGCTGTATTTTAAATTCCCCTTCTTGAACCACCAATGCCAAAGCGTCAAAATTTAGAGCTAATGATCGATCAATAATCAATACATCTTTATTGAGAATGTTGTGTTCCTTAAAAGCATTTCCGTCAACCCTTACAAAAAAAGTTGCGTCTCGATTAACAAGTAATTCTTGGTTCAAATCGATGGTCGGTTCGAGATAATGCGTGGCGGGACTTGCAAAACCAGTCTGTTTTGAAACACCCGGCTCGTGCCTGCTTTTTACTTTTGTGAGTTTTCCTGAAGTGAAAATTTCCATAGTCCAAAAATAGGAATATTTCCTACTTAATGGAATATTTCCAGTATAAATTATGAACAATTCCTCACTTCCCTTTAGCAAGATCCCTTAAAATTTCTTAGGTTTGAATTAAGAATAAATTTATGGAAAGTATCAGTGTTTTTGACATGTTGAAGATAGGAGTTGGCCCATCCAGCTCCCATACCTTGGGGCCTTGGCGTGCCGCGTTACGGTGGATTGGTGAACTGCAAGAGAAAAAGCAATTTGAAGACGTAGCAGAAATTTCGGTGGATTTGTACGGCTCCCTTTCGCTCACGGGAAAAGGGCACGCAACCGATATTGCAGTAATGCTTGGCCTTTCAGGCTTTGACCCTGTAACTTTTCCTATTGAAAACATTGAAAAAGAAATTGATTTTATCAATTCTGAAAATAAGTTAAAACTGAACGGCGAAAAGGAAGTACCCTTTTTTCCGAAACAAAACATAATCTTCAACCGGAAGTTTTTAGAATTTCACCCCAACGGAATGACTTTTAGGGCCACGTTGAAAGATGGTTCCAAAAAATCTTCTTCTTTTTATTCAATAGGCGGCGGTTTTACCGTAAAAAAAGAGCGAAAGCGTAAAAAAATAAAACTGGCAAAATTTGCGCAATTTCCCTTCCCTATTGAGAAAGGAACAGAACTTTTGGCATACTGCAAGGCTGAAGGCAAAAGCATTTCTGAAATTGTTCTTGAAAATGAAAAATCACTTAGAAGTGAAGCCGAAATAAACGACGGCTTAAAGAAAATTTGGAATGTAATGCTGGATTCCATGTACGTTGGCGCGCACACCGAAGGTACGTTGCCCGGTGGATTGAATGTAACCCGCCGTGCTTTTGAGATGAACAAGAACCTTATTGGCAATCATAAATACTCAAATGCCGAAGAATGGATTGGCGCAATACGAAACACGGAAGTAAAGTTCCGCCAGATTTTAAAATGGGTTTCGTGTTTTGCCCTCGCGGTGAACGAAGTAAATGCATCGTTGGGCCGTGTGGTTACAGCACCAACCAACGGAAGCGCGGGCGTAATTCCTGCCGTGATGATGTACTATATGGTGATTGAAAACCACGATGCCAATTTTGAGGATGTTCGTAAATTTTTGCTTACCGCAGGTGAAATTGGAAGTATTTTCAAAAAAGGTTCTACCATTTCTGCTGCTATGGGTGGTTGTCAGGCAGAAATCGGTGTTTCTTCTTCAATGGCTGCGGGAGCTTTGTGCGAGCTGATGGGCGGAACACCGGAACAATGCTTAATGGCTAGTGAAATTGCAATGGAACATCATTTGGGAATGACCTGCGACCCTATTGCCGGTTTGGTGCAAATTCCCTGTATTGAACGTAATGCAATGGGTGCCATAAAAGCAATAAATGCCTGTGAAATGGCCTTGGATAGCGATCCCTCCAAAGCAAAAGTACCGCTCGATAAAGTAATCGCTACAATGTGGGAAACTGCAAAGGATATGACTTCCAAATATAAAGAAACGAGCGAGGGAGGTTTGGCAGTACAAGTAAATATTAGCGATTGCTAAAATTTTATATACAACCTTCCTTTCTTCGGGAATCGATTAAATGAATTATTTTCCAACCCTCATCAAACTTTGCAAGGGTGAAACTATTGGCTCCACAATGTAAGAAAGTTTCGTTTAACCAAAATTCATAAGGTGTCCAAACGTGCGCAAGGTTTCCGTCAATCTCAACTTTATAATCCAGTAAACGCTCGTCCCATTTTTGATCAGCTGGGCGATTGGCTATAGTACTTAAAAATCCGTTCGGGTCATCACTATTCAATTTATGCTGACCCCTTTTATCTGTGTAAGCCGTCTGCATTATCATTTCATCGGCCATTACAGATTTCATTAAAAGGGTATCTCCTTTATGAAATCCTTCAAAAAAAATATTGACGACTTTGTGCGCATCTGCTTCCGAAAACTGGTTTTGTGCAAATGTTGAAGTAAAAACCATGCTTGCAAAAATGATAACCAATAACTTCATAGTTGTTATTTAATGAGTGTACACCAAAATTAGTACTTTTACCCACCAATTTGTTACAGTTATGAGTACAGCCAAAAAAGAGTACAAACGTATTACCACCAAAACTTTGGTGGACATGAAAAAGAAAGGTGAGAAAATCTCAATGCTTACGGCCTACGATTTTACAATGGCCAAGATCGTGGACAGCGCCGGAATAGATGTTATTCTGGTGGGCGATTCGGCTTCAAATGTAATGGCTGGCCATGAAACAACTTTGCCCATTACATTAGATCAAATGATTTATCATGCAGCTTCTGTGGTTCGCGCTATCGAACGCAGTTTGGTTGTGGTTGATTTACCTTTCGGAAGTTACCAAAGCGATCCAAAAGAGGCATTGCGTTCAGCAATCAGAATTATGAAGGAAAGTGGCGGTCACGCTGTAAAGCTTGAAGGCGGGAAA
Source organism: Aequorivita sp. CRS11 (assembly GCF_059693805.1). Taxonomy (NCBI): domain Bacteria; kingdom Pseudomonadati; phylum Bacteroidota; class Flavobacteriia; order Flavobacteriales; family Flavobacteriaceae; genus Aequorivita; species Aequorivita sp. CRS11. Next base: position 111,236 of record NZ_JCATIG010000001.1, read on the forward strand.
GAAATAAAGGAATCCATAAAACGAATTCTAAATGCCGGAATACCCGTAATGGGCCATTTGGGTTTAACGCCGCAATCAATTTATAAATTTGGAACCTATACCGTTCGCGCCAAAGAAGAAGAGGAAGCTGAAAAACTAATTTCTGACGCATTATTGCTTGAAAAGGCAGGTTGTTTTGCTGTGGTTTTGGAAAAAGTTCCCGCCAAGCTGGCAAAAGAAGTGGCCGAAAGAATAAGCATTCCCGTAATAGGCATTGGAGCTGGAAATGGTGTTGATGGACAGGTTTTGGTAACTCACGATATGCTTGGGATGACCCACGAATTCAACCCACGTTTTTTAAGAAGGTACCTCGATTTATATACTGAAATGAAAAATGCCTTCAGCCAGTATAGCGCTGATGTAAAAAGTGGCAATTTTCCAAATGATAGTGAACAATATTAAAATCTGATTTTTAGATTCTTAGATAATTTTCCTTTTAGAAAAATCAAACAATCAAACATACATAGTACCAAAGACAATCTTCAAGTTCTGTTTGAAGACAATCATCTAATCGTCGTAAATAAGCGTCCGGGAGATATTGTACAGGGCGACAAAACTGGAGATGCCCCCCTTTTGGAAGTTGTAAAGGAATACATTGCCGAAAAATACAATAAACCCGGAGCTGTTTTTTTAGGAGTTGTTCACAGATTAGACCGTCCCACGAGTGGAGTCGTAGTGTTTGCGAGAACTTCTAAAGCATTGGCACGTTTGAATAAAATGTTTTCCAAAAGGGAAACGGAGAAAATATATTGGGCAATAGTGAAAAATCCTCCCCCCAAATTGGAGGATACGTTAATGCATTTCTTAAAAAGAAATTCAAAACAGAACAAATCATACGCTCATATTAAAGAAGTACCGGACAGCAAAAAAGCAATACTCCATTATAAACTTCTGAAAAAACTTGACAATTATTATTTACTGGAAATAACTTTGGAAACTGGCAGGCACCATCAAATTCGGTCACAGCTATCGGCTATTGGGTGCGCCATAAAGGGAGACTTGAAATATGGTTTTGACAGAAGTAATTCAGATGGCAGTATTCATCTTCACGCTAAAAGATTGACTTTGACCCATCCCGTTCAAAAAGAAGAAATTTGTATAGAAGCTACCCCTCCAGTTGATGCCGTATGGAATGCCTGTAATTAAAGCTGAATTAAGTTTCTTTTCAAAGCAAAAATAACAAGCCCTACTCTATTTTTTATTTTAAGTCGTTTGAACAAATCCTGACGGTACCCGTCAATAGTCTTTGGGCTCAAATCCATCATAACGGCTATTTCCTTATAGGTCAACTCAGAACAAGCTAATTTTATAAAAGTAAGTTCGTTTTCCTTAAAGTCGAAAATTCTTCCTTCCTCATCGGGAGTTAGGGAATGCAGCAAGGTTTCAGATACCTTTTGGGAGTGATAATATCCTTTTTCGCTCAACTCTTTAAGGGCTGTGTTCAAAATTTCGGGGTGTATGTCTTTCAGCAAATATCCTTTTACCCCTCTACGCAACATTTTAAGGATTGTGTGTTCATCATCCTGCATGGAAAGTGCCAACACTTTTATTTCAGGATGGTGCCGCGTGAGCCATTCTGCCGTTTCAAAACCGTCCATCACGGGCATATTTATGTCCAAAAGTATTATCTCTGGCAAAACATTACTGTCCTCAATTTTTTCCTGGAGGTGTAATCCATTTTTAGCGTGAAATATAACTTGGAAGTGCGGAAATGAATTGATAAGTTTTTCCAATGAACGTGCAAAAAGAGAGTGGTCGTCCACTATACCAACTGTATGATTTGTTTCTGGTCTCATTTTGTGCTTTTATAGGGATAACTTAAGTATAATTGAGTGCCTTTTCCTATTTCGGAAACGATTTTGTATTCTGCATTTATCAATTCTGCCCTGCTCTTCATAGTTTCCATACCTGAGCTGTCAGTTTTCAAAGAGGTATCGAAGCCAATTCCATCGTCATTTGCTGAAATATCCAGCGTTTTTTCTTTATATTCTAAATGTACGAATAATTTTGAAGCTCGGGCGTGTTTCAATACATTAGAAAGAAATTCCTGCAGAATCCGGAAAATGATAATTTCGCTCGCGCTATTTATAGGAATTATGTCGCCAGTTATTTTTAGGGAGGCGTCGAGATAGCCCAAACGCTTAAATCGGTCAAGCTCCACGTTCAGCGAAGCAAGTAGCCCATTTTTTAGAACCACATCGTTATTGAGCACCTTGGATAGGGAACGTATTTCCTGAACGGATTCTTGCACTATGCCCTTTGTTTCCTGAATTTGTCCATGGTAAGTTTCCGGAGCGGAATTCAACAATACATTAAGCTGGATATTGGCCACGGAAAGCAATTGGCCCACATTATCGTGCAGCTCCCAAGCGATGTTCTTTAGGGTTTGTTCTTGTATCTCTATTTGTGAATCTGCTAATTCGCGTTGGTAACGTTTTTCTGCTTCATAACGTTCCTTTAAAAATTTGTTTTTTCGGCGCTGAAAAGCAACAACGAAAACAATTGCAAAGACCGCAAAAAACAACAGTACAGCAATAAAATAAACTATTAAAAGCTTTTCTTGGGGTAGTAGGGGTTCTCTGTCCGATAGCATATTAAAAATCCAGCAATGTAGATGGAATACAACAAATAGTTAGTCCCAAAGATAACCTGTTTATATAGATTCACAAACCCAGGGTCAATAGTATTGCTGTAATAAGAACTATATATAAAAAATGGAGTGGTACATAGATGAAAAAGCAACCCTCCTACTGATATATAAAATGGAAGGCTTTTTTGTACTTGCAGGATTTGATCACTTTTCAACAATTCCAAATAATAAAATGCAATACTTAAGAAAACAAACAAAGTCCCGAGAATATTGGTTATAGGCATAAACTTAATGAAGAAATCCCCTGAAAACACTATTTCCAAAATACTGAATATCAAAAAAACTATTGAAACCCTATTAATAATAGTTACTGATTTTTTAGCCGATAAATACCACTTAAAATAGTTTACGTAGAACAAATAACTAATTACTGTATAAATATTCGCCCACCAATAATTTGATTCAAAAGGGGTTCCCTTTAAAAAATACAAAAAACCATTCTCAACAAAATATGCGTACCAACCAAAAATCTCAGAACACACAGTAATACCTAAAAACCAAACCAGGTATAAAGTTGGTTTGGAGTTATTTTTTTGATAATAAATAAGCCCGGTTAGAAATGCTAAAAATTCTACTAGGTGTACAAAGAAAAGTGCTAACACTATTAATAGTTTTTTGGAGGAAATCCACCAATACTGTTGTTTAAAGGCTCTAAACTATAATCATTTGCCACTCCTTGAGTAGTGCCCAATGTAGGAGCCAAAAAGACCGTAGCTTTATCAGAGGTTGCGTTATCATACGCTCCAAAATAAATACGAATTCCTGGATTCATACTTCCGGAACCAGCTTTCACATAGGCCAGAAACTCTTCAAGCTCTGCAACGCTAAACAAAAATTCACGAGTATCTCCCGATCCCATGGCACGTTCAATATCAACAGCGCGTGTTGCTACCCAGTTATCCTGTAATTGCCTTGCTGCGGCAACAGTAATACAATTTGATGGTTTTGACATAATTAAATTGGTTTTAAGGTTAATTGGCAGCAATGTAGTAAAAACAATCAAAAAAGTGCTTTTTGTAACGAATAAACAGGGAAAATCCCCTTTCCGTATAGGATTTTTCCTATAACCAAACAGGGGTTTTCCCTATGAAAAATACAGTGAAAACCCCCTTGAAAATTCAGGTAAAATCCTGTTGTATAGACTTTTATGTTTCAATACATTTGGGTTTATAAGAACAACCAACTGATTCCTTGCAAAATGATTTACGAAACGCTAGAAATAGTAAAAGATCAAGTTTCAAAATATTTGGAGCAAAAAACTACGGATGCAAATCTGGTGGTTCTGGAAAATGTTTCAAAACATGAGGATCCCGACATAAATACTATGAACGATAAAGTGGTGCTTTCGCTTTTAAACATTGAAGAGGAAATCTCACTAAAAAACAATCCAAATATCAAAGTTAAAAACGGGGAAACTATTTACAAAAATGCACCAGTAAACCTAAATGTTTTTGCACTCTTCTCGGCAAATAGAAATACATATACGCGCTCGCTAACCGCTATTTCCGTTATTATAGAATTTTTTCAATCAAAAAAAATATTTACACAAGTAAACACTCCATTGAATCCGGCCATTCCCGCATTGGAAAATATAAAAGAGTTTCGTTTTATTTCAGAACTCTACACGCCAACTTTTGAGCAACTAAATTATATATGGGGCACTTTGGGCGGAAAAGCCCTGCCCAGCGTACTCTACAAAATAAGCATAGTAAAAATTGAAAGCGATGCCCTTCTTGAAAAAGGCACTCCTATCACGGAAGTTTCCGGAATTCTAAACAACATAACTTAATGAGCTTCACTACAACATATCGCAAACTGTTCAGTGTAAACATATACCATAGTTATTTTTTGGATGATGGCAATTTGGCTTTTGACAGTAGCCCGGTATTGAAAGAAGCTCAGCTTGTCAATTATAATTTTGAGGATTTCTGTAAAATTATTCCTTCCGAAAAAACCCAGGAACTCTTTAAGGGAAACAAGCTCGTTTTTAAAACAACTTCAAACGGCTTTACGATCTTTTCAAAAGCAGAAGAAACGGCTCCAAATTCGGGAATATATAGACCATTGGTAAACCTTTCGCAAGCTACAGTCTTTGATTTTTTGATTTATGTGAAGGATGCACTCTTTGAAAATTATTCAACTGTGAATTCAAAACCTCTTATTCCCTACTATCTCTCGAACAAAAAACCTGTTACAGAGGGCGTTTCCTTTAACTATTTAGATTTGGAAACTACTACTCTGCCAATTGAAGATTTCACAATAAACCAAGCAAGTTATGGTGAAATACGAACAAATCTTTCCGAAAAAGAAAAGATTGGACTCTTCGGAATCATTTCATTGGAAATGGCTGGAGACGAGACTGTTCCGTTTGATGGCAATTCCCGAAATATCTTAAACGTAAACGGAACCATTCCCGCAAATCCAAAAACATTTAAACTTCAAATAAAAAACCGCAGTACTATTTGGAATTATCGCAATGCAACAGACAGTAGTCTGCTGCATTCCACAGATCCTGCTGAACTGCCGTTAGTAAAAAATGGTATCATCGGTTACAGCTTTGGCGGCCAGGAACGTCCATCTGCATTTCCTTCGAGACTTCTGTTTGAAAAGGATGGCGGTGGAAATATAATTAAAACCATTTCAGAAATATATATTAATCAATAACAGAAACTATGGCAACAACGTACAAAACACCCGGGGTCTATGTGGAGGAAATATCGAAGTTTCCGCCATCAGTGGCACAAGTGGAAACAGCAATTCCGGCCTTTATTGGCTACACACAAATTAGTGACACTACCGTTCGCAACAAACCGAAACGTATTGTTTCGCTGCTGGAATACGAAACCTATTTTGGAAAGGCACAAAACGAGGCAAATATTACAGTAACAATCAACGATACTATAAACAGCGGGCCACCAGTCCAGCTTTTAGACCAAAAGTTTAGCGTGGCTATGGGTACAACCAGTCCGTATGTAATGTATTATGCCATGCGCATGTATTTTGACAATGGCGGGGGGCCTTGCTACATCTGTTCCGTGGGTGATTATACTAGCGGCACTGTAAATCAGCCTTTGCTTTCGGCAGGTTTGGACGAACTGGAAAAATTTGACGAACCCACACTATATGTATTTCCAGATGCTATGGCCGTTTCCACAGCCTCAAGTTACTATTCGCTTATTAATAGGGCTTTAATGCAATCACAAAAACTGAAAGATCGTTTTGTTATTATTGATGCATTCGCAAATAATAGTGATAACATTCGCAACACAGCTTCCTTGGGCAATGGTGTTGATTTATTAAAATATGGGGCTGCCTATCACCCTTTCCTAAGTACTGCTTATAGCTACGCATATGATGATGCAGCCGTTACATTGGCGCATAATGTAACAGATGAAACAAATACTACTTCAGCAGGCGCTTATGATACTAAAGCATTAAGTGAACTTGCTGATAGTGGTGATACCGATTTCAACTTAATACTTTATAACAAAATAAAGACGGAACTGGAAAAACAGTACGTTACGCTTCCGCCAAGTAGCGCAATGGCTGGAATCTTTGCGCGCGTAGACAGTAATCGCGGTGTTTGGAAAGCACCCGCTAATGAATCTGTAAGTGCTGCTGTAGAGCCAACCATCAAAATAACCCACGAGGCACAACAGGATTTGAACATTCACACCTCGGGAAAATCTATAAATGCACTTCGATCCTTCACTGGAAAAGGCATTCTCGTCTGGGGTGCACGCACCCTTGCCGGTAATGACAATGAGTGGAAGTACGTACCCGTACGTCGTTTTTTCAATATGGTTGAAGAATCTGTTGAAAAGGCTACGGCACAATTTGTTTTTGAACCGAACGATGCAAACACTTGGGTAAAAGTACGCGCGATGATAGAGAATTTCTTAATTCTTCAATGGCGCGCCGGTGCCTTAGCTGGGGCAAAACCAGAGCAGGCCTTTTACGTTCGCGTAGGCTTGGGTGAGACCATGACCGCAGATGATATTTTGAACGGAATTATGAATATCGAAATAGGAATGGCTGCAGTTCGTCCAGCAGAATTCATCGTATTGAAATTCTCACACAAAATGCAGGAAGCGTAGTCTTAGTTGGCAGTTTTCAGTAGCAGTGAGCAGTTATTTCAAACGGAACACAAAACACTTAACATTTAACCATTAACATTTAACACATAGCAAAATGGCAAATACATATCCATTAGTAAAGTTTCATTTCTCAGTAGACTGGGGAGGAACAAACATAGGTTTTACCGAAGTCAGCGGACTGGACGTTGAAACCGAAATGATCGAGTACCGCCACGGTGCCAGCCCGGAATACAGCAAAATAAAAATGCCGGGGATGCAAAAATACAGCAATATCACATTGAAGCGTGGTTCGTTTGCTAACGATAACGAATTCTATCAATGGTGGAATACCGTAAGCCTTAATAAAATTGAGCGTCGCGACATTACCATTTCATTGTTGAACGAGGAACACGCACCCGTAATAGTATGGAAAGTTAAAAATGCCTTTCCCATTAAGGTGCAGTCAACCGATCTGAAAGGCGACGGCAACGAAACTGCTATTGAAACTTTGGAAATTGCCCACGAAGGTTTAACCATTCAAAACGGTGATTAATGAATAATCCGTACCCTCCCGTAAGCTTCCATTTTAAGGTGGAATTTAACGGAATTTCCTCACAGGATAAAGACGTTCAGTTCCAATCTGTTTCAGGGCTTTCCGTAGATATTGAAACCGAAGAATTTGCCGAAGGAGGCGAAAACAGGTTCAAACATAAGTTTCCGGTACGATCCAAATTTCCAAACCTTGTTTTAAAACGTGGTATGGTAACCGACTCACAGCTCATAAAATGGTGTCGCGACGCTATTGAAAGTTTTGACTTCGCGCCTGTGGATCTAACCGTGAAACTGCTGAACGAAAACCACGAACCCTTGGTAACCTGGAATGTAGTTCATGCCTACCCTATAAAATGGGATGTTGCGGAACTAAATGCCGAACAAAGCAAAGTAACGATTGAAACCATAGAGTTAGCGTACAACTATTTTACACTCGTATAAAATGCCCATAGAAATTAAAGAACTTCACATAAAAATAAATGTGAACGGTACTGAGCAAACCAATGCCTCTCCTGATAAACAATCGGGAGGCAAAATGGATACTATTGTAAAAACTTGTGTTGAAGAAATAATGCGAATTGAAGAACGCAAAAATGAACGGTAATGAAAGGAGAACTCAAAAAACTGAAAATCATAGCCTACCGCGATAATAAATTTACCCAAATCGTGGGCGATGGTGTATTTTCATCTTTGTTGAATCCCGAAAAATATGCTTTCAAATACAAAATAGAATACACCGAGGCCCAAGGTCAGGGTACCAGTGCAACACAACCCAAGTTTGTACGCTCGGTACCTGAAGGTTTAAACCTTGAGTTTCTCTTTGATAGAACCGGAATCATAAAAGGAAATAGTGATGACTTAGGTATCGGCATTGTTGCGGACATTGAAAGATTTAAAAGAATTGTGTTTGATTACAATGGCGATGAACACAAACCAAACTATTTAATGATAGGTTGGGGTACACTTCTTTTCAAAGGGATCCTAGCCGAAATGTCCATTGAATACAAACTTTTTTCACCGGAGGGTGTGCCATTGAGGGCCGTTGTAACAGCAAGCTTCAAAGGGGTGGTAGAAGATAGTTTGAGAGTAGCGCGCGAAAACAACAACTCGCCAGATTTAACACATGTACGCATTGTGAAAGATGGCGATACACTTCCGCTTATGACTTTCAAAATATATGGCGATTCAAAATATTACCTGCAGGTAGCTGCGGCCAATAATCTTACAAATTTCAGAAGGTTACAACCCGGACAACAAATCATTTTTCCGCCAATTGAAAAAGTATCTTAAATATGAACAACAGCAGAACCATAGAAACCGTGCGTAGCGCAGATTTGGTCACCTTCAAAATATTGATTGAAGGCACAGAACTTTCTGCTGTTCATCAAGTAAAAAATATTTCGGTTGAAAAGGAAATTAACCGTATTCCCTTTGCTCAGGTCGTCTTTTTAGATGGCGAAGCTGCATCACAAAATTTTAATTTAAGCAATGAAGATTTATTGGTTCCCGGAAAAAATATTGAAATAAAGGCAGGTTATCACAACGATGTAGAAACCATATTTAAAGGAATTATCATAAAACATAGTATTAAAATTAGGGAGAATAATTCTGTTTTGATTGTGGAATGTAGAGACGAAGCTGTGAAAATGACCATCGGTACAAAAAGTAATTTTTATTACGAAAGTAAAGACAGCGATATTATTGAGGAAATAATTGGGAAGTATGGCTTGCAAAGCGATATAGAAACTACATCTTTCACAAATAAAGAAATGGTGCAATACCGTACTTCTGACTGGGATTTTATGATGACCCGTGCCCAACTCAATGGTCAAATATGCACAGTCGATGATGGAAAAATAATAATTTCAAAACCTGATTTATCCCAAGACGAAGTGGAAACGGTCGCTTTTGGCGCTACCCTACTCGACTTTGATGCCGAGATGGACGCAAGGAATCAGTTCAATTCCATCACTGCATACGGTTGGAATCCTTCGGAACAGGAAATTGTGGAAGCAGAAGCTACTGATCCAGGAATTTCTTTAAACGGAAATATTTCAACTTCAGATTTGGCAGAAGTCATCGATCACGAAAATTTAGAATTGAAACACGGCGGCAATTACAATTCAACCCAATTACAAAATTGGAGCGATGCAAAAAGTCTTTTTCAGCAACTTTCAAAAACCCGCGGACGTGTAAAATTTCAAGGAATTCCAACAGTAAAACCCGGAACCATGCTGAAGTTGGAAGGCGTTGGCAATCGTTTCAACGGAAAAATATTTATCAGTGCCGTACGTCATGAAATTGTAAACGGTAATTGGACCGTTGACGCCGAATTCGGGATGAACCCAAAATGGTTCAGCGAAACCTACGATATTTCAGAATTGCCTGCTGCTGGTATTCTTCCAGCAGTTAGTGGTTTGCAAGTTGGGGTTGTTTCACAATTGGAATCGGATCCTGACGGCGAGGACAGAATTTTAGTAAAAATACCAATAATTGACAAAGACGAACAAGGCATTTGGACACGTATAGCAACCTTGGATGCGGGAAATAACCGAGGATCATTTTTTCTTCCTGAAATTGGAGACGAAGTAATTGTAGGTTTCGTAAACGATGATCCAAACCACGCCGTAATTCTCGGAATGCTTCACAGCAGCGCAAAACCTGCTCCATTGACAGCTTCCGACGACAATCACGAAAAAGGATTTGTAACCCGAAGCGAACTGAAATTGATTTTCAACGATGAGAAAAAATCAATCATTATTGAAACTCCGGGAGGTAAAAAAGTAACCATCGATGAAGATGCGGGTGTTATAAAAATTGAGGATGACAATAGAAATATAATAACAATGGGTAACGGCGGAATTGCAATGGAAAGTGGAAAGGATTTCAGCATAAAAGCAACCGGCGATTGCAACATTGAAGCGATGAACGTAAATGTAAAAGCCAATGCCCAATTCAAAGCCCAAGGCAACGCTGGCGCGGAAGTTTCAACAAGCGCCATCGCAGTTTTGAAAGGATCTTTGGTTCAAATAAATTAGCCCCCTAATCCCCCAAAGGGGACTTTTTGAAACTTCCTGCAAGATTCAAATCTTGTAGTTTTTATAAAAAAAATAAATGAATTTAAAACAAACAATTAACTAATAACTATTAACCATAAACCAACTTATGCCTCCAGCAGCCAGAATAAACGATATGCACATCTGCCCGATGACAAACCCAAACGGAAGTCCACATGTTGGTGGACCAATCCTTCCAGCGGGAGAACCAACCGTTTTAATTAGCGGAATGCCCGCGGCAAGAGTTGGAGATATGGCGACATGCGCAGGACCGCCGGATTCAATCATTATGGGTTCGTCATCTGTATTGATTGGCGGAATGCCAGCGGCCCGTTTGGGAGACAGCACAGCACACGGTGGAAGCATTGTTTTGGGAGAATTTACGGTCTTGATTGGTGGGTAACGCACTTCGACTGCGCTCAGTGTAATAAGTGTTGGATGACGGATGTCGAATGACGAAAATAAATAATAGAAATAGAAAATAATTAATATGAATACATCAGAAATATTTTTAGGTGAAGGATGGAGTTTTCCACCCCATTTTGACAAAAAAACCGGTGAATTGATAATAACCGCAGGCGTAGCCGATATCAATAAAAGCCTTGAGATTCTTTTGTCTACACGTTTGGGCGAGCGAATTATGCTTCCAGATTATGGTTGCAATTTGGAAGAACTTTTGTTCCAACCACTTGATGTTACCCTGAAAACGTATATAAAAGAATTGATTGAAACAGCAATCCTCTATTACGAACCTAGGATCACCGCACAAAAAATATCGCTGGACACAACTAACGAACTAAACGGCGAAATTTTGATAAACATCGAATACATTGTCCGTATTACAAATTCATGGGCAAATATGGTATTTCCATTCTATAAAACCGAAGGAACTGAAGTATAAAAATAATGGCAAAAAACTGTGAAAATAAATTCCTGATAAACCATAAGGGCACCGAACAAACCCAAAGGTCAATCAGCGCCATGCTTCCAGAAAATTTGAAGTTGAACGATTTTTCAACGGAAGACTGGATGAAATTTGCTTACAATTTTGCTTCGGAAGTGAACTATTTTTCAGTTGAAAACGCTACAGTGCCATCGGGAAATTGGGAATCATTTCTTATCGAAAAGGATAAAATAAAAAGTTTTCTTTCTGAAGCTGAAAATTCCAATAACCTCTCCCCGCACCTCACCCTTTTTGTGTGTTTTCTGAAATTGCTTGAAATTTCCAATTCACATTTTAATACGCTTACCAAAAGACATCTCGATTTCTATTACAACGAAATTCTTCAAATTGATAAAAAAGCTCCGGTCGCAGATAGTGTTCATCTTATTTTTGAATTGGCCAAGAATTTTTCTACATCTAAAGTAGATGAACACACGCTACTGGAAGCTGGAAAGGATACTTTCGGAAAACGCATTCAATACACAACCGACAAAGAAGTAGTTGTAAACAAGGTACAGGTTGCTGCTTTAAAAAGTGTTTACCATCATAGAAAAGCCAATAATTTAAATCCGGATGAATTCAACGGACTATTTGCTGCACCTGTGGTAAATTCCGCAGACGGCAATGGCGAACCGTTTAAAAACGATACTAGTAATTGGCTACCGTTTGGCTATCCTTTCCACTTTAGGCCCGAATTGCCTCTACAGACTCCGAACCTTGGATTTTCAATAGCAGCACCAACGCTAAATTTAGCAGAAGGCAAACGCATAGTTCAGGTAATATTCAATCTTGAAAAATCAATTCCTGTTTTCAACATTCCACAGCTAATTGATTGTTTTGACATTTTTGCAACGGGTGAAAAAGGCTGGTTGGGACCTTTTAAAATTTCGGCTTCTGTCAATGGATTTGCTTCTTCCGTAGGAAATAAAACAATTCAGCTTTGTTTAAAAATTGATAAAACCGAAGAAGCGATTATCCCATACAACAAAGAAATTCACAAAGAAAATTTTGAAACCCAACAACCCGTATTTCGCTTTTTGCTTAAAACAAAACTACCCGAATTCAATATCGGTTATCAACTTTACACAGAATTGCTTCAGAAGAAAGTAAAAAATGCAACCGTAAAAGTTTCGGTTTCGGAAGCTGAAAATCTCCAGCTGAAAAATGATTTTGGAATACTTGCGGCAGACAAACCCTATTTTCCTTTCGGAACGCAGCCTATGGAACGCTCGGCATTTTACATTGATTATCCCGAAATGTTTAGTAAAAGATGGGAGACCGTTTCGCTTCACGCTTCTTGGCTAAACACGCCGGCCGATTTTAAACAACATTACATAGCTTACAGAAGGGACGATACCAATTTCAATCTTTCGCCAAATCTGTATTTTCAAACACTTTATTTCAATTTTAATACGGTAACCAAAAAATATGCAAAACCTGCTGGGCTTACTTTCAATCCAACCTCAAGCCCGAGCAATCTTTACGTAACCGGAAACGATTATTTTAAGGCGAAAGTTTCCGTTGAAAACAATGAAAATTTGGTAACCGTAAACGGTGCCTTTCCGCTTTTTACCAAAAATGGGGAACTTTTCGAAAGCAATCTTTCCATCAATAATGCAAATTACACAACTGGGAAAAACGGGCCGATAAAACTATCGTTGAACCAATCGTTTTTGCACGCACTGTTCCCAAAGGTTTATGCGCTCGCGCTTTCCACGGAAGAAGATACCGTGCTTCCCAACGAACCGTACACCCCAATTATTGAAAAAATTGAACTAAGCTATACCGCGAGCCAAGAAGTGGAATTTGGTGTTTCACAAACCGCAAATCTTGAAAAGATACAATTGTTTCACGAGCATCCTTTTGGGCAGGCGGAGACTTCCGAAACATTAATCCCAACGTACTGTGCTGGCGGTGAACTTTACATCGGCCTTGAAAATACCGAAGCATTGCAGCAAGTGCAACTTTTGTTTCAATTATTGGAAGGAACCGAAAATCCATTGGCGGAAGCTTTTTCTTCTTCTGAAAAAATTTCGTGGGCGGTGCTTTCAAACAATTTATGGATGGAACTTACCGGCGATTATCTGTTGGGAAATACAACGGATAATTTCCTAAAAACAGGAATTGTAACCATCACAATTCCGCGTGAAGCTACCGAAAACAATACGTTGTTGCCTTCGGGAATGGTTTGGCTGCGCGCAAAAAGTCCCAAAAGCTTCGATGCGGTTTGTAGGTTTATAAACGTCCACGCACAGGTTATTACGGCAACTTTCGTAAACAATGGCAATGAACTTTCGCACCTTAAAAACGGTCTGCCTGCCGAAACCATCAGCAAACTTACCGAGCGCGATTCCGCAATAAAAAGTGTTTTGCAACCCTACAATTCCTTCGGCGGAAAACCCGAGGAAAGCGATGAAAGTTATTATCGCCGCGTGAGCGAACGGATTCGCCATCGCGACCGCGCCATTTCACTGTGGGATTACGAGCATTTAATTCTTGAAAAATTCCCGGAAGTGTATAAAGTGAAATGCTTAAACCACACAAAAGGCAACGATTTTCACGCGCCCGGAAATGTTACGGTAGTTGTGATTCCTGATATTAAAAATAATAATGCCTTCGATATATTTCAGCCGCGATTGAGTACCGCAAAGCGAAACGAGATTCAAAATTACATCAACGAACTGAATACGTTTTTCGTCTCAGCGGAAATTATAAACCCCGATTACCAAGAAGTTGAGGTTACGCTCGGTGTGAAATTCAATGCAGGTTTTGACGAAAATTTCTATACAAAACAAATTGAGGAAGAAATCAAAAAATACCTTTCGCCCTGGGCATATTCGGAAACTTCCGTGTTGAATTTTGGTGTTGCCTTTCACAAAAACAAACTCATTTCCTATTTGGAAAACCAGCCATACGTTGACTTTTTGGACGATGTGAGTGTGAAGCACAGAACCTCTGAAACTTCAGCATATATTGAAAAAACGAACGTAATTCCATCGAGTCCGAAAGCAGTTTTGGTCTCGGCAAAAAAGCATTTTATAACCGCCGTGCAATCAAAATGCAGTGAACAAACCCCTAAAAAACCAACCGTATGTCTTCCGTAAAAACATACAGCACCATCGAGAAGGACACTTCCACTCAGGACGACCTTGACTTCGAATTCCTTAGAAAAAAGGGAATCGAATACATTGAGGCTTTGGGTAGCGGTCTGTGGACGGACTACAACGCCCACGACCCGGGAATCACGACTTTGGAGGTTTTGTGCTACGCGATTACCGATTTGGGCGCGCGGCTTTCCCTTCCGTTGGAGAATATTTTGGCAGAGGAAAACAACCCGAGTTTTTTGAATGAGCAATTTCTGACCGCTGAAAACGCACTGCCCATAAAACCAGTAACCGCGCTGGATTACCGAAAATTGTTTATCGACATTGAGGGCGTGAAAAATGCCTGGCTGAAAAAGCACGAAAAGAAAATATATGCCAACTGCAAGGAAAACAAACTTTCCTACAAACCTTTCGAAATAAAGGAAAAGTATAAAAAGGAATTTGTTTTAAACGGATTGTACGATGTTTTGGTGGAATTGGACGAACTGGATTCTGAAATTTTCAATACCGAAGCGAAGCGAAACAAAGAAATAAAAAGGCTGAAAGAAGAGGTTAGAACGATTTATCACGCACACCGAAATCTTTGCGAAGATGTAATTGAAATTGAGGAAGTTGAAAACCATCCCGTTGCCGTTTGCGCCATTTTGGAACTGAAACCCGAAGCCGATGAGGACAAAGTGCATGCCGAGATTTTATACACCATTGACGAATATCTGTCGCCTTCCCTCCGCTTCTACTCTTTAAAGGAAATGCTTGAAAAAGGCTATGCGCCCGATGAAATCTTTAACGGTCCATTATTAAATAACGGATTTATTGATACTGCTGAATTGCGCAAAACAGAACTTCGAAAAGAGGTGCGATTGACCGATTTGATTGATTTGATTCAAAAAATTGAAGGCGTTGATGTTATCCGTGACATCACTATTAATAATTGCGATGGCAAGCCCGAAACCAAAAAAATCTGGAATCTCTGCATTCCCGCAGGAAAAAAGCCGAAACGCTGCGATAAAAGTTCGTTCAGCTATTACAAAGGATTTCTTCCGTTGAACATTAACAAAAAAGCGGTAGCCGATTATTTGGAAACGATTTATGATGAAATCGAAGCCAATATTCTCGACACAGCTTCGCAGAAAAAATCGTTGGAACTGCCGGTTGGACGGTTTTCCGATGTTGGCAATTACAGTACGATACAAAACGATTTTCCTGAAGTTTACGGTGTTGGGGAATTGGGCGTAAAAAGCACGGCAACCATTGCAGACCGCGCAAAAGTGAAACAACTGAAAGGATATCTGCTCTTTTTTGACCAGATTTTCGCAAGCTATTTTGCGCATCTAAAAAACGTAAAGGATATTTTTTCAATCAACGGAGAGCTTGACAAAAGTTATTTCACGCAGATGGTTGACAATGTAAAAGACCTTTCGGAATTGGTCTCTGCCAATTATTCATCCGATTCAACCATTACGGATATTTTGTTCTCCGACCTTGACAATAAAGTTGCCCGCAGAAATCAAATTCTCGATCATTTGCTTTCCCGTTTTGCGGAAGGTTTCAGCGAGTACGCTTTTTTGATGAAACAACTCTACGGCAGCAATACCGACGCTGCGGTTATCAAAACCAAGGAAGGTTTTCTTCAGCAATATGGGATGATTGGCTGTGAACGTCCGCTGAGTTTCAATTATTTTGAACAGGAAGCCGAAAATTTGTGGGATACCGGGAATGTTTCGGCATTTCAAAAACGCATCGCGCTTTTGAGTGGCAACCCAAATTATTTCCGAAGAAATTTCTCTGACGACCCGTTGGAAATTTACGAGGAAATCGACACCGACGGCATCATTGAATACCGTTTCCGTTTCCGAAGCAAAAACAAGGAAATCCTTTCTTCCTCCAGCAAGCATTACCACAATTTGGCTTCGCTTTACAAGGAAATTTTAAATGTAAAAAATTACGGCCGCTTTGCTGAAAACTATGAGATAAAAGTGAATACCGCCGGAAAGTTTTACTTCAACCTTACCAATCCGAACATTCCCGATACAACCGATGAAGGCCACGTGATTGCCCGAAGGATTTCGAGTTTTTCAACTCAATCGGCCGCCGAAAATGCAATTGCCAAAACCGTTGAATTTGTAAACACGCTCGATTTCAACGAAGGAATGTATGTTATTGAACACATTCTACTTCGTCCCGATGTTACAAAAGACATTGCTCCCGAGAATACCTTTTTACCAATCTGTACAGACAATTGCGAGGGTTGCGAAGGCATTGACCCCTACTCTTTCCGGGTTTCCATTGTTTTGCCGGGATGGACGGAACGCTACAGCAATGTGGATTTCCGAAGGTTTTTGGAAGAACTGATTCAAAAGGAATTGCCTTCGCATATTATGGCTAAAATCTGTTGGATTGGTTACCCAAAAAGTTACGATACCAAAGGCGAGGAAAATGAAATGGTGGAATTGGAAGAAGCTTACAAAGCTTGGCTATTGGCAAAAACCGATATGGGCCAAAAACAACCGACCACAAAACTGAAAAGGCTCATCAAAATAATGAGTACGCTGCATACCATTTACACGCAGGGAACGCTTCACGATTGTGATGATGACGAAGAACAACAAGATATTATCCTGGGCAGGACCAACCTGGGCAAACTTTAAAATACCAAAGTTATGGGCACTAAATTAATGGAAATTACTCCACAGTACCGCTCCTTCGTGGACGACCAAGTACTGACCTCCGGGCAGTTGAACGAATTTATAGAATATTTTGAGGACCAAGACCGCTTAACGCGCGTATGCCTTGTGGGCATTGGCGTGGCCTGTGGTTTTAAGGTTTCCGTGAATAATCAAAACTCACTTGTAACCATCACGCAGGGTTGCGGCGTTACGACCGATGGTGATTTGCTGAAACTTCAAAAAAGTATTAAAAACTCTTCTGATACCTCTATTGTCTTGGAAAGCATCAAGTATTCGCATTTTCGCGATTTTGAAGATGATAAGGCTAAGTACAAACACTTCAGAAACGGCAATGCAACTATCGATTTGTGGGAATTGATTCCACAGGAAAAGGTTGATTTGGAAGCGGGACATCTTCCAATTAATTCACAATTGCTCAATGAAAAAGTTGTCGTACTGTATTTGGAAAGTTTTCCGAAAGAAGCAGATATCTGTACCACCACAAATTGCGACAATCAAGGGCAGCTAAATATCCAAAATCTTCGGGTGTTATTGATTGACCGGGAAGATGTTGAAAATATCGTAAATGCAAAGGATGCCATTTTTACGAAGCACAACGTTTACGAGGCATTTACAAACCTTCCGCTAACGGCTGTTCCGAAGGTAATTTTAAACGATAGTAATGCAACTTCATATACAAAATTGACCGCTGCTTTTAAAGCTGCAATTACAACTTCAAAAAACGGTTTGCACTCCGCGTTTCAGCAATTGTTCCAAGGTTTTTCCGACGTTTTGGATATAAAGGACGGAACGTCGAACACGATGTTGAACCAGATAAATAATTTGGATGATTTCAATACCAATGAAAAGGTTCAATACCGCTATGATTTGGTACGCGATTTAAGCGATACCTATAATGAACTGGCAGAGATTCTTTTAAAACTGAAAACCGAATGTTGCCCAAATATTGAGGCATTTCCGAAGCATTTGTTGCTGGGCGCACTTGCTTCCGAAGAAATTTATCCCGAATTGCGCCACGATTTTTACCATTCACCCACAAACAATGAATACGCCAAATATCTAAAAACGGCGAAAAGTTTGGTTCAGCGATTGGTTTTGGTTTTGGACAATTTCAATCTTTCCGATGAAAGACAGATTGCCATTACGCCTTCAAAAACCTGCGGAAAATTGGGCGAAAAAGCCATTCCCGTTTATTACGAAGTTGATGCTGAAATGCTCACCGCTTGGGATTTCAACAAAACCGAAAATTACAAACAGCGGTTCAACGTAAGCTTTCACAAAGAAAATCTCGCGCCGAACAGTTGGGTGCAAAATCCATTACAATTTGAGTTGGATTGCAACGATTTTTACAGGATTGAAGGACATTTTGGTCATCCCGCGCAGGACAGCCGCAATGCAATAAATAATTTGAAGAATGACTACGCTTTGGATTTTGACTGTTTGCTTTTTGATATTCAAAAAGATGCGCAGGCTTTTACTTCTTTTTTAAGGGAAAACCCTTCAATTGCCCATAAAGCGGGAGTTCCCAAAGGCGGAACCTTCGTGTTGGTTTCCGAAAGGGAAAATGTGGTGGCCGATTTTTGTATTTCGAATAAAGTCAGCACTGCTTCGGACGGTTGCTGCTCTTTGATGGAATGTACCTATCCGTGGATCAGCTCGCTAAAATATATGAACAACCTTTCACGAAGTTTGAAAGGAACGCAGAGCCGCAATAAACCGATGCCGCAAAATTATGTGCTGCAGGTTATTGAATACAGGATTAACGGCGAACCGCTAATTAATAGAACGACTACAATTACAATTCCTTTAAAGGAAATATTCTTGAGAAGGATACACGCAGTGACCGAAGCGTTAAATAAAAAATTTGACAAAGGTGTGGTTTTCGACTTTAATGAAAGTCAGAAAAGGCTGGTCATTACGCGTGCGAAAGAAGACACTTTCACCATTCGCCTTCGGGAGATTTCACAGACAAACAACAATGCCATTTATACATACAGCAACAACGGAATGTTCCGAAACAATCGAATTTTTAGGCCCGATGCGATGCGTTGCCGTGATTTGAGAAATTACCGCGAGGCCTTCTATCAAAAACTGCACGCACTGATTGCACCAGTAAATAAAGATGATGATTACGGAACCTACGATGAAAAGTGGGCAAAATGGAGTAAACTCACAGAGCGATTGGTTACCAATCCTATAATAATTGAAGCAGGATTGACCCGAATGGTTACCTCTTCAGCACAGCTGCCACAAGAGATTAGAACCATAATCGGCAACTTAAAACGCGATTTAAACCAGGCGACTGGAACTGGCGTCAATCTACAGTTCCGATTGGACGGCGATTGGGTAAACGGCACTTGGGTAAACAAATTTATGCTCGACCACCACAGACGAAACAAGAAAAACACCCACGATGATATTGTGCTGTTCGTGAACCTGCGGAAATATCTTCACAATGAAACAGGAGTTACAAATCTGTCCATTTACATCACAAATTTTGAATACTCAAGCGTTTTGGACGCCGCAATGGCAAAATACAAAACCGTGGCCGATTTCTATTTTGGAACGCCAACGGGCGAAAATGCGATAAGTATATGAGAAGTTTGGCTGAAAATAGCGCAAAAAAAGAAGGGTATCAGTCGGTAAAATTGTACAATCCGAATGATACCCTTATGGGTCTAAACACTAAAGAACTAGCACTACAAGTAAGACAAAAGACCGACGAAAGTAAACCTAGCGAACGAACTAAAGTACAAACTATAAAAGAACTTGAACTAAAATATACACAACCCAGTAATTCATCTCTGAATCGAACCATAAATATAAGTCTAAAAAACTAAACCACAAATGGTTGCGCGAAAAAATATCATAAAAAAAGTGCAAATTGGGGTAAATACCCCTTCGCTTGCCCATGGTATGCAGCTAAAAGATGGATTGGGCGATTTTTTTAAGGAAGAAATCCTTCCGGAAATGGACAGCTATTTCAATTCACTTCAAAAAAACACTTCAAAAATTATTCGAATTGAAAATATTTCCTTGGTAATCTCGATTAAAGAAAAGGATTCTTTGAAAGACCTCAAAATATTAATTATCAAAGAATTAAAAAGAACGATTAATAAAGAAAATATTTTAAGCCCGGAGTGGAATGATTTTAAAACCACGTCGCCTGCACAAAACGAGGCCGAAGCATTTCTTCATTTTCTAAAAACAGGAACACTGCCGTGGTGGTTTGAGCAAAAGCCAAATATATGGAAAGGTTTTTTTGAGGAAACAATTTCCAAAAGTGAAACATTAAAAGCACTGAAAAACCTTCTTTCAAAAGCAACGATTCGGAAGCGATTGATTTATCAATTTGATAATAACCAGTTGTTCAAAATTGTAAATACAATCTTAGAAAAAACCGAAACAGGTCATTTGAAATACAAAGTTTCCCAAAAATTCAGAAACCAATTTTGGGAAGCTGTGGTTTTATATTCAATTCGAAAAAGCGCGAAAGAAGTTGAAAAAATATTCCGAAATATTCCTTCCGAGGAAGTTTCGAAATTGCGACAAATTTCAAAGGAAAGTTTCGGTTCAGATATTTCTTTGAGCACAAAAAATCTTCAAAAGGAAACGGTTGAAACTGAAGTTTCCCTTAAAACCGAAAAGAAGCAAAAAGAGATAGATACTACTACATCTATAGAAGAGACTGAAACAAATAAAGATGGTATTTTGGTACAAAATGCAGGATTGATTTTACTGCATCCCTTCCTAAAAATGTTTTTTGAAAAAATGGATTTTCTTTCGGAAAAGACTATCAAACCTGAAAAAATGGATGAAGCTATCCACGCACTCCACTATTTGGCAACGGGAAATGAACAGGCGTATGAGTACGAACTTGTTTTTGAAAAATTTCTTTGTAATGTTCCTCTTCACCACCCAATTAACCGTCATATTTTGCTGACAAAGGAGCAAAAAATGGCCTGTGAGATATTGCTGGAGGCCGTGCTTGGCCATTGGACGGCGCTGAAAAGCAATTCCACCGCAATTCTTCAAAACGAATTTTTGCAACGGGAAGGCAAACTCACGGTTTCAGCAGAAAAACAACAGCTTTATATTCAACGCAAAACCCAGGATATTCTATTGGACAAACTGCCGTGGAATGTGCATTTGATCAAAATTCCGTGGAAGGAAAAAATCCTGTTTGTAGATTGGTAAAATTATGAGAGCTTTTTCAATAAATAGCGCCCAAAACGGAAAACCAAATTCCTTGCAGCCCACAAAAGGCAATACGCCTTTTTTTGCGGCACAGGCCAAGCTATCTGTGGGAAAAGCCGACGATGCTTATGAAAAAGAAGCCGATTCCGTAGCCGATAAAGTGGTGCAGCGAATGGAAAATGGTGCCTTCCGTGCTTCGAAAACTTTTTTTCCACCAGCAACAATTCAGAAAAAAACCGACGAAGAAAATACGGAAATCCAACAAAAGCCGCTTTCCGATTCCATAACCCCGTTGGTCCAATTAAAGAGCGTTGAAGACGAACAAATCCAAGAAAAATGTGAGGAATGTGAAAAGGAGGCCGCTATTTCAAAAGCCTCTGAAGAAGATGGGATTTCCAAAATCCAAAAAAAATGTGAAGCCTGCGAACAGAAAGAAGAAAACATTCAAAAAAAATCCTCCAAAAGCAGCGCTGCTTCAACTTCAAGTATTGAAAATACTTTAAAAAGTACAAAAGGCAGTGGCACTCCCCTTCCCAAAAATTCAAAAGCACAATTGGAGAAAAGTTTTGGGGCAGATTTCGGCAATGTACGCATTCACAACAATAGTACCTCCGTACAAATGAGCCGCGCTTTGGGAGCGCAGGCTTTTACAAATGGCAACGATATTTATTTCAATTCCGGAAAATTCAATCCTTCCACAAAATCTGGAAAACACTTATTGGCACATGAGCTTACGCACGTACTTCAGCAAAATAAGGGCATTCATAATAATATTCAGCGGGTCTGCGAAAATAGCCCAGTCACAATTCCCTCAACGGGTATGAACGGATGTTCTACTGAGACATCACGCCCAACCCATCAAAATACTGAAATAAATTATGTAGTCGGAAACTGGGCCATAGACGCCCAAAGCAAAGCAGCGCTTTCAGCAATTGCGGCAAAGTGGCACGCCGACGCACGCAATGACACTGTACGCATTGATGGCTTTGCGAGCTGTGATGGAGCGGCTTCAACCAATTGGCGTCTTTCCTGCGATCGCGCAAATGCCGTGGAAAACGAACTGAAAAACCCTAGCGATGGAAGTGCTGGTATTCCTTCAATCGCAACCTTTAACAAATTTGCACACGGTGAAACCGAGGAATTTTCAGCCATAGATTCAACCCAAAACCGAAAAAGCCTAGTAACACTTCAGCCAACCGCTGGTGCGCTCCCGGCCGTAATGCCAACAGCGGGACCAAACGATTTTCAGATTACGAGAATACCTGCTTCTTCGCAGGA
This sequence comes from Aequorivita sp. CRS11, assembly GCF_059693805.1. Taxonomy (NCBI): domain Bacteria; kingdom Pseudomonadati; phylum Bacteroidota; class Flavobacteriia; order Flavobacteriales; family Flavobacteriaceae; genus Aequorivita; species Aequorivita sp. CRS11. The sequence continues at coordinate 133,818 of NZ_JCATIG010000001.1, forward strand.
CAAGATTTTTTTCGCAGCGGGAAGTGCCATTCTTACTCCTGGTGGAATTGCCGCAATTGATGCCTTAAAGTTGACAACACCCACAAATGTAAGGCTGATTGGCTTTGCAAGCATGGAAGAGCCCACCACCCTTGCGCAGGATAGAGCCAATGCGGTTTTGGCAAGATTACAGCAGAATCCAAACGCCATAAGCGTTGTTTCGGCTATTGGAAATGCCGCGGCCACTTCAACACGAAGTGATTTTGCAAGTGCGAGAAGCGTTGAAATCCTAACAGGAACGGCTACTCCCACAACCTTGGATTGCGATGCAATAGTTGTGGGAAGCAATCCTCCACAAAAAGTAAATCCGCCTACCCAGCCCTGTGCAACGATGGATCCCGATACATTGACAGCTTTTAATACCGCATTGCCCATAGCCAATGACGCAATGACTGCAGCCATAAATGCTACAAATGCAACACACGCAGATTTTAACCCAAATTTAGTACAGCAATTTTTCGGAAGAAATGATGCCGCCATTTTAGCAACACTTTCAAGCAATTTGTTAAGATTGCAAGCGCATGTTGCAGGTTTGCCCGCAATTACAAATTGTGGCGGCCAATGTGATACCGGCGGTTGTGAAAATGGGCCAATAGCATATAATAATGGTGTCGATTCTGCTTCAACCATGACTTTATGCGTTCCTACCTTTAAAAGTTTGAACACCAATGATGCCGCTAGAAATCTAATTCACGAAAGCGCCCACGGAACCACACCTTTGGGTGGCGCGGGAGCTCCTACCGAAGGAACAAAAGACGTGGCTTATAGGCACGAACGGATGATGTTCCAACTTTCGCCTGAAGACCGTTTACGAAATTCAGACAGCTATGCACTTTTTGCGCTTTTCGCAAAAGAAGTACAGACTACAGGAAATGCAAATGCGGTGCCGGCCGGAATAAGCACGCCGTACAATGATACTTTTATAGGGATAGATGCTGCGGATGAAGACCCACTGAAACTTGCAATTGCACAATTGGAGAAAAGATTGGCCTGGGCAACAAGCCATTCGGGGCAACTCTTCGGGGAAGCACAATTAGTACGCGATGGCTCCCAAACCTGGGCCGCAACTTGGGCCAATGCATATATGCACGAAGCTGCATTGCGATTTCCCGTAAATGATCCTTCCGTTCCGCCAAACCAACCAACTTTGGACGATATGGTGAAATTAGCCGCTATCGTTGAAAAATATAAATTGATGCGCTTTGCCGTAAAAAGAGACTTAACAGTCTTTGGCCTTGCCGTTGGTGTAGTGTCTTGGATGGGTGGAGCCTCCATTGCAGGCGATACGCTGTTTATAGGTCCAGACTTTTTCCGGGCTGATCCGCGGCAGCAGATATCATTGCTTTTGGAAGCCCTCGCCGCTTCAACACCCGGCGTGGAGGCCGCTTTTATACCGGCCTATGTATCCTTTGCGGAATTTATGCATGACAATGCCTAAATCAGAAAAATAATTAAGATGACAAAGTATAAATCATTTCTGAAAATTGAAAAAACCGTTTCACTGCCCGTTGCTGTTGAAACGAATGCCGTTTTGGTTTCTTGGAAGGAAAGTCTTTTCATCTTAACAAATTCAATTGCAAAGAGAGAAACTTTTGTATTTAAAATGAGTGATTCTTTCACTTTTGAAAAAATTAAAACCCTTCCCATATTATCGACATCTGCTTATATTTTTGAAGGCCAAATAATTGTTTCCGGGAGTGATAATGATGGAAAAGCCATAATTGTAGCTATAAATTTTTCTGGAGAAATTCTTCAAAAAGTACCTTTAGAAATCACTCCCAGTATTTGGCCCATGGTTGGCGGCACGGACAAAATATATGTCGCTTGGCAGGAAAAAGCTGATGAAATAAAGCGAGGCATCTTAAATTTTAATAATTCTGAAATAGAACAAATTCAGCAAATACCAGTTGAAAATCCGCCAGCAAAACTCATCGCCGTCCCGAAAACCCTTTTCGCGATTATTTCAGAAAAAAACAAAACGATCGTAATTGATTTGATTACAAATGAGCAACATTTCTTAAATATTTCACAGTCTATAACAGTTGGGCAAGCAAATGAAGATATTTATTTCGGATGGGCAGAAAACGACAGGGTCTGTTTAAAATTTCAGCATAGTGACGAGAAATATTGTGTTGCTTCAAAAAACGCAAATATCGGAAAACTACAGGCGGTTTCCAGGAACGAGGCTACGCTCTGGCTACAAAAACAGGAAATGGACATTGATGGAAATTACCAATGGAAATCTGCAATTATTCAAAAAGATGTTGAAGATTTTGAAATCGATAATTTCATACACACAGTTGGCGCTTGGAACGGGATGCTCGTCGCCGTGCAGGAATCGAAAATAATTTTCCTCAAAAAACAAACAATTTAATACATGAAATCATGAAAAAAGACAAATACCTAAAAGAGCTCACCATTAGCGAGACCCAAAAAAGACACGGCGACAATACTAAAAAAGATGTGATGAAAATACAGTCTTGGCTTTCACTCTATGCCATTCAAAACCCCGAAAGTGGTACTGTAACCGGAATTGACGGCGATTTTGGCCCAGCAACCGAAAAAGCGGTCAAAAATTTTCAAAAGGCAACAAATAGCAGCCAGACCGGGATTGTTACCCCGCAACTTTTTGAAAAACTCTGCGAAGGCATGAAAGATGCTTTTGAAAGACCATTGCTGTCAACCACGCTAAGAAATGCAATGGTAGAAGCGGCTGAAAATCATTTAAGGAATGCCCCTTTCGAACTCGAAATAAAAGGACAATCCAACAGTGGCCCGTGGGTTCGGGCGTATATGGACGGCCACGACGGTTCGCCTTGGTACTGGTGCATGGGCTTTGCACAAACAATTTTAGACCAGGCCGCCAGCGCACTCGGAAAGGATTTCCGCAGCTTAATGCCGCTTACTTACAGTTGCGATACCGTTGGGACTACAGGTTTGAGCAAAGGGTTGTTGACGCGTTACCAAACGGTTCGCAACAATCCTTCGGTGATGAAACCGGGTGATTTTTTTCTTTTGCAAAAATCTAGATATGATTGGACGCATACAGGTATTATCATTTCCGTGGGCAACGACGTGATTGAGACCATTGAAGGCAACACTAATCAAGCGGGCTCACGAAACGGAATTGCTGTATTAAAAAGAACCCGAAATTTCAGAAAATCGAAACTAGATGTTTTCTCCATCGAGCCATTGGTATAGTTTATTATTATTTCAAAAGAAATTTTTTAGATAATTATCTTTAAATTAGAAGCTTATATCTTTTTTCAATGAAAGAAACTGAAGAAAAAAAATCGTGCATTACAAAGCTGATTGGTGTTGTGCATCATCTTTTCAAATCTTTCAAAAATTTTTTTAAGTCTTCTATTTTAAGCCTTTTGGTCATTTTGATCATTCTTTTGTTGTTAACCCAAATGGATCAGGCCTTCACTATGATGGTCGATTTGATAGAGACCAAATGGGTTTCCCTGTTTTTGGCATTCTTTTTCATTAACGGGCTGGCTGTTGCGCTCTCCCACTACCCCATTTACACCTATTATGCAGCTGATCTCAACAACAGTGGCGATTATACAAACTGGCACGCAAAGCACCCTTTAAACTGGTGGATTTTTAAAAAATTTACGGTCTATACATTTACGACCGATAAGAGCTCCGGTTACAAACCCGATAACTGGGCCAATTATTTCCGTTATTCCACGGGCATTTTGATACACATTGTTTGGATACACTTCATCATCAGCAGTTTTAAGCCAACCTTCATTTTTGAGGATTTCCCTTTTGATAAGGTGAAGATTATTATTTATGTGCTGCTTCTCGTCCCTTTTGTACTTTATATCTATTTGAAGGAAAAAATCACCAGGTACGAAAGTGAAAAAACCACCGAAGAACTTCCTGAAAAGCTAATAAAATTCTACCGAAAATTGGCCCTTTGGTACCTAATCATTGCTATCCTGTGCGTTGTTCTGCTCATAAATACGCTTACTTGGGGCAATTTCAGCCCGGGAGGGTTTATAATGCTGCTGTTGACCAGCTATGCCTTTATGTTCAATTACATTTTTTTCAGATTGTTGCGCTCCAAATTCAGTTTGATTTTAGATACGTTAACCAGCGCCAAATATCTTCCCGTACGGATATTTTTTGAAAAAATCCACTTTTTGGAAAAATCCGAGAACTATCTGTTAATGTTTTATTTGAACTTTTTAGTGGCCGCAATTTTTCTTTTCGTTCTCACAATGGCCAGCATTTTGGGATGGCCACTGATGAATGGCGTTCCCATTTTGCTCGCCTTCTTCTACTTTTACTATTTTGTATCGGCAAGTCTGGGCAAGTACTTTTTTGTTGCCAGAAAAAAGCAATTGCTGAACACCAAAAGTTATCGTGCCTTTTTGGCAATTAGCCTGATATTGATTGTGCTCATAATTATTACGAATTGTACAAATACCGAAGTCACCACCCACGAACTGGATTTAGTTGAAAACACAAAGACCGAAATACCCGAAGCAGTATTTTTGGATAGTCTAAAAGCAAAAAAGGACAACACACTTTTCTTTATAGCTTCACACGGTGGCGGGTTAAAAGCAAACGTTTGGACACTTAATGTGCTGAACAAATTACAAACAAATACAGAAGGAAAACTGTTGAAACAAAGCATCGCCTTTTCGGGCGCTTCGGGCGGTTCGTTAGGTTTGGCGCTCTATACGGGGCTTTTTAAAGAAGATGCTTTGGATACGCTTCGCATTAAAAAAAAGATAGATTCCCTCGCAAAACAAAATTATACCTCGCTGGATTTAACGCTAACGTTCGGGCTGGATACCTATCGAAAGCTGTGGCCGTTTAGCGAGCGAATCGGCTTACGCGACCGTCCTTATTACGCAATGGTGAAATATCAAAACAACATCCAAAACACGCCTTCAAAACATCTTTCCAAAGTCTCCTTTCGCGATTATTGGAAAGAAGCTTTTCTTAAAGACGGCTACTTTCCGTCGCTCATTATGAATACCGCCGGCCAAAAAGGAAACCGTGGCATTCTGTGGTCTGTGAGACAAAGAGATTTCAACGCAATTTTTCCCTATGCAGAAAATCTGGCCGATTTGGCGGGCAATAAAACCATTCCTTTTTACCAAGCGGTTTCCACTACCAACCGTTTCCCTATTTTCAGTCCGGCCGCAAAAATAAAGGGGCACGGCCATTTTATCGATGCGGGGGCGATTGACAATAGTGGACTTTTGGGATGTTTGGATTTGCACCATTATTTACTTCACAATCAGGTTTTGGGCGATAAACAAATTGCTTATGTTGAAATTATAAATAGCAAAAGTTTGTATGTGAATTATTTGGTTGAAAAATTCAAAAAAGAAAACAAAATCCTCCACATCCACAAAAACGAAAACGAGTCGGATAACATAATCGTCGATTTGGAAACGGGGCTCAATCTTGATAAAATCCCCAACTACCTCAGTGATTATTTGACCAATTGGGAAGAAGCCGCCGATGGAAAATTGCGTTATTTCAAAATTTTTATGCCGCACAAAGTTTCCATTGATGATGTGGAAGCGTTTTTTAAGGGCACGATTACAAATTCCGAAACCCGCAAAAAACTTGAAGTTTTTCTGCAAAAGGAAAACAATTTGATACTTTCCTTGACAGAAAAACCAAACAAATCCTTTTTTGACCCTTGGGAGTTTTACGAACCTACCCTTTCGCGGCATTTAAGTATAAGCAGCTTAAATTATATCGATGCCATTTTAAAACATCCTTTGTTGGAAGAGCAATTTTCAGAAATCGAAAAAATAATCAATACAAAAACCAAGGAAAAAAACAAAAATCCAGAAATAGCTTTTTAAATAATATTTTATACAGATGAAAAATGCATCCGAAATAGAACTAAATAAAATCTTTGCTTTTTTGGAAGCGGCCATCTCCTGGCGAATAAAAAATCACAGTGCAGATTTTGATATAGAAGCACCCACATTGGATTTAAAAAAACTGGGGAAATCAAAATTGGGCGAATTTTTAAAAGAAGAAAACATTTCACAGGCAGAAGCAGTCGTTCTTCTTTTGGCCCTCGCTCCTTCCATTTATCCGTCAATGTTGCTCGACGTGGTTTCAAAGGAATTCCCAAAGGGGATCGATTTTGTTGAGTTTGGCGGTGTAAAAGGGCAAAATCACCGCGGCATACTTCCCACGGGCGAAACCGTTCAATTTATTTTGGGAGGCTCCGATTTCACAAAAAGAATGGAGTGCATGGACTACTTTTCGGAAGCACATTTCTTCAACAAAAAAAATGTGCTATACCTCGAAAATGCACCTTCGGGAGAACCTATGATGAGCGGAAAATTGGTGCTTTTCCCAGAAATTATCCACAAGCTCACCACGGGAGAGGTGCCGCCACCAAAATTAAGCACCCAATTTCCGGCTGAAAAACTTGAAACCCAATTGGAGTGGGATGATTTGATTTTAAGTGAAAAAACCTTGCAACAAATAAAGGAGCTTGAAACGTGGTTGCAACACAATGACCATCTTTTCAAAAATTGGGGAATGGAGAAACGCTTGAAAGCAGGCTACCGAGTGCTTTTCCATGGACCAGCGGGTACGGGAAAAACACTGACCGCAAGCCTTTTGGGAAAATACACCCACATACCCGTTTATAGAATCGATCTTTCAACAGTGGTTTCAAAATACATAGGCGAGACCGAAAAAAACCTTTCAAACCTTTTCAACAAAGCCGCGCATAAAGACTGGATTTTGTTTTTTGATGAGGCCGATGCCATCTTCGGAAAACGAACAAATGTGCGAGATGCCCACGATAAATATGCAAACCAAGAGGTTAGCTATTTACTGCAGCGCGTGGAATCGCATCCCGGATTGATTATTTTGGCTTCCAATTTTCGGGATAATATTGACGAAGCTTTTACGCGAAGGTTTCAATCCATTATCGCTTTCGAAATGCCCGGCGCAAAGGAACGGGCTATTATTTGGAAAACAAACCTTCCCGAAAAGCTGAAAATTTCGAAAGAAATTGATTGGGAAGAAATTTCAAAAAAATACGAACTCACTGGCTCCAATATTTTAAACATCATCCAATTTTGCTGCCTGCAGGTTTTAAGTGAAAAATCTGAAACACTTTCACTTAAAATTTTACAACAGGGAATTAGACGTGAGTTTTTAAAGGAAAACCGCACACATTAGCCTATTTTCCGTGTAGCGTATTTAATGCATAAATAGCGAAACTGCCCAGCCAGTGGCCGCCTTCGTAACTATCACCCACTAAGTTTGGATAGGAATACGCCACGTGTTCATTGGCCAAATTTTCAAGATGTTTGTATTTCGGGTACCGTTTTGCCAAACCATAAAAAACCCAAGCCCTACTAAAGTTCAGGCCGTCCAAATGCACTAATTTGCCATCAGTACGGTCGCTTACCTCCCCTACTTTTAAATGATAGTTTTTATCAGCAAGTTGAGGCATAAATTTGTCCAACCATTTTATAAACTCTTCCCCATCGGAATATTTTGCCTTTGGTGATAGTACGCGGCGCATGATGTCAATTTCTTCCAAACAAGGCGAAAGAAAATCATAGCCGCTGGGTTCCCAATTAATAGGACAGTTTTCATCATTCATATAAAAATCTCGGGCGCGCTTTTCAATTAATTGTTTTAATTCCAAATCGCCCATCGTTTCAGCGTAGTCATAAGCGAAAGTCAATCCAAAGGCTGTATTGGTATGCTCGCCCACTCGGATTGGGTAATTCAGTTTTGGAAGAAATTCTTTGTAACGAAGCACAATAATATCTGCCAATGGTTTCAGGTTTTGTTCCAAATCCTTCGCCATTGGGTCGTCCCACTTGTGTAATTCTTCGGAAAGTTTTAGGAGCCAAGCCCAACCGTAGGTTCTTTCAAAGGATTTATTGATGGGTTTTTCAAAAAAGGCAAGCTCGGTCGCCACATTTTCGGCCGTGATTTTTTCTTTCAGCAATTTTCTGACTTCTTCTGCCTTTTCCATTTCTGGAAATTGTTTCAGTAATGTAACCATAGACCAATAGCCATGGACGGCGCTGTGCCAGTCAAAACATCCGTAAAAGATAGGATGTACAGCAATCGGTTCCACCAAATCTGCTTTACTTTCCAAAGTTTCGCCCGGCTTATAAGGATATTTTGTGCCTACGCAATGCAGTGGAAGCTCAATAAGTTTATTGGCTTCAGCTAATGTAAAGGTTGGTTCGGGAAACGTTTGTATGTAAGTTTCCTCCTTTTTGGAAATCTCTGTGTTTTCTTTTTTGTCTTTACAACCAAATAGAAAAATTCCGAAGAAAAAAATAAGGCAGTAGTTTTTCATCTTTATAAAATATTTGATAAAGTGGAAGACCTGCCTTGCAGGCAGGCAGGTGGAATGACCCAATTATCCATCTTAGGTGGAATTGCAATTTTTAAAGGGCATTTCATAAAAGTGAAGAATTTAGATAAAGATAAAAAAATAAAAAACCACAAATTCACAAATAAATTTTGATTCGTGAATTCGTGGCAAATAAATTTCTAATACTAACTATTACATTTTCACATCCTCAAGTTTCACTTCCTCTCCATTTTTGTCGAGAAGCTTCACTTCGTCAAAGCCCATATCCTTAAACTGCGCAAACTGCGTGGCAGCATCACCAACCACCAAATAAGCCATTTTGGAAGCGTCCAAATATTTATTGGCCAATTCCTTATGTTGCTCTAATGTCATATTTTTCACAACGGCTTCTTCCTTTTCAATGTAATTTGCCGGAAGGTTGTATTCGTTGATTTCCTGCAACATTCCCAAAAGTGAACCCTGTGTCTCAAAACGACGGGCGTTTGATTTTATGAGCGCATTCTTCGTAAATTCAAGATCTTCGGGAGAAATGCCTTCTTTGTATTTTGAAATTTCATCCCTAAAAATTTGAACGGACTCTCCTGTGGTGTTGGTTCTAACGCTTGATGAGGCTGTAAATGTCCCTGGAATTTTACTTCCGCTGAAATTGGTTCGGGCGCCATAGGTATATCCTTTTTCCTCACGCAGAATTAAATTTACGTTTCCTGAAAAGGAACCGCCCAGCTTATAGTTCATTACTTCCGCAGGATAAAAGTCATTATCTGTTTTCGGCAAAGCTATATAGCCTACGTTTATAACAGATTGCTTGGCATTCGGGATATCTACAAAGTAAAGGGAAGCCTTATCCCGATTATTGGCAACTGGATATTCAGGAATAGCAACCTCCTTTGCAGCCCAACGCTCTTCTAAACCTTTCAAATCTTTCAAAACCGCGTCTTTGTCAATTTTTCCAACTACTTGGAATGAACTGATGGAAGGCGAAAAATTCTTGTTGTAATATTCCTTTAAATCGTTCATGGTTATTGACTTCACAGATTCCACCGTACCCATTGTTGGGTAACTAAAAATATGGTCATCCCCATAAAGAATTTTATTGTAAACACGATTTGCAACTACATTTGGATTTGCATCCGAACGTTCAATTTGATTTATAGTTTTGGTTTTAATACGTCCCAATTCCTCTTCGTCCCAACGAGGTTCCAAAAGGATTTCGGTTACCAAATCCATTGTTTTATCGAAATTACGCGTCAAGGTATTGCCTCTAATTACGATAGATTCATCCGTAGTGTACATATTAATGCTTGCACCCAAAAGATCAATGGCTTCCTCCAATTCCTCTGGGGTTTTGTTTGCGGTACCTTCCATCAAAATATCGCTCATTAGGTTGGCCACACCGTTCTTTTGCATATCGTCGAGTAAATGCCCTCCTTCAATCACCAAACTGAAGTTCACGGTTGGAATTTCGTTCTGTTCAATTCCAGAAACTTTCAATCCATTCTCAAGATTTGCATTCCAAACTTCGGGAATTGACAATTCAGGAGCTGTACCTTGTACAGGTGGTTTTGAACGGTCAAAGTTAGAGGGGGTTTTTGCTATTTTCGTATTAGTTTCTTCAATTGTTTTGGCAACGTTTTCCTTAATTTCCTCTTCAACTACTTTGGCTTTTTCTGAATTTTCTGCAATCAATTCAAGTTGTCCTTTCGGAACGAAACTGGTCATCACGTAAGGTTTATCTTTTATATATTTATTGTAAACTCGCAATACATCTTCCTTTGTAACTTTTTTGATGTTTTCTATGTCTTGAGTGATGAATCCTGGATCACCAGTGAATACGTTATATTGCGCTAATTGAAATGATTTTCCCAACACGCTACTAATTCCGTTGTAGAATTGGGTCTCCAATCCTGCTTTAATCCTTTCAATGTCGCGGTCGGTAACACCTTCTTTTTCAAAAAGCGCAAAGGCTTCGTTAATTCCGCTTTCTATGGAATCTAGGTCAACACCATTGTTTGCCGTAATTGAAATTTGAAAGTCTCCAGCCAATTCATTTGAACTATTGTATGCAGTTGTTCTCGCTGTTAAATCTTTTTCTTTCACCAAGACTTTATATAATGGCGCCTTCTTTCCCTGGGAAAGTATTTCGCCCAAAAAGTCTAAAGCGTAAGCATCTTCAGTATATTGTTCCAAAGTGGGCCAAACCATATTCAGTTGTGGCGCGGTTGCAAAATTATCTTCATGATAAAGCCTTTTGGTTTCTGAAAGTGTTACTGATTGTGGCTTTAGCGGCTCTACCTCTTGGCGTCTTTTAATTTCACCAAAATATTTTTCAATCATTTTTTTGGCTTCGGCAGTATCAAAATCACCTGCTAAAACCAGAGTTGCATTGTTTGGTCCGTAAAAGCGATCGTAAAATTCCTTTACGTCTTCCACGGTTGCATTTTGAAGATCTTCCAATTCTCCAATTACCTGCCAATTATATGGATGCCCTTCAGGATATAAGTTTTTGTCTATCACCCAACTTGTGTGTCCATAAGGATTGTTGTCAACTCGTTGACGTTTTTCGTTTTGAACTACTTCTTGCTGGTTGTAAAAAGCAGATTCGGTTACTGTGTTTATTAAAAAACCCATGCGGTCGCTTTCCAGCCACATCACGGTTTCCATTGCGTTTTTTGGAACTATTTCATAATAAATTGTTCCGTCTTTCCAGGTTCCGCCGTTAAGCGTACCCCCAGCGTCCTGAATTGTTTTAAAAAATTGATCCTGTGGTACATTTTCAGATTCCTGAAAAAGCATATGCTCAAATAAGTGAGCAAAGCCGGTACGACCTGTTTTTTCTCGATTGGACCCTACGCCATATTGAATGGCAAGCGAAACAATCGGGTCGCTTTTGTCTTGGTGAAGAATTACATCAAGACCGTTTTCGAGTTCGTACTTTTCAAATTCTACTGAAAGTTTGGCATTATCTTCAGTTGTTATTTCCTGTTTTGTTTTACAGGAAAAGACAATCAACGTTGTTAAAGCCGTTGCTAAAACACTGATTTTAAACGTGTTTTTAAACATAATGAATTAATTTTAGGAAAGTTTTAAAGATACTATGAGAAGCTAGTTTTACTCTTAAAAAAAAGTTAAAACAAACCTTTAAATTATGAGCAAACAACAACTTACCCAAACCACCCATCCCGGTCCAAACTTCTATATTGAATGGCTTCAGATATATGGTTGCCGTTTATTGTTTCGGTAGCTTCCAAATCGGCAATGGTGCGTGCTACTTTTAAAATCCGGTCATACGCACGTGCGGAAAGATTTAAACGCTCCATAGCTGTTTTTAAGAGTTGCAACGAAGCTTCGTCAAGTTTGCAAAATTGCCGAATTTGCTTCACCCCCATTTGTGCGTTGTAGTGTACCTTTTCAAATTCCAAAAAGCGGTCCGATTGTATTTTTCGGGCATTTGTAACCCGCTCCCGAATAACAATGCTGGATTCGCCCCGGCGTTCGTCACTTAGTTTTTCAAACGGAACTGGGGTTACTTCTATGTGAATGTCTATCCTGTCCAAAAGTGGTCCCGAAATTTTGCTCAAATAACGTTGCATTTCCGCAGGTGAAGACATTACCGGTGCATCGGGATCGTTAAAATAGCCGCCGGGACTTGGATTCATACTCGCTACGAGCATAAAACTGGACGGATAAGTTACTGTAAACTTTGCACGAGAAATGGTTACGTCGCGATCTTCTAAAGGCTGTCGCATCACTTCCAAAACACCACGTTTAAATTCAGGAAGTTCATCCAAAAACAACACGCCGTTGTGAGCCAAGCTTATCTCGCCTGGTTGTGGGTATTGTCCGCCACCAACTAGGGCAACATCTGAAATTGTATGATGCGGACTGCGGAAAGGACGCGAAGTCATAATGCCCCCTTTTTCCATTGTACGACCCGCAACGCTATGTATTTTAGTAGTTTCAAGACTTTCCTGTAAAGTCATCGGTGGCAAAATACTGGGCAAACGTTTGGCAAGCATAGTTTTTCCCGAACCCGGTGGCCCAATCAAAATAATGTTGTGACCACCCGCTGCTGCTATTTCCATGCAACGTTTAATGGATTCCTGTCCTTTTACGTCGGCGAAGTCAAATTCGGGATGTTCCAAATGCTCGTAGAATTCGGCTTCCATATCTACTTCGGTCTTTTCGAGTGGAATGTTTTTGTTGAAAAAACCGATCACTTCCTTTATATTTTCAATTCCGTAAACTTCAATACCTTCAACGATTGCTGCTTCCTTTGCGTTTTGCTTCGGAAGAATAAAGCCTTTAAAACCTTCTTCCTTTGCTTTCAGTGCAATTGGCAACGCGCCTCTAATGGGTTGCAGGTTTCCATCCAAAGACAATTCGCCCATAATAATATATTCCGAAAGTGGATTTCGCTCTTCAATTTGTTCCGTGGCAACGAGGATCCCCATCGCCAAAGTAAGATCGTAGGCAGAGCCTTCCTTCCGAAGATCTGCAGGCGACATATTGAGAATCAATTTCTTTCCGGGAATTTTGTAACCGTTGTTCTGTAAAGCGGCAGCAATACGAAAATTGCTTTCACGTATAGCGTTATCGGGAAGGCCAACTAAATGATACCCTATTCCATTATCAACATTTACTTCAACAGTAATGGTTGTAGCCTCAACGCCAAATACGGCGCTTCCATAAACTTTTGTAAGCATAATTCTGTAAGTATAAACGGGGAGTTTATAACTGAAAGATATAAAAAATGTGGGAAGTTTGAAATGTGAAGTGCGAAGTTTGTAGCTATTTTTTAAAAAAAAATTCCATCAAATTAGCTGTTGAACGATTTTCTATCGCTAAGAGATTTCTATGTTCAATAGCTTTTAGAGTCCCTTTTGCAACGGTTTTACCCAGTTCCACACCCCATTGATCGAAACTGAAAATATTCCAAATAATGCCTTGAACGAAGAGTTTGTGTTCGTAAAGTGCAATAAGGCTTCCTAGGTTTTTGGGCGACAATTTTTTTATTAGAATAGTATTGGTGGGTTTGTATCCTTCAAAGGATTTAAAAGAATTTTCAACATGCTTATGATGCGTTCCTTCCCAAAGTGCTTCAGTTTGTGCGAAAAAGTTAGCCATTAAAATACTGTGGTTTTCAATATTTCCGTGAAGTGATTCGCTAAAACCTATAAAATCAGTTGGAATCAATTTTGTGCCTTGGTGCAAAAGTTGAAAATAAGCGTGCTGCGAATTACTGCCCACATTGCCCCAAACTATCGTCCCCGTTTGGTAATCTATTTTTTTGCCATTTCGGTCCACACTTTTACCGTTACTCTCCATTATCGCCTGTTGCAGGTATGGAACTAGTTTGTGTAGATATTGTGAATATGCAACTACCGCCTCACTTTCCGCTTTAAAAAAATTATTGTACCAAATTGAAAGTAAAGCAAGTATCACGGGAATATTTTTGGCAAAATCTTCATTTTTAAAATGGTTGTCCATTTCGAAAGCACCTTTCAGCAATGCTTCAAAATTCTTAAAACCAATAGCACAGCAAATGGAAAGTCCCACGGAACTCCAAAGTGAAAATCTGCCACCAACCCAATCCTGCATCGGGAAAATGTTTTCTTTGGAAATCCCAAAGTCTTCTGCGCCATCCACATTTGCCGAAACAGCTACAAAATGTTTTTGAATGGCTTCATTCTTTCCTTTTTTCAGAAACCAATCTTTCACTAACATAGCATTTGCAATGGTTTCTTGGGTAGTAAAGCTTTTTGAAACAATTATAAAAAGTGTTGTTTCAGGGTTTAAACCATTGAGTATTTCAGCTATTCCATCGCCATCAATATTTGCAATGAAATGAATCTTTAAATGGTTTCTGTAAAACTGAAGTGCTTCCGTAACCATTTCCGGACCCAAATGACTTCCGCCTATACCGATGTTTACAACGTCAGTAATCGCTTTTCCTGTAAAACCTTTGTGTGAACCATTTATTATTTCTTCGGAAAAACTTTCCATTTTTTGAAGTGTCGTTTTCACTTCCGGTTTCAGGTTTTCAAAATCGCGCAGTGCTGTATGCAATGCAGCTCGGTCTTCGGTCTCATTTATTTTCTCACCTGAAAATTGTTGTTTGATGGCATCATTCAACTTTACTTCCACAGCAAGTTTTAATAAAAGAGAAAGGGTTTCATCGGTAATTCTGTTTTTTGAATAATCTATATAGAAATCCTGCCATGTAATCTTAAACTGATTTGCTCGATTGGCATCCTTTTCAAAAACATCTTGCATTTCCAACTCTTTCATTTCTTGAAAATGGGTTTCAAGTGCCTTCCAAGCCTCGGTTTCTGTAGGATTTATTTTGGGTAAAGACATTCTGATTTACGATTGACGATTTTAGATTTATGAGTTATGAATTTTGCTTTTATAATAATCTATTAGCCCATCTATTGGGCGTTGAACGATATTTCCAAGCTTAAGATTGTGTCCTGCAAAACATTCTTTTATAATTTCTTCTGAAAAATGTGCAATGGAGCCAATAAAATGAACTGGAACTTCGTGCGCTTTTTCATAACAAAGAATGCGGCATTCAATAAAATTTGAAATGCCTTCTTTTATCAGCGCGTAAAAGTATGGGTTTATTTCTTTCTGCGTAAAAATGAATTGGGCAAAAGACGCTAAATATGCATTGGGATTTGGCTTTTTGTAGAGATTCATTTTTATAACGTCTGCCTCCAAATTGAATTTTTTCTCAAATTCATCAGCAATTTCTGTAGGCATTCTATGGTAATAAAAATCGCGGATCAATCTTTTTCCGAAGTAATTTCCACTCGCTTCGTCCATCAAAATATAGCCCAAAGCTGGGATTGGCGCGTGAATTTCGGTGCCGTCAAAATAACAACTATTACTGCCCGTACCCAAAATGCAAACAATTCCTGGTTTGGTGGTTACGGCAAAAACCGCGGCTTCCATATCTTCGGAAACGTTGACTTTCGCTTTTATAAATAGTGCCTCCAAAACTTCCTTTAAAATACTTCGCGGCGTTGCGGTACCGCAGCCTGCTCCATAAAAATCTAGAATTTCAACACTATTGAAAACACTTTTTAAATCTTCATTTGAGGCAATGCGAAGCAACAATTCCTCTTTTAGAACCACCGTAGGATTAAGACCTGAAGTAGCTGTTTTAAAGACAAGCTCGCCAGAATTATCCAACAATACCCAATCACATTTTGTAGAACCGCCGTCGGTTATTAGGGTCATAATTTATAAAGTTGCAACGTGAGCGGCCAAATCTACCAGTTTTGCGGAGTAGCCGTATTCGTTATCGTACCAAGCCACTAACTTAAAGAAATTATCATTAAGCGCAATGCCGGCGTTGGCATCAAAAGTACAAATATGCGGGTCTGAAACGAAATCCTGCGAAACCACTTCGGCTTCGGTGTAGTTTACGATTCCTTTATATTCGTTTTCTGAAGCTTTTTTGAATAGTGCTTTTATTTCTTCATAGGACGCGGGTTTTTCAGTGCGAACCGTTAAATCAACCACCGAAACATCTGTGGTTGGTACGCGAAAAGCCATACCTGTAAGTTTGCCCTTCAACTCTGGTATTACTTTGGTTACCGCAACAGCAGCGCCTGTAGTTGTTGGAATAATATTGCTCAAAGCACTTCTTCCCATACGGTAGTTCTTCTTTGATGGTTGGTCAACCGTTGATTGAGAGGCCGTTACGGAATGGACCGTCGTCATTAATGCTTCAACTATTCCGTATTCGTCATTTATTATTTTTGCCATCGGAGCAAGACAGTTCGTGGTACACGAGGCGTTTGAAACAATCGTATCAGAAAATTTTACATCTTTATGGTTGACGCCCATCACAAACATAGGTGCCGTTTTTGAAGGTGCGGAAATAATCACTTTTTTGGCACCAGCTTTTAAATGTGCCGAAGCCGAATCTACTTCTTTAAAAATCCCGGTACAATCGATAATAATTTCGGCATCTACATTGTCCCATTTTAAGTCTTCGGGATTTTTTTCTGAAGTAACCCTTATTTTGTTGCCATCTACTATTAAGTTTCCTTTTTTTACTTCAATAGTTCCGGGATATTTGCCGTGAACGGAATCATATTCCAATAAATAGGCCAAGTGATCTACTTCCAATAAATCGTTTACCGCTACTATTTCTATATCATTTCTTTGTGATGCTATTCTGAAGGCTAGACGCCCAATTCGGCCAAAGCCGTTAATTCCTATTTTCGTTTTCATTTAATATTTTTATTTTTTATTGTTAAATTGAAATGATGTCTGCCACGCGAATCAAATCTTCATCTATTTCATTACTTCCCTTTATTGCTTCTGAAAAAGGAACAGAAATTACTTTATTGTGAACTATACCAATCATCACATTAGTTTCACCGCGCAAAAGTGCATCAATAGCACCAACGCCCAAACGGCTTGCGAGCACACGATCATAACAACTCGGGGAGCCGCCCCGTTGTATATGGCCAAGTACGGTAACCCTAACTTCATATTCCTTTAAATTTTCTTCGATATATTGGGCAAGGCCAAAAATGTTTTTACCAATTTGGTCTCCCTCGGAAACCACAACGATACTTGAGGTTTTTCCAGATTTTTTACTTCGACTCAACGATTCCAGTAAACGTTCTCGTCCCATATTCTGTTCGGGAATAAGGATTTCTTCAGCTCCTGCTCCGATTCCAGCGTTCAAAGCAATATCACCAGCATCGCGACCCATTACTTCAACAAGAAAAAGACGATTATGTGAATTTGCAGTATCCCGAATTTTATCAATCGCTTCCACCACAGTATTTAAAGCAGTATCGTACCCGATGGTGTAATCTGTTCCATTGATGTCATTATCTATTGTTCCCGGTAGGCCAACTATAGGAAAGTTAAATTCCTTAATAAAAATGGAAGCTCCCGCAAAAGTACCATCGCCACCAATAACGACCAAGGCATCTATATTTTCGTTTTGAAGATTATTGATAGCTTTTTTTCTACCTTCTTCAGTTCTAAATTCCTTTGAACGGGCAGATTTCAAAAAAGTACCGCCACGATTGATGATGTTTTTTACAGACCGCGCATTCAATTCTTTAAAATCACCTTCAATCAAACCTTGCAAACCACGATAAATGCCCACGCATTCAACGTTATGATAGGCACATGCCCTAACCACTGCCCGAATGGCGGCGTTCATTCCCGGGGCATCACCCCCACTGGTTAGAACCCCTATTTTTTTTGGTATATTCATAAATGGAAAGTTACTATTATTGTTTACAATTCAAAATGATTTTAATCACAAAAAAATACGTGTAAGTACGTATTGTGGAAATTTATTTCCTACCCTATATTTGAATCATAGAATTAGTGGATAATGCACAAAGCAATATTTTTTGTGGGGATAGAAAATATTCTTAGTGCACTTTAAAGTTTACTAAGTTAGGTTTGTTAAAGAATCCCGGCCTTTGGTCGGGATTCTTGTTTTACTGTATTATGCTTTCCAAGTAATTTTCAAAATTTTCTTTGAATCTTTAGTTACTTTGAAACGGTCATCCATACGATGCCCAATTACCCAAACTATTTTTTCGTCACTTAAAAGCAGCCAGACTTTTTCCTTTTCGTTTAAAGGGATTTTTTCGTCTTTGAAAAATTTGCTCAATTTCTTTTTTCCTTTCATTCCAAAAGGTTGAAAACTATCACCGCTTTTCCATTTTCTAAGCCTTAAAGGGAAATTTAGCTTTTCAGAAGCAACATATATTAAGTTTTTCTCGGTTTCGCCAATGTATTTTGATGTTTCAATTCTTAAATTTATCGGAGAATTTATTTCTTCCTCCAAAACTAAAAATTCTTTATTATTATTTCCGAAATCAATTTCGGTAAGCACCAATTCTTCACGGTTTTTTATAAGTCGGTGCGATTTTGAAAAAAGCTGTTTCCCCGTTTGTGCATCTAGTAAATTTGAAACATCTTCCCATTCCGTAAAGCCGAAGCCGTTTAGCAATTCATAAAGCAAAGCGTCTGTATGCGGCAGTTCCTTAATTTTTTGAATATTGATTTTATATGAATTTACAGCTTCGGTAACAACCAGATTGTAAACCAAAGCCATATAATCTTCTATAAGATTTTGTGAAGCTTGCAGGTTTTGCTGTGCTCTTTGAAAGTTTTTTAGAACCGATTCATTGATGTTCTTGAATTGGGACAAAACTTCCAAACGCAATTGATTTCGAAGATAATCAGTCTTTAGATTGCTACTGTCTTCGCGCCATTTTAAATTATTCTTTTCAGCATACTGCAGGATTTCATCTCGTGAAAAACCTAAAAGCGGTCTAATGATTTTATTATTCTGCCTTGGAATTCCTGTAAGTCCATTCAGCCCCGTTCCCCTCGAAAGATTGATAAAAAAAGTTTCCAGATCGTCATCCAAATGATGGGCTGTTAAAAGAAAATCGTATTTAAAATCCTTTAAAATTTCGGCAAACCAAGCATAGCGCAGATCGCGTGCCGCCATTTGGGTGGAAATTTTGTGTTCTTCAGCAATTTTTTTTGTGTCAAAAGTTTCAGCAAATACTGGAATGTCCATGCTTTTTGCCAAACCGATCACAAACATCTCATCGCCATCGCTTTCCTTTCCACGTAATGAAAAATTGCAATGCGCCAAAGCAATCTCAAAGTCCAATTCTTTCATCAAATATGTCAAAACTACACTGTCAAGCCCACCGCTACAGGCTATGAGGATTTTTTTTTCTTCTAAAAAAGAAAATTGGGTTTCAATATTTTTTCTAAAACGATTTAGCAATCTGAATATAATTTAAAAGAAATTAATTATTATTCCAGCAATAACAGCTATTCCGAAGCTTAGCATTGTTCCAATAAGCACATATTCCGTCTTTAGGGTTTCGTTATTTCCATAACGGAGAATGGATTTTGCAGCAATCAAAAATCCAACCGCTGAATATTGTGAAACTATGATGAAAGTGAGGGTTAAAATACGTTCTAAAACGCCAATTACCTTTCCGGCATTGGGCATTTCATTGTCGCTGGAAACTTGTATTTCGGTAGCTTTAAAAACCTCTCTTATAAAAATGTTTGCAGGTTTTAAGCATACTAAGTATCCTGTAATTATGAGTAAATATTTAAAATTTATTGAAAAATCAAATGGAGGGTTGATACCGTGCCATTTATCAAATAAGACAACTACTAAGGTAAGAATTGCCAAATGGGTAGCCTGGTCTATAAAAAAAGCATATCGTCCAAAATGCCTACTATTGTTGAGATGGCGTTTAAAACCATCTATTAAAAAGTGGGTTATTGCAATTATTCCGGCGGCCAATGCGAAACTTAGCTGCAACGAAAATAACCAGGCCAATAAAAAGCACGCTAAACCGTGCCAATATAAAAAGGAACTTTTAAACCCGATTGTGTTTTTCTGTTTTGCCAATTTATCAGTTTGGAAAAAGTAATCCAAACACAGATGTGCAATAAATTGGAGTAGCAATAATTCCTTTAGTTCCATAAACTTCTATTTTGAAATCACCATTTTAAAATAGTTTACCGCTTCATCAATGGCGTTCCAGCCTACGCTGGTAGAGTGCTGGTTTACGGCAGATTGCCCTATGCCAAGACGCTTGGCTATTTCATCTTCTTGATTGTTCATTAATTTAAAATACAAAACTTCACATTGCCGTGAGGTTGCTTTGCTCAAAAGAACATCCAGCAAGGCAAGTAAAGGTTGGAAATTTTTATTTAAATTTTCGTTTTTAGACGCAAAAAACAAGGTGTTTTTTATAACAATGCGTTCTTTATTGTAAGTTGTTTCGCCACTTATTTCGCGACCCGATAGGTAAATGGCCTCACCATCTATAACGCCTTCTTCGGGTTTGTAACGGCTCAGTTCGCCATAACCAATAGCAAGTCTTATTCCGTGGGTTTTGAATTGTTTTATCCTGTTGTCTTCACTTGTGTAAGCCTTCATTTTAATGGGAATTGCCTTTACAAAGCTTTTTATGGCCAAGGCCACTTGCAGTCCTTCTGGGGCATTCGGAACCACACACTCCAAATAATCGCCTTTTATAATGCGGCCATACACATTAAATTCCTCCTTCAAGCTTTGGAGCAAGATGTTTAAATTTTCTTCCACAAATTTGCGGTCTTGGGTATGCAAACCTGTTGATGAAACAATATCGCCAGATATTACCGAATAGTTCATTTTATTAGAATTTATTCAAATATACAAGTTTATTAGCTTAAACACTAATAAATATACTTTATAAGTATAAAAGCTAATAAACAGCCTTTATAAGCTTTAGAACTCATAAAGGACTATTCAAAACTTCACGCATAGCCTTTGCTTTCAACAAACATTCTTCGTATTCTCTCTCGGGGACGGAATTTATAGTAATGGCACCACCAACGGAAAAACTTACATATTTAGTAGAAGAATTATAGAGAATACTTCTAATGACAACATTAAAATCAAAATCTCCCGAAGGAGAAAAATAGCCGATAGCACCGCTGTATAAGCCACGTTTGGCGTCTTCTGTTTCTTCAATAATTTGCATTGCAGAAATTTTTGGCGCACCCGTCATGCTGCCCATTGGAAAGGTATTTCTTAAAATCTCAACGCTGGACGTAATTTGAGCCACGCTACAAGTGACCGTGGAAATCATTTGGTGCACTTGTTCAAAAGTATAAATAGTGCAAAGTTCCTCAACGGAAACACTCCCTTTTTCAGCAATACGGGAAAGGTCGTTGCGAACCAAATCTGTAATCATTATATTTTCACTGCGTTCTTTGGGGTCTTTAGCCAATTGTTGCGCCATTTTTAAATCGTCCTTTTTATTTTTTAAACGCTTTGCAGTTCCTTTTATGGGCTGGGATACAACAGTGGTTCCCGTTCTTTTTAAATAGCGCTCGGGCGAAGCTGAAAGCGCAAAAATATCGTTCAGCTTTAAAAAAACCGAAAAGGGAGGTTTTGAAATTCTATTAAGCTGAATAAACGCTTCCAACGGATTGATTTCAGTATCTTCGGAATAAAATTCCTGACATATGTTCACTTCATATATATCTCCCCGTTTTATGTGTTCAAGCACCTCTTCCACTTTCTGAAAGTAGCTGTCTTTAGAGGTCCGGATGTTTATTTTTGTATTTTGCTTTGGGGCAGATTCTTTGGGGTGCTGATTAATTTTAGAAATGGTTTGGAAATCATTATCCATTTCATCGGCAACCATATTCAAATAATGCAATTCAACATTATCTTCGGAAAAAAGAAAGATTTTTTTTGGTTGAAAAAAATAAAGGTCGGGAAAACCTAAACCATCAAAATTATTGGAATCCAGCTTTTCCACATCGTTTTTAAGATCATAAGTAAGATATCCAAAAATCCAGTCTGCCGTAGTGGTTTGGTAATCCTTTAATTTATCAAAAGCATTATAGGCATCAGTTTTTATGGAGGTAAAAGCATCGACTGCCAGAATTGCCTGATAGGTTTGATGTTTTTGTGAATAATTGTTGCTGTCCATCCAAACAACGTCATCAAACTGTTGCGCCCATTGGAGCAGTTGAGTTTTAGAATATTCAGTTAAAGAAAAGGGATATTTCTTTACGGTGCGCATTATTGTTCAATTTGATGCACGAAATTTTGAAGAACATCCGTAAAACCCAGTAATAAAACTTCGTTGGAAATAGAATTGGTTTCTTCCGAAAAGTTTTCCGAATACGAAGGAAAACTAAAGCTTTCAATAATGGTTGCTCCAAATCTGGGAAGTACATTTTTTGTGTATTCCAAAGCAGAAGCAGCGCCGCGTTTTCCGTTGGAAGTACTCATCAACAAAACCTTTTTATCCTTTAGGAAATTTCGATCCAAACGTGAAAGCCAATCAATTGTATTTTTAAAATATGCCGAAACAGTACTGTTATGCTCGTTAACGGAAATAACCAGCGCATCGGCTTCTTTGATTTTATTATACAGCATTCTTAATTCCACAGAATAGCCTTTTTCGTTCTCTAGATCCTCACCAAACATGGGGAGTTTATAATCTGTTAATATAATTACTTCAACCTTATGTACCGCAACTTGCGTGGCGGCAAAACTGACGAGTTTATGGTTAATGGATTTACTACTGTTACTTCCGGCAAAGAATAAAATTTTTTTCATCTGCCAAAGTTATTGAAAAGTGGGATGTAAAAAAACCCGCGTCAAACAAATTGACGCGGGCTCTCAAAATTTATTAACCAGGAATTATTGTTTCACAATACGCTTCACAATGCTTGTATCTGCTGCATTTATTTTCACAAAATACATTCCTGTGGCAAGACTTTCCAAAGAGAAATTGGTTTCCATTCCTACTTCTTTTAAGTCTATTGTTTTAATCACTCTACCTTTTACATCTGTAATAACAGCGTTATTAAGCTGAGTAGTAGTTCTATTCAACAAGGTAAGTTCGCCTGTTGTTGGGTTTGGATACAATAAGATATTGTTATAAAATTCATTATCTCCAAGTCCTAAAATTTCATCTACAGTAACTGTGAAAGTACAGGTGTCTTCATTACCGGCACCATCAGTTGCAGTCATAGTCATTGTTGTTACACCGGGACCTACCATTGTACCAGCTGCAGGATCTTGCGTAATTACAGGATCTGGGCAATTATCAGTTGCTGTTGCATCACCAGTATAATCTGGCAATGTAAACTGCTCTCCTTGGTTTACTTCAACAGTAACATCTGCAGGGCAAGTTATAACTGGATCTTCGGTTTCAGCTATAACCTCTGCTATCGTACGTTCGCCAGGACATCCTGGAGTCCCTAAGTTGATATCGCTGTTTGGTGTTCCAAAATCAGCAGCTTCACAAGTTCCAGACCAATCAGCAGCTGTGTTTAAATCGCCAACTCTTCTGAAAGATCCCGAAGAACAATCTATTGATAAATTAGCTCCTACTCCAGTCCAGTCTAAATCAGCGGCAGTAATATTGAAACCAGATATGGTTACATTGAACCCAGCAATCTCTGCAGCGCTGAAATTCCAGAAAACAGAGTCAACTACTTCTCCACTTGGATCAATTATTAATATCCATCCTGTTCCAGAGTTATCCCAGAATAAGTTATTTCCCCAGTATCCAGAACCGCTATCGTCATTCCAATCCATAACTGAATTGGCGCCCATACTGCTCAAGTTCTTTACAATTGTGTTTACAGCGTTAATATCTGCATAAGGAGTATCACTAACGGCAACTTTATATCCTGTATAGTCTTTAGCTACACCCACGTTTTGAATCTCAAATCTATCTGGTGTTTCTAAATTAATTTCTGAAATAACCAATTGTGATAATGGGCCTGGAGCACTTTCCTGTGCATAAACGTCTATAGACCCAGTAGGTGTAAAGGTGTATGATTCACCTTCAAAAAGGAAGTTTCCTCCTGTTGGGGCATCAAACCATCTAATTACGTTGCTAGGATCATTAAGAGTAGCCGTAACGGTTACCGGTTCTCCCACACAAAAGTCTGTTACGCCCGTAGTAGTCGGTCCAGCCGGAACTGCAAGTACTTCAATTGTATCAGTTGCTGAAGAAGCCACAGAGCATGGTCCAGAAGGAACATCGTAAGTTATGGTGTGTACACCTACACCAGCTACTGAAGGATCAAATGTAAAGGTAGAACCATTTCCATCATCAGTTACTCCTGGGCCACTGTAAGTACCACCGCTTGGGCTACCGCCACCTAAATCAGTAAGAACGTCAGAAGATGCGCAAACTTCTTCAAGAACTGACAATGTAGCCGTTTGTGAAGGAGTGTCAAAAGCTTGTGTTCCATCACTTCTGCTACTAGAAGAACCTTGACTAGCACTGTAGCCTAAACCTCTCTTTGCAAATGCGTCCCAAAGAAGGCACTCATTCGCTCCACCATAGATTGCTTGGTCTGCGGCAAAAATTGCATCCCGACCGTCCACAAAACCTGGACTACAAGGTTGTAGTTTCATACCTTCAGTAACCAAAGCCAAAGCTTGAATGTTACCAGCATCTTGGCTTACATCTCCAGTAAAATTATAAATATCTGCGTCAAAACCGTGTTCGTCTATCAATGCCCAGGTTACTTCCCATAACATTTCAGCCCAAACTGAACCTACTCCATGAGGTACGGCCGCAGTCTTAATAAAATCATACGTTTGTGGGTTCACACCCATATCAGTACTGTAAGGATAGTCACGAATACCGGCACCTCCTTGGCCTTGGCCAAAAAGATATGTACCAACAGCTCTAGAGTCGGTTCCTGTGTCACCTGGTTCAATAGTCAATAATACACCAAAGAAATCACTCCAACCTTCTCCCATTTGTTCTGCATTTTGTAAACATCCAGAAGCTCCTGGGCCACCCGTTAAACGGTTTGAAATACCATGGCCATATTCGTGAAGAATTACCAAGTTGTCATAATCGCCATCTTTATCACCACAAATGTACATTTGCATTGTTGGGTTTGAACCGTCTGGAGGCGTACCGAAGTTTGCGTTACAAGTTCCAGAACCATCTTGGGCTTCCGCATTTACAGAGTCACTTCCAGCGCCTCCGTTTCCGTAGTTGTTTTCTTGAAAGTTACCGCTTATTTCATCAAATCCATATTGGTACATAATGTCGTGAAAAACATTATTCATATAAAAAAGGTTTGTGATTGCAGAATCCTCATATTGGTTTGCATTGGTATATGTTTGACTGAATGGATATCCGGTAAACTCTAGATCTGCACCAGCATTTGGCTGGTATCCCGGATTGTTTCCATCTTCATATGCATTTACATTGTTTCCTCGAGTTGTGGTATATTCAGCACCAGCAACGCCGTTTGTATCATGCCATCCGTATGGTGAAGCGGTAGCATTTGCAGGTTGAACCTCAATGGTGCGAGCTCCGTAATATGGGCTTTCAAGGGGCAATGCAAATACTTCATAACATTCCGTACATGCTGCAGTATTATCTGCTACAATCTCATCGTAATTTGGAATGTCATATAAGTTTGCGTTAAAATTCATTTCTTTCGTGTCGTTGCTGTGATCGTGATGAATTGCACAACTTACCATCCAGTTGGCTTGGTTAGCTATTTCGCCTGTATTGGCATCAATTCTTAAACTCCACCAGTCTTGTTGACTTTTTTCTTGAATTGAAATATCCCAAGTTAAAACCAACTCATTATTGTCGTTTATAGCATACATCAGCCTTGCGGGTATGGGACTTAAGGAGATTCCGCCGTCGCTCAATAATGTTTTTCTGTCAACTCCCTCTGCCCCTTGCAATACTGAAAGAGAACCGGTAAGTGAATAATTCAAATGTCCAGCTGCTGCTTGAACAGCCTGAATAGCCGTAAGTGCAGGAGAACTTGAACCTTTTCGCTTTTGAGAAGTGTTTTTAATAAATTTACTGTCTTTTGAAATTACACGTCCATTTGACGCAAGATGGATACTAGATTCAGTACCATAAATTTCAATTCCATTAAGTAGCTGTCTAAAGTAAACGTGCTGAATACCGCTCGTTCTACTTTGGGTTTCGCTCGTTACTTGCCACTGTGCATCCTGTGGCAATAAATCATTTTGCTCTACATAATGATTTAGTTGTTGGTCGATTGCTCCTGAAAAATTCTGAGCAACCATTGTGCCCGAAAAGACGAGCAAGATTGCCAGGAATAAACTCCGGGTAACTTTTTTCATTTTTTTGATTTGTTTAGATTAATATTAGACTTAAGATGGTTAAGTTCTGTAAAGCTATTAAAAATTAATTTTTTCACAACTTTTTCTTAAAATTCCATTGAAATTTAACACAATACATCCATCAAGTAAACAATTTTCTAGGTGCAGGTTAACAACAAAGGGTCTTCTCAATAATTTCACTACATTTACTTTCAAAAAAAAATGTGCCATGGAGCAACCCAATGATCTCATTATAGAGATGCAAAACGGGAACGAGAAAGCTTTCTCCCGATTATATACTATGTATAGCGAAGCCATTTACGGAATAATATACAGTATTGTATTAGATGAAGAAACAGCTGAAGAACTTTTGCAGGATGTCTTCATTAAAGTATGGAACAACGCCAGTTCATATTCTGTAAATAAAGGCAGGTTTTTCACATGGCTTCTAAACATTGCACGGAACACGGCAATTGATGAAACCCGATCAAAAGCATTTAAAAACTCCCGAAAAAACCTAAGTACGACAAATTTCGTAGATATATTATCATCCTCCGATAGCTTAAACAGAAAAACAAATACAATTGGCATTAAAAAATTTGTTGACTCGCTCAAGCCTGCATGTATAAAAATAATAGACCTTTTATATTTTAAAGGATTTACACAAGCGGAAGCTTCAAAAACATTGGAAATACCATTAGGAACATTAAAAACACGAAACCGAACCTGTATCAATGAATTGCGGGTAATGGTTTTAGGATAAAATATTATGAACCCCGAAGAATTAATAGCATCAGGAAATTTAGAACTCTACGTCTGCGGTGCCTTACCGGAAGATGAAGTCTTGGAAGTACAAAAGGCAATTCAGGATTTTCCCGAAGTAAGACACGAAGTAGAACTTATCGAACAATCTTTATTGCATCTGGCAGAGACCGTAGCACCACCAGTTCAAGCAATGAGCTGGACCGCTATATTGAATGCTATAAGAAATGACAACAATACTGAAGAAAGCAAAGTAAGATCAATTAACTGGCCTGCAATAACTGGCTGGGCGGCAGCAATTCTATTTATGGGCGGAATCATGTGGATGCTGAAACAAACCAATGATCTAAATAACTCAATTCAGGTAACAACCACAGAGAATACGGTTTTACGTGAAGAAAAATCAAAAGCTGAAAACGAATTGGCTGAAAATAATGAAGTTCTTGAAGTTTTAAGATCAAAAGATTATCAAGTTTATACACTTCCGGGTAACCAAGCAGTTGCTCCCGAAGCATTTGCAAAGGTCTATCTTAACAAACAGGAAAACATTGCATACATAGATACCAAAGGACTCCCTACTCCGCCACGAGGTAAGGTGTATCAAGTGTGGTCACTTAAAATGGAACCGCTTACCCCCACAAGTATGGGTTTAATCTCAACAGAAAATGAAATGGGTGAAGGCATTTTTAAGTTTGTGAATTTCCCAGATGCTGAAGCTTTTGGGATTACCCTAGAACCAGAGGGCGGAAGTGAAATGCCAACCATGTCCCAGCTTTACACCTTAGGTGTGATAAGTATTTAAGAAAAAGATTAATCATAAAATCTGGGCTACTTCCAGATTTTTTTTGTGCATAAAATAAAAGCGTCCGCCAATGGCGGACGCTTCAACTAACAAAAAAACTCTGAAAACCGGATCAACCGGTTTTGTAAAATCTATCAATTTCTTGATAGATAACCAACCTCAACCATATTTACGTAAAATGGCAGGGTTTGGTTTTCAAATAATTATAATTTTTCGATTTCTTTAGCTTTTACTGGGCCTAATTCATAACTCGCACCTAAAAGTTCTTCTTTTAAAATAGCAACTTTCTTATCCATGCCATTAGCTTTATAAACCAATGCCGAATGAAAAAGAGCCTTAGGCTCTTCTGTTTTGCCTGCTACATACTCCTCTATTGTTTTTAAGGCAGCTTCTTTATGGCCCACTTTTAATTGTGCATACGCCAACAATTGATAGGTTTCGGGAGTAGCACGATTGTTAATTTCCATTGCAGCCAACTTCAATGCTTTTTCTGGATTGTTTTCAGCGTATAGATTAATTAAATACGTATTGTACATTGCTCCGTAATAAGGGTTTTCCACTTTTTTTAAAAACAACTCATATTGTTTTTCTTCTTCGGAAATATTTTCATTGTAAGCTGCTATTTCAGCTTTTAAAAGATGGTAATCTGGTGCTTTATGGTTGACCATAATAGAATCTAAAATTCTATTGGCTTCTTCTGTATTTTTTTCAGCAGAATAAACCATCCAAGCTAATTGCTTTTTTACGTAATGGTTGTCCGGCTCAAGTTCCAATGTTTTTAAGTAACTACTATAAGAGCCCTTAAGGCGGCCGGCGTGGCCATAAAAATCACCCAGATTACTGTATATCCACGATTTTAAACCTGAATTGTCACGTTCTTCGGCAATTTGTTTGGCTTGTTCCAGATATTTAATTGCCGCATCGAGATTACCATTGTGGTCGCTCCATTTTGCTAAGCGAATTAAATAATTGAAATCTTTTGGGTTTTTAATTTTTCCAAGCAGTGTATCAGCGCTTTCATAATTGCCCAATTCCATCGCCACATCAAAAAGCATCATTTCTGTTTCTTTTTTATTATCAGGATAGGTATATGCACTATCCAATAGTAACTGTGCTTCCTTAAAGCGATGCTGAGATATATAATTATGGGCAAGGCTACGCAGATAAATATCCTTGTTTCTGGCAGAAACATTATATGATTTTTTAATCAATTCTTCTGATGTTTTCAATTCTGAAATATTGCCCGTACTCCCGAAAAGCGCAGCATGTATTCCAGCTAACCGCGACATTTCCATCAAACGTGTGGTATCATCATTAAAACGATTTTGCCAGAACTCCAAGTCTTTCTGCACAGCATCTTTTGATGGAGTATTTGCAGTATTTAAATATTTATTATAGTCTTTGCTATCTGTAATTTTTTCCGTCTTTTCCTGACATCCAAAGAGAATAACAACCATAATTATTAGTGTGGTGAGTTTTTTCATAAGTTGAATATTAAATTTTGTTTGGCTTTTAATTTAGTAAAACAAAAAAGAGAACACTGGGGTTCTCTTTTTTGAGTTTAAATTAGGTCTATTAAAATGGTCCAGCCAAGTATGGGAAGCTACTTGAAAATGCAACATCATTCGTTGGCACTCCATCCCTTGTAAGCCCTGGGTTTTCATCACCCATTGGCCCACCAAAAATCAATAATAGTGATACATCTATAACATCATCACTCAAGGCTCTACCCGTAAGTATTTCTGTTCCGTTAAAATAGGTTGTGATTCCAGACTGCGCCAACCAAAGCACATCATTAGCGAGTACAGTTGTAAAAGTTGGTGCATCTAGACCTAAGGCATTACTAGTGTAGCCTGGATTTAAGCCCATTAACTTAGTTTCAAATTTTTCCTGAAAAGCAGCTTGCATCTGCGAAGGTACCGTTACGTTAAATGCATCTTTAAAACCATCAGTTCCAAAAACGGTGTTTATACCGGGACGGCCCATTTGGTCTTCTTGTACATAAGTTCCACTGAAATCAAGTACTAGTCCGCAAGGCTCACAATCGGGGCCACCGCAATCTACTCCTGATTCTTCCCCGTTCATAATTCCATCGGTACAGGTTTCCTGTGTTATTACGTTATCGTCATCATCTTTACACTGCACAAATAAAAGTGATGTTGAGATTGCAGCAAAAAGGGTTATATATTTTAATGTTTTCATCTTTTTTATATTTATTAAGGTTAGCAATTCTTATTGTTTTCTTTTGGCTTCTACCCATACGTTGTACATAGGTGTTGATGCCGCAAATGGATTTACACCAGTAGCACCACCAGGCAACATAGATTTTGGAAATTCTACCACAACGCTCAAAACATTAGTTCCGGCAAATGTGTCCATCCCAGGGTTGTTAAAGCTTGAGGCCGTTCCAGAAAGCACGGCATTATACTGATTAAAGTCAAAGAAGAATGGATCTTCGCGCGGTCCTGCAAAAAACTTCATTCCATCTTGCTCGGTAGTTTGCACGTCATCTTTGGTAGAAATTTTTACGCTCCTTCGTGTTGAAGTTGCAATTGTACTTTCCAAACCTTGCATTGCCGGAGCCGAAGGACCAAAGAAATACATAGAGTCACCTCTTTTAATTGCTTGAATCACATAATCTTCCTTAAGATCATTATTGCTGTCAATATTAAATTCTAATAATACCGTTTCATCAAAAACAGCTTCATCTGTAGGTTGGCCCGGAGGCAATAATCCCTGGACATTGGCAACAAATACAAAGTTGCTAGAGTTCTGTCCCTGAAAGGCGTAAAAGTCTGTAATATCTGCTGTAGTCCCTTGAACTGCTGGTGCGTCAATATGATCTGCGGATATTAAAAATATCGATAGTACGGCTACGCCTATTCCACCGATTACTGCAAAAAGTTTTGATTTTTTCATCTTTTTTGTTGGTTTATATTATTTATTTTTAATTGTTCGCTTATACTTACGTTTAAATGTAACTGCATGGTTTTTAAAAGTACGTTAATCTTTTGTTAACGTGAAAAACACTAGCTTTGACAGCTCTAAAATTACTCAATTATTTATACCATGAACCCCTCTGCCCCTGATTGGATATTGAAATTTTTAAATCTTTTCGACAGGAACGAACTCATTACTTCTTTTGAAAACGATCAACAATTTTATAATTCTTTAAAACAAACTGGATTTATTTACGGAGTCTCTGTAGCTGCTCTGCCAAAGAAGAGGCTTGGAAATTTGAAACTTACAAAAGAGGAACTCGCAAAAATAAACCTCTTTCACTCCTTACTTTTTTCTTTTTTTGAAAAAAATAAAAATGCGACAAATAAAGATGCAGTAGCAGATATTTTATCTTTTTACCAGCAGATGGAAAAAAGGAAAACAAGCTTTTTTCAGAAATTTTCACTTTCACAACGCCCAGAAAATACTTTAGAGCATATCCTTTCTACAAGATTGCAGGAAGCCAATACATTGTTGAAAAAAAATACGGTTTCATTATTAACCTATGCGCTTTTATACCTAGACGTCTTAGCCTATAAACAGTGGCAGGCAGACCCTGCGTCTGCAAAAAAATATTACAAGCAATTGGAAACCGTAATTTTAACTGGATGTTTCTACACCTTAAAGTCTAAAAAGAAAAAAACTAAGTACGACAAACTTCTCATTGAACTTTTTGAAACTTCTTCGCAATATATAATTGATGAAACCGAAGGTGGTGCTGCAACTTTTTTGGAAAGTCTAAATTATTTGAAGAGTAGCCAAAATTCTTTAGAAAAAAATTATCTGCTGGACCTTTGCTGCCTTACCGTTTGGGAAGATTTAAAGATGGACGAAATAGAACATCAATTTTTACAACAGCTCTTGGTTACACTTGATTATCCTGAAGCTGAGCTTCAGAAAAGTCTTTTGGCCCTCAACACCTTTTCAAAAAATTATACCGAAAAAATCCTGCTGTTTGAATATTCGCACCCAGTGAAACAGTTTTACAAGCAATCTGCCTCTACTGTAAAACTGTTGATTATAAGAAACAAAGACCGCTTAACACGTGAACTGGAAGAAAGCGGTGAATTGATGGTTTTGCTTGGGCAATCCACTCTGCGCGATCTTTCTGCAGAAGAAAAATCGAAAGTGAAAGAACAGTTATTGGATATTTGTAAAACCATCCCATCACTTACAATCTTTCTCTTGCCTGGTGGAACGGTTCTTTTACCCCTATTGGTAAAATTTATTCCGAAGCTTTTACCTTCCTCCTTTCAAGAAAATAGAATTGAATCTTCCAAAAAGAAAGGATAACTACTCCAGCCAAAGTTTAAAATCTTTTACCCTTTCACGAGCAACGATTACTTCCTGTTCCCTATAACTATTTAACTTCAATTGAAGCCGGGAATTTGTGTATGCTATTATATCTTTTATTGAATTAATATTTATGTAAAATTTTCGACTTATCCTAAAAAAGGTTTCTGGGGAAAGCTCCTGTTCCAGTTGCTCCAAAGTAGTTTCCAAAAGATAATCACGGCCATCCACCGTGTGTGCATACGTACCTTTGTTTTCAGAATAGATACACTCAATTTCATCTACCGAAATCATTTTAATGTGCTGCCCTATTTTTGTAGTAAATCGCTTTTTATACTCGCGCTCCATAGGGTTTACGAGCAATTTTTTAATATCCTCAAAATTGAGCTGCACATTTTTGTGGCTCGGTTTGAAGAATTTATACTTTTTAACTGCAGCCTGCAGTTCGGCTTCGTCAATAGGCTTTAAGAGATAATCGATACTATTCAGCTTAAAAGCCTGCAGTGCATATTCGTCAAAAGCAGTGGTGAAAATAATGGCGCTGTCTACTTCCACCGTATCAAAAATTTCAAAGGAAAGGCCGTCGCTCAGTTGAATATCGAGAAATATCAAATCTGGATGCTTGTTGTTTTGAAACCATTCCACGGCTTCTTCTACACTGTGCAGCATTTGGTTGACAACTACATCTTGTTTTTCAAGCATCCGTTGAAGGTAACGTGCAGAGGGTTTTTCGTCTTCGATGATCAGTACGTTCATTTGGTTGGTTTCTCGTTTCTGGTTGCAGGTTGCAGGTTGCAGGTTTCTGGTTTCTGGTTTCTGGTTTCTGGTTTCGATTTCTAAAGGTCTTCCTCTAAAAATTGCTTTATTTTTTTCTCCTCCCAGCGTTTTAGAAAGTTATTATTCACATTCATAACAAAGAAAACGTACAGGGCGTGCGACACCAAACCGATGCCCCAAAAAATAGCGGTAATGTAATTGCTCCAATGTGTAAAGTTTATTTCCTTAGCATTAAAAACATTGGCCGAAACAAGTATAATCGATATGTTAACAATTATATATACCGCCAAGTGACTGTAAAATCCCTTTAGGGTCTCTACCTTTTTTTTCGCCTTCAAATAGGCCAAGCTTTTTTTGGTTTCCATTGCTTTATAAGTTTTATTCTTCTTTCATGAATTTTTTAAACTGTCGTTCTTCCCAGTTTTTATGAAGGAAGATTTATATTGAAACTTTCGCCGCGTGAAATAGTAGTCCGATTCCCCAAAAAAATGGAACTATTAAAATATTCCAATCAACCCATTCCACAAAATTTTTATCATTTGATTCAATTTGAAAAAACTCCAGAACATTTCCTCTCACAATAAATAAAGCTATGTTTACAATTACATATACTATTAAATGCTTGTAAAATCCTTTTAATGCTTCTACCCTTCTACGGGCCTTTCTCCATTTTATGCTTTCAGAATACTCCATTATTTCCAATTATTTTTAGACTTTTGTTCTTCCTCTTCCATAAACTGTTTCATCTTTTTTTCTTCCCAGTCCTTACCTATGAAAGGTGCCCATCTAAATGTTTTTATGGCCTGAAAAAAGATTCCAATTCCCCAACCAAAAGCTGCCCATAAAAACCACGGATGGCGCAGTTCGTTTACATAATAATTAAGTCCCGCCAGAGCAGCAATAAAGACTATGTAAAACATTAAACTTGTGTAGAATTTCTTAATTTCTGCCACGCGTTGTTTGGCTTTAAAATATTTGTTGTCTTTATGATTTTCGGTTTCCATAATTGTGATTTTTTATATTATTTCATAAAGATAGCACTGGTTGAATTCTTTCAAAAAAAGAAGAAACCCAACTGTAGTTTCTTAGGGACGAACTGTATTCTATTCATCTTCGTCCATCAACTCACGTATTTTGCGCTCCTCCCAATCTTTTCCGAAAAATGGATTATAGTTAAAGGTTTCGGCAGCGTGGCCCATAACTCCAAAGCCCCAACCCACTATGGGAAAAAGCGCCCACGGAAAGCCGGCTCTCGAAATATAATTCAGGTATATAAACACGGGGGCCATCAAAATGTATAAAGTCAAGTGAATGTAAAATCCTTTTAGCTTTTCCACACGCTTTTTTGCGAGTTTGTATTTTTTTTCTGAAATAAATGTATCTGGTGTATTCATAATATGAAGGTTTTCGCCCAAAATGGGAATTGCTATACTGAATTCTTTTCGATTTTCGTTAATTATTACTGGGCGTTCCGTCAATAGTGCATATCTATCACGAATGTTCCGCAAACCAACGCCCGTGCTCTCTTTTAAAACCTGCTTTGGCTGACTGTTGTTGGTAACCACCAAATTGCCATTTTCTTCTTTAATTGTTATGTACAATTTTTTTGAAGGCATAACCTGATTATGCTTAACCGCATTTTCCAACAAAAGTTGAAGCGATAACGGGACTACTTTTGCTTGTGGGTTCTCCAACTTTGAAGGTGAAGTAAAAACAATACTATCCTCAAAACGTACCGCCAATAGCGACATATAAAGCTCCGCAAATTTCAATTCCTCTTCCAGGGTAACCAACTCCTTGTTTTTTTGTTCCAAAACATAACGATACACTTTGGAAAGCGAAGTAGTAAAACGTGTAGCGGCTTCGGGATTTTCTTCAATTAGGCTGGTAAGTACGTTTAAACTGTTAAAAAGAAAATGTGGATCCAATTGGTTTTTAAGGGCATCAAATTTTGCCGAAGCTGTTCCGGCAATTATTTTCTGTTCCTTTACAATAGTCTGTTGCTTATTTCTATAATAGTAAACCACGTAAAATACAGTGGTGACCACAACCGAAATGATAAACGATATATAGTAATACTGCATCTTTTCGGCAGCAATAAATGCTGAAAAGCCTTTTCCGTCTATTATGACTTCTGTTATAAATCGAATAAATAATAGTGCCAAAAGTGTAACCAGAATTCCTCCCAAAAGTCCTTTTAAAAGATTTTTTGTCTGAAAAACCTGGTTGGGGAACAATTTCAATAAAAAAACAAAATAATACGCATTAACCATATACAGTATTACGGAATACAATTGATTGTAAAGGAAGGCAAATAGAATATCACGCCAGTTATCATATTGGTATCCATTGGCATATTGAATCAAACCGAGGATGATGAAAACCAGGGCTCCCACGAAAAATGCTTTTCCAAATTCTTTTAAAATGCGCATAAATATTTTCCTTTTTTATACCTACAAGGTCTTAAAGACCTTGCAGGAGGATATGGAGTATTCGCGAATTGGCGGCAAAATTTTAATTACAGCTTTCTGCCTGTACTTGCTTAGCCCGTTCTTCACCATAAGTTGGGTAAAATTCACCCGCTGGTTTAAAGGTAGCAAAAAGATCTATGGCGCGCTGAATGTCTTTACAGTAGGGTTCAATGGATTGCCCAAAATATTTTGCGCCGCCCATATCCCATTCAGCTTTTGCTAAAATAATACGTGGATTATCTGGAGCAAGCGCCAAGGCTTTATTGTAAAGTTCCGAAGCTTTCGCGGAATAGGTCATTCCGTACTGTTGTCCATCATAAACAATCCAAGCGGTATATAGTTGTGCCTGTAAAACCAGTAAATCTGGGTTTTCTTTTGAAATTGCGGTAGCATCATTGATAAAATCCTGCGCTTTGTCCAATTGAGCTTTCAATTTAGTTCCGTCCTTTTCGGTAAAACTGTTGATTACGTTAATCTGCGCCACGTAATACGGTGGCAACCAATTATCGGGTTCGGCTGTTGCAATACGTTCAAACACGTTTGCGGCTTCCCACGATTTGTTTTCCTGCCAAAGCTGAAAAGCTTTTCGCATTCCCTGTTGATATTTAGTGGGTTCAGCGGCTGTATTAACTGCTGAATCTGTTTGTCCCTGCATAATAAGGGCAGTAAAAAAGATCATTAAATACGTGATTACATTTTGCATGGTTTCAAGATTTTTAGTTAGTATAAATTGTTATTCAAATTTCTTTTAAAATATTCAGCTTTAAAAAATTGATAACCCGAACTGTTGAATTTTATAGCTGAATTGTAAGTTTGACTCCGCCATTATAAATTATCAAGCTGATTGTCCTTTCCATCATCGCTGATGGTCCAGAAAAAGCCCACAAAAAAGAACTGATCTGCGGCAGGAAGTAATTCTCTGCGGGCAAAGTTTCCATTTACATCCGGAGCATTGGCATATTGATAGCCATTTACATTTTTAAAAGCAAAAACATTATTTACGGAAACATATAGAATCTTTTGTTGTGAAAGTAAATATGCCCAGTTCAAGCTCACACTGTTATAATCGCGGGCTTTATTCTGAAGAAAACCGGGCGTGTTCAAATCGGTATAGGTTCTTCCGCTGCCGTATTGATAACTGAACCCAATCTGGCTTTTCCAATCGTTAATCCAGTATTTTCCAACTACCGAAAGGTTATGGGTATTTGCAAAACTCGGCGTGGCGGCAACGGGGTAATTTTTATACTTCCGTTCGGTGTCCAAATAGGAATAACTTACCCAATAATCTATGTTTCTAAGCGTCTCATTGTCTCGCCAAAATAAATCAAGTCCTTGCGCAAAACCATCACCATTGTTTAGAAATGTTGTGTATACGTCAGGAATTTCGTCATTATATGTAACAAGATTGGTATATTGCTTTCTATATATCTCAGCACGAAAAATTCTATTATTGGCTGAATATTGATAGTTCATAATATAGTGTTGGGTATGCTGCGCTTCCAGATTATTGGTGAATTTCAGCACTTCGCTTTCCGGCTGCTGAAAGAAATCGCCATAGGCTAATGAAAGCTGGCTGCTCTTCCCTGTTTTATAGGCAAAGGAAATTCTTGGCGAAACCGTAAACTCTTTGAACAATTCACTGTATTCACCACGAACGCCCAGTTTTAAGGCTAGCTTTCGCGAAAAAATAAAATCTGCCTCCGTAAATGCTGCCGAAATATTATTGTAGTAGCCTAATTTTGCGGCAAAATTTGGTTCGTCATAATCTTCGTTGAAGTCGGTCACAAACTGTTCGGCCCCAAAATTTAACTTAAACCGATTGCTAAAGCGTTTTTTCAACCTCAGCTTTAGGTGTGCTGAATTTTCAATATCTTTTATATTGGCTTCGTCAATGCCAACCTTGGTTTTTCCGAAAGTATAACTTCCACCGCCAAAAACAGTCCAGTCATTTTCAAGCATTTTACTGTAACTGGCATTGGTATAAAAATTTTGGTTGTTGAGTTTAAATCGCGTTCCCTCGGGCTGGTTTATGTCTTCTTGGGTAAGCTCAAAATCGGAAGTGTCAAAAGCACCGTAAACTTTTAAGAGACCATCCCCAATTTTCTGACGAAAAACCGCTTCACCCGAAGCTGTTTCAAAAGGTTTTTTCCAATCATTTCTATCTGGCAAAAGCGCTATGTAAGGCGCTAAATTTATATAGGTAGTGTTAACGCTCAACGAGCTTTTTTCCCACTTTTCAGTATGGCCAAGACCGCCGCCCACGCTCATAATGGCAATGTCAGTCTTTCGTTGCGCTGGTTCGTCTATAGTGTTCAAAAGTAATACGGACGATAATGCTTGTCCATATTCCGCAGAGTAACCACCCGTGGAAAATGTAATTCCATCAAACAAGAAAGGACTGTAACGTCCGCGTGTAGGCACATTGTTTGTTGTAGGCGAATATGGCGTAAAAACCCGTATGCCATCAATGAAAATCTGGGTTTCGCCAGCATCGCCCCCTCGTACAAAGAGGCGTCCGTCTTCTGCAACGGTCGTGGTTCCCGGAAGGGTTTGTAATGCGCCCACAAAGTCTCCCAATGCACTTGCGGTTGTAACGATATCCAAAGGTTTTAAAACAGAAATTTTACTGTTATCGCCCGCAGAAAAGGAACCTGCAGAAATTGTTACGGTATCTAGGGAATTCACATCATCACGAAGCGTAATTTTCAAACCTTTCATTTTTGAAACATCATCAATGATTTTTGAAGCCTCAAAAGAAACATAGGAAATGGTCAAGGTTTGTGTGCCGGTTTCAGAAGTTTCAAATGAAAATTTTCCGTTTTCATCGGAAGTACTTCCATCGTAAGTGCCTTCTAAATACACATTGGCTCCAAAGATTGGTTTGCCGCTATTATCGGTAACGATTCCGGATACCGTATTTTGGGCAAAAAAGAAAAAAGGTGAAAGGAGCGCTAAAATGGTAATGATTGAAATTTTCATAGATCGGTTGGTTTTTATTTTTAGGTCAAAGATGAAACTTCAAGGTATCATTTCAGAAAAAAATAAACCGAACTGTAAAAAATGATGTCCCAATTGTAGTATTTCATTATAGATATTTTTTTGGATAAAACTTACTCAACAAATTCCAAAATATCTCCTGGCTGACATTCCAATACCTCGCAAATGGCCTCTAAGGTGCTAAAGCGCACCGCTTTTGCTTTTCCGGTTTTCAAAATGGAAAGGTTGGAAAGCGTAAGCCCTACTTTTTCGGAAAGTTCGTTTAATGACATTTTTCGCTTGGCCATCATCACGTCCAAGTTTACGACTATTGGCATAATTAAATTGTTAGTTCATTTTCGTTTTGTATCTCTACTCCTCTTTTAAAGACCAATGCTATTATATAAATGACACCCGCAAAAAATAAAAACTGTTCTGCGCCCCAGTCTATTTGTAATGTAAACCCTTGCTTCATGATACGGTTTGCATAGTTTTCCGCAATTATGGCCACAACACCAATACTTAAAGCATAATGGCTCATTTGTGTAATTAGCGAAGCGGTCTTTTCATTAAAGGGATAACTTAAATCAAATTTCATAAAAAGCTTTATCACAAGATAGGCAAGATAAGCTTTCAGTGCCGACAGCGCTATCAAAAAGCTGGCTATGCCAATATAATATTCTACGTTAAAATTGTACACATCTAAAAGATCCAGCCCCATATAAGTATCTGCTGCGCCACCGGAATTTATAAAGAGGGTTACAAAAAGAGAGACGAGCAAAGCCCCGGTCTTTATGCACAAACCAATGAATATTATCCAAAATATAATATTCATCACTTTCATTATAATATTTGTTTTCATTAGAGATATTTTTATAATTACTTTACGAAAGTAAATAAATATTTATTGATTAACAATAAATATTTTGTAAAATTTAATAAAATAATTTTCCTGATTAAACATTCATTCTTTGTCACAGAAAACCAATTTTTGTAAATTTCAAAATAAAATCAGTCCTACTTTTTTATGCAAAAAGAAATGGAAAATTGTATCTTCGGAATAAAAGAAAAGTAATGGATGATTCTCAAAAAGTTGATGCTTACATTAATAAACAAACCAAATGGAAGGTAGAATTGCAAAAGCTCCGCGAAATTATATTGCAAACAGAATTAAAGGAAGAAGTAAAATGGAGCAAACCCAACTACACTCTTAATGGAAAATTAGTAGTAGGAATTGCCGATTTTAAAAACCATATGGCGCTTTGGTTTCACCAAGGTGTTTTTTTAAAAGACAAGCATAACAAACTTCTTAACGCACAAGAAGGCATCACCAAAGCACTACGGCAGTGGCGGTTTGAAAAGGGTGATGAAATTGACCCTCAAATTGTTTTGGAATATATAGAAGAAGCTATAGCCAACAGCAAGTCTGGAAAGGAATTAAAGCCCGTGAGAAAAAAAGGTGTCTCAATCCCGCCTATTCTTGAAAATGCCTTCAAGAAAGATACTTCATTAAAAAATCATTTTCAAAAACTCACTCCCGGCAAACAGCGAGAATATGCCGAACATATTGGGCAAGCAAAACGGGAAGCTACCCAACAGAGCAGATTGGAAAAATGCATTCCTATGATAAAAAATGGGGATGGCCTTCATGACAAATACAAAAACTGCTAATGGGTTTAAAACCTAATTTTGAAAGATACACTACCAGACAGCTGTGGTTTTATACGCGACGGGCTTTTTGGATTTTGATAGCGTGGGTGATAATTTCGAATGTTATGTTTTTTTACGAATTCATTACTCTAAAAAGCAACGGAGTATTGAGTTCTAGTTACGATTTTTATTCAGCAGTAATGGCAAACCTTATTGTTGCCATTTCAGCAGGGCTCATAGGCGGCATTGTAACCGTAAATTTAATGGAACGTTGGCTTAGGCGTTTGGTTTTTTGGAAAGCCCTTCTTTATTTAATAATCGCTTACACCGTCACCGCTTTTTTGGTAGGTGCCATTGGTGCATTGTACATAACGAGTGAAGACTTGGGGGTTCCATTCTATACCTTGGAAGTGCTTCAGCAAACAATTTCCTTTTTTGGCACATGGCTTTTTATAAAGAATTATATCATTTGGCTATTCATAGTTCTAATTACGCTTATCGTTTTGATGGTAAACGACAAATATGGTCCTGGAGTGTTTCCGGATTATTTAATAGGAAGATATTTTAGGCCCAAACATGAACGACGTATTTTTATGTTTGCCGATATTAAAAATGCCACGGGAATTGCCGAAAGTTTGGGAGAGGAAAAGTATTTCAATTTTTTGAAAGATTTTTTTAGGCACATAGCTCCCGCCATAGTACAAACCCGCGGCGAAGTTTATCAATATGTTGGTGATGAAGTGGTTGTGTCTTGGAAAATGAAATGGGGCCTAAAACGCGGAAATGCTATACAATGCTATTATAGCATGAAAAAGATAATTAAATATAAAGCTCCCAAATACTTAAAAAAATACGGTGTGGTTCCCGAATTCAAAGTGGGTCTTCACTACGGCACGGTAATGGTTGGTGAAATTGGGCAAATAAAGCGCGATATCGCTTTTTCTGGTGATGTTTTGAACACAACCTCACGTATTCAGGCCATGTGCAACGAACTGGATGTCGAAATTTTAGCTTCAAAACCATTTGCCGATATTGCTTATAAATTACCAAAAGGCGTTACCAAAAAAGAACTGGGGAAAGAAAAGCTTCGCGGTAAAAGTGAAGAGATTGCAATGGTAACCTATGAAAAATTATAATACCCAAAGACTATAATAAATTATTTATGAAATGCCCATTAACTAATTACGAACCAACCGAAGATGATTAATTACGGCATTACATCTTCCATTTTATTAAATATTATACAGATGAAAACAGACAACTACACAAAAATCATTTTAACAATCATCGCTGTTTGCCTCACCATAAATGTGATGAGAGACTTTGAATTTATTCCGTCCGCTTACGCAAACGAAATCGAAACACTACCCAGTAAACCTTTCACGGAAGTGATGGACGTACGCTTGGTAGACATTAACACTTATGACGAACTAAACGTTAACCTTAAAAGTGTTGATACCTATGATGAAGTGAAAGTAAATCTCAAAAAGATTGAAACCTCGGATGAGCTGGACGTTAACATTGATGAAATCGGTGGCAGTTGGGTTTCAAATGGTGGGCCTATCCCGGTAAAGGTTCAATAAACGGAAGGCTGTAGGCTATATTTATATATAACCCAACAGCGGTTAGGTTTTTTTAAAAGGACGAATAATCAAGCGTGCGGCGCGATCATAATTGATGTAACTATACGTCCAATTAAAAAACGTTACTACCCTATTTCTGAAACCCACCAAAAACCAAAGATGAACAAACATCCAAAGAAACCAGGCTATTGCGCCGCCGAAGTATAATTTGCCCATATCAACAACCGCCTTATTGCGTCCTACGGTGGCCATGGTTCCTTTATCAAAATATTCAAAAGGCTCCATTTTTTCACCTTTTAGCATTTTCCTGAAATTTTTCCCCAGCTGTTTACCCTGTTGAATGGCAGGCTGTGCAACTTGCGGATGCCCTTTAGGGTATTTTGTAGATTCCATTAAGGCAACATCCCCAAGTGCATAGATATTTTCAAAACCTTTTATTTTATTAAATCCATCAACTTTATATCTATTGGCTTTCTCTATTAATGCCTCACCATCTATTCCTTTTATAGGAGCGCCAGTAACTCCAGCAGCCCATATAAAGGTTGCCGTTTCAAATTTTTGACCGTCTTTGGTAGTAACTGTTTTCCCATCATAATCACTGATAAATGTTTCCAGATGGATTTGAACACCAAGTTTTTCTAAAAATTTATGCGCCTTTTCCGAAGCCTGCTTGCTCATTGGCGGTAACACCCTATCCAATCCTTCAATAAGGTGTACGTTCATTTCTTCCTCTTCAAGCTCGGGATAATCGTTCTCAAGAATTCCCTTTCTGAATTCTGCCAAAGCTCCCGCAAGCTCCACGCCAGTAGGCCCAGCCCCTGCAATCACAAAATTCAGTAGTCGCTTTCTTTCCCTTTCATCTGTTGTTATATCTGCCTTTTCAATATTCTGTAGCATCAAACTTCGAATGTTAAG
The DNA here is from genome assembly GCF_059693805.1 of Aequorivita sp. CRS11. Lineage (NCBI taxonomy): Bacteria > Pseudomonadati > Bacteroidota > Flavobacteriia > Flavobacteriales > Flavobacteriaceae > Aequorivita > Aequorivita sp. CRS11. The sequence goes on from NZ_JCATIG010000001.1 coordinate 176,098, forward strand.
TGCTTGCGGTACTGTTTTCATGGGCATGCTATTTTCTGCGATGTTCTCATTTCCGAAGAAATTGGTACGCGTACCCGTGGCAATTACCAAATAATCATAATTTAAACTTCCGATGGAAGTTAAAATACTGTTGTTAACCGTATCTATTCGTTCCACTTCTGCCATTCTGAAATGAAAATCCTTATTATCCCTGAAAATTTTTCGAAGTGGATATGCTATGGAATCTGGCTCTAATCCAGCCGTGGAAACTTGGTATAGCAATGGCTGGAACGTATGGTAGTTGTGTCTGTCAAAAAGTACAATTTGTATCTTCTCTTTTTGAAGCTTTTTTATGAAAGAAATACCAGCAAATCCGCCACCTATAACTACAATTCGGGGCAAGCTGGTTTCGGGAATATTCATCTGTTTATTTTATACCCTAAATTTAGGCATTGTAATGAGAGTTCGTTTAATTTTTATGATTTTTGTAACAAACCTCTCTTCGTAAATACTAATCAAAAGCTAACAAACTACCATTGAACAAAGAGCTAGAACATAGTTTTGTGACCCAACTGGAGGAGAATCAAAACATTGTACATAAAATCTGTAGGTTATATACCAATGACAGCGACGCGCATAACGATCTGTTTCAGGAAATAACCATTCAACTTTGGCGCGCATACCCAAAATTTCGGGGCGATTCCAAATTTAGCACTTGGATGTACCGCGTGGCACTTAATACGGCAATAACGCTTTATAGAAAATCAAAAAGAAGTATAAAAACACAGGATTTTGAAGGGGTCAGTTTTAAAATTTCCTCAGAACCCTATGATGATACAACCGAACAACAATTGAAGCTTATGTACAGTGCCGTGAAAGATCTGAACGATATTGACAAAGCATTGGTTTTTCTCTATCTGGAAGACAAAAACTACAGGGAAATCTCTGAAACCCTTGGTATTACAGAGGTAAATGCTAGAGTGAAAATGAACCGGATAAAGGAAAAATTACGAACCATTTTAAATCCGTAACCCACAATGGATGAACTGGAACTATTAAAAAAACAATGGCAAAGCAGTGAGCAAAAGCTTCCGAAGCTTACCTATGATGATATTTACAAAATGTTGTTGAAGAAATCCTCTTCAATCGTAAAATGGATATTCTACATAAGTATTGCCGAAATTCTTTTTTGGACCCTCCTTTCCTTCATGGTACCGGAATCGAGCACCAAGTTTAGTGACGATATTGGTCTTCATAATATTTTGGTGGGCGTAAACGTGCTAAACTATACGGTATTTGGAGTTTTTATCATTCTTTTTTACCGAAACTATCGCAAAATCTCAACCACAGATTCTATCAAAGACTTGATGAAGAATATTCTGCGTACACGAAAAACGGTCAAGTATTTTGTGATTTACAACGTAACAGCTTCAGTTTTACTGATAATAGGAATTAATTTTTACTACTATTTCAACCAGGATATTGTATTCCAGTTTATGACGGAAGATTATGGTATCACGAACATTTCACAAGAAAGGTTTATGAAAATGTTTTTTGTGATCCAAATACTTTTCGGAATCGTGATGATTGGTTTTATCCTTTTATTTTACAGAATTGTTTACGGAATTCTTTTAAGAAGGCTGTACAATAACTATAAAGAACTAAAGAAGATAGAGTTGTGAAAAAAGCCGCAGTAAAAAGTTATGATACCCTTTAAAACTACTGAAAACTGCCACTGCGACTGAAAACTCATTTAATAACGCCACTGACGCTCTTTGTTGAGTTCTTCTTCGCTTTGTATTGCAGAAGCAGGTATTACTTTTAGAAATGATGGATGCTGCTCAATGGCATATTCCAGCTTTTCCACGATTTGTTCCATTGTCTCGTTATCGTAATCAATATCAAGCGGTGGTTTGATTTCCATAGATTGAAGAATACCCCTTTTCTTTATCCGAAGCCCTTTCTTATCAAACGATCTTCTGAAACCATCAATTACAACGGGAACTACTACAGGTTTGTTCTTTTTGATGATATGTGCAGTTCCTCTGCGGATGGGTTTCCAAGGTTTGGTAGTTCCCTGCGGAAAGGTAATCACCCAACCGTCATTTAGCGCTTTGGTAATATTGCTTACATCGCTCATCTTCACCTGCTTGTTTACTTCTTTTCCTTTTTCACGCCAGGTGCGTTCAATACTTACAGAACCAGCATAGGCAAGGATTTTTGGCAATAAACCATCCTTCATTGTTTCCTTTGCCGCTACAAAATAAATATTTAGTTTCGGGTTCCAGAGATATCCAATATTTTTAATGCTATCCTCACGGCCGTGCAGGCTTGCGTTAAAAACATGCAGCATAGCCGCAACATCTGCAAAATAGGTTTGGTGATTGCTTACAAAAAGTACATTTCTCTCTGGAAGCTCTCTAAGAATCTCGCTTCCCTCAATTTTTAATTCATTAAAGCCTTTAAATCTTCGGTGAGTTAACAGACCAGCTATCCGTATTAACCAGAGTTTTAAAAAAAGTATATGCCCAAAAGGGTTTTTTTTGAAGAGACTCATTTTTCAGTAATCAGTATTCAATATTCAATGGTCAGCGCTCAGTCTGCGGTAAGAAATGGCTTCATAAATTTGAACTTTGTAACACCTATCAACTACCGTCTACCTACTACCGACGTAGGAAAGACAAATATACTAAAATAAGCCATTACAGCACTTTTTTAAGCAATTCGCGCACTTCGTTGAGCATCATTGCGGTAGCGCCCCAAACTATGTGTCCGTTCAATTTAAAAGCTGGCACTTCAATGCTTGTGGCGTAGGACGTGGAGAGGGTTTGGGTGGTTACGTTCACATCGTCCATAAAGTCGCGTAGGGTTACTTCTATCAGTGCTTCCACTTCTTCTTCCTGCGGAATAAACTTTGGTGATTGTGCGGTTATTCCCAAAAAGGGTTGCACAAAAAAATTGCTGGGTGGAATGTAGATTTCAGTAAGCGCTTTTAATACTGAAATTGCATTCCGTGAAACGCCAACTTCTTCTTCGGTTTCACGCAAGGCGGCATCCTGTATGGAGTTATCTTCTGCTTCAAGTTTGCCGCCGGGAAAACCCACCTGTGCAGAGTGAACGCCTTTGTAAGTTTTCCGAAGGATTAAAATCAAGCGTGTTTCAAAATCTTCCGAAGGGTAAAAAAGCGACATCACCCCTGCCCTCTTTGCGGTATTCTGGTGGCGGGCAATGCGTTTCAGTTCCTGCAAGCGTTCCATAGGTGCCATTTTAAATTGGACCGTTTCGCCGGGAAGTTCCATTTTTGTTACTTTTACAATCCGTTTTTCAAAATCGCGAAAATCCATTTATGAAGAAGTTGTTTATTTATTGCCTGGGAATTGTTCTGTTCTTTGGAAGCTGTGAAGATAAGAAAAAGGCTTACGATGCCGATGGCTCTCGGGACAAAAACGAAATAGAAACAAAGACTGAGGCTAAAACTGAAACCGAACCTGATGCCATTTCAGAATATCCTGAAATTACGAACGATAATGTGGTTTCCTTTTTAACCGAATACGGAAAGGAAAACCCGGAAACCAAGGTCTTGATAACCACCCGGTTTGGCGATATTGAAATTGAACTTTACGAAGACACGCCAATGCACCGCGCCAATTTTATCTATTTGGTGAAACAAAACTATTTTCACGAAACATTCTTTCATCGAGTGGTTCCAAATTTTATAATCCAGGCCGGCAATAGTGATTTGGTTTCAACGCAGAAGAAACGCGCGGAGTTAGGAAAGGAATATTTGCTTCCCGCAGAGATAGTTCCAGGCCGCTTGCACGAATACGGAACGGTTTCGGGAGCCAAGGAATATCGTGAAAACCCTGACAATAGAACGGCACCGTATGAATTTTTTATTTTCTTGGGACCAAAATCTTCAACAACCCATTTAAACGGTAAATACACCATCTTCGGAAAAGTGACCAAGGGGATGGACGTGGTAGACGAAATTTCAAAAGTGAAGGCGGACGATGGCGACTGGCCGCTGAACAATATTTATATTAGCGCGAAGGTAATTGAATAGAAAATTCCAAAAATCACTGGAAGTTTCAGAAATTTCGGAATTTATCCAATTATTCTTTAATAAATTTCTTTGTGAAACTTTTTCCGTTTAAAGTTATTTGAGCAAAATACATCCCTGCGCTCAACTGTGAAACATCAATGGATTTTGAATAAACTTCTTTTACCAAAAATCCTTGAGTAGAATAGATTTTTACGTTTTCAATGTTTTCGGTTGATTGGATATTCAACATATTTTCTGCTGGGTTGGGGAATAATTGAAAATCTATGGTTGCTAAGTCTCTGATATCTAATAGACAATTTTCACTATACCTAGCAATTTCATCTTTGCACCAACCAAAATAGTTCTGTTGTTCGCAAACTTGACTATATGCATAATTTACGTCATCAACTTGAATGCATGTGAGCTGATTGTTATAGGCTAACATCCTATCCATATTAATGTTGTTTCCGTTTTTGATATTTAATGATTTTATTTGATTATCGAAACAGTATAAACCTACAAGATTGCTCTGTAAAGACAAATCCAATACCGTAAGATTGTTATCATAGCAGGATAATAGTTCCAACGCTGGATTTTGCGAAAAATCCAACTCTATAATATTATTCATGGCACAATCCAAACTCATTAAATTAGGGTTTTGTGATACATTAATCTCGGTAATGGTATTGCCAACACAATACACAATTTCAAGCAAAGGGTTATGGCTAAAATCGAGAGTGGTTAGTAAATTAAAGCCACAATAAACAACTTCCAAAGCCGAATTTCCAGTAAAGTCGAGTTCTGTAATTTGGTTTTCAATACATCGAAAAACTCTCAAAAGTGGATTGTTCAATAAGTTTATGTTTGTAAACTTATTACTGTTTAAAACCAACTGATTAAGCTTACTGTTATGGCTCACATCTAGATTGGTAAGTTGATTGACGGCCGCCCCTAATGATTCCAGATTTAAATTTTGGGTTACGTTAAGACTAGTCAACTGATTATTGTTACATCTTAAAGTTATAAGTGCAGGATTTTGGGCAAAATCCAAACTTTGAATATCATTATCATCACAATCAAAAAACTTCAATTTTGTATTCTGCGATAAATCCAAAGAAGATAAATTATTGATTTTACAACTTAACCATTCTACGTTTATAAAGCTTTGTATTCCCTCTAGTGAGGCAATATTTTGATCGTTAAGGTATAATTGATATACCGCTTGTGCTTCAGAAACTTGAATTTCTCCGTCATTATTGGTGTCAGCGTCCCCATCCCAAATACCATCATTATTAAAATCTGCACAATACGTGGTTAACAGTGCATTTTTAAAATTCGCATCAGGAATATTCACAATCTGCGCATTAGTAAAACCACAGACTAAAAGAAAAAGAAAAATGTAAAGTTTTTTCATATAAAAGATTTTGGGCGAATTACTTTTGGCGGCAATATATTATTTTTCCTACTAATTTCTAAACTCATAAGCCTTTAAACACTTAAACTCACAACTCATCCTTCCTATAAATACTCGGCAAGGAAAGATTGAAATATACCGCTAGCAACCGAACTATAATTACAATTGAACCAGAGATTATAACTATAAAATCTTCAGAAATTGGAGTATTGTGCAATAAGAAATATGCAGAAGCTCCCAAAATACAGGCCGTTGCATAAATTTCCTTTCTGAAGATGATGGGGATTTCATTACAAAGTATATCGCGCAGCACACCTCCAAAACAGGCTGTCATTGTTCCTAGAGCAATACAAATTATAGGATGAAAACCTGCCGCGATGCCCTTCTCTACCCCAACGATAGTGTAGAGTGCAATACCAATAGTGTCAAATAAAAACAGTGAACGACGAATGTAACCTAGCCTTTTTCTGAAAATAACTGCAAAAATTGTAGAACCAAAAATTACATAAACATAGGTAAGGTTGCGCATCCATGCTACGTTTGCATCAATAAGAATATCGCGCAATGTTCCACCGCCAACAGCCGTTACAAAGGCAATTATCAAAATTCCGAAAGGGTCCAAGCGTTTGTTGAGGGCGGTAAGTACCCCAGAAATGGCGAACGCGATGGTCCCTAAGATGTCTATGAGTAATATCAGCTTCACATGTTCTGTGTAAAATGGTTATAGTCGCGCAAAACGGTATCTATGTATTGTTTATCGTATAAATCTGAAGACGTTTCCAAAACGCTTTCCACTTTTTTCCGAAGCGCGTTCAAGGTTTTAAAATCATTTGATTTAATGGCGATGAGATAGGTTTCCTTTATAAGACGGGCATCTTTATCGGTCAACTTGGTTACGTTCAAAAACTTGGGTTGATAGTCGTCTGCAATTTCTTCCAAAATGGTATGACTTATTTTTACTTTACTTTTTGTACTTATTACAACCGTTCCTGCAGCGTGGTCGCCAACGCGTTGTCTCTTGTCTGAAAAAATAATGGAAAGCAAGCCAATGGAACCCAAAAAAATCCAGATATCTACCAACCGGAGCATCCACAAAACCATATAATCGCTCCAGCGCGCGGGACTTCCGTCCACTTTTACCACGCGGGTTTTCATCGCCATTTTTCCTACGGTCCTTCCGTTGAAAAGGATGTGCATATAAAGCGAATAGAACATTACCGGCAAGAGCAACAATTGCTGAAGCCCAAAAACAGTCCAATTATCACTGAATGCCATATTCATTGCCTCGGTGGCCAATTCTACGATATAGAAATACGCAAAAAACAGGAAAAGGTCTATAAGAAAAGCCAAAATACGCTCGCCCACACTTACTATCTTATAATCCAGATTTACGTTTTGGGTAGTATTGATTTCTAAGTTTGCCATGTAAAAGCAAGTGGTTATATTTATCGAAAATTTAAGAAGATGCGCGAAGCGGCATTCGTCAAGCAAAATAAGGAAAAATGGATTGCATTTGAAAAAGCAATCACACTTAATTCAAAAATAAGTCCAGACCAGCTTGCGGACCATTACATTCAGCTCACTAACGACCTTGCCTATGCGCAAACTTATTACCCTGATAGCAAGGTACTTCAGTATTTAAATTCGTTGGCTTCACAAGCGCACCAAAAGATTTACAAGAATAAAAAAGAAACCAAAAACCGCATTGTGAGCTTTTGGAAATACGAGTTTCCGCTGTTTTTCCGCCAGCATCAGCGTATGTTGCTCTTTTCATTTTTGCTGTTCGCTACAGCCACGGCAATTGGCGCCATTTCCGCAGTAAACGATGATTCATTCGTTCGGTTAATACTTGGCGATGGTTACGTAAATGAAACCTTGAATAATATTGAAAAAGGCGACCCGACCGCTATTTATAAAAGCGGAAGTGAAATAGGTACCTTTCTGGGAATTACCATCAACAACATTCGCGTGGCGTTTTTGGCGTATGCCTTTGGCGTGATTACCTCTTTGGGAACGGCCTACATATTATTCAGCAATGGCGTGATGCTCGGGGCCTTTTTCACCTTTTTCTACAACCGCGACCTTCTTTTCGAAGCCTCTAAGAGCGTTTGGTTGCACGGTACCATTGAGATTTCGGTAATCGTAATTGCGGGCTGTGCGGGAATGGTAATGGGCAACAGCATTCTTTTCCCAAAAACATATTCACGGAAAGTTTCATTTTTGAAAGGCGCAAAGGACGGTCTTAAAATTGTAGTCAGCACCATTCCCTTTTTCATCATTGCCGGGTTTATCGAAGGGTTTATAACCCGTTACAGCAATATGCCCGTTTGGTTGGCAATGACCATTATTTTTACTTCCTTGGCGCTTATTATTTTTTATTACGTTATTTATCCAATTATCCTCAACAAAAAGCATGCAAGACAAACATATTCAGCTTAAACAGCAACGCGATGTAGGCGAAATGATAACAACCTACTTTGAGTTTTTTAAACAGAATTTCAAACCATTTTTAAATATCTTCATCAGCTATAACGGTCTTTTTATTCTGGGCTTTTTGGGCGTAAGCTATTTAATGGTTACAGGTTTTATAGGTGCCTATAATGCTTCCAACACCTATGGAATTGAAAGTGACAATTCCGGTTATTTTATGATGTTAGGCTTGGGGTTTATGGGCTTTTTTATTCTCTACATAATTACAGCCGTGCTAAACTATAGCCTTGCTGCTGTTTACGTAATGCAGTACGAAAAAAACAGGGGTGCTATTGTAGAAAAAAAGAAAGTCTGGGAGACGGTAAAACAAAACCTCGGAAAAATAATCCTCTTTATAATCTTAATGGTCTTTGGTTACGTGATCGCAATGATAGCTGGAATTATCTTAGGTTTTATACCTATAATTGGAACCTTCGCATATTATCTAATTGTTTTGGCCTACACCAGTTGGGTGGGTCTGTCTTTTATGGCAATGATAAATGACAACAAAGATGTAACAGATGCTTTCGGGGAAGGCTGGAAACTTATGAAAAGTTTCTTTTGGAAAAGTGTGCTCTCAAATCTGGTCATAGGGATGTTGCTCGGTATTTTGATGATGGTTGTAATGATGGTTCCCGGCATTTTGATTGGCGTCTATGCCTTTCACTCTTTGGATACCGGCGTAGATCTAGCCAATTCGGCAGGAGCCAACGTGGTTTGGACGCTTGCCCTATCACTATTATTGATTCTTTATACCCTCAACCAGTCTATGATACAATTTGTGAACGGAATTCTATACTACTCCCTTCACGAAGAAACCTATAACGAAGCCACGCGCGAGCGTATCGAAAACATTGGCGCCGGTGAATAAATTGCTTTTTATATCTTTTTTCCTTTTCAATTTCTTCTCTGCCACAGCCGCAGATGTGGACAGTCTTACTGTGGCCGTTGACAGCAGTAAGCTTGCACCTAAACATTTCCCAGAAAATTTAAGTGAGAAATATTCCGGAAACGATTTCGATTACGACACAATGGAAGGCGAGGCAGAAAACTATTTGGGTCGCGCAATTACTTGGTTTTTCAATAGAATGGGTGAGTTTTTTGGTATCCATCTTTCGCCAGAAGCCTACCAAATCATAAAAATCATAGTGTACATTTTGCTTATCGTTTTCGCCATTTATATTTTGGTGAAATTGCTCGTGGGCGATAATGCCTCGTCATTTTTCAGCAGAAAAAGCAAAATGGTAGCGCCGCTCAATATTCAGGAGGAACACATTGAAAATATAGATCTGGACAGCTACATAAAAAATGCCCTAAAGGAAGAAAATTACCGTTTGGCGATTCGCTATATGTATCTTAAATCACTGAAATTACTGTCGCTGAACAACATCATCGATTGGCATTTTGAAAAAACCAACAGTGATTATTACCGCGAAATTGAGAATATTACCTTAAAGGAAAACTTCAAAAAAACCTCCTATCTCTACGACAATATTTGGTACGGCGAATATGCGCTGGACAAGACCGGTTTTGAAAACGCCGAAAAAGATTTTGAACGACTGAACCAAAACCTGAAAAATGTTGGATAAACGTTCAAAAAGGGTACTGTGGATTTTCGGAATCGCGTTGCTGGGCATCGTGATTACGGAGCTCGTGCGCCCAAAACCTATCGATTGGCGCGTCAGTTACACTTCGGCTGATAAAATTCCGTTCGGCGGCTTCGTGCTATGTGAGGAAGCCCCTTCCCTATTCAAAAATGCCGAAATAGAAAAGATTGCCAAAGACCCCTACGAGTTTTTGACGGACAGCACCTATGCGCAAAATTCGGCCTATATTTTTATCAATGACGAAATATTCTTTGATGAAAGACAGACCGATGAAATTTTAAAATATGTAGAAAACGGGAACACAGTGTTTATCGCTTCCCGCAACATTGGTTACATGCTGCGGGATTCCCTGGGCATCGAATCCACGGCCAATTACAATATTTTGGAAGAAGAAATTCGCCCGAAATTCTTCTCGCCATCGTTAAAACAAGATTCACTTCCTGCCTTCAAAAAAGGGGTTTTTAAAGCTTCCTTTAACGAAATTGACACCTTAAAAACCACGGCCCTGGGATATTATGAAAATGCCGAAAGTGCATTGGGAGATTTGAATTATGTGAAAGTAAACTTCGGAAAAGGACAGTTTTTATTGCACAACCTACCCGAAGCTTTTTCAAATTATTATCTGCTAAAAGGTAACGAACAATACGCCGCCAACGTACTTTCATACATTGATACCGATAAAATTTATTGGGATGAGTATCTAAAATCTGGACGAAAAGTCGTGGAATCGCCCATGCGGTTTGTTTTGGACCAAGCGCCGCTCACTTGGGCATATTATGTTCTGATTGGCGGATTATTGATTTTTGTACTTTTCAAGGGAAAAAGGGAACAGCGGATTGTGGAAGTTATTGAGCCGTTGGAAAATACTTCGGTTGAATTCACCAAAACCATTGGCGACCTGTATTTTCAGCATAAAGATTACAGCAATATTATAGCGAAGAAGATTACTTATTTTTTGGAAACCCTTCGCTCAAAATACTATGTGAACACAAATGAAATTACGGAAGATTTCATCAAAAAATTGGCCCTGAAAAGCGGAAATACGTTGGAAAAAACCCAGAAATTGATGCACTTAATAAAACATTTAAAAGAAAAATCAGTCCACAGCGAAGCCGATTTGCTGGAACTCAACAAGCAAATAGAAGCATTTAGACTATAAAATTATGGAAGAAACACAGGAAAATCCGTTGGAATTCAACGCGCGAATCGATTTAAAAAATCTGCAGGAAGCCGTTCAAAAAATAAAAGCCGAACTCGGAAAGGTAATCGTTGGGCAGCACGATATGCTGGAAATGCTCATCATTTCAATACTCACCGACGGCCATTCGCTTATTGAAGGCGTACCGGGCGTTGCAAAAACCTTGACCGCAAAACTGTTAGCAAAAACCTTGGCGGTAGATTTCAGCAGAATCCAGTTCACGCCAGACTTGATGCCGAGCGATATTTTGGGAACTTCAATCTTCAACGTAAAAACAAGCGAGTTTGAATTTAAGCAAGGTCCCGTTTTCTCAAACATCGTTTTGATTGACGAAATAAACCGTGCGCCAGCAAAAACACAGGCTGCACTTTTTGAAATTATGGAAGAGCGCCAAGTAACCATGGACGGTACCGAATATAAAATGCAACCGCCATTTTTGGTTTTTGCAACCCAAAACCCTGTGGAACAGGAAGGAACTTACGCCCTGCCCGAAGCGCAATTGGACCGTTTTCTTTTTAAAATAAATGTGCCCTATCCCACTTTGGAAGAAGAAATCCACATTCTTGAAAACGAGCACCATCGGAAGGATGCTTTCGTCTTGGATAGCGTGACACAAGTACTGAACGCAAAACAAATTGCCGAATACCAACACACCATTAAACAAATAATTATTGAAAGCAATTTGCTGAAATACATCGCAGCAATTGTGGACAATACGCGAACCAACGCAAATCTATTTTTGGGTGCCTCACCACGTGCGTCCTTAGCAATTATGAACGCTTCCAAGGCTTTGGCAGCAATAAACGGTCGCGATTTTGTAACCCCAGACGATATCAAAAAAATAGCCCCTTCGGTACTAAGACATAGAATTATGCTAACCCCAGAGCGCGAAATGGAAGGAATAACGGCAGATAAAGTGGTGCAACAGATCATTGAAACCATCGAAATTCCGCGATAGTATATATAAATGAGGTTGTAACCTGCAATTCAAGAACTAAAAGATCTGATTATCGAAGGGAAAAATGTAATTATTGAAGCAAAAGATATAATTAAAGAAGAGCAGGACCTCATTATGACAGCAAAAGATGAAATTCTGGCAGTGCAAGAATTAAATCGGAGGGTGAAAGACTCAATTCGGAAGGTGCAAGACCCAATTCCGAAGGTGAAAGACCCAATTCCGAAGGTGAAAGACCCAATTCCGAAGGTGCAAGACGTAATTCGGAGGGCGCAAGACCCAATTCCGAAGGTGAAAGACCCAATTCGGAAGGTGCAAGACCTAATTCCGAGGGGAAAAGACCCAATTCATTTAAAACCTGAAACCTGAAACCTGAAACCAGAAACAAATTTTAAAAAGTGAAGAAATTCCTTAAAAGCCTATACCTAAAAAAACGATTTTTCAGCGTGCTGTTCTCGCTGGCGGTTATGTTTGTGTTTTCTTACTTCTTCCAAGAATTGTTTGGCGTGGTTAAGCTTTTATTTTATTTGCTTTTGGTGCTTCTTGTTTTCGATATTTTCTTATTGTATCGAAATAAAACTGGAATTCAGGCACAGCGAATACTGCCCGAAAAGCTTTCCAACGGTGATGATAATTCCATTGAAATTAAGGTTGTAAATAGGTTTCAGTTTAAAACTTCCGTAAAGATTATTGACGAATTGCCCATTCAATGGCAGATTCGCGATTTTAAGATTGAAGCTATTTTGAATGCTTCCGAAGAAAAGAAATTTACCTATCAAGTGCGGCCAACGGAGCGTGGCGAATACCACTTCGGAAATCTGAATATCTTTTCCTCTACGGTTTTGGGATTGGTTGCCCGAAGACAACAGTTTTCCGCGGAAGCGATGGTGCCAAATTACCCTTCGTTTCTTCAGCTAAAAAAGTATGATTTTATTGCTTTTACGAATCGACTAAAACTTTTCGGACTTAAAAAAATCCGAAGAATTGGCCATACCATGGAGTTTGAGCAAATAAAGGATTACACTTCGGGCGACGATGTGCGGAACATAAACTGGAAAGCCACCGCAAAACGAAACAGCTTGATGGTGAACCAATTTCAGGATGAAAAATCGCAGCCGGTTTATTCGGTAATCGATAAAGGAAGGGTAATGAAAATGCCTTTCAACCAATTGAGTTTGCTGGATTATGCAATTAATGCTACGCTTGTTATTTCAAACATAGTTCTCAAAAAACACGACAAAGCGGGTATGTTTACCTTTTCCCGAAAAGTGGACGACCGTGTCATCGCGCAACGGCGAAGTGCGCAAATGCACCTTATATTGGAAACACTTTACAACGTGGAAACCGATTTCTCGGAAAGTGATTTTTCGAGATTATATGTTGATGTGAAGCGACATATCAAGCAACGAAGCCTGCTTTTGCTCTTCACAAATTTTGAAACGATGGATGCGCTGCACCGTCAGTTGCCGTATTTGCAGGCAATCAACAAAACGCATCTTTTGGTGGTTATATTTTTTGAAAATACGGAACTGAAATCCTTTATGCACAAAAAGGCCACCACCACCCATCAAGTTTTTGAGAAGACAATTGCTGAAAAATTCATTTATGAAAAGAAGCTAATCGTAAACGAGTTACATAAATACGGCATCCAATCCATTCTTACCGCGCCAGAAAACCTTACGGTGAATACCATCAATAAGTATTTGGAAATAAAGGCGAGAGGGCTTCTTTAAATTTTCATTATAAATTATATTGATTAAATATGTAAATTTGCATAAATATAATTTACAATGACAATCACCCAACTTAAATACGTTTTGGCAGTCGCCGAACAGCAGAATTTCACAAAAGCCGCCGAAAAAACATTTGTTACGCAACCCACGCTAAGTATGCAAATTCAAAAACTGGAGGAGGAATTGGAAATCCAGATTTTTGACCGAAGTAAAAAACCAATTGAACTTACGGGCGTCGGTAAAAAAATTGTGGAGCAGGCTCGAAACATTGTCAATGAGTCCGAACGCATGCAGGATGTGGTGGACCAGGAAAAAGGCTTTATTGGCGGCACTTTCAAACTCGGCATCATTCCTACCGTAATGCCTACGTTGCTACCTATGTTTCTGAAAAGCTTTTCAAACCGTTACCCAAAGGTGCAATTGAAAATTGAAGAACTGAACACAGACGAAATCATTACAAAAATTAACGATGGCTATTTGGATGCCGCCATTGCAGCCACTCCGCTGGAACAGGAAAAAATAAAAGAAAGACCCATTTATTATGAACCATTTGTGGGCTACATTCCGGAAAACCATCGTTTGGCCTCAAAGGAAAAGTTGGAAACCAATGACCTTGACATTGAGGATATATTATTGCTGGAAGACGGGCATTGTTTCCGCGACGGAATAATAAATCTGTGCAAAGCCTCTAAAAACAACAACCACGATAAGTTCCAGTTGGAAAGCGGAAGTTTTGAAACCCTTATAAAACTTTCAGATGAAGGTTTGGGGATGACGCTTCTGCCCTACTTACACACTTTGGATTTATTACCATCCCAAACCAAAAATCTAAAGTATTTTAAGGAACCGTCACCAGCACGAGAAGTGAGTTTGATTTATAGTAAAAGTGAACTTAAGATGCAGATTATTAATGCGCTGCACGATATTATTTCTGGTGTAATTCGTGGGGCAATTGCTTTTCAGGATGTGAAAATTATAAGTCCGACTAAAAAGTAGCACTTATTCAGAGGTCAGTATTCAGTGATCAGTGAAATAACTAAATAACCCATTAACTATTAACTATTAACTAAAAAATCCCGCCAGAAAAGGCGGGATTTTTTTATGGGTTTAGATAAATTAGACATTGATTTAATTGGGGGTTCTGCTTGATAAGCGAATCAATCCAGACTTTAAGTTCCTCTACTTCGTAAGGAAGTAATCTGGTTAACGCTTTTTTCAACTCCTTGCAAAACAAATTGACGTCAAAACTTACTTTTGAAAGTACAGCTTTGGTGTAATCAAACATTGCTCTTGCCATAGCTAATTGAGGTTTAGTTAAAAATTTAAGTAGGTAGATTTTTCTCGATAGGCAGAAGATATTTTGTATTAATGCGTTTTAAATATAACTATTTTTTTTCAATTAAATTCTGTTTGGGCTTTAATTCATTCTGTTAAAAAATTGTTAACCGCAATTAAAAGCTTACAAACCCTTAAAAGATTGCGTATTAAATCATTTAATCTTTAACGTCCATTCAAATTCAAAAGTAGAAACTATATCCCCAGTAGTATCCCTTCCCTCAGATTTCATACAAATTGTCTTGCCTTCGCCAGTAGCAATAGTTTTTTCTATTGCATGATTTATTAAAGCACCATCAATACAAGTGAACAGTATTCGCCCTCTCGCCTTTTTGGAAAAGGTAGCTCTATTATTGGCCACCAGCATTGAAATATTTTTGTTGCTTTCCTTAATTTTAGCCATAACCATTGCCCCTGTACTAAGTTCTGCAGCCATCCCCTGCACCGCCCAAAATATAGATTTGAACGGGTTTTGATTTATCCATCGGTGCTTCACCGTCGTTACGCAAGTGGTTTCAGAAATTGATTTCACACGCACGCCCGTAAAATATGCTGAAGGCAATTTAAACAATAAAAAAGTGTTGATTTTACTTGGGCTCAGATTCATTTTGACTTAAATAATACACGAAGATATTCAATATATTCTACACTTCCTATTTGTTAAAAATATGTTAATTATAGTACTATGCGTAACATAATACCTTCTTTTAGACATATATTTGCATAAGAAAATAACAAGTAATGGAAACTACAATCTCAGAAAACCAAAAAAACGTAAGTGCATTTATACACTTATCTACCTTTTTAAAATACTTTTTCCCGTTCGCGAATTTTATCGCACCATTATTGATTTGGACATTCAATAAGGAAAAGGCTTTTGTGGACGAGCACGGAAAGCAGGCAATCAATTTTCAATTGAGTGTTTTGGTATATACCATATTAATAGGATTGATATGCCTTCCCTTCTTTATCATTTTCGCAACGGATTTTATTTCCTTGATTGAGACCATCGATCACAATGCAGGGGAATTTTCAATAAACAATATCCAGAATTTGTCAGGTTACATATTACTGTTCGGATTGGCCATTTTATTGCTTCTGGCATTGTTTGTTTTTGAACTTTATGCCGTAATCAATGCATCCATTCACGCTTCGCGAGGGCAATTATATAATTATCCATTTAGTATTCCATTTATAAAAACCAACCTTAAAAACCCTATTCAAAATGAGCACATTAGTTAGTTACCTATTGGCCGCCATTTTACAATTTATAGGTGTAAGCATGCCCACGGAACAGGAAACTGTTAGCGCATTGACTCATCAACAATGCGAAGAAACCACTAGTGTGCTCCCCTATTCATTCATCATCAATAGCGAACAAGAATTAAAAACAAGTAAAGAACAATTATGAAAATCGAAAACACAAAAGCACAGATGCGAAAAGGGGTTTTGGAGTTCTGTATTCTTTCCGTTTTGAAAGACGGCGAGGCATATACTTCAGACATTCTTGAAACCCTAAAGGACGCAAAAATGCTTGTCGTGGAAGGCACAATCTATCCGCTGCTTACAAGACTGAAAAATGCGGGGCTGCTTTCTTACCGTTGGGAAGAATCTACCAGCGGACCACCACGCAAGTATTACGAACTTACCGATACCGGTAAACTATTTTTAACCGAATTGAACGATACCTGGGCAGAACTGCAACAGGCCGTGAACAAAGTAACCAGCGAAAAAAACACAAAATGAACAAGACAGTAAATATAAATTTGGCAGGCACTTCCTTTCACATAGATGAAGATGCCTTTGGGAAACTTTCGCGCTACCTAGACGCCATCCGCAAATCGTTGAAAGGAGCTGACGGTAGTGAAGAAATTATGCAGGACATTGAAGCCCGCATCGGCGAACTTTTTTCCGAAAAAATTGAAAGCCCTTCACAGGTAGTCACTTTAAAAGATCTTGACGAAGTGATTTCAGTGATGGGACAACCTGAAGATTATGAAGTTGACGACGAGATTTTTGAGGACGTTCCTCCGTCTTCGGGAGCATATTCTAAATCGCGGGCAAATGCTTCACACAAGCAACTTTTCCGTGATGTGGACAACAAATATATTTCTGGGGTATCGTCCGGAATTGGACACTACATCGGCATAGACGCAATTTGGATCAGACTCTTATGGATACTTTTGGTCGTAGCTGGAATGGGCTCCCCCATAGTAGTGTATATCCTGCTGTGGATATTGGTCCCGCCAGCGCTCACCACTTCGGAAAAATTGAAAATGACGGGCGAACCGGTGAATATTTCAAACATAGAGCGAAAATTCAAAGAAGGTTTTGACAACGTTGCCGATCGCGTAAAAAACGTGGATTACGACAAGTACGGCAACAAAGTGAAAAGTGGCGCATCCAGTTTTGCCGATGGCTTGGGAAACGTAATCATGACCCTGTTTAAAGTATTCGTCAAGTTTGTTGGCGTGCTGATAATCGTCGTTTCACTTTTTACGATTATTGGGCTTGTAGTAGGGTTTTTCACCTTTGGTTCAATTGATTTTTGGGGCAATTCAGAATTGACCGAGTATATCGCGCTGGTTGATACAACCAATGTACCTCTGTGGTTGATTGCTTTGCTATCACTATTTGCCGTTGGTATTCCGTTTTTTGTATTGTTCATTTTAGGATTGAAACTTTTAATTAGCAATCTGAAATCGATGAGCTCTACCGTAAAAATCCTACTGATTGTAGTTTGGGCATTATCGGTAATTGGTTTGGCGGTTTTGGGAATAAAGCAGGCAACCGAACAAGCTTACGACGGGAACTTCATAGAAGAGCAAACCCTTGCAGTACGTACCGGAGACACATTGCGAATCGCGATGCGCGCCGACAAACAATATAGTTATGAAGTGAGCCGTGAACATGGTCTTGAGTTAAAATACACCGAAGATGATAAACGGGTAATTTATTCGAGTGATATTCTATTAAACGTTGAATCCACAAAAGATTCCATAGGCAAGATTGTAATTGAAAAAGCTGCCGAAGGCAACAATAATTTGGATGCAAAAAAACGTGCGGAAGCAATAGAATACAACTATTCTTTTGAAAATAACAGTCTGATTCTCGACGGTTTCTTCATCACAGATACCAAAAACAAATACCGCGACCAGCAAATTGAAATAACAGTCTATGTACCCGAAGGCACGATAATTTATTCTGAAGAGAACGCAAATTCCTATTATGGATATAATTCAGAATTTGATGAGTTGAGCAATTGGGACAATGAAGCGCACTATTACAGAATTCTTAAAAGCGAAGTGCAGTGTCTTGATTGCAAAGCAAAGGAAGAAATGAAGGAAGAAGCGGACTCAACCGAAAACATCAATTCCGAAATGATTGTTGACAGTGTGAAAACAATCAAAAATAAAAATTGGGAGGAAGAGGTAAAGGAAGGCTTCAACAATAGAAATAGCGCTTCGGTCAATACCAGTGAGACGCTTACAATTACAATAGATTAAAAACCAAAAACCAATCGATATGAAAACAACAAATTTTATAATCGCAATGGGGGCAGCACTTATTTTGAGCGCCTGTAACCTAAATATTACTACCGGGGAAAACGGCAACGGAAAGGTAGTTACCCAAGAACGGGAAGTGACTTCAGATTTTACGGAAGTACGCGGCAGTGCCGGGCTTGACGTTTACCTTACCCAAGGAGATGAAAACAAAATTGTAGTGGAAGCCGACGAAAATTTGCTTCAATATATTGAAACCGATATTGAAGGCGGAAAGCTCCACGTTACCACTTCTGAAAATATTGGGCGTTCCAAAGCCAAAAAGGTTTATGTTACCTTCAAGGAACTCAACACGGTGGAAGCCAGCAGCGGCGCCGACGTTACAGCGAATTCTGTAATAAAAAGCCAAAATTTGAACCTAAAAAGCAGCAGCGGCGCAGAACTGGAAGTAGAAGTTTTTGCCCAGGAACTAATAGCAAAATCCAGTAGCGGTGCCGATTTAAAAGTTTCCGGAAAAGCGTCGTCTCTCAATGCCGACGCCTCCAGCGGAAGTGAACTGGACGCAAAGGAACTCTTGGTGCTAAATTGCAATGCCGAAGCCTCCAGTGGGGCCGAAGTAACCGTAAACGTACAGGATAAATTGGAAACACACGTTAGTAGCGGTGGCGAAATAAATTATTATGGAAACCCTGTTTCCGTAAATTCAAATAAAAGTCATTCGGGCAGTGTGCATAAAATGTAAAGCTATCGACAATACTTCATTTTAAAAATGCCCCGAATTGCCAAAAAGGCCTAACAGTTTGCTAAAACTTTGTTAGGTCTTTTGTGATTTATAAAAATTTTAAGAGGTTTTCTCTACTAAAATTACAACTTTGGTAAAAACAAAAAAAATATGAAAAGATTATTTATAGTATTAGCAATCACAATATTTGCGGCTTGTAACTCAGATGATGACTCTGGCAATGTAAATACCAACGAATTTGAAAATATTAAAACCACTTTGCCACAAGGTGAATGGGAGGTTAGTAAATTAATAGATGGCCAATCAGACCATACAGTAGACTTTGAAAGTTTTGTTTTCATTTTTAATGAAGATGGAACGGTAGTAGCACAGAATGATCTCTTTACAGAAAATGGAACTTGGGCTTATGACAACTCTTCCAGTAGTAGTGAAGAACTGGTTTTACAATTTAGCCAGCAAACTCCTTTTGACCAAATCAATGACGATTGGGATATTGTATCTGTAACAAATTCAACCATCGAACTTTCAGATGTTAGTGGCGGAGATGGCGATATTGAATTATTGACGTTTACGAAATTATAAACGGACTATACAAAACAAAAAAGCCGCAATTTCAGCGGCTTTTTTAAATTTAAGCAGATTATTAGGCCGTTACTTCCGTTTCAATTGTAGCAAGATAACGTTCCGCATCAAGCGCAGCCATACAGCCAGTTCCAGCAGCAGTTACGGCTTGGCGGTATTCTTTGTCCTGCACATCGCCACTTGCAAAAACGCCGGGTTTGTTTGTTTTAGTAGATTTTCCTTTAGTTATCAAATAACCCGTATCGTCCATTTCAAGTTGCCCTTTGAAAATTTCAGTATTTGGCTTATGCCCAATCGCAATAAACAATCCAGTGATTTCTATTTCTTTCTTTTCACCTGTTGCGTTGTTTACCATTCTAAGGCCTTCCACTACTTGCTCACCCAAAACCTCATCTACTTCGGTGTTATAGAGCACTTCAAGATTTTTGGTGTTGTTAACGCGGTGCTGCATCGCTTTGGACGCCCGCATATAATTTTTTCGCACAAGCATGGTTACTTTGTTGCAGATGTTTGCAAGATAAGTGGCTTCCTCGGCAGCGGTATCACCTGCTCCTACGATTGCCACATCTTGTCCTTTATAGAAAAAGCCATCACAAACGGCACAGGCCGAAACACCCCCGCCACGCAATCTTTGTTCGCTTGGCAAGCCTAAATATTTGGCAGTAGCACCAGTGGAAATTATTACGGTTTCGGCTTCAATTTTCGTGGAGTTATCAACAGTAATTTTATGAATACCGCCTACTTCATCGCTAAACTCAACGGCTGTAACCATTCCAATTCTTACCTCCGTTCCAAAACGCTCTGCTTGTTGTTGCAATTGAACCATCATTGTTGGGCCGTCAATTCCTTCGGGGTAACCGGGAAAATTGTCAACTTCAGTTGTTGTCGTCAATTGTCCGCCAGGCTCCATTCCCGTGTACATTACAGGTTTTAAGTCGGCACGTGCGGCATAAATGGCCGCAGTATATCCCGCTGGACCTGAGCCAATGATAAGGCATTTTATTCTTTCAATTGTTTCACTCATGATGTAATTACTTCAATATTATTTTCCAATGGTAAAAATAACAACTTTAGAAAGAATGTGCCTCTAAAAGTTATTAAGATTTCTTTTCGTTTAATTTATCAATTAATTTAAGTAACAACAATAATAAAATTCTATTTGTCCAACTTTATAATTTGGTTATTTTTGCCGTTCAATTTCGGAATTATAAATTCTGATATTCAAAATCGGGATGTGGCGCAGTCTGGTAGCGTATACGTCTGGGGGGCGTAGGGTCGCAGGTTCAAATCCTGTCATCCCGACATTTTAAAGAGAGCACTGAAATCTTCGGTGCTTTTTTTTTAGGCTAAACAAAACCGAAATATTTAGGTTCTTTATTTATTTCAAGTGATAAATGTCATTTTATAGAAACCAAACCAAAGGTAATTTTGCGCCAAAGAATAAAGTGATGCAAAACAGTTTAGTATCAAAATACAACGTTCCCGGCCCGCGCTATACAAGTTACCCCACAGTTCCATATTGGAAAAACGACGATTTTTCCTTGAGCGAATGGAAAAAAGGAGTAATCAAAAGTTTTTCTGAAAGCAATAGAGAAGAAGGCATAAGCCTTTATATTCATCTTCCTTTCTGCGAAAGCCTTTGCACTTTTTGTGGCTGCAACAAACGCATAACCAAAAACCACAATGTAGAAACGCCGTATTTAGAATCTGTTTTAAAGGAATGGCGACTTTATCTTGAACTTTTCCCCACAAGGCCCATCATTAAAGAATTGCACCTAGGCGGTGGCACACCTACCTTTTTTTCTGCCGAAAATTTAAAATTGCTCATTAAAGGAATTTTTAAGGATGCTACTATGGCCGAAAATCCTTCTTTCAGTTTTGAAGGCCATCCCAACAATACTAAGGGCGATCATCTACAAACACTGTACGATTGTGGTTTTACCCGGGTAAGTTATGGGGTGCAGGACTACAATCCCACCGTTCAAGTAGCCATTCATAGACTTCAGCCATTTGTTAATGTGAAAAACGTAACCGATACTGCGCGCGAAATTGGCTACACTTCCGTAGGCCACGACATTATTTTCGGGCTTCCCTTTCAGAAAAAGGAACACGTTATTTATTCCATAGAAAAAACCAAGGAATTGATGCCAGACCGCATTGCCTTTTATAGCTACGCCCACGTGCCGTGGATAAAAGGCAATGGCCAGCGCGGCTTTAAAAAGGAAGATTTGCCCAGTGCTTCCGAAAAGCGCGAAATGTACGAAACCGGCAAAAAAATGCTGGAAGAGGCTGGTTATATTGAAATCGGGATGGACCACTTTGCCCTTAAAACCGATAGCCTCTACCAAGCCGTGGAAAGCAAAAAACTGCACCGCAATTTTATGGGCTATACCGATAGCAAGACCCAACTCATGCTGGGGCTTGGCGTCTCTGCCATTGGTGACAGTTGGTACAGTTTTGGTCAAAATGTGAAAAACGTAGAGGAATATCAGGAATTGGTGGAACAAAATATTATTCCTGTATATCGCGGACATATCCTGAATGCTGAGGATTTAATTATCCGCGAACACATTCTCAATATGATGTGCAAGCTGGAAACTTCTTGGGAAGAAAAGGCAATGCAATTTGAGGAACTGCCCGAAGCACTTTCCAAACTCAAGGAAATGGAAGACGACGGCCTGGTAAAAATAGGTTCCAATCAACTTCAGATTACCGAAAAAGGAAGGCCTTACGTGCGAAACATCTGCATGGCGTTTGATGTGCTCCTGCAACGAAGCCAGCCCGAAACACAGTTGTTTTCAATGACGGTTTAGTCAATTTTACAAAAGATTGAGTTTTTTTTCATTTTGTGACTTACGTCATATTTTACCGCAAACACAATCCTGACCTTTGTATCAGAAATCAAAAAAAACATTTTATGAAGGTTTCAAAAAGTGTGTTTCTCTTCCTACTGATACTTAGTTTCACCAAGGGATTTTCACAGTTTACCATTGACGCCGAATTGCGTCCCCGCTTTGAATACAGGCACGGTTACAAAACCCTCTTTCCAGATAATGCAGACCCCGCGACCTTCGTTTCGCAGCGCACGCGATTGAACTTCGGTTACAAAACCGAAAAGCTTCATTTCTATTTAAGTCCCCAGGACGTGAGGGTTTGGGGCGATGTGCCACAGCTGAACGTTGCAGACGAAAATGGATTTTCATTGCACCAAGCCTGGGCAGATGTCTTGTTGATTTCAGAGCTTTCCCTAAAAATTGGCCGCCAGGAAATTATATACGATGACCAGCGTTTCTTCGGAAATGTGGGCTGGGCACAGCAAGGCAGAAGCCACGATGCCGCTATTTTAAAATATGAACCCAGCTTTTTGAAGTTTCATTTTGGCGCGGCATACAATCAGGATGGGGAGGCCTTGACTGGAAATATCCTTACCACAAATACCTATAAAAGTCTTCAATATCTATGGTTTCACAAGGAGTGGGAGCAACTTTCGGCGAGCTTCCTATTTGTGAACAATGGCTTGCAATATATAGACGAAATAGACGAATCAAAAAACGATACGCGCTATAGCCAAACGGCGGGACTTCATTTAAAGGCTAATTTGAGTAAATTCAATTTTGCCTCAAATCTTTACTATCAATTCGGGAAGGACGTGGCAAATAATGATTTGAGCGCTTACCTCCTTTCACTTGAAGCAAATTATTCCGCATTGGAAAGTTTAAAAATTGGCTTAGGCGGTGAATTGCAGAGCGGAAATGATTACGGCGCCCCTTCCGATGGAGAAAACAAAGCTTTTAACCCATTGTATGGCACTAATCATAAATTTAATGGGTTTATGGATTACTTCTATGTAGGCAACCACATCAACAATGTTGGCTTGCTGGACTTATATGGAAATGTGAAATATGCTTTCAATAAACAGTCTAACGTTCAATTGGCGCTTCATCAGTTTTTCGCTGCCGCGGAAATAGATGACAATACGTCAAAAGATTTGGGCTTTGAATTAGATTTGGTAACTTCGCACAAATTGAGCCAATTCGTGGGTATCCAAGCTGGGTATTCACACTTTTTTGCGGCAGAAGGTATAGAAATCGTAAAAAATAATTTTGACAAGAATACAAATAATTGGGGTTGGGTAATGGTGACCATAGACCCTGTACTATTCACTTGGCAAAAACCAGAAACTGATAATAATAACCAATAAAACAACCACATTTTAAAAACCGAACCTATGAAATTAGTTATCAAACAAAAATTAATTACCAATATGCTTCTGGGCCTTGGCGCGGTGGCATTTCTTTCGGGCTGCGTGAACGACCAGTCAGACAAAAAATATAACGACACGGTGGAAATTCCCGTAAATCAGGAAATGATAGCGGAGCTAACTTCGCCACCAAACGTGCCAACGCCAATAGGAAAGCGTATGGCAAAAAAACTGATCGTTGATTTGGAAATTCAAGAACGCGAAGGCGAAATGACCAACGGAGTAAAATATGTTTATTGGACTTTTGGCGGAACCGTTCCGGGAAGTTTTATCCGTACCCGCGTTGGCGACGAAGTAGAATTTCACCTAAAAAACCACCCAGACAACAAACTTCCACACAACATTGATCTTCACGCTGTGAATGGTCCTGGTGGTGGGGCAGAATCTTCGTTTGTGGCTCCAGGGCACGAAAAAGTGTTTTCATTTAAAGTTCTTAATCCAGGCCTTTATGTATATCACTGTGCCACTGCACCGGTAGGGATGCACATTGCCAATGGAATGTACGGACTTATTTTGGTAGAACCAGAAGGTGGTTTGCCTCCAGTAGATAAAGAATACTACATTATGCAAGGTGACTTCTATACCGAAGGTAAATATGGAGATCGAGGCTTACAAGCGTTTGATATGCAGAAAGCCATTGATGAAAATGCCGATTACGTAGTATTTAATGGAAGCGTAGGCGCAATGACCGGAGACAATGCAATAACCGCGGAAGTTGGCGAAACAGTACGTCTCTTTGTAGGTAATGGGGGTCCCAACCTGGTTTCATCATTTCACGTTATTGGAGAAATATTTGACAAAGTTTATGTGGAAGGTGGCGATTTAGTGAATGATAATGTACAAACAACTTTAATTCCTGCGGGAGGGGCTGCAATTGTGGAGTTTCGAGTAGATGTTCCAGGAACGTTTATACTTGTTGATCACTCTATTTTCAGAGCTTTCAATAAGGGCGCCCTTGCGATGCTTAAAGTAGAAGGCGAAGAAGACAAGCGAATTTATTCTGGTGAAATCCGTGATGGTATTTATCTACCAGAAGGTGGCGCAATTCAATCTATGCCAAACGGGTCTAAAAAGGAACCAAAAGAAGAAATGAAAGCCTTAAGCCTTGAAGAGCGCATGACATTCGGTAAAGATAAATATATTGCTACTTGTTCAGCCTGTCACCAAGCAAATGGCCAGGGAATTGAAGGTGCTTTTCCTCCTTTGGCAAAATCTGATTACTTAAATGCTGATGTGGACAGAGCTATTGATATTGTATTACACGGTAAGACCGGTGAAATAACCGTGAACGGCAAAAAATACAATAGTGTAATGACAGCCCAAGCGCTTAGCGATGAAGAAGTAGCAAACGTACTTACATATGTCTATAACAGTTGGGGCAACTCTAAAAAAGAAGTTACCCCAGCAATGGTACAAGCCGTTAGAAATAAATAATAAAAATTGTTGAAATTGAAATTTTATAGCCCTGCCCTTTTCTTAGTCTTTTCATTATTATTTTGCGAGGTCGCAGCCCAAAATGATAATATGGCTTTAGTAAAGGGCGGGGTTTATCTTCCTCTTTATGGCGCCGAGGACCAAACTGTAAAGATTGATCCTTTTCTAATGGATGTATATCCCGTAAGCAATGCCGAATATTTAAAATTTGTGGAAGAATACCCACAATGGAAAAAAAGCAATGTCAAAACTTTATTTGCGGACAAAAGTTATTTAACAAACTGGAAGGATGATAAGACCTACCAAGGGCTTCCAAATGCTCCCGCAACAAATGTTTCCTGGTTTGCAGCGAAAAAATATTGTGAATGTCAAGGCAAACGGTTACCTACAATGGACGAATGGGAGTTTGCTGCTATGGCCAATGAAAAAGTGCAGGATGCACGAAGAATAGAAACCTACAACCAGTTTATCCTAAACTGGTACGAAACCCCAAAAACCTTTAAAAACCCTATAGGCGAAACCTTCAAAAATTATTGGGGAATCTACGATCTTCACGGTTTGGTGTGGGAATGGACTTTAGATTTTAATTCGGTATTAATATCGGGAGAATCCCGAAAAGACGTTGACAAAGATTCCAACCTCTTCTGTGGAAGTGCGGCAATAGGAGCTTCAGATTTAATGAATTATGCCGCTTTTATGCGCTACGCCTTTCGGGGAAGTATGAAAGCGCGCTATTCTTCCCAAAACTTAGGCTTTCGTTGTGCGAAGGATATTGAAAACTAAAAAATAGCAAGATGAAATATTTAAGATATATCGCAATTATAATTGCATTGGTGGGTTTATTTTCATGCAATAACAATTCAGAAAAAGATGCTGAAGCCATTACAGCTTCTAAAGTAAAAAAGGCAGAGAATGAAGCTATTCCGGAAATGTCCATCTATAACCTTCCCTCCCATTGGACCAACCAAAATGGCGAAGAAATTGAACTGAAAGAGCTGCAAGGAAAGGTAGTAGTTATGGTTATGATCTATACAACCTGCAAAGCTGCTTGCCCACGTTTGGTGGCAGATATGCGCAATATTGAAAAACAAGTGCCCGAAGAAAAGAAGGATGATGTACAATATGTTTTTGTGAGCATTGATCCAGAAACCGATACTCCTGAAAGACTAAAAGCTTTCAGTAAAGAAAATGAAATGGAGGATGAAAAATGGCTCTTTCTAAGAGGTACTGAAGCAGACACCCGCGAATTTGCAGCTGTGTTGGCAGTTAATTACAAAGAAATTTCACCGATGGATTTTTCACATTCAAACATTATAAGTGTTTTTGACCACCAAGGCGAAATGGTACACCAACAAGAGGGTTTGGGTGTTGACAATAAAGAAACGGTACAGACCATCATTGATTTAGCGAGATAATCAGATCTTTATTAAAAAAGTTGAGCAGAAGGGTTTGATTACTCTTCTCCTTTCTTTTTTCCTTTCATCACAAAGTTTATTACCATCACGCTTAGCACAACACATACAACTGCGAAAACGATTATTATTGCGGTACCTACGCCCCAATTTGCCAAGGGAAGAATTGTATTTATCATAATTTGAATATTTTAATGGTTATAGATTGTTTTGTTTTCTGAAATCACAGTATGACAGTTGTAATTGGCATCTACATTTTCCGTCATTGGTTTTGGTGATATATATGGAATGCCAAGCCCCAAACCACGAACTATAAAAAGGCAACCTATAATTACTACAAATACAGGAATTGCACGACGGATGCGCTGGCGTACCTGTCCGTTTAAAAAATTTCCAAGATAAATGGCCGAAGTCATCAATGGAATGGTTCCCAAGCCAAAGATTGCCATATACAAACTACCCTGAAGTGCATTGCCGGAAGCAATGGCTCCAAAAACCGCCATATAGACCAGACCGCAAGGCAAAAAACCATTTAAAAAACCAATGGTCAAAAAAGTATCTGGCGTTTTCTTTTTGAGTTCCTTTCCGAGTGCCGATTTCACTTTGGAAATAATTCTATAAATAGGTTTTGAGAAATTGTATTTATTGAATTTCTTCTGTGGAATGAAAATAACCGCAAGCATCAAAACACCTATCAAAATGGAGAGTTGCTGCTGAAAGCCGAAAAGGTTCAAACTTTTACCCACCAAACCAAAAATCAACCCAATAATACTGTAAGCGATTATTCTTCCGAAATGATAAAGTGAAATCTGTCCAACTTTCTTCAGATTATTGCTTCTGTCAACGGGCAATAAAAAAGCAATAGGCCCGCACATTCCCACGCAGTGGAAACTTCCCAATAATCCGAATATGAGGGCGGTATATAGCATTTCTTTGTTTCTGGTTTCTGCGTTAAGCGTTACGCGTTAAGGGTTAAGGGTTAAGGGTTAAGGGTTAATTTAATACATTTTCAAAATTTGAATGAAACCTAAACTTTTAAACTTCTCAACTCATCCACTAATAAACTATTTCATTTTTATATAAATAATCCTTTCCATCATAACTCCATTGTACAATTGTGTTCCATCGTCCGGCTACCAATCGCTCATCGGGGATCAAAAGTCTGTTGGACGAAAGCTGTAAAGGTTCTTGAAAATCAAGTTTTTTATTGGAGGGCCTATATAGAAAAACGGTGCCCGTAATCTTGGAATAGTCCAGATTTTCGGGAAAGGTTAGCATCCAACCAGCTTCGGTTTTTTCACCTATAATATTTACCGCTAAAGAATTTGAGTTTGTTCTGTCATCAATTTCCTTTTGATAGACCAATTCCTTCTTATAATACTCTTCGGTAACCAAATCGTAATCATACTTTTTATCGGTGCTTATTTTTATTACGAAAAACAAAATGAAGCCTATAAAAAGTACCATCCCAATCACCAATCCTGTTCCCCAATTTATTTTCATAGCTTATTTCTTTAGTATTGATTAATTATAACTTCTAGGCCCCAGAAAGGTAACGCTGGTGGTTTCTATCAAATTCTCTTCACTATACACCTCAATTACTGCCCGGTTCTTGTCACCGCTTAAAGCAGCATTGTTTATTTCGATAAAAAGTGTTCCCTCGACTAGGCCTTGTGCGGGAACTACAATTTCGCCGTGCTTGACGGTACGTATTGTTCCTTTTGGCGATTTCAACTTAAAGTGAATATTTTCAATATTTTTTGTTGTTTTGTTAAGCAGTTTATAAGTAAAAACATTACTGATAATGTTGTTCTCCTTGTGCTCATAAAGTTGCCCTGGAAGTCTTAAAATATTAGCCTCCACATCACTTCTTAAAAACAGCATTCCGGTAAGCACTCCAATTAGAATAACCAAAACTGCCGTATAACCTTTTAAGCGTGGTGTAAATTTGAAAGGTGCCTTTTTTTCAATATTTTCTTCACTTGCATAGCGGATCAATCCTTTTGGAAGGTTTACCGCTTCCATGATACTATCACAAGCGTCAATACATGCCGTACAGTTTACGCACTCCAGTTGTGTACCATTCCGAATATCAATACCCGTAGGGCACACGTGCACGCATTGAAAGCAATCTATACAATCTCCCTTTCCGGAAGCTTCGCGATCTTCATTCTTTTTAAATTTTGCGCGGCCTACTTCCTTTTCCCCGCGCTTATGGTCATAAGCTACGACAATGGATTTGTTGTCCAGCAACACGCCCTGTAATCTTCCATAAGGACAGGCTATAATACAGACTTGTTCCCGGAACCAAGCAAAGATAAAATAGAATACTCCTGTGAATATGAGTAATGAAATTAAGGTGCTTATGTGCGCCAGAGGGCCTTCAAGTACGTACTGTATAAGACGGTCACTTCCTATTAAATATGCAAGAAATATGTTTGCAATCAAAAATGAAATGACAAAGAAAATAAACCACTTTAATACTCTCTTCTTTATCTTATCAGCATTCCAAGCTTGTTTGTCCAAACGAATTTGTGCGCCCCTATCGCCATCAATCCAATATTCAATTCTTCGGAAAACCATTTCCATGAAAATGGTCTGGGGACAGATCCATCCGCAGAAAATTCTTCCAAAGGCGGCCGTAAAGAAAATAATGAATACCACCATAATGATCATCATAATCACGAAGAGATAAAAATCCTGCGGCCAGAATGGAAATCCAAAAATATTGAAACGGCGCTCCAAAACGTTGAAGAGCAGAAATTGGTTCCCGTTAATCTTCACAAACGGTGCTACGAACAGAAACGCAAGCAAGATATAGCTTACATATTTTCTGTATTGATACAGTTTTCCGGAAGGCTTTTTTGGGTAAACCCATGCTCTCTTGCCTTCTTCATCGATGGTGCCTATACTATCGCGGAAACGTTCGTTTTCGGGGGTATCCAAAATTTAATTTTTAATGGTTCCTATATATATAAAGTTACTTTCCATCTGCCTGTAAATCATCAATAACCGGATCGTTGGTCATTTCAATTTTAATGGTAGTAGAGTCTATAACTTTTACATCTACGTTATCAACGGGGGCATTTTCATCTACCCAAATGTCTCCTTCAGGCTCCTTGGCATCCACCGGATTGGTGCCGTGAAGCGTCATAACATAACTTGCCACTTGGGCCGTTTCGCTTGGTTTAAGGTCGGTCTTCCAAGCAATCATCCCTTTTCCGGCACGACCACCTTCGCTTATGGTATGGAAAATATTCTTTATACCACCTCCTAAAATCCAATAGTCATCGGTAAGGTTTGGACCTATACCTCCTCCTCCAGTATCCTTATGACAAGCTACACAATTGGCGATATATATACTTTTTCCTGCCTCAATATCGCCCGCATCGGTAAGTAATTCTACGGTATTGGCATCAATAAGGTCTTTGTTGTTCTTTTTATATTCATCCACTTCAGCCTTTGCCTGTGCTATTTCTATTTCATATTCCTCGGTTTGGTTTGTACCGTCAAAAATATGATAGCGCACTAAATATACAACCGCAAAGATGATTGTTGCATAGAACATATAGACCCACCACGGCGGTAAGTTGTTATCCAACTCTCGAATGCCGTCGTAATTATGATCCAGAACTATTTCCTGTTCTTTAGCCACTGGTTTGGCGTCTAACATTTCCTTGTATTTCTTCTTAAACCATCCAAAACGGTTCTCTTCGCGGGCTTTTTCGGTAATTAAATAGCGTTCTTTGGCTTCATCGTTTAAGCCATCAAATAAAATGCGTTGAAGAGCAGCTACTACAATTTCCAGCGCAATCGCGAACAAAAACAACATTCCTAAAACAGCCCAGATGATGGGGTATTTTACGATGGCCCATTGGTCACCGGAATCAATGATAAATTCCAAGAGAAAAAAGGCGAGTATGATAAAGCCGATTACTCTTAAATATGATGCTGTGGTTTTCATAGTTGTTCTTCGTTTTGGTTGTTAGTATCTAGATCCAAGGGTATATTGCTTACTTCGTTAATATGTTCTTTTTTAGCGGTGATTACCCAATAAAAAAGTACTACAAAAAAGATGAAGAATATCAATAATGAAATCATTGGATATATTTGAACATTATCTATGTTCTCGAGATTTCCTTTTACAAATTTCAACATAACTATTCGCTTTTTGCTGAAGCATTTTCAGCGTTATCTACTTTAATATCTGTTCCCAATCGTTGCAGGTAAGCTATAATTGCCACAATTTCACGGTCCTTCATTTCTACGAAATCTTCACCGTTTTCCTCAGCGTACTTTTTGCTAGCTTCATAAGTGGCAACAAAATCTGGATCGCTGTAAAGGTTCTTCTCAATTTGGGTGCCTTGCTCGTCCATCCATTGTTGAGCGCGTGCTATTTCCTCTTCAGAATAAGGTACTCCTAAGGTAACCATAGTCTTCATTTTATTTTCTGTATTAGATTTATCCAATTCTGAATTTATCAACCATTTGTAGGAAGGCATAATAGATCCCGAAGAAGTGCTCTGAGGGTCATACATATGGTTCAAGTGCCAGTTATCGGAATACTTTCCGCCTACACGGTGTAGATCCGGTCCGGTACGTTTACTTCCCCAGAGGAAAGGATGGTCATACACATATTCTCCAGATTTGGAATATTCGCCATAACGCTCTACTTCACTTCTGAAAGGTCTAACCATTTGTGAATGGCAACCCACGCATCCCTCACGGATATATATATCACGTCCTTCCAGTTCTAAAGGAGTATACGGCTTCACGCTAGTAATTTTCGGAACATAGTCATCCACCATCAAGGAAGGTATGATTTGTACCATTCCACCAATCAAAATGGCGATTGTAGCGTAAATGGTCAATTTAACAGGACGGCGTTCAAGCCAAGTATGCCAGCCTTCACCTGCTGTCTGTCTTTTGGTTACAGGTACAAGTGGTGCAGCTTCGGCCAGTTCATCAGTAACCTTACTACCTCTTCTTGCAGTTATTACTACATTATAAAGCAAAATGAAAGCCCCGGTAATATAGAGCGTACCTCCAATGGCTCGCATCCAGTACATTGGTATAATCTGGGTAACGGTCTCAAGGAAGTTACCGTATGTTAAAGTACCATCGGGATTGAATTGGTTCCACATAGAAGCTTGCATAAAACCTGCTACATACATAGGAAGGGCATACATGATGATACCTAGTGTTCCAATCCAGAAATGTGCGTTCGCCAATTTAATGGAATACAATTTCGTTTTGAAAAGTCGGGGCACTAACCAGTAAATCATACCAAAGGTCAAGAATCCGTTCCAGGCAAGAGCACCAACGTGAACGTGCGCAATAATCCAATCGCTAAAGTGTGCAATGGCATTTACGTTTTTAAGGGAAAGCATAGGCCCCTCAAAAGTTGCCATACCGTAACCGGTAATAGCAACAACCATAAACTTCAATACTGGGTCAACCCTTACTTTATCCCAAGCGCCGCGTAGGGTCAAGAGTCCATTTATCATACCTCCCCAAGATGGAGCAATTAGCATTACCGAGAATGCTACCCCCAAATTTTGAGCCCATTCTGGAAGAGCAGAGTATAACAAGTGGTGAGGTCCAGCCCAGATATAAATAAAGATTAATGACCAAAAGTGTACAATGGAAAGTCGGTAAGAATATACTGGTCTGTTGGCCGCTTTCGGCACAAAATAATACATTAAACCAAGGAAAGGCGTAGTAAGGAAAAACGCTACCGCATTATGCCCGTACCACCACTGTACCAGTGCATCCTGAACGCCTGAGTACATTGAATAACTTTTCAATGCTCCTACGGGAATGGCCATACTATTAACAATATGCAGTACCGCCACAGTTACCCAAGTTCCCAGATAAAACCAAAGCGCAACATACAAATGGCGCTGGCGTCTTTTCACCATTGTCATTATCAGGTTTATACCAAACGCCACCCAGATTACCGCAATGGCAATATCAAATGGCCACTCCAATTCTGCATATTCCTTTGAAGTGGTGTACCCCAACGGCAGTGTAATGGCGGCACCAACAATAATGGCTTGCCAACCCCAAAAATTCAGGTTGCTAAGAAAGTCACTCCACATACGCGCTTTCAACAAACGCTGGGTAGAATAATATACCCCAGCAAAAATAGCGTTGCCCACAAATGCAAAAATAACCGCGTTTGTGTGCAAAGGCCGTAAACGCCCGAAACTGAGCCACGATATCCCGTCGGTTAGGTTTGGGAACAAAAACATAAAGGCCAGCAATAAGCCCACGCTCATACCAATGAGGCCCCAAAAAATGGTCGCATTGATGAATTTTTTGACAATCTGGTTGTCGTAGTAAAACTGTTCTGTTTGCATAGTGTTAATAGAGTTATTTTTCTGGATTGGTTTTAATTTCTTTTGAAGTATTCTTTTTATTTGAAGGACCTTCTTTTACCAGTTCATCATCAAAAAGCATACGCACGGAAGGAGTATAGGTATCATCATACTGGCCCTTTTTTACTGAAAAGATAAACAGCACAAAAAATATGAGCGCTACAAAAACACTGATTGCCAATAGCATATAGATTATGGTCATACCTGATAATTAGTATTCAAAATTATTATTGCAAAGGTCCTTAAAATATGACATTTGTCAATTTTACTTATTTATATCCGTTCTTAATTTCTTTCCCACAAATTGGGTTGCAACTGTGGTGAAAACAACAATGCTTATTGAGCTTAAAGGCATTAATATTGCCGCAACTACCGGTTTTAAATGTCCTGTAACAGCAAATGCCAAACCTATTAAATTGTAAAATAGCGAAAATAAAAACGCCCATTTTATGATTTTCACACCTTTAATGGAAAGATTTAAAAAATCGCCAATTCTGTGAAACTGTGAAGCATCCAAAATACCATCACAGGCTGGTGAAAAAACGTTTGTATTTTCTGAAATCACAAAACCTACATTGCTCTGTTTTAGCGCTCCTGCATCGTTCAGACCGTCTCCAATCATAAGCACCTGCTTTCCTTTTTGCTGAAGGGTTTTTATAAAATTCAACTTGTCGTCCGGTTTTTGGTTGAAATATAGTTTCGTGCCTTTGGGCAGTAATTCTTCAAGCCGTTCACGCTCGCCTTCGTTGTCGCCCGAAAGGACAACCACATCTTTATTGGCACCCAATTGTTCAAAAATTTCGGCAACACCTTTTCTGTACTCACTGTTAAAAATGTAACAGCCTTTGTAAACTTGATTTGCACTGATGTGTACCGTGGTTCTATTTTTTACTTCGAAAGTCAATTCATCAGAATACCCCACAAATTCATAGGATCCCACTTTTATGGAATTGTTTTTAGCAGTTGCGGAAATCCCCTTCCCTACTTCTTCTTCAAATTCATCCAAGGTTTGGATATTATTTTTGTCGAGCATATTGTAAAGCGAGCGACTCAAAGGATGGCTCGATGCCCGAAGTGTACTCGTGAGCAATTGCTTTTCTTCCTCTGAAAGCGCAATGCCTTCATAGCTAATCATATTTTTTTGGTTGGTAGTGAGGGTTCCCGTTTTGTCAAATACAACGGTGTCCAGCTTCGCCATTTGTTCGATTACTGAGGCTTCCTTCAAATAGAGTTTTTCCCTTCCGAAAATGCGCAGCACATTGCCCAAAGTAAATGGCGCGGCAAGTGCAATGGCGCACGGACAGGCCACAATTAAAACCGAGGTGAACACATTAAAGGCTTTGGAAGGATCGACCACAAGCCAAAAAATGGTAGAAATAAATGCTATGGTAAGCAGAACGACCGTAAATCGTTTGCTGATACTGTCCGTAATCGATTCAAAAAGGCCGGTTTTATCCTTGCTGAAAACGTCGTTGCTCCACAGTTGGGTAAGGTAGCTTTGGGCTACGGGTTTAAGAACTTCCACTTCCAAAATACCGGCTTGTTGCTTTCCGCCCGCAAAAAGTTTGTCGCCGCTTTGTTTTGTAATAGGTTCTGCTTCACCAGTTACAAAACTGTAGTCAATAAGCGCATTCCCTTTAATTAATATGGCATCCACTGGTAATATTTCATTGTTGCGAATAAGCAAGCGGTCGCCTTTTTTTACGGTGTAAACCTCAGCTTGTTCTTCTACGGTATTTCCATCAGCATTTTTGAAAAGTCGTGTAACGGCAATCGGGAAGTATGATTTGTAATCGCGTTCAAAGGAAAGATAGCTATAGGTTTTCTGCTGAAAAAATTTCCCCAATAATAAAAAGAAAACCAAGCCAGAGAGACTGTCAAAAAAGCCTGTGCCCAAGTCGAATACTATGTCTATCGTGCTTCGTATAAAAAGAACCGCAATTCCCAAAGCTATGGGGACGTCTATATTTAAGATTTTGGAACGAAGCCCCTTGTATGCCGAAGTAAAATACGCACTCCCTGAGTAAAAAACCACCGGTAGTGAAAACGCAAACATCAACCAACGGAAAAACGGCTTAAACTGGTCCAGCCAGA
Organism: Aequorivita sp. CRS11; assembly: GCF_059693805.1. Classification (NCBI taxonomy): domain Bacteria; kingdom Pseudomonadati; phylum Bacteroidota; class Flavobacteriia; order Flavobacteriales; family Flavobacteriaceae; genus Aequorivita; species Aequorivita sp. CRS11. Next base: position 211,238 of record NZ_JCATIG010000001.1, read on the forward strand.
ATTCGGAAGGCTCAAAATATTCAGGAAATGAGAGGAACATAATATTTCCAAAGGCAAATCCCGCAATGCCCAGTTTGTAGATCAGGCTTCGGTTGATATATTTTTCTTTTTTTTCGGAATCCTCCAGCGAAATATAGGGTTCGTAACCTATTCGGCTTAAAAGAATCACTAAATTTTTAAGCGAATTCTCTTCAGCAGAAAAAGTAATCCGTACCGTTTTTTCGGGAAAGTTAACTTGTGAGGATGTAACGGTAGGATTTAGTTTATTCAGATTTTCCAATATCCAAATGCAACTGCTGCAATGTATCGACGGAATTAAAAATGAAACAATCTGGGTAGTGCCATCGTTAAATTCCAGTAACTTTTCAACAATGGCCTCATTGTCGAGAAAATCGTATTTACCGGCGATTTCCTTTGGGGAAATGCCCGGGGTTTTTTCAAGATCGTAATAGTAACTTAAATCGTTGTCGTGTAGAATATCAAAAACCGTCTTACAGCCGTGACAGCAGAAGGATTTTTCCTCATGTTTAATTTCAACGTCCAAACACGCATCACCACAATGGAAACAGTTTGCCATCAATTAAAAAATTGCTCGTTATACCTGTTGCAAAGGTTGAAAGAGATTTGGTTTCGCCAAATGACAATTATCAGCTTTTACCTTAATTATCGCAGGTTTTTCACTTCAAGCAGAAAGATATAAACTTTTAATGTTTCTGAAAAATAAAATTCCCACCGCAATGGGGAACGCGCAGCTTAAAATGGTAAGCAACCAATAGTATTCCGCAACGAATGGCAAACCTAGCCAAAGTGCGCAGGCTTTATAAAAAATGAGCACTTCCGTGCTTAGGAATGCAAACATATAGAGCCAAAAAAAGCTTTTGGGCAACAGTATTAATTTAAAATATTTCATAAAAGCGAGCATTGCGGTAATTACGATTCCCAAAAAAACCATATGTAGATACCCAATTACAAAATCCTTCAACCGAAAAGCTAAGTCGGCCAGATAGGGAAAAGCCGAGAAAAGCTGCATAAACAGTTTTAGAACAAATAGAATACCGGCAAATTTCAAAAGAAACAAACAGCTTGGGCCAAATTCATTTTTTAGGAACTGAAAATTTATTTTTAACATTGAATAGAGTTCCGAAAATGCCAATAGCTGCGCCACGGCTCCAGCCAATCCTAAAACATAAATTACCGTGGGCGGGACAAACCAAAGGAACGATAGAAAGACAGTGAACAGGACGCCAAAATTCAAGAGAAGAAAAAACGATTTGAGTTTTTCAGGATTAAACTTGATTCCCTTTTCTTCAAAAACGTAAAACAAAATACCGAGCAAAGCGATAATGAACCAACCATTATACTGAAAATGGAGATAGAAATAAATGGAGGATTTATACCAAATGGACTCCGGCCCCAGAGTCGCCATCACCCCACCGATCGCCCAGGGACCAATACTGGAAATAACCAAATACCATAGGGCGGTTTTTATAAGCTTCCAAGAAAAGCGTTGCTTAAAATGCGCCGGAATATGCTTCATCGCAAACCAGGCAAACCAGTACGAAGCAAATAGAAACAGCGTAGAAAAAATAATGGAATACAAGGCATAACCCTGAATGGGAAAGGTTATGAGCATCCCTACAATGCAAAGATTCGTAAATATATAAATGCGTTTATAATGTTTTGTCTTTTCTGCTTTTGAAAGAAATACTTTATAAATTAAGGTTGTCAACCCCAAATAAATCCAACCGAGCAGAGCCGTATGCGAATGCGCATGTAGAATATATTTATAATTGAGCGAGATGGGCGTTACGAAAAAAAAACGAAGTTGAACTCCCATCAGCGCCACGAGCAGAAAATAGAAAAGCCCAATGGCTATGTGTTTTCGTAAATCCATCAAGGTTCAAAATTAAAAAAACAGTCCGGATTTTTGGCAGCAAACATTCAAAGTTGCCAATTTTCCGAACTGTCCTAAAAACCAATCAAATAAAAATCAAGATTTGGGGCTGGGGATAATCTTAAACGAAGGTTAATCTTTCTTTAATTTCTTTTCCAAGTTCAAGGCTTTTGGGAAAAGAATATTATTTTCCAAATGAACATGCTGATGCAAATCCTGCTCAAATTCATCAAGTTTGGCATAAAAAGCACGGTAGGTATTGCAAGCACCCTGTGGTGGTGTGAAGTTATTGCTCAACTTTGCAATTTGACGCAATATTTCGCCAGCCTCCTCGTGTTCAGCTTCCATCATTTTTATGGGATTCTCAACAGTTCCAAAATGAATTGCGGGAATTTCCTCTCCATCGCGTTCAGCTTTTACCAATTTTTTTATGAAAGGAAAAAGTATCAACTCTTCCTTTTTCATATGCGAAGCCAACTCCTGCACCACTTGTTTTACCAAAGCCTCAATCTGTCCGAGCTCTGTGTAATGATGTCCATGTACATGGTTTACTCGCTGCGCATATTGAAGTAGCATAGGGCTATTTTCTTCTACATAGGTATGGTGTACGTTAATTATGTGGTCTGTTAGAAAATCCAGTTTCCAACTGTTATAATCTTTTGCTCTATCCTGCACTGTGTCTAGACTCAATAGTTCTGCCATCAAAATAGCGGGATCTATCTTAGCTTTTTCACAGGCTCTCTTAATGCTAACTCCACCCCCACAGCAAAAATCAATGCCGTGCTTTTTGAAAATGTGGGCTGCTTTTATGTTTTCCGTAACCACATCGGCTACTGTTTTTTCTTGAAGTGTTGTCATGGTAAATATCTTTTTATGAATAATATGGGGCAAATTTCAGCATAAATTCACACCCAAAATATGACCTAAATCATAAAAGGATATTTTTATCTTAAAATAGACTTAATAAGGTTAATTTTCCCAGAATGGATCAGAATATTCAGGTGGTGTTACATTTTCAGAATGGATTTCTGAAATTTTTTGGAGTTGACTTTCGGTGGCTACTTTTTGGATTTCATTAAAAAGAATACGCTCCTCAAAACGGATATGCGCATCGAGCTCTTCCTCCAACTGGCTTAGGGATTTTTCAGGATTTTCGTTTTCCTTAAAAAGGCGCTCTATTCGCCTGTGTTCTTTTAAGGCACGGACAATTAACTCATTGTCTTCATTCAAAACCGTAAAAACATGCTTTTCCTCGGCTTCAAAATGAGGCTTTATTTCTTCCTCAAAAAACCAAGCGGCATATTTTTGAAGTCTTTCGGGAGCAATATTTTTGCTGAAACCCTTGCGCAATTTCCAACTGAAAAGTAGCCCAAAATGATGCTGCCGGCTTAAGGGCTGTAAGGCAGTGTGTCTTTTAATCGGTTTTTTCTTTTCCATTATTGAACGTATTTAGAGCCTGAGTTTTCACGCATATAATTTATTTTAAACTGAAACATCTCGGCCATTTTAGATGAGCGCCATTTTGCTTCCTCGGCCACTTCACCCGTAAAATTTTCATCGATGGTTTCAAAGAATAATTGTAACCATCGGTCAAAGTGCTCTTTATCAATGGGCATTTTTGCATGGGGCGGGAAAGGGCTGCCGTAATAAGTATGCTCACTCAAAAGAACGGTTTGCCAAAAGGTATACATTTTTTCAAGATGCTCGGGCCAGCGGTCTTGGATTATATTGTTGAAAATATCCTTCAATAGGATATCTTCCCGTATTTTTCCATAAAAGGAATCTACCAAATGCTTTACATCATTCAATTTCATTATATCCGTCGTCATACTTCTGTCTTAAACTTTTAAAAATGTTTGGCCTTCTTCCAAATTACTGGCAAGATCCATCACCAACGTATTCTCGCACATTTGTCTTAAACCGTTGCGTACGTCCATAAATTGATCGTGTACGGGACAGGGATGCTCCGAGGAGCACTCGCGTAAGCCGAGACTACAACCGTTAAATATTTGATCGCCATCTATTTCAGAAACAATATCGGCCAATCGCAGGGTCGAATTCTTTTCTAAATAAAACCCACCGTTGGGCCCTTTTTTGGATAAGATTATACCCGCACGTGCAAGTTGTTGGCAAACCTTGGCAGTAAATGGTTCCGGTGAGTCCACTGCTTTGGATATTTCTGAGATATTTGGTCGCAAATCTTTTTGAGATTGTTTTGCTATAAATAGAACGGCCCGAATACCATATTCACAAGCTTTTGAAAACATATAGATTTATTTTCTTCAAAAGTAAGTAATAACAATATTATTCAAGGATAAATCTATCTTAAAAAACAGCACTCTTTCATCCACCCTAAAAACAGCAAAATTATATCTTTAGCTGTGAAAACGCATTCGCGCCTCACGTTCCAACGCTTCCCGATGATCGGGATGTGCAATTGAAATAAGCGCTTTGGCTCGTTGCTCAATCCCTTTTCCGAAAAGATTCACTACTCCATATTCGGTTACCACATAATGAACGTGAGCCCTGGTGGTAGTAACGCTGGCACCTTCCTTTAAAAAGGGGGTGATTTTGGAAATGCCTTTATTGGTGATTGATGGCATCGCAATAATAGGCTTCCCTCCTTCCGAAAGCGAAGCACCACGAATAAAATCCATCTGCCCTCCAACTCCAGAATACTGGTACATTCCAATACTATCTGCACAAACCTGTCCGGTCAAATCAATTTCAATGGCACTGTTAATTGCAGTTACTTTTGGGTTACGGCGAATTATTGCCGTATCGTTTGTATATCCAGCTTCCTTAAAATGAACTATTGGGTTATCATCAATAAAATCGTATAATTTTTTGGTACCCATGGCGAAACAGGTTACTATTTTACCCGTTTTTATTTCTTTGTCCTCGCCCGTGATTATTCCCTTTTCAACCAAAGGAAGTATGCCATCGCTGAACATTTCGGTGTGGATTCCCAATCGTTTATGGTTGCCCAGGTTGTGGAGCACCGCATTTGGAATATTGCCGATGCCCATTTGAAGGGTGGCGCCATCTTCCACCAACTCAGCCACATTTCTACCGATGGTCGCTTCAATTTGGGAAGGTTCCCCTAAAATGGAAGCATAAATGGGCGTATCTATTTCTACTCCAAAATCAATACTATTTATATGAATAATTCCGTCGCCGTGGGTTCTTGGTACATTTGGGTTGATAAGGGCAACCACATGTTTTGCAGTCTGAATTGCGGGCAAGGTGACATCAACCGAAACACCCAAAGAGCAGTACCCGTGCTTGTCTGGCGTAGAAACTTGGATAAAAGCCACATCTAATGGAAGGATATTTCTTCTGAAAAGCCAATGGATTTCACTTAGAAATACTGGAATATAATCGCCGTGAATGGTGTTCACGCCTTTCCGAACGTTATCGCCTACAAAACAGCTTGAAAGCTTAAAAGCGTCAGTGTATGGAGCCTGGGTATATTTGGCTTCGCCGTGGGTATGTATTTGTATTATTTCAACATTGTTCAATTCTAGATAGCGCTCGCATAAAGTGTCTATCAACAAATTTGGAGTCATCGCAGCTCCCTGAAAAAATACACGATTATCAGATTTTACTATGGATACGGCCTCTTGTGCGGAAACGATTTGCATAATTTTAATTTTTGTCAAAGGTTGGGAATCTAAACTGTTCCTGAAATGACTTTGGTCAGATTTTTTGGAAATTGAACTTTTGAGCCACGACGGTTGAAATTACGACTATTGGAAGCACAACGGTTAGAAACCCGAGTAATAGTAATTATTCTTTTTGTCGTGGGTCTTGTAGCGAAGCGGTCGTGGGTCAAATCGTCGTCTTGATTCCTTTTACGCTTTTACACTCAGGGTTTCCAAAATATCATTAATTATTGAAATTCCCTTATCATTATTATACCAAAGCTGTAGCATTTCCTTAAAGGCGTCGTCTATTTTTCCGTGATGTTCCTTGTAATCGGTAACCAATTTTGTCGCGGCCTTAGAGCGCGGACCAAAAGTATTTATTACGTTGAAGTCCGAATCGAGAATAATAACCACAGGTATGGATTGGGAGCCATTGGTAAGAAATTTATCCATCAACTCCGGATTTTCATCGCGAAGCACAATCTTCAAATCGATGTTTTCTAAAAGTTGTGCAATTTTATTCAAAAACGGAAGCGTTTGCGCGGCATCACCACACCATGGTTCGCTGATTACGAGCCAAGTTTGTTTTTCTGAAATATTCTTGAAAACCTCAATTGCTTCTTCAGAAATTTCAGCGGTTTTGTCCAAACGCTTTGTTCGACTAAAATTCAGTTTTGTATAATCAATTTTTTCTTGGGTTTCTTCGCCAGTAGTTCGGCCTTCCGCCACCAGTTTTTTAAAAAGCAAGTTGTATTGTGTATAATCCATTGCTTTGTTTACCGAGCTTTCTATCAAATTTTTCATCTTATTTCTTTTACTTTTATATAATCTTCATTAAAATATCCACCACGGTTTTCCTTTCGTTTCAGGGATTGCTGGATGATCAAATGCGCCACATTTACCATATTCCGAAGCTCTGAAAGTACCGTGTTTAGTTTGTGTTTCTGATAAAGCGCTTCCGTTTCAAAATACAATTTTTCAAGTTGAAGGGATGCCTTTCTTAAATCTTCACTTTCTCGCACCACCCCGGCAAATCTTCGCATTAATTCTTGTAATTCTAAGGTTTTTTGCTGAAGTGTTTCAGAATCCTTCAATAAAACCGTCCCAGCATCATTCCATTCCGGAATGGCTTTGGTCGTCTGTGAGGGCTGATGTTTACAGAGATATTTAAAAATACGGTCTGCATAGACCAAAGCTTCCAACAACGAATTGGATGCCAGCCGGTTGGCGCCGTGCAAACCGGTGTACGAACATTCGCCACAGGCAAAAAGATTTTTCACCGAAGTCTTTCCATCCATATCCACAACCACCCCGCCGCACAAATAATGCGATGCGGGAACCACGGGAATCCAATCTTTCGCAATTTTTATATTCTTCTGCAAACAAGTTTCATATATGTTTGGAAAATGTTTTTTGAAATCTTCGATATTCAAATGTGTACAATCTAAGAAAACACAGTCATCGCCCGATTTTTTTATTTCAGAATCTATGGCACGCGAAACAATATCACGGGAAGCCAATTCGCCCCGTTCATCATAATTCAACATAAACCGTTCGCCATTTTTATTCCGAAGAAACGCTCCAAAACCACGAACTGCCTCAGAAATTAAAAACGAAGCGCCATTATTCCCGTCGTAAAGCGCGGTGGGATGAAACTGGATAAACTCCATGTTTTTGATCCTCGCCTTTGCCCGATATGCCATGGCAATACCATCGCCCGTTGCTACTTTGGGATTGGTGGTATGGCCGTAAACCTGCCCCATTCCGCCCGAAGCGAGTGTGGTGCAGTCTGCTTTTATGGTAAAAATATTCCCCGAAATTTGGTCCAAAACATAAGCCCCGTAACACGAAAGATTTTCAGTTTTATTTTCTGAAAAATGATGCTCCGTAATCAAGTCTATTGCGAAATGATGCGGCAGCAACATAAGATTCGAAAGTTGATTGGTACGTTCCAAAAGCGCACGCTCAATCTCGTTGCCCGTTGTGTCTTTATGATGGATTACCCTAAATTCTGAATGGCCTCCTTCCCTACCTAAATTGAGTTCGCCATTGGCATCGGTATCAAATTTGGCGCCCCATGCCATCAGTTCGCGCAATCTTTTTGGGCCTTCTTTTATGACCATTTCCACAACCGCTCTGTCGCATAGTCCGTCACCCGCAATCAGCGTATCCTCAATGTGTTTTTGAAAGGAATCTTCCTTTAAATCAAAAACCGCCGCCACGCCGCCCTGCGCATATTTGGTGTTCGATTCCGACTGGTGCGCCTTGGTCACCACCGTGATTTTTTTCTTTGGAAATTCCGCAGCAAGTTTCACTGCAAGCGTCAAACCCGCAGCGCCCGAACCGATAATCAAAAAATTGGTTTCCATCACTACTTCGATAATTCCAGCATTCGCTCAATGGGCAGAATTGCTTTTTTACGTATTTCTTCGGTAACTTCTATTTGTGGATTTTCATTCAGCAGACAGTCGTATAATTTTTGCAAAGTGTTCATTTTCATAAACGCACATTCGCTGCATGCGCAGGTGTTGTCTTCTTCCGCAGGGGCTGGAATCAGTACCGCTTGCGGTACTTCCTGCTGCATTTTATGAAGAATTCCAGCTTCAGTGGCAACAATAAATTTTTCCGAAGGATGCTTTTTCACATAATCAATCATTCCCGCCGTGGAACCGATATAGGTTGCAGTTTCCAAAATATGGCTCTCGCTTTCGGGGTGGGCAATTATTTTTGAACCCGGATTTTCTTTGTATAATTTCAGCAGTTTATCCATCGAAAAGGCTTCGTGCACAATGCAAGCTCCATCCCAAAGCAGCATGTTCCGCCCAGTTTTCTTCTGAATATATTTCCCCAAATTTTTATCGGGCGCAAAAATAATCGGTACGTCCTTTGGCACCGAATTCACTATTTTTTCGGCGTTGGAAGAGGTGCAAATAATATCACTCAAGGCCTTTACTTCTGCAGAACAATTCACATACGTTATTACCACGTGGTCCGGATGGGCGTCCACCAATTTTTTAAAAGCAATGGGCGGACACGAATCTGCCAGCGAACAGCCCGCCATTAAATCGGGAAGCAAAACTTTTTTAGCGGGGTTCAAAATTTTGGCCGTTTCCGCCATAAAATGCACGCCAGCAAAGACGATCATTTCGGCATCGGTTTCTGCTGCTTTTTGCGAAAGCCCCAAGCTATCGCCCACATAATCTGCCACTTCCTGAATTTCGGGCACTTGGTAATAGTGTGCGAGAATTACAGCATTTTTTTGCGTTTTAAGCTCTTTTATTTTTTGATGTAAATCCATCGGTACTTATGATTTTATTTTGTGAAGCAAAACTTTGAAAATAGGCGTCGCTACTATTAAAAGCGAAATAAATATCCCAATTCCAAAGATGAAAAACGAAATATAGTACGGCACGATTGAATCCTGCATTTCCGCAAACGATCCTTCCTTTGAAACGTACATCCAGTAGCTGCGTTTAGCACCGGCAATTATCAATGAAACGAAAAAGATAAACAGCGAGATATTGAAAGCAACAAACCCACGCTTAACCCATTTGGTATCGGTTTTTAGCTGTGGCCGCACATAATGCGCAATAAAAAACAAGGCCGAAAAAAGTATCGTTGTATTAATGCCAATGGTAGTGCCCATGGAATGTGCCACGGTAACGTGCGTGCCGTGGGTAAAGAAATTAATGGCGGGAATGGAGAATAATAGCGCCAAAATAATGTTGATAAAAATCCAAAAATCGGTTGCCAACAAAAACCTGTATGCCATGGGGTGATTTTCCTTTTCAATCTTTAAAACCGAACGTTTCCAATTGTAAATTATCGATGCAAGCACAATCCACTCCGTCATACTAATTGCGTAAGCCACATACCGAATCCACGGTTGGGTTGGCAATAAATAGGTATGGTGCGCCCAGCCGAACATTAAATTCGTCAACCCCAAAAAGTAAAAGAAAAACGCAATTTTATTGGTGGCCACATCGGTATCCTTTTTGATTTCGGACATCAGATAAATTGAAATACCGTAAACCAGCATATTCCACGAGCCCGTAAACGAACCGGTCGATTTCCACTGGACGGCAAAATCTTTTATAAAATTCAACCTAAAAAAATCGAACAGCCAAAAATGTGCCTCCATTAAATGATAGCACATAAAGACGATGCCCGTGCCCCACATCCAGTAATAGACAGGCCAGCCCTTCATATTGGTGTAGAGCGTTTTAAAATAGTTGATTGCGAAAAGTACCCAACCTATCAAAATTGGAATCATTAAAATAGGTTTAAATGCGAAATATTCGCGGCCCTCGGTATAATCGAAAGCGAAAGAAAAATAAATGGCAACGCCCGTCAACAGGAAAAGTATAAAATGAAGCAACTGGAATTTTGGTGAAAAGAGCTCAAACTTCTCAACCGAAGCGATAAAAAAATAAATACTGCCCGTGGCTGCAAGCACAATCCAAGAAGTTTCAGAAGTTACGTGAAATGGTCGAAGTTTGGAAAAGGGCACCGTTTCCTTTAAAAATTCTGGCAACAAATACTGAAGTGAAGCTGTAAGCCCAAAGAGCATTCCCAAAAAGAGGGCGGTGAGCGCAAACAACAAAAACAGGAGCGGCACTTTATTCTTCATTTCTATATTTTATTTTCACCCAGCCCGTTGCTTCAATTTCGGCATCGTAATTTGGGTAAATTCCCGTTTCATCTACTTGTTTTAAGTATTGCACCAGCGCCTCTTTCTCCTCTTCCGTAAAGTGGAATTGTGGCATACTTTTCACACCACTGTTCAAAAACGCTTTTATATAATTTGCACCTTTGCCTTCGGCGGAATATACGTTTGTTAAATCCGGACCCAAATAGCCACCCAAACCGTACAATTGATGACAGGACCAACAACGGTTGCTTTGGAACAGTTGCTGGCCTTGTACTGCCACAGGGGATAATTTTTCCACGGCCACGTACCCATCGGTATTATAGATTATATAATTATAAAAACCGAAGAGGGCGAGCAGAACCGCCATAATAAAAATATAAGGCCTTGGATTGGAGACCATTTCAAATTGAATTATTTGGTCGTAAAAATACCCTATCACTCTTGCCTGAAATATGATAAATATCAGTTTTTAGGACTAAAACATCTTTTAATTTCGCTTTTGGCGAACCAATGTTTTTCCTAATATTTTTATTTTAAAATCATCTTTATACAAAATGGTTAACAAACAACTTCTTAACCCAAAAAGCATCGCTATAATCGGCGCTTCCAACGACTCCACAAAACCTGGCGGCAATATGCTGAAAAATATAATTTCAGGGAATTTCGGTGGAGAATTGTATGTTGTTAACCCCAAGGAGGAAAAGGTTCAGGGCATAAAAAGTTATGCTGAAGTAAATGAAATTCCCCAAACCGACCTTGCCATTCTTGCCATTCCCGCAAAATACTGTCCCGAAACTGTAAATATTTTAGCTGAAGAAAAGAATACGAAAGCTTTTATAATAATTTCCGCAGGTTTTGGCGAAGCTGGTGAACAGGGAAAAAAATGGGAACAGCAGATAGTTTCGACGGTCGATTCGGTTAATGGTTGCCTAATTGGTCCAAACTGCATTGGGGTTATAACCAAAAATTATAAGGGTGTTTTTACCGCCCCGGTGCCGCCTTTCAATCCAAAAGGCTGCGACCTTATTTCGGGTTCGGGCGCAACGGCGGTTTTTATTATGGAGGCGGGAATGTCGCTAGGCGTTACTTTTGCCAACGTTTTTTCCGTCGGGAATGCCGCACAGACCAGCGTTGAGGATATTTTGGAATATATGGACGATCATTTTGATGCTGAAAAAGATCCGCTTATAAAATTGCTTTATTTGGAAACCATTTCCAATCCGCAAAAATTGCTGAAACACGCGTCTTCCCTCATAAAAAAAGGCGCGAAAATAGCGGCCATAAAAGCAGGAAGCACCGCCGAGGGCAGCCGTGCCGCCACTTCGCACACGGGCGCCATTGCCAGTAGCGATATGACGGTGCGCGCCCTGTTCAACAAAGCTGGAATTGTGTATTGCAGCAGTAGAGAACAATTGTTGAGCGTGGCGGCTATTTTCAACTATAAAAAATTAAAGGGGAAGAATATTGCCATTATCACCCATGCAGGTGGTTCGGCGGTAATGTTGGCAGACCAGCTTTCAAAAGGTGGATTAAAAGTTCCCGAAATTTCAGGACCCGACGCAGAAAAATTAAAATCGTTTCTTTATCCCGGTTCCTCAATTGCCAATCCCATAGACTTTTTAGCAACCGGCACAGCCGAGCAGTTGGGCATCATTATAGATTATTGCGAGCATAAATTTGATGCCATAGATGCTATGGTGGTGGTTTTTGGAAGTGCTGGCCTCTTTGATGTTGAAAATGTGTACAACGTATTAAGCGTAAAACTCGAAATCTGCAACAAACCAATTTTTCCCGTTTTGCCTTCCGTTGTAAATGCACAGCGCGAAATTCAATCATTTCTAAAGAAGGGGCACATTCATTTTCCCGATGAAGTGGTTTTGGGAAAGGCGCTTTCACAAGTTTATAATACGCCCGACCCGCAATCTCAAAAAATATCACTGCCAAAAATTGATGTTATAGGCATTAGAAAAATCATTGATGCCGCGACTGACGGATATCTATCTCCCAAACAATCTGTAGCTTTATTGGATTCGGCTGGCATTCCGCGGGTTCATGAAATTGTAGAAAATTCAAAAGAAAAATTGCTTGCAGCTATGGAAGCAACAGACTTTCCCGTAGTGATGAAAGTGGTTGGACCGCTCCATAAAAGTGATGCGCAAGGCGTGGTTTTAAATATAGCCAACGAAACTGAAGCCGCCGAAACTTTCGATTTACTGATGAAAATAGATTCGGCCACTGCCGTAATGGTGCAGCCGCAACTGGCGGGACTGGAACTGTTTGTGGGCGTAATGAAGGAGCCCGGTTTCAACCACACCATTCTATGCGGTTTGGGTGGGATTTTTATAGAAGTGCTGAACGATATTTCGGCGGGTTTAAGCCCTATTTCAAATAACGAAGCGCAGCAAATGGTACAATCGCTTCGCGGGTATAAACTCATTCAAGGTGCGCGGGGCCGAGAGGGCGTTGACGAAAACCAGTTTGTGGAAATCATCCAACGGCTTTCGGCTTTGGTGGAGGCCGCCCCGGAAATTACCGAAATGGACATCAATCCGTTGATTGGCACCCAGAAAAATATAGTTGCCGTTGATGCTCGGGTGCGGGTTGGGTAAAGTTTTATTTATAAAAACTTTATAATCTTAAAAGTACGTATATACGCACTTGCACTAAAACTTGATGTTTACCGTACTGATTACGATGTATATACGCATTTTTTTTGGTAAATTGCATATATACAATAGTTGGCAACAATCTGAAAAAATATATAACTTCAAAAAAATAAGAATTCATTTTCATATATCGGGGATTATAGATATGTTTGCGCTATGGATTTGAAAACAGCGACAGAAATCGGTAAATGTTTATCTAACCAAACCAGGTTCCAAATATTGGAATGGCTGAAGCAACCAGAAAAACACTTTCCACCCCACGAAACACTAAAACATTTTAATGATGGTGTTTGTGTTACCTATATTCAAGAAAAAGCTGGACTCTCCCAATCCACTATTTCAACCTATCTAACCAATATGGAAAAGTGTGGCCTTTTAATATCGACAAGACACGGGAAATGGTCATATCTGAAAAGGAACGAAAAAACAATTAAACAGTTTATGAACTTTCTGATGTAAAAAAATTTACTAATACATATCTACATTTCGCAATATAACAAACTATGAAATTATTCATTGATATTTTAGGTTGGTCAGGTTCAGGATTCATAATCTTTGCCTATGCCCTAACCCTAATTGAAAACAAAAAATATTTGGGCTTTGGCAAATATTTGAATTTGCTTGGGGGACTTTTAATAGCCATAAACTGTTATTACTACAATGCAATTCCACCATTTGTAACCAATTTACTTTGGAGCGTGATTGCAACTTTAACCATTTACAAATCAAGAAATAAAAAAGAAAATTGCACCAAAACTCAATGTTTAACTTAATAAAGGAATAATGAAAATTTTAATTATTGGAGGAAGCGGAACAATAGGAAAAACTGTTGTTTCACACTTTAAAGAAGAAAACGAAATTTTAATAGCTGGACGAACCAATGGAGACGTGACCGTTGATATTGTTGATAGTAACTCAATAAAATCAATGTTTGAAAAGATTGGTAAAGTGGACGCTATAATTTGTATCGCTGGAGAAGCCAAATGGGCAGATTTTAATGAACTTACCGAGGATGACTATTATATTGGATTGAAGAGTAAATTAATGGGACAAGTCAACCTTGTACGTATAGGACAGCATTATTTAAATTCGAATGGCTCGATTACTTTGTCAACAGGAATTTTGGCAGACGACCCAGTTGTAAAGACCACAAGTGCCGCTATGGTTAATGGCGGAATACACAGTTTTGTAAAAGCAGTTGCCCTTGAAATTGAAAACGGAATTAGAGTAAATGTCGTTTCTTCTGGAATGGTCGAAGATGCATACGAAAAGTACAAAGACTATTTTCCAGGACACAATCCTATACCGATGAAGAAAGTAATTAATGGATATGTTAGAAGTGTTAACGGAAAAGGAAATGGCGAAATAATTAGAATTTACGACTGAATATAGCCAGTTACCAACAACGCATCCTATGAAAAGCACTAATTCCGTTCTTCAAAAGCAATACTTTTCGTGATTATTTAAACCGCCCAAACCACAACCAGCAAAAGCGTCAAAAACGCCACAAGCAGTACCTTCCAAAAAGCATTAGCCTTTTTAAGTTCCATAAAAAAGAATGCCACACCTATAAATTTCAAAAAGGAAAGCCCTAAAATGATTATTGCAACATAGGGAAAATCCAAATTGGCGAACACCGCGGAAAGGAGGGTCAAGCCAATTAAAACAAGCCAAGTGATGTTAAAAGTGCGTTCCATTTTTAAAAAAGTAAATAGATTATGGGGAAGAGCAACAGCCAAATCAAATCGCACATATGCCAAAAGGCTGCGCCCGATTCGTAATCAGCAATTTTGAGAGTTTCGGGTTTTTTGCTGAGGGTTCTTCCCAAAACCAGCAAAATAATAACCCCCACCACCACGTGTATTACGTGAAAAAGGGTGAGCATCCAATAATATTCAAAAAATGCATTGTAACCCACCGTCAATCCTACTTCAATCTTATCGACGTATTCCACGGCTTTCAGAACCAAAAACAGCATTCCGCCGAGAATGGTCAACCGAAGAAACAACTTGCTTTTGCCAAAATTTCCCAATTTCAGAAAATGCACCGACTGCGCCATGCACCAACCGCTGCTGAGCAGAAAAACGGTGTTTATGGCGCCATAAGCCGTGTTTAGCAACAGGCGGGATTCGTGAAAAAGTTCGGGCTCTGCCCTTGCGTTCAGCGCCATAAAAACCAAGGCAATCCCGAAGGTTACCAATTCCAAATAAATAATAATCCATATCAGGATTCCTCCCGGTGGGTAAAAAATATTTCTGTAATCTATTTTGGCCGTACTTTCCATTTTAGCTTTGGTGCTTTATTTTGTCGTAGAGTTTTACAAGCGATTGCAGCAATTCAACGGGCGTAGTCAAAATCTGGAAATGGTTCTGCCCAAACATCTGCGGCAAGTAATATTTTGCCTGTGCTTCGATTGCCAACGCATACGAATTGATATTCCGCTGGTTCAGCTCGCGAAGCGCCTGCTTCACATCGTTGATGCCGTATTTGCCTTCGTACTTGTCGTAATCATTAGGTTTTCCATCAGAAATCAGGATAACCCATTTGTTTTTGGTGTCGCGCTTGTCCAGCAAAGCTCCGGAATGCCGCAACGCCGTACCAATGCGTGTATAGCCACTTGGCTGCAATGCTCCCACTTTGTGTTTTGCCTTTTGCCACGGTTCGTCAAAATCCTTTAAAGTTAAATAGGAACTGTGGTTGCGGGTTTTGGAATAGAAACCAGCAATAGAAAAATCTACGTTGAATTCCTCCAAAATTTCTCCAAAAATGATGGAAACCTGCTTTTCCACATCAATTACCCGATTGTCCGCGGCATAGCCATCGCTGGAAAGGCTGCTGTCTAAAAGCATCAAAATGGAAAGGTCTTTTTCCTTTTTGCGTTTTGATAGGTAAATATTTTCCGAAGGCGTGTGGCCCGAATGAACGTCCACATATAAATCCGTGAGTGCATCGAGGTCAAATTCTTCGCCCTGCAGCTGCCTGCGTTGCTGCTGGTATTTATTATTTACCGAAGTGAGCATTTTCCGAAGCCCCATCAAAGTCGAAGCGTGTTCCCGTAGGGTATTTCTATAATAATCAGAATCGGTTTCAGTCTGTGTTTGCGGATAAACTTTGCAAAAATCTGGTTTGTAAACACGTTTGGAATAGTCCCATTCGTCATACAAAATGTTGTAGTTGGCATTTTCAATTTCAGCGCTTTCTGAAATTGTGGTATTTTCAATAAACTCCGCCTGATATATGGAATGCGTGGGGTCGTCCACCCGCACGGTCTGTTTCATATTTAAATCTTCGAGCGCGTTGGCGTGGTCGTTCAGCTCGTCATCGCCATCAAAATCGCGCCAGCCGCCCTCCCACTCTTCCGCGGTTTCGGCCTTTTCAAAATTGTGGGTGAGCACGTAATCTTCTTGCGCTTTTTTGTCAACTTCAATGGATTTAATCTCCTCCACCGCATTAGCCTTCAAAATAGTATTTATCTCTTCTCCGATAGCAGATTTTACTTTTTCTGAAATATTCTGAAGCACTTTTTTCTTCGGAGTTTCTGGAGAATTTTCCATCCATTTCCCATAGATGAAGTAATAGTCGGGCGGATTTTTTTCCGAAGTATTTTCTTCAAAAAGCAATTTCAGTTCGGTATAAATGGTTTCAGTTCCCGGGAATTGGCTGAAAATCTCCTTTAAGACTTTTTCAGAATTTTCTTGTGAAATTTGCCGGGCCGCTTCCAACGTATGTTCTTCGCCCAATTCATAATTAAGCTGAAAACTTTTTTGAATTGAAAGATAAAGCGTCCTAAAAATATAAAAAGCCAGATTTTTTTCTGAAGTATCAGAACCCGAAAACCGTTCGGGTAAAAAGAAGGCGTTGTTCTTATAACCGCCCTCCTGCTCTGCCTCAAAAATTTCGATGGGATGGCCGGTTACGGCGCGGGCCACCAAAGTAAGCCGAGACTTTATTTCACTAAGCTTTACGGTGTGCGCAATGGCTTCCCTCGCACTTTTTTTTCGGTGTTTTAGGAATTTTGCAACCTTGGCAAAGATAAACTCATCGGGTTCAAACATGGCTTTTGGCTTAAATCATCAAATCGCAGAGGTCGGTGAGTGCTTGGGTAATTTCCGCGTCGTCGGTCAACGGTTCCACTATGGCTACTTTTACCGAAAGCCGCTTCGGAAGGCCACTGTTTATAAGCATTGCCGCGTCCACCAACAAACGGGTGGAAACGGTTTCGGTAAGCCCCAACTCGGTGAGATTGCGAATTTTATTGGCGATGTTCACCAGTTTTTTTGAAGTGTCTTTATACAAACCAGTTTCGGTTGCCACAATTTCGGTTTCATCCTTTGCAGTGGGATATTGAAACGAAAGCGCCACAAAACGTTGGCGGGTAGAAGGTTTTAATTCTTTAAAACCCTTTTGATATCCGGGATTAAAGGAAGCCACGAGCATAAAATCCGGATGGGCTTTTACGGTAATTCCCAGTTTGTCTATATAAAGTTCCTTTCTATGATCGGTGAGTGAATGTATTGCTACCACAACATCTGGGCGGGCTTCGGCGATTTCATCCAAATAGAGAATTGCACCTTCCTTTACCGCTTTTGTCAACGGGCCGTCCACCCAAATAGTCTCCGCTCCTTTTATGATGTAGCGCCCAATAAGGTCTGTGGAAGAAGTTTCCTCATGGCAGGAAACCGTTAAAAGCGATTGCCCTAACTGATGCGCCATAAAATCCACAAACCTAGTTTTTCCAGTTCCCGTGGGGCCTTTCAGCAAAATGGGCAATTTATTTTTGAACGCGTGCTGAAAAACTTCCACCTCCCGCGAAATGGGTTTATAAAAAGGTGTTTCCGAAGAAAGCTCTGTTAATGGTTTTATATTGATAGTATCTGTAGTGGACATAATGCTAAATTTTTAAATGTCAGTTCGAGTGCAGTCGAAAACGCTAAGTTTCCTACTGCTAATTAGATCACGACTTTAGTTTATCCTGAGTCTGCCGAAGGGCTCGACCAGACAAACAATTTATTAAAAAGGCCCGAAACTTGGTTCTGGTTGGGAATGACTTAAAACTGTTTTATATGAATTAATTCCCAGGTTTTCAGGTATAAGAGCGTAACCCATTTCAGGCCTTTAATTTATTATAGGTATGTACTTTCCACGGTTTCCAAAGCTTCATCTGTTGGGCGACCGTGCTTATAAAAATCATAGATATAGGTTAAAATACCTACGGCGAATAGACTGGCGCAGATAATCAACACTACAAAGTGGATGCTAATTTCTTTTTGAACCGCCATAAATTCCATCCCAAATTTCCGTTCCAAATAAACCTGTGCCACCCCAGCTACTCCAAAGGCCATCGTCATCCCGATCATCCCTATATTGGCTGTCCAAAATGCCACGCGGCCACGCACGCCATCATAAAATTTACGTCCCGTCATATTTGGAAGGCTGTAGCTTATAATTGCCAAAACAATCATGGCGTAAGCACCCCAAAACGCTAAGTGGCCGTGCATCGCGGTTACCAAGGTTCCGTGGGTATAAAGGTTTGTTTGTGGCAGAGTGTGTGCAAATCCTAAAAGTCCCGCACCCACGAAGGATACAATTGCAGCGCCCAGCGTCCAAAACAAAGCTATTTTGTTGGGGTGTTTCTTTTCACCCTTGCGGTACATATTTACTGCGAAAAGTGCCATTGCAAGAAAAGCCAATGGCTCCAGAGCTGAGAAAATTCCACCAACGATAAGCCAGATTTTATTCACACCAATATAATAGTAGTGGTGCCCGGTACCCAGTACTCCGGAAAGGAATGTGAGACCCACGATTACGTAAAGCCATTTTTCGATAACCTCACGGTCAACACCTGTTAACTTTATTAATAGGAAGGCAAGGATACCGCCCATGATAAGCTCCCAAACGCCTTCAACCCAAAGGTGAACAACCCACCAGCGGAAAAAGCTGTCGGTTACCTGGCTGTCAAACGGTAACATTCCGGGAATGTATAACAAAGCAGCAAACAAAAGCCCCATAGTAAGCACAAGTGCCGTTGTGGTTTTTCGTTTTCCTTTGAAGAGCGTCAAGAGTATTAATGCCAAAAACAATAATACATTTAAAACTACCAAATAGTCGAGCTGGCGTGGAATTTCCAAAAACTTACGGCCTTCCCACCAGTTAAAGTGATAGCCTACAATTGCTGCAACACCCACGGCTGCAAGTGAAATAAGCTGCACATACGCCAACTTTACGCTAACGAGCTCGCGTTGGGCCTCTTCGGGGATAATGTAATAGGCAGCTCCCATAAATCCGGAGAGCAACCAAACTACAAGCAGGTTGGTATGAACAGCACGCGCTGTGTTAAAAGGAATAAATTCGTGCAAGCCATCCATTCCGATTCGGGCGAAACCCATAATAAAGCCATAGGTTATTTGAAGTACCAGTAAAAGCATAGAGAGTGCAAAAAACCAGTACGCTACTTTTTGAGATTTATATTTCATCAGTATAAAATTTTATTTTTGGTTAGTTATTGGTTAGTTGCTTGTCTTTTGCCAACGGCGACACAATACGGTCAAAGCCATTTAGGTCTATCTCCCCAATCCAATTAAAAAAGGCGATGACATCCATAGCTTCTTCTTCGGAAAAACCGTAGGCTACCATTTTGCGATCGTTTGGTGCCCAAGGCACTGGAGTCATAAGCACTGCTTTTACGTAGCCTTCGCCACGGCGTTCAATTACCTTGGTAAGTTCGGGTGCATAATAGGCGCCTTCCCCAAGAATGGTGTGGCAGCCCATACAGTTGTTCTCTTCCCAGATAACCTTGCCGCGCACTACTTGTTCGGTAATGTTTTCATAGTTGGTTTGGTCGTTGCCATCGCTAAATGAATAAATGGTAAGGCCAATAAAAATCAGGAATGTTACGAGCGTTCCGCCAAGGAAAAATGCCCGTGCTTGTTGTTTGCTTAACATATTGGTCAGGTTTTAAATTGTTTATTTAAGACATATATATCTTAATAGCAAAATAAAAACATTCACAAAAAATGATTTATGACCATTATCATATTTAGAGAAGTTATTTTCGAATTTTTTAAGAATAGGTACGATGGAAAAATGCAAGATTTCAGCTTTATTACTTCATAACGGATTTAAAATTTAGAATGTTTGTAAGAATCCTAAAGGCGGAGAAAGATATTCGGAAACTATTTCTATTTCCGTGTGAAGACATTATTGACGGGCAAAGGCTTATGTAGGGATACTGAACTTATTCTCACAATTTATTCAAGTATAGAATAAATCGCAAGACCTTAAATTCACTCGACATAACGGCTAAAATATATCTAAATGAAAATACCCATTACCTCTACCCCAACTGCAACTGCGATTCCTGAATTTTTAAAATTTCGTTTTGGGCTTCCTTTAAATCATGCTCAAATTGTTCGGTATTGTTCAAGGTATAAGTAGTGGCCAAATGATAGTAATGCGCGATGCCATCGAGAAGATTCGCACTAAATTTTTCCCATCCTTTAAAATCGCGGGCAGTTGGCGAGAAGGTACTCTTTATCTCTTTTTTCAGATAATCAATGTACAGCCTCAATTCGGCAATAAACATCATTGGTCTATGGGGTTGTTGCATTACGTTTTTACGACCGTAAATATGGTCTGTCATTTCACGTAAGCCTGTAACTTTTGAAAAATTCACAATATTCGGCCCCGGACAAATTGTTACCGTAGTTAATTTTTTAAGAAATGGAACATCATAATTTATGGCAGCCGAATTACTCAAGCCGATACAAAGACATTCCTTCGCCAAAACATCTTCCCGTTGGCGCTTCAGCTCCTCTTTGGAAAGATTAAGAGTTCCCAATTGTTCCAGTTTCAACTTTTGATACTTGCTTGAAGCGGTGCAAATTGGCTCTTTGGTAAATTCGGTATTTGAGACCAATAGCTTTTCAGTACACGGACTACCGGGCTTATTTTTTGCTATCCGGTCAAGTCGTTCTTTTTCAGCAGTGGTTCCCTTTAAATAGTTAAACTGTACTCCCAAAGGTGATGCCTTGCTGCGAACCACATCTTTTTCTTTTGATTGGCAGAGCAGCTTAAGTGTGCTTTCATCAACCGTGGTAGCTTCGGGACATAGTAAAAATGGCGTGCCCCAGCCAGTGCCATCCATTTGGTAAAAATCTCGCAATAAATTATCTTCTTCATTTGTTCCAATACCACCCTGTACCGTAATTTTAATGGGATGCGGCTGCTCAAAAGTGGGTTTGCCCTTGGCAATTAATGCAGGATTGTAAAGTTCAAAAAGACTGTCCTGCAATTCCTGTTTATTCTCCTTAAATTCCTGAAGTATTGGCCCCATAAGCAAGCCTTGGGTAGCAAAAACGTGTCCGCCACAATTAAGTCCGGACTCAATACGAAACTCACTCACCCAGATTCCTTTTTTTGCCAGATATTTTCCCTGGATCAAAGCCGAACGGTAATCGCTAACCTTTATGACTACTTTTTTATGAAAACAGCCCCATTGGTATGCATCAAAGTCTGAAAAGCTTTCCATATAATTATAGAGCCGCGGATTCATTCCTGCAGAAAAAATAAGGGACGAATTGGTGAGTTCGCTCTTAGCATACCCTTTTAGCGCCGTTAAAGCATCAGATCCGTTTTCAATTATATCTTTGTTTTTATCTAGATTTTCCTTGTCAACTTTGGTCATTATATTTACTTCCACCGAACCCGGAACCACGAGTTTACGTAGAAAATTTTCCAACATTCCCTTCTTTTCAGGATTGGAGGTAAATAGCCATTCATGATACTTTTCCTTTAGCATGCTTGTATCGGGTAGCATCTCAAAATATTTTACCAAATCTGAACCTGCCTCGAAAGTAGAAGTTTTTATCTTATCCATTTTTGAAGTAACAATGCGCTGCATCAGGTTTAGATAATCTGTAATGCGCCGCGCCCGGTAATCTTCATCTTTTATGGTTATGGCAATGTACGGCTCATTGTTTTGTTGGTAGTAGTATTTCCGCATTACTTCCAAAATATTGTCCTCAATAACCGAAATTGCTGAGTTTATGCCAAAACATGCCACTTTTATGGGACTATCTATGGTGTATGAAATCCCCATAACAGGGATGTGGAAGGTGTGCGGACTGGTGCTTTGCATTTAAAAAGAATTTGGATTGAAAATGCGGTAAAGGTGATGATTCAAAAAGTTTTATAGTATGACCAAAGTCATAAAAAATACATTTTAGTCTTTTTAAAACACAAGAAATGTCATTCTTATTTTAAAAATCCTTCCGTTTCGCAATTCGCCAAATAAAGAAAGTAGGTACCACTACCCAAACTATTAACATTGCTGACGATAGCAACAACCCAAAGTTGGTTCCAAAGAATTTCTGAAACACGGCGCCGGTATAACCCAAAAGTGCTGAAATATCCAGCTTTAAAAGTATCAAAACCCGCGATAAATCTACTGGATTTAGCATGGTGGCGATGAGCGAAAAATTATCTAATGGATAGTCTTCAAAATATAATAGTGACATTAAAAAGATTCCGTCATAAATTACGGCCATAAACAGCCAAAGCAGGATGGCGTACCCGAAACCCTTGATTTTGTTTTCGTTGGAAAGCGCTATTACAAAAGCTAGTGCCGTAAAAATGAAGGTCAAAAACGCACCGGTTACAAGCAATAATGAAAAATCCCAAATAGCGTTACTGTTAAAAATTCCGTAGAAAACAAAGGGCATTCCCAGCCCAATTACCAAACTCATAGACAGTGAGGTGGCAACCCCAAAATACTGCCCCAAAAAGATGGAGCTCCGCTTTACGGGCTGTGCCAAGAGCAGTTCGGTAAACTCGCGGGAGTTGTAATAATACATCACCCCAAAAATAGTCCCGATAAGCGGCACCAAAATAATGATTACGTTCATCAGCGTTATCACAGCCTTTGAAAGGTCGTTGTTCAAAAATAGAAGCACCACGCCGAGCAATAAATAGAACAGAAAATAGACGTAGCTCCAACGGCTTCGCATTAAATCGTAAAAACTGTATTTTAATATTTTAAGCATAACTTGAAGATAAAATGGAGGCTATGGCGTGTTCAAAATCGGGTTGTTCTGTCTTTGCTTTCAAATCTGGAATACTCCCTTTAAAATATATTTTTCCTTCCAAAAGAAAAACAATCTCGTCGGCAATTTCTTCCACAAAACTTAAGATGTGCGAGGTAACCAAAATAGTCTTGCCTTTTTCCCTTTCGGAAAAGATTAAATTCTTTAAACGCAAATGCGAAATTGGATCGAGGCCGCTCGTAGGCTCATCGAGGATTATCAAAGGACTGTCAAACATAAAGGTGAGTACTAAATTCACTTTCTGTTTAGTACCGCCTGAAAGGTTAGCCAATTTTTTATTGAGAAAGGGCTGCAGTTTAAAAAGCTCGATCAATTCCTGATCTTTGGTGGCTTTTGAATCGCGCAAATCTTTGATCATGGCAATGAGTTCGCTTACCTTTAGGTTTCCGGGAAAGTTGGCTATTTGCGGCAGATAATCAATTTCATTTCGGTATTTGTAATTGTTTTTCAACGCTTTACCATTTATGGAAATATTTCCCGAATCGGGCAAAACCATTCCCAGAATACATTTAATGAGCGTGGTTTTTCCTGAGCCGTTCGGCCCCAAAACGGAGAAAATTCCACCTCGCTCTATGTTGAGATCAATGCCCTTGAGCACTTCGTTCTTCCCAAATTTTTTATATAAATCCTTAACTTCTATCATGGTCTATGGGCTTCATTTTTGGGTTTTCGTCCACCAAATTATCTGGTGTGAAAACAGGGGAAACTTTTTCGGAAAAATCAATAATATCTATAAAAAGACTTCGCATTAAAATAATGGTTTCGGGGGTGCGGTTTACAATGTAAGTAAAGAGTTTTACTGGGCGATAAGGCACATCGCCAATTCCGTTTCGGTTAAGGTCGTAACCTGTGTAATTGCTCCAATAGTTATTGTCAAACTCATTATCGTTCATATTACTGTTATATGAAATATCGAAGGAATTATAGAGAAAATTATTTTCAGTAAAAGCGTTGGCATAACAGGCACCCCGAACCTTTATGGCCCAACCGTTGCTAATGAAATCATTGTTTTTATAGGTTACCCTGTTACTGCCCTCAATATTTATTCCTACCGTATTCTCCTTAAAGATATTGTTAGAAATGGTGGCATCGTTTATTTCTTTCAAAAGAAGACCGAAGGCTGCCGTGCCCCAGTTTTCCTTGAAAATATTGCTGTTCATTTCTATAAATTTTGAAAACATCACGGCTACTCCGGCACCGTTGTTCTCAAAAGTATTGTACTCATAAATATCATTGTTGCTGAACATAAAGTGTAGCCCATAACGCAGGTTGTTTTTACTAAGGTTGCGAGTTATTTTTATATTGTCTGAAAATTCCAGATAAATGCCATCGCGAACGTTCTGGACATTGTTTCCACGTACCTCAACGTCATTGCAGTACCACAGTTGGATACCGTTGCCGGAGTTATATTCGTTTACGGCATCACCCTTAATGGTATTGTTCAATACTTTGCCATTATTGGATCTTTCCAAATATATTCCGAAGAAAAGTTTTTCGAGCTGAAGATTTTGGATGAGATATCCATTCTTTTTGATTACCCGAATAGCGGCATAATCTGAGGTATAGCTGGTGCCTACGTTTATAATCTTAAAACCGTCCACCGTAACATTATCAGCTACAATTTTAATGATTTCACCTTTGTCCTCTCCATCAATGGTTGGCAGGTTTTCGCCGAGTAGGATAATACTTTTATCAACTATAATATTTACCTCCTTATAAATCCCTTTTTTTACCAAGACGGTATCGCCATCGGCAGCCAAGTTTATGCCTTGCTGAATAGTTTTTACATCACATGTATTGCAAACGGTTATGGTTTTGGCCAAACTGGTTGCTGTGGCAAAAAACAAAAAAGTGAGAGTAAATATGTGAAGTATTTTTTTCAAAACTGAAGCAAAATTAGACAATACAAAGCCATAAAAAAAACAGCTTTGAATTAAAAAAGATGGAAGATACTGAATTTAATGGATAAAAAGGAATTTGAATTTTTTGGTGCTTTTTACAATTTCTGAGAATGTTATTATCAAAAAAATCTATAAGAAAGACCTCAGTAATCTCCCTTTTGTTATAAATAAAAAGTGAAACTTTCTGAGGCCCTAATTTTCAAAAACATTATAGCTTTAAGTGTTTTTGGATTTCTTCCCAAGAATATAATTCTCCGGTAAATTTCTCCTGTGCCTTTAAACCTACCTTTTCATTTTCAAAAGCTGAAAGGTTGGCACCCATAGGGCTAGAAATTTGATCGCTAATAAGATATGATGCCGTTGTAGCATCCATCAATTGTCCTGGCTGATGGAAATCTGCAACCAAATACAATGCAATTTCTGTATCTTTCATATCATCCTGTAACGAATGAACCATACATTCAATGGCATCATACTTAAAGGCTTTACCTTTAGTGCTTACAACCTGCGATGCATGCTGACGGTCCACAATAGTCATTTTGCAATAATGGCAAGTGTCTGAGCCGTATTCTATATGTTGCGGGCTCACGTTGCAGGAAACAAGCAAAGCGGTTATTATACCCAAAAAGATGAAATGTTTCATTATGCTGTACTGTTTTAACAAGTTGATTATTTTTCTATTTTATTATATTCTTTCTTTCCAACAAAGAAAGCTACTACGGTAAGCATCATCCCTACAAAAATCATATATGCTCCCGCTCCTGGCCAAGAATCTACATCAAAATTCAACATTTTTTGATAACCCAACAAGGGTGGTTTATAAGTCATTGGGGTTCCATCCGGATTTTCAAGTTTCATGATAGCCTTGGGGTCTAGATCGGTTCCATAATCAATCAACCATAAGTTAAAGTCGTACATACCCATTATTCCAAGTATGGACATTACCAAAAACCAGCCCAAGAACCATTTGTAGCTCAATTTTCCTAAGAAACCAAGCAACCCTATTATTACTCCCAGCGCAACCATTATCCCTATTACGATAGGAAAAACTTCAAATTCCCACATATCCTCTACTTTTGGAATTGTCTTCATTCCAATATAGTGGTTAAGGCCATCAATATTTTGAATGTCAAATTCCTCTACGCCCTGAATTCCCTGGATATAGATGTCCATTCCCAATGGGTCTGGATACTGGGGCGCACCCAGCATAATATTCCACAACGGGAATTTAAAGAGACCCAATAGCAGCAAGGATCCAATTATCATTATTATTCCTGCTTTTTTCATTTTTTTGAATTTTAATTCTTAAACGTCCGTGCGGTTGGTTTTCGGTTTAAGTCTTCGTGCAGATGGTGTGGGGTTGGTTTTGAGATGTATGAAGTGTAATCACTTCTACAATTTTTTTAAAAGACGGGGGAAAATCAACGAACCCCCGTCTTTCCTTTGAAAATACCATCAATCACTAATCTAGTATTTCCACAACTAAAAACTTCTTAATTAATCTTCACCCAAGGACCAACTAAGCTCCATATTGGAATTTGCTGGGCTCACGCGAACGTAACCTTGCATTTCCTGGTGAAGTGCAGAACAGAAATCTGTACAATAGAATGGCCATACTCCCACTTGTTTTGGTTCCCAAACCAAGGTTTTGGTTTGTCCAGGCATTATCAATAATTCAGCGTTATTTGCGCCTATCATTGCAAATCCGTGTGGTACATCAAAATCCTGTTCGTGGTTTGTAATATGGAAGAATACCTTGTCACCCACTTTTACACCCTCAATATTATCTGGCGTAAAGTGACTTCGTATGGTAGTCATATAAATATGAACTTCGTTGCCTTTGCGCTCTACACGTGCATCTGCTTCAGAAAGTGTGGCATAAGGGTTTGTATTTTCTGACAATTTGTAAAATTGCTTAGCATTTTTCTTCAATATATCTGCAGCAATACCAGCAGCATAATGTGGTTCCCCATGGGTTGGGAAATCTAACAGCAATTCCATCTTGTCCCCGGAAATATCAAACAACTGTGCAGAGTGTTCCAGTTCTGGTCCTGTTGGCAAGTAACGGTCTTTTGTAATCTTGTTCATTGCAACAAAATATTTACCGAAAGGCTCACGTGAGTTTCCACCAGGAATCATGCCGTGACCCACAGAATAAAATACTGGTTGGCGGTCCAAAACTTCCCAAGTTCCTAGTTTCCATTTTACTACTTCAGAAGAAATAAAGAAGGTGGTATAAGCATTTCCTTTGCCATCAAACTCAGTGTGTAATGGGCCTAATCCTGGTTGTTTTACAGTACCTGCCAATACATCCTCAAATTTTAAGATAGGAATTCCATAAGCTTCGCCATCAAACTTTTTATTTTCAATAGCATCAATCATTTTAGTGAAAGAGTGTACTGTAAGGTCAGCAGAAAGTTTACCGTTACCTATTATGTATTCTCCAGTTGGATCTACGTCACAACCGTGTGGAGACTTTGGTGTAGGAAGAAAGAAAACTGCGCCGGGAACTTTGGTAGGATCTACAGTTAGCACCTCTTTTTCCATAGTTGATGTGGCCATATGCGTATTATGATCATATACGTTATGCGCATAGTTAGCCGGCATTTTTGTTCCGCCTCCGTTATTTACATATTCTTCAATTACTTTCCAGTTTACAGCCGCAATGAAATCCTTGTCATTTTGTGATGAATTTACCTCCATCAATGTATTTGCTTCCTCAGTATTATAGGTAGTAAAGAAAAACCATCCGTGAGATTTGTCACGTCCAGGGTGTGAAAGGTCATAGTTAAAACCTGGCATCATCAATTGAAATTTAATGCCCATACGACCAGTTTCCTGATCTACACTCACGAATGAAAGTGCGCCTTTAAAGTTACCTTTGTAATCTTTTATCGGCATATCACGTTGTGGCACTGGTACAGAGAAACGAGTTCCAGCTACAACGTATTCGGTATTTTCGGTAATGAAGGAAGAACTGTGGTTTCCTGCACTATTTGGCAGCTCGATAATTTCTACAGTTTCAAAAGTTTCCAAATCGATTCGGGCAATACGGGGCGTATTATTTCCATTTATAAAAATCCATCGTCCGTCCAATTTCCCGTTTGTTTGTGAAATATCAGGGTGGTGGGAATCGTCCCAAGGCACAAAACCAAATGAGGTGTTGAACATAGGCAAGGTTTCTTCTGAATAGCCATAACCACTGGTAGGGAATTGCGAGAATACCGGAATTTCCTTGAACATACGTCCAGATGGAAGCCCGTAAACGGTAAGGTTACCACTATACCCTCCAGAGAAGAATGCGTAATAATCATCGTGTTCGCCGGGTGCTACGTAAACTTTTTCAGCGGCGTTGGTGGCCAAACCACCCTGCCCCTTACTTTGTTTTTTGTTATCACCATTATTACAGCTTACCAATCCGGCAACCATAACAAGGGAAACTAAAATATTAATTGTTTTTTTCATTGTTCTATTGTTTTAATTTAAGTTTTTCAATTGTTTAGTTTGCAGGAAGTATTACTTTATCCACTACGTGTATAATCCCGTTTCCGGCCTCCACGCTTGCAATGATCTTTGCACCACCAACATAAACATCATCTCCATTTACTTCGACGGTTACGTCTTGACCACCGGCTTGTCCCAATTTTTTAAACTTTTTCAAAAAGTCTTTGGAGTAATTACCCGGAGTAACGTGATTTTTCAAAATGCTTGCAAGCTGATCTTTATTTTCAGGCTTTAGCAAATTTTCAACAGTTCCGGCAGGTAGCGCTTCAAAAGCTGCATTTGTAGGCGCAAACACCATCAAGGGACCTGCGTTTACCAATGCATTTTCAAGATTGGCTGCTTGAACCGCCGCCACAAGTGTAGTGTGGTCTGGAGAGCCAATTGCAACTTGAAGAATGTTTGGAGTAGATTCGTCCCCTTCAATAAAGGCTTGACCTTGTCTTTCGGAACTTACACTTGTAGTTGCTGAATTATCTACAACAGTTCCATCTCCTTCGGTTTTAGTTTCGTTTTTGCAGGCCGAAAACACGAGCAGTGCAGCCGAAACAAATAGTAGTTTAATTGCTGTTTTCATCTTGATTGTGGTTTTTAACCCTTGCAGGACCATCACAATCCTGCAAGGGGGTTGGTTGCTTAAGTATATATTAAAGTGTTCTAAAATATTCCAATACTTGTCTTGCCTCTTCCTCTGTCAAGTTCTGGTTTGCCATAGGCGATCCGTTGAACTCAATCAAAAGCGCTTTCGCTAGCGGGTCATTTTTGGTCATTTCTTCAGGATTCAAGATCATGTTCATAATCCACTCCGGAGTACGTCTTTCCAAAATTCCTGTTGGGGCAGGACCAATAAACTTCTTGTCTGGTTTATGGCAAGCCATACATTTAGTTTTATAAACTTCCATTCCTTTGGCAGCCATTGCCTGGTCAATTTCGGCTGCAAGCTCAACATTTTTAATCGGCCCAATACCCTTATTGGTAAGATCAACTGTTTCTGAAGGTTTCACATCAGAGGCTGCGCTTGTGGTACTGTCAGCAGATGCTTCGGTTGCAGCTGGCTTTTGGCCAATCTGAATATCGTTACTTTTCTTTTCTTCTTTTCCGCCACAGCTTATCAAGGTTACAATTGCTAATGCGGCTAGTGATTTCATTATAATTTTCATAGTTGTTAAGATTAATTTACGTGACAAAATTAGTACTCAAGGAATAGATATAATATGATTTTTGTCATATACGAGATAATTTAATCTCTTTTTTTACTTCGAAATAGGCTACTTAAAAACCCCCTTCCAAGTACAAATATCTATGTACTTTACCGCTTAAAGTATGAGGAAAATCATTTTAGATATCACGTCTAAAAATTAATTTTGAAGAAATTCAAAAAAAGATGAATAACATACTCTTGCCCACAGATTTTTCAAAAAACTCCAAGAATGCAATTAAGTATGCCCTGAAGTTTTTTGAAGGTGAAAAATGTACATTTCACATTCTCAATTCGCAAAAACCTTCTGGCTATATAACTGCCGATGTACTTTACGGCGCTCCCGGCACATCGGTCTATGAAGGCATTTTGAATGACAATAAAAAGGAGCTTGAAAAAATGGTCCAATTTTGTAAATCAATTTCTGAGGGAGAAGATTTCACCTTTGTTCCAAAAGTAGATTTTGACAATATTGTTGATGCTGTAAACCAAGCTGTAGCGCTAAACAATATTGAATTAATAATAATGGGGTCCAACGGTGCAACAGGTGCTGCAGAAGTTATTTTTGGAAGTAACACCTTGAAAATTATACGAAACGTTGATTGTCCCGTTATTGTGATTCCCGAAGGTTTTGCTTTTGAAAAAATTAAATCGGTTTTGCTATCGCTAAATTATCAATATGATGTAGCAAACAAATCGCTCAAAATCATTTCGGAAATAGTAAACAAACACAACGCCTCATTAAAAATTCTTGAAATAGAGGAAGAAAGTATAGAGCTATCCTCACAAAGAAACCATACTGAAGAGGTTTTCAAAGAAATAGGATTTGAACGTTTTTCAATTAAAAATATACCTGCCTCAATGGCCATTAATGCTTTTGAGCAGTTAATTCCCGTTCAACTTCACGCCATGATTGTGGAGCGCAAAAGTTTTTTTGATCGTTTTATCTTTGGTTCAGAAACCTCAAAAATAAATTATGGTTCACTTGTACCACTTTTGGTACTTCACAAGTGAATTATTTCACAATAAAATTAGAAGATTATTCCTTTTAAGCGTTTGCACAATTGTTTTTACATAATCACGAATGGTGGATGCAGCTCCCGGCGGATTGACAATGTCTATCTTTCCTCGCCAGATTAAATCACGCTCCTTGCCGGGGCAGAGACAATACAAAGAGGTTTCGGTATTATAAACTGGGTAGTCTTCAATCTGCTCATTGCCATACACAGGCCTATTTTCATTATAATAATCACTGAATGACTCAAAGGATTTTGCAAGATTTCTATAAGATTGCCCAATGGTTACCTTGCTTTCCTGCCCCGTAACTTTTGAAAAAAGCACCGCATCAAAACCTGCATTTAAAAGTTCATTTTCTATGCTTTTTAAATTTTCTTCCGTTTGATTGTTTTCTGAGAAGGTACTTTCAAAATATTCAACACTTTTTACGGTAATCACCCCTTCGGCTTCCAAAGCTTGCGAAAGACTATATTCAAATTGGCGCTGCAAAACTGCGTCTGGTGTTAACCCAACCACCAAAACTTTATTGGCCTGAAAATTTGGCGCTTCTGTATTTATGTATTCATCAACCAAACGGCTGCTGGAACACCCGGAAAGTAACGTGACAAAAATTGTTATGACCAATAATTTTTGCATACTATTATTTTTTAAAAAGTTAATTCTTCTGAAGGATATGTAAATATACGCTTCTCTTTTTCTAATTATTAAGTAATTACAAAAGAGGCAATAAACTTAAGGTATTTCTTCACTTGTAGGAATGATATAAATCAATTATCCACAAAAAACTTTTAAACTTATTTCTAAAATTAGTTTTAGTAAAAGTAAATTATCTATCTTTGTTAACCAAATGGTTAAACCATAAAGTTAAAAAATGGCAAAGACAAATAAAAATCAGGATACGGAGGGGCAAATACTGAACGCTGCCGAAAGCGTATTCCAAAAGAAAGGAATGGATGGCGCGCGTATGCAGGAAATTGCAGACGAGGCGGGCATTAACAAAGCGATGCTGCATTATTACTACCGAAGCAAACAATTGCTTTTTGAAGCGGTTTTCAGCAATGCCTTTTCTCTTTTAGCACCACAGCTCAATAAAATTCTGAACGATGATTCCTCCATTGAGGACAAAGTGAAAAACTTCACACACAATTACATCACTTTTATATCAAAGCATCCCTATCTGCCCAATTTCATAATTCAGGAATTGAATCGGAATCCTAAGTTTTTTGAGAAAATCCAACAAAACGCAGCTTTTCCAACACTGGAAAAATTTAAAAATCAAGTGAACGAAGAAGTGGAAAAGGGCATTCTGAAACCCATAGATGGGGAGCAACTTTTTGTAAATATTATTTCGCTGAATATTTTTCCTTTTGTGGCAACACCCTTAATAAAAGGGTTTTTGAAGATTGACGACAAGGCTTTCAAAAAAATGATGGAAGAACGAAAAGTCTCTGTTTCTGAGTTTATAATCAATTCCATAAAAAAGTAAAAAATGAAACGGCTTCTCTTTACAATCTTCAGCCTCGCCCCCCTACTCCTTTCTGCACAGCAAGTTTTGACTTTGGAAGAGTGTTATTCGCTTGCTGAAAAAAATTACCCTTTGTCGAAGCAAACCGCTTTATTGGAAGCAAAAACAAATTCTGAAATCAAGGTTTTGGAAAAAGAAAGGCTGCCCAAATTAGACCTGAACGCACAGGCCACCTATCAATCAGATGTTATTGAGTTTCCGTTGCAAATTCCAAATTCAAATATTGAACCGCCCAATAAAGACCAGTATCGCGCCACGCTGGATGCAAACCAATTAATTTATAACGGCGGAAATATTTCTGCAAATGCAAAATTGAAAACTGCCGAACTTGCAGCGCAACAACAACAAATTGCGGTAAATCTTTACACCTTAAAGTCGAGGATTAATCAAAATTATTTCAACGTTTTACTTTTTCAAGAACAGGAAAAGTTGCTGCTTTCAAAAATGGAACAGCTCGAAGCACGATTAAAAGAAACAAGTGTTGGAGTAAAATATGGCGCGGTCCTCCCCGCTTCCAAGCAGCTATTGAAAGCCGAACAACTGAAACTGGAACAGCAACTTTCGCAAGTAAATTTCGACAGGGAAAAAGCGTTGAAAAACCTCTCCTTGTTGATTTTTCAGAATTTGGACAACACTACAACTTTAACAAATCCAGAGATTTTGGTTACGGCAGCAACTGAATCACAGCGACCTGAATTGGAACTTTTCAATTTGCAGGAAACGCAATTGGAAACTTCAAAAGAAGTGATTTCTAAAAGCAATTATCCAAAATTATTAGGTTTTGCGCAGGCTGGTTACGGCAATCCGGGATTGAATATGCTTGACAATTCTTTTCAGGATTTCTATATGGTTGGCTTGAAATTGAACTGGAATATTTTCGATTGGGGAAAAACGAAGAAGAAAAAACAAGCCATTGATATTTCAAAAGAAATAGTTTCCACCGAAAAAGAAACCTTTTTGTTGAACAACGAAATGCAACAAAAAGAAGCAGAAAGTGACATAAATAAATATGAAGTAATGTTAAAAAAAGACGAAGAAATTATTGGATTGCGTGAACAAGTTTTACAGGCCACGACTTCCCAATTGCAGAATGGCGCAATCACTTCTTCGGAATACATCACAGAACTGAATAATCTTTACGAAGCAAAAATTGACCAACAATTGCACGAAGTTCAATTGGCGCTCGCAAAGGCGAATTATAAAATAATCAAAGGAAATTAAAAAAGTGACCACGAATACACGAATATTATATCATTTTTTATGCAACAACCTGCTGGCAGGGCATTGAAAAAATTACAGCTAACCTGCGAAACACCTAAAATTCGTGTGTTCGTGGTAAAAAAACATATAGATGAAAAAATCAATTGTTATTATAACAGCAGTCCTAATTGGATTTCTTTCCTCCTGTTCCAACAGCGAAAAAGCCGATGGCTATGGCAATTTTGAAGCCACTGAAATCACAATCTCGTCCGAAGCAAACGGAAAACTGGAATTTTTGAATTTGGAGGAAGGACAAATTTTGGAAAAAGGAACAGTCGTCGGACTCGTGGATACCCTTCAACTTTATTTAAGCAAAGAACAACTTCTTGCTTCAAAGGAAACAGCTGCATCAAAATCTGGAGGCGTTTGGTCGCAAGTGAGCGTTTTGAACCAACAATTGCAAACGGCAAAAACGGAGCAACAGCGTATTCAAAATATGTTTGCCGAAAACGCTGCCACCCAGCGCCAATTGGATCAAGTCAACAGTCAAGTGGACGTTTTGAAAAAACAAATTCAAAATGTGGAAACACAAAATGCACCTATCGTAAATGAGGTAAAATCCATTGATGCGAAAGTTGCTCAAATTGAAGAACAACTTTCAAAAAGCAGTATTATCAATCCAATAAATGGAACTGTATTAACGAAATATTCAGAGCCAGGCGAGATTGTTTCCTTCGGAAAACCGCTTTATAAAATTGCCGATTTGGAAGAAATGACGCTGCGTGTTTACATAAGCGAAACGCAGCTCCCAAACATTAAAATAGGACAGCAAGTAACCGTAAAAATCGATTCTGGTGAAGCAATGAAAGATTATGCTGGAATCATAAGCTGGATTTCAGCTTCGGCAGAATTCACCCCAAAAATAATTCAAACCAAAGAAGAACGGGTAAACCTTGTTTATGCCGTGAAAGTGATAGTAAAAAACAACGGCAGCCTAAAAATTGGAATGCCTGCGGAAATGTGGGTAGATAGTCATTAATCGGTAGTCGGTAGTCGGTAGTCGGTAGTCGGTAGAGAAAATAAAAAATTATGGAAACAGTTGGATTTATTCTGTATGTTGCAAATCAAGCTCGGAGCATGGAATTTTATAAAAAACTGCTCAAAACAAGTCCCAGTTTGAACGAGCCGGGGATGACGGAATTCAATCTTTCTGAAACCGTGAAACTGGGGTTGATGCCGGAAAGCGGGATTTCAAACATTATCTGTCCGGCAATGCCGCATCCTAAAAATGCCAATGGTATTCCTCGTTGCGAATTGCATCTAAAGGTTAAAAACCCCGCAGATTATATGCAACGGGCAATGCAATTGGGCGCAAAAAATATCAGTGAATTTCAAACACGCGATTGGGGCGACACCGTGGGATATATAGCCGACCTGGACGGTCATATAATTGCTTTCGCCAAAACAACAATAAACTCTACTATAAACACGTAAAATTTAATATTATGAAAAAAACAATCTTAACAACAGCAATCATTTCAGCATTATTAATAAGCTGTAACGAAACAAAACATAAACAGGAAAGTACTGATATCGTTGAAACCACCGAAGGAGTACACGAACACGATATGGAAGAAATGGCCGAAGAAACCCATTCCCTGAACAACGCTTGGGTAAACGAGATAAAGTTAGACAACGGCAACAAATGGGAAGCCAACCTGGAAACAACTGAAGGGGTGGACAAAATGCTCAGTTTGGTAAAATCCAGCGCCCCCAAAACCGTGGAAGATTATCACGCACTTGCTTCAAAACTGAACGAGGATAAAAATGTAGTAGTTAAAAAATGTACGATGGAAGGTCCTTCGCACGATAACCTGCACGTTTTTCTACATCCGCTTATCGAGAAAATTGAGGCTCTGGGAAAAGTTTCAAATACAGATGAAGGCGCTGAAACTTTAGCAAGCATCAAAGAAAACCTAGAAGGTTATTACAATTACTTTCAATAAAATATTCTGAATCATGGAAAAACATAATTATAACATAGATATCACATGGCGCGAGGACCGGAAAGGAATGATGTGCTCGCCAGAATTGGCAGAAGGTAATACGCATTCAGCAAATTGCATTGAAGTTGCTACACCTCCCGAATTTCCAAAGGGAATGCCTAATATTTGGTCGCCCGAACATCTTTTTACAGCAGCAGTAAGCAGTTGCTTGATGACTACTTTTTTGGCAATTGCTGAAAATTCAAAACTGGATTTCACAGGATTCAGCTGTAAATCGAAAGGTGTTTTGGAAAAAGTGGACGGCAAATATTTAATGACGGAAGTAATTCTACAACCCATCGTAACCATTAAAGATGAAAAAGATCGGGAACGAGCAGAACGCATCCTCCAAAAATCGGAAGCGGCTTGTTTGATTTCAAACTCAATAAAATCGAAGGTTACAATGGAAGTTACCGTCAAAGTTGAAAATTAAGGGAAAAGTTACGGAGTTATTGGGTTACTCAGTTATTAACACTTCAGAATAACCCAATAACTCAGTAACCCAATAACTTAATAATTTAATAACAAAAGAAATGAGCATTTCCCTAAGCAATATCAGCAAATCCTATAAAAAGGTAAAAGCAGTTCAGGACATTTCGTTTGATGTGAACCCGGGCGAACTCTTTGGCCTAATCGGGCCAGATGGCGCCGGGAAAACCACCATTTTCAGGATTTTGACCACGCTGTTAATTGCCGATGAAGGGACTGCCACCGTTGCCGGATTTGATGTTGTAAAAGATTATAAGGCCATTCGAAAGGCAGTGGGCTATATGCCCGGGCGCTTTTCGCTTTACCAAGATTTGACTGTAGAGGAAAACCTGGCGTTTTTCGCCACTATTTTCGGAACTACGATTGAAGAAAATTACGATTTGATTGAAGATATTTACGTTCAAATTGAACCTTTCAAAAATCGACGCGCAGGAAAACTTTCTGGCGGAATGAAACAAAAACTCGCCCTCTGTTGCGCATTGATTCACAAACCTAAAGTGCTTTTTCTGGACGAACCCACGACCGGCGTTGACCCGGTTTCGCGAAAGGAATTTTGGGAAATGTTGAAACGTTTACAGAAAAAAGGGATTACCATTTTGGTTTCAACTCCATATATGGACGAAGCGGCATTATGCGACAGGATTGCCTTGATACAGGGCGGCAAGATTTTAAAAATCGACACACCCGAAGCCATTGTAAGCCAATTCCCGAAAACCATTTACAATGTGGGCGCAGTTAATATGTACAAATTGATCCAATCGCTGCAGCAATACGAGCACGTATATAGCGTCTTTCCCTTTGGCGAATTTGTGCATTATACCGACAAGAGGGATTTATTTGAAATAAGTGATTTGCAATCCTATTTGGAAAAAGAAGGCCTAACAGCTATTCACATAGAATCTACCAAAGCAAATATAGAGGATGCCTTTATGGAATTAGCGCGGTAATGAAAGAAGAAAATGTAATAGAAGTCAATCAATTAACCAAAACATTTGGTGATTTCACAGCTGTAAACACTATCAGTTTTGAAGTCAAAAAAGGTGAAATCTTTGGGTTTTTGGGAGCGAACGGCGCAGGAAAAACCACGGCTATGAAAATGCTGATAGGAATCTCAAAGCCTTCCTCGGGCCAAGCTACTGTTGCAGGGTTTGATGTGTATTCCCAGCCCGAAAACATCAAAAAAAACATAGGCTATATGAGCCAAAAATTCGCACTTTATGATGATTTAACAGTAAAAGAGAACATTACATTTTTTGGAGGTATTTATGGTTTGTCCAAAAAAAAAATTAAGGAGAAAAGGGAAGAATTAATTTCTGAATTGGGGCTGGAAAATATCAGTAATAAATTAGTTGGCTCCTTGCCTTTGGGCTGGAAACAAAAGCTTTCATTTTCGGTTTCACTTTTGCACGAACCAAAAATTGTTTTCTTGGATGAGCCCACTGGCGGCGTTGACCCCATAACCCGAAGACAGTTTTGGGAAATGATCTATAAGGCCGCCGACCAGGGCACCACTATTTTCGTAACCACGCATTATATGGACGAAGCCGAATACTGCGACCGTGTTTCTATAATGGTGGAAGGAAAAATAGAAGCTTTGGACACACCAAAGAAATTGAAAGAACAATTTAAGGTAGACTCTATGAACGATGTGTTTTTGAAATTGGCTAGAATCCCATCCCCGACCCTTCCCAAAGGAAAGGGAAAAAATACCGATTGCAATTAAAAATTAACAACGAAATAAGTTCTCCCCTTTGGGGAGTTAGAGGGGAAAATGAAACGATTTATAGGTTTTATAAAAAAGGAGTTTTACCATATCTTCAGGGATAGACGGTCGTTGTTCATTCTTTTTGGGATGCCCATTGCCCAAATATTGCTTTTCGGGTTTGCTATCACCAATGAAATCAATAACGTTGATATTGCCATTTTGGACCATTCAAAAGATA
This sequence comes from Aequorivita sp. CRS11, assembly GCF_059693805.1. Taxonomy (NCBI): domain Bacteria; kingdom Pseudomonadati; phylum Bacteroidota; class Flavobacteriia; order Flavobacteriales; family Flavobacteriaceae; genus Aequorivita; species Aequorivita sp. CRS11. The sequence continues at coordinate 249,015 of NZ_JCATIG010000001.1, forward strand.
CTACCACAGAAGAAATAATTAATAAGATTTCAGCTTCAAAATATTTCACCATTAAACAAATGATTGTTCGGGAAACCGATATTGAAACAGCTTTCAAAAAAGGAAAAATAAAAGCAGTTTTGAATTTTGAAAAAGATTTCAGCAAAAATCTTATAAAAGAGCAGAAGGCTACCATTCAAATAATAACTGACGCCACCGACCCAAATACTGCAAATTCGATCACTAACTATATCAATTCAATACTTCAAAACTATCAACAATCTAAAAATAAAGATATAGTAATAGAGTATCAGATAATTCCGCAGACACGGATGGTTTACAATCCAGAACTTAAAAGTGTTTTTATGTTCGTTCCCGGCGTTATGACTATTATTTTAATGCTGGTTTCGGCAATGATGACCTCAATCTCCATAACGCGCGAAAAGGAATTGGGAACAATGGAAATTTTATTGGTTTCACCTTTAAAACCCTTTCAAGTTATTATCGGGAAAGTGGTTCCGTATATTTTTCTATCTGTTATAAATGCAGCGGTAATAGTTGTTTTGAGCATTTTTATATTTAAGATGCCAGTTCAGGGCAGTCTATTTTTATTGGGTACAGAAAGTGTTTTGTTTATAATCACATCATTAGCGTTGGGAATTTTAATCTCAACCATCGCAGAAACTCAACAGTCTGCAATGATGATTTCGTTGATGGGTTTGATGCTTCCCGTAATATTACTTTCTGGATTTATCTTTCCAATATCCAGTATGCCAGCACCATTACAAGTAATCAGTAACATCATTCCTGCTAAATGGTTTATCATCATTATAAAGGGCATCATGCTGAAAGGCGTTGGAATGGCATATGTCTGGAAAGAAACGCTGATTTTGATTGGAATGACCCTTTTCTTTATTGGGTTAAGTGTGAAAAAATATAAAATACGCTTGGAATAATGAAGACTATCGGTTACATAATACAAAAAGAATTCAAACAAATCTTTAGAAATAAAGGGATGTTGCCAATCATTTTCATCCTTCCAATTCTCCAATTGGTTATACTCTCCAATGCAGCTACTTATGAAGTAAAAAACATAAAATTCGCATACATAGATTACGATCATACCTCATCCTCCCGCGCATTGATTGAAAAGTTTAATGCTTCTACTTATTTCGATGTATTAACCGATTTTCCCTCACAAGAAAAAGCGAGCTCTGCAATGTTAGCTGGAGAAGTTGATGTGGTGATGGAAATCCCAAATCATTTTGAACTAAATCTCCTAAAGGAAAAAACAACCAATTTATCCATCACTATTAACGCTATTGACGGTGCCGCTGCCGGAGTGGAAAGTGGTTATGTAAATCAAATTGTCCAAAGTTTTAATAAAGATGTGAAAATTAATTTAATGGATAAATCTAAGAAAATTGGACGGCCCGTTACGATTGAGAGCATCCCTTCCTTTTGGTACAATACTACTTTAGATTATAAAACCTTCATGGTCCCAGGTATTTTAGTGCTATTGGTAACTATGATTACCCTATTTCTCTCTGGGATGAATATTGTTAGAGAAAAAGAAATAGGCACTTTGGAACAAATCAACGTGACCCCCATTCGCAAAAGTCAGTTTATTATCGGGAAATTATTTCCGTTTTGGGTAATTGGAATGGGCTTGCTAACTATTGGGCTGATACTTGCAAAAGTAATTTTCAATGTTCCAATGTTAGGCAGCATAATACTTCTATACGCATACACTTCCATTTATATTTTAGTGATTTTAGGAATGGGGCTACTAATTTCAAATTTCACCGACACCCAACAACAGGCTATGTTTATCGCTTGGTTTTTTGTCGTGATTTTTATTTTAATGAGCGGCTTGTTTACACCAATAGAAAGCATGCCAAAATGGGCACAGATAGTTACGGAATTTAACCCTATAAAATATTTTGTAGAGATTGTACGCATGGTTATGCTGAAAGGCTCCGGCTTTATGGATATTTTACCACAGCTGTGGAAAACGCTGCTATATGCAATTATAATGAACGGTTTGGCGGTTTGGAGCTATAAAAAAGTAAATTAATGGAAAATAACATCAAATATCATTTACAAAAAAGCGAATCGCCATTCCTTCGGGGGCCCCTTTCAAGGTTTAAAGAATTGGGGTTTGCTTTAAGGGTGTTGTACCAATTTGTACGTGGTTTTCGGAAAATGCACTTTATCGGACCCTGTGTTACTGTTTTTGGCTCGGCACGGTTCACTCCAGATTCCAAACACTATCAAAATGCAGAAAAAATTGGAGCTGAACTTTCAAAATTAGGGTTCACTATTATGACAGGAGGTGGTCCGGGTATTATGGAAGCCGCCAACAAAGGCGCTTTTGAGGCTGGCGGCTATTCTGTGGGAGTGAATATTATTCTGCCTTTTGAGCAAAAACCAAACCCCTATTTGCACAAATGGATAGACATTCCCTATTTCTTTGTTAGAAAGTTTTTATTGATGAAATATTCTTATGCCTACGTAGTAATGCCTGGTGGAATGGGAACTTTAGATGAACTCTTTGAAGCAATTACATTGATACAAACTAAACTAATCGAAAATTTCCCTATTGTTATTTTCGATTCTGAATACCACAAAGAGCTTTGTCACCACATTCAATCAATGGCAGATAACGAAAGCATTAGCCACGAGGATATGAAACTACTTTTCGTAACCGATTCTGCTGAAGAAGTTGTAGCGCATATAAAAATTCACGCCATTAAAAGATTTGGATTGGTGAAAAAACAATACAAACCAAAATGGTGGTATGGTGAAAACCGAAGAAAATTTTAAATCGTTGAATCATGAAAAAAAATAAAGTATTTAGATACGTTATTGCAGTTCTACTAATTGTATTTGCATTGCTCACACTTTTTTTGAGCAGTTCCGTAATATTTGATTGGTTCGGAATACGTGCAAAGGAAGACAATTATGTGCCTTTGGTGGTTTGGGCAAATTTTATGGTAAGTCTTTTATACCTTTTGGCTTCCTACGGGTATCTTTTTTTAAAAAAATGGTCATTATCTGTTATGCTAATTGCGGTCATAATACTCGTTCTGGCATATATTGGGCTGTTCATTTATATCAATAATGATGGCCTGTATGAAAGCCGTACCATTGGAGCTATGCTTTTTAGGATTTTGGTTACATTGTTTTTTGCAGGAATGATATACTATGGTTTGAAGAAAAAAACATGACTCATACATTCCACATCGTAGTCTTTCTATTGTGCATTGTCAGCAGTTTTGCGCAACAGCAAACAGATACAGTCCCTCGACTATATCTTGTTCAAATTGCCCACATTAATCAAAGCGATAGCTATATAACATTTCCAACGGACGTCGGAAATATTGAGCCGCTTATGTTCGAGGCCAACCTCAACCCCAATTTTGTGGTCAGAAAAAGGGCAGATTCAAGAATGATGATGGTCCTAACACCTCAGATTACCATTAGAATGTTTAATGAAGAGTCGTATCCTGTGAAAACGCCAAGCTATATTCCACAACTCTCTTTGTATTATCTCTTTGGCTACCCGGAATTGGCCCATCACACCACTATGTTTGCAAGAATAGCACATCATTCCAATGGCCAAGACGGTAATTTTTACAATAGCGATACTTCCATAAATTTACAATCTGGAAATTTTGCAACCAATTTTCTTGAAATAGGTTTCATTGACACTTCTTATGGTTCTCAGGTAAACGCAGTAAAATTCTTTAAAAGTTCTTTGGAAATCCATCCCAAAAGCTGGATGCTTGACGAGTTAAAGGGACAATATAGCGGGCTGCGATGGCACAATTCGTTTTTTGCCTATAAGCTTCCACTGGATCGTCATTTTTTCAGTAAGAAAAGAAAGGCAAACTTTTCATTAAAAATTGAAACCACTTGGATGTTTGATGAAATTAACGACTGGAAAATCTTTGATACAAAACGTTTCAGCGGTGCTTTCACATTTTATTATCATCCAAAATTTTTGGAAGATATCGGTTTTTTTATCAAGTTTTATCACGGTTTGGATTATTATAATATTTACTTTCAACATCAACTGGATATTATTCGTTTCGGTTTAATGACTGAAATTTTACGATTTTGACTTGATTTATTATGAAAAATGACAGCATAGAAATAAAGAAATTCAACGGAGAAATTGAAACATTCAATGCGGAAAAGTTGAAAACTTCGCTAAGGCGATGCAAAGCCTCAGAAAGTGAAATAGACGAAATTGTGGAACAAATAATGCCCACGCTATATGATGGTATGCCTTCCAAAGAAATCTACAAAAAAGCTTTTTCCCTTTTAAAGAAACACAATCGCACTTCAGCTTCTAAATACAGTTTGAAGCGCGCAATTTTAGATTTAGGCCCAACAGGCTATCCTTTTGAACAGTTGGTAAGTGCCTTGCTGAAGCATCACGGCTATAGTACGCAAGTGGGCATTATTATGCAAGGTGAATGTATTACCCACGAAGTAGACGTTCTGGCCGAAAAAGATGGTAATACTTATACGGTTGAATGTAAATTCCATGCAGACCCCAAGGCCGTTAGCAATGTTAAAGTCCCGCTATACATAAACTCCAGGTTTTTGGATATTCAAAAATGTTGGAACAACGACTCAAAAAAAGCATCTCATTTAAAACAAGGCTGGTTGGTAACTAACACGCGCTTTTCAACCGATGCAATTGATTACGCCAAGTGTGTGGGGCTACATTTATTGAGTTGGGACTATCCAAAAAACAACGGCATAAAACAGAATGTGGACAAGTTTGCCCTCTACCCCATCACCACCTTAACCACATTGACAAAAAATGAAAAACATCTCCTCATTAAATACAATGTAATCCTTACCAAAGAGCTTTATAAAGACTCTCATTTGTTGGATAAAATTGGAATTTCTACACTGAGAAAGGAAAAAGTTTTAAACGAAATAAAAAAATTATGTGACTTATAATTGCTTATTATGGAAAAAGAAACCATTCATAAACAAGAAAAATTGGAGCGCTATGATGCCCGAGGTGTGCAAACTTTATTTAAAACCCTCTCTCGAAATCACTACAATCTTCTAAAAATGGTTGACAATAAAGCTAGGATAGTGCTAACGGTAAATTCTATCATAACGTCACTACTTTTAGGTTTGTTATTTGTAGTTCCCAAATCGCAGAAAGTTCCGTTGGAAATAGGCACTCGAATTTTGATAATCTGCAGCTTGCTATCAATGATCTTCGCACTATTCAGTATGGTGCCACATCGATATTTTGGATCATCTTATAAAAAAAGTGGTTACAAAGGAACCTTATATGCCGAAAATTTTGCAAAACTGTCGCTAACTGAATTTAAAAACGAGTTTAAACGAATAATGAAAAAAGGCCAAAATATTTATGACGAAATGATAATCGATTTGTATTTTTTAGGCAAAATAATCACCCATAAACAGCGACTTCTATTTGTTTCAGTCATTATCTTTTTAATAGGGTTAATAACCGCTATTATCTATACCCTTCTCAATGGAGTAGTTGCATTTGCATAAAAATTTTAAATCACAATCTCCTTTATTTCATATAACATCGGAATGGTTACATTCCATCCATAGGTATCATGCAATTTCACCCGAAAAGCATCCTGCGCCGTAGGCTCGCCGTGAATTAGAAATACTTCTTCGGGTATATTTTTTATTTTGCTCGTCCAATCCAAAAGTCCCTGCTGGTCAGCGTGGGCTGAAAGACTTTCTATATGATGGACTTCAGCTTTTACGGGATAGTATTTTCCAAAGAATTTCAACTCATACGCACCTTCCAAAAGTTGTCTTCCTCGGGTTCCTTCGGCTTGGTAGCCTACCAATAAAACGGTCGTATTTGTCTTATCAATCATCTGTTTCAAATAAGTAAGAACCCTTCCGCCGGTAACCATTCCACTACCTGCAATAACAACTTTCGGCTGCGGATTGTCAATGGTTTCCCAAGTTTCCTTATAGGAAGTTATTATATTCATCCGGTTGTTCATTGCGTTAAAATCCTTCATCGGCAGTTTGTGCCAATCCGGAAAATTTTGAAATACCGAAAGCACGTTATTACCCATCGGACTATCAATAAAAATTGGGATGTTTGGAATTTTATTTTCGTTATACAATTTCCAAAGTAAAAACATCAGCGTCTGTAAGCGTTCCACCGCAAAGGAAGGAATTATCAAATTGCCGCGGTTGTGAATGGTTTTCGTGATGAGTTCAACCAATTTATCCGTAACGCTTTCCTTTGGATGCAATTTGTTTCCGTAAGTGCTTTCCATAAAAAGATAGTCTGCCCATTGCGGTTTTTCGGGTGGATAAAGCAGTAAATCGTGCTCCCTGCCAATATCTCCGGAAAAGACGAAAGTTTTGCCGAAAATTTCCAGCTCGATAAAAGTAGCGCCGATAATATGCCCGTTATACCTGAAACGATATTTGATGTTTTTCGAAAGTTCAAACCATTCATCTCTTGCATTAGATTGAAAAAATCCCAGCGTCACTTCGGCTTCCTGCACGCTATAAAACGGTTCGGCGGGTTTGTGTTTGGAATAACCTTCTTCATTTGCTTTTTCCGCTTCCTCCTCGTGGATTTTAGCACTGTCCAACAAAATTATTTTAGTGATTGCAAGTGTTGGGGCAGTTCCAATAATTTTTCCGCGGAAACCTTGTTTTACCAATCGCGGCAGATAGCCTGTATGGTCCAAATGGCCGTGGGTTAAAAGTACTATATCTATCGTTGAAACATCTATAGGCAAATACTCCCAGTTCTTTTCGCGCAATTCCTTTAGACCCTGAAACATGCCACAGTCTATTAAAATATTCTTTTCAGAAGTTTCAATTAAATATTTGGAACCCGTTACGGTTCCCGCTGCGCCTAGGAAATGTATTTTTATTTTCTGCATAACTGTTCAATCTCATTTAATATCCTCTCTTTTCTTTTTTCTGAAATTCCCAAATGGTCCAAATAGAAGTGATCATTTATCAATTGTTTGCAGAGCACTACATCACGGCTGAGCAAAAACTGTTTCTCTCGCTGACTTAGTAAGGTGGAAACGGTAACAGGATATAGTCCCAAGCGGTCTATACGGTCCTTGATTCCGTTATCTTTAGGAAGATCCCAGCTTAAAAGGTAAAGGCCCACACATTTGCCATAGGTCAAGGCGTCTTCGGTAAAGCGGGTATTGGTAACAACCCAACCTTCATTTGGTTTTTCCCCATTGTTTTTATCACCGTAAAAATTGAGGATGTCGCGATAGCGGGAATGGATATAGAGTGGAACTTTTACATCGCAATTACGACCTTCATCACTATGGAATTTACATTCAGCCACAATATACTGACCGTTTTTATGCGCTACCACATCTACTTCGTGGGTTACGCATTTTCCCTGTAAAAACTGCCCTGTCTTTACTTCATAACCACTGTAAAAAAGGATTGCCCCAACAAATTTTTCAAAAGGAAAACCTGTGGGACCAAGCTCGTAAATTGCTTTTTTCAACTTATATTTTGAAGCGTAGCCTTTTTTCTTTTTTTTGAGAAGCGCAAAGGCACGATTGTAGATTTCTTTAGTTGAAATACCCTGATAAAGCTCATCGCGGACGTTATTTGCAATTTCGTTGACCAATGCTTCGTCCGCGCCGCTTTTCCGTAGCGAGCCTTTTAGTTTTTCAATTGAAAACTTCGCCTTTTGGCCTGAATGTTTTATTACTTCAATATCCTGATGATTTTTTGACATTTTGCTCAATTTCTTAAATCGTGCATCGCCAAAAGTGGCACGTTACTGTGCTTGCCGAGTTCTTTGACCATCGGATTTGAAAATACACTTCCAAAGAAATTGTGCTTCTTGTTTACAATGGCAATCATCTCGCTCTGTCGGCTTTGCACGAAACAGCGTACGCCGTCATTAATCTCGATGTCGTATAGGGTATGATGGGTGTAATCGGCAGCTTCCAGAATTTTTTCCAACAAAGCTTTATTTTCCAGTTGCGATTTTGAAAGATTTTTTCCTTTTTGAATATGCAAAATACGGATTGGGGAGTTAGTGCAGCGTGAAATTTCTACTAAAGTAGCCAATTCCTTTTCTTTGTAATGTGTTCTAAAGCTAGTGGGAAATACAATTTCATTCGGATCTTTGAATAACACATTTGAAGGAATGGCAAGCACTGGGCAATTTCTAATTTTTTCCATTGCATTTACTGCGTTACTGCCCAAAATAACGGTTTTATTGTCCGTCTCTCCTTGGGTTCCCATAACTACCAATTCTATGTCCTGCTTTTCCACAGTCTTTTTCATCACATCGAAGAACGAGCCAAATTCACTCATATATTGAAATGTGTGGTTGTCATTTTCTTCATAGAAACCCATTTGCACCTTCAGCTTCTCCATGTCCTTCTCTGAAGCTTCCTGAACTTTTTTTAGATCTTTTTCCGTAGGTTCAGGACTCAATAGGTTTTCTTTTGAATACCCTGAAAGGTAATAGGTGTGCAATATGAAAAACTCCACATATTCCCTCTTATAGAGCTCCATGGCATATTTTATTGCATTCCATGCGTTTCTTGAAAAATCTGTGGGTATTAATATTCGCTTTTTCATTTTTTGAAATTTTAGTTTTTAATAGGAATTACCAAAGTAGGTGTATGCGTGTGCTTCCCTACCCTACTAACTACTGGCTCGCGGAAGAGTTGCTTTAAAAAAGCATGTTTGTGGTACACCAAGGCCAATAAGTCCATTTTATTGCTATCAATGAAGTTGTGCAGTGTTTTTGAAATATTTTCCTTTTTAGGTATGAAATGGAACTCTGTGTCATATTCAGTAAGGTCATTTCGGTATTGTTCAAGATTTTGTTGTTGTTTGGCATCCAATTCATTTTCACTCCCCACGTGTAGCATATGTATATTTGAATTGTACTGTCGCACCAAACGAACGATTGGTCTCAATTTTGAAAGTTGATAGAAATCATTGTAGTCTGTCGCGAAAGCTATATTTGTGGGAACAACAAAATCAACTTCCCTAGGTACGATGAGCAGCGGACACCCTTCTAAAGATTTGGTTATTTTTACAGTTGTACTTCCCACCAGAACATCTTCGGCACCCGTGCGGCCCTTGCTGCCCATTACCACGAGATCTATCCCTTCCGTAGAAACCAATTTATTAATGGTCTTTGATAGAGTGGCGGGGGTGGAAATGACTTCAAAATTGTGTGCAACTTTAGAGGAATCAAGTTTTATTTTATGAACCAGTTGTTCTCCATCCTCATCTGATTGACGATATAGTTTTTCAATTATATTTTCAGAACGTCCAATATCCACACGGCTTGTTAGCTTACCTACTTCTTCACCAAAGGAATGGAGAATTGTAATTTGCAGCGCTTCATCACTAAAGAGTTTTGTAACATAAAACAAAGCAGCATAAGCGTTTTTTGAGAAATCGGTTGGAACAAGAATTTTTTTCATTGTCAATATTTTTAAAGGTTTATCTCGGTAGATTTTGAAGTACTAAAAAAGGAATGTCTATTTTGAGCCCTATCTTTTCAATGGTAGACTGGTAGAGTATGTTTTCCAAATAGGAATGGCGGGTATTTACCATGACAAGCATATCTATTGGGTTTTCAATGATAAAGGTATTGATGGCTTTTGTAACGTTTGTTCCAGAAACTTGATGAAAATTGGTTTGGTTATCACAGAAAGAGACTTCCAGAAATTTTTTGTTATCCTGCTGTCGCAATGAGAGTGACGGAAATTTTGAAACGTAAAGGAAATCCATTTTCGAAACAAAACATTTTGCAATATTGCTCACCAGTTTTAACTCGCGGCGTTTGTACGGCAATTGATAATCGGTTGGGAACAGTAGATGCTTCGGGTGCACATCACCATAAACAGCCGGAATAGCAAGCACTGGGCATTTTACATATTTTATTACCTGAAGTGTGTTGCTGCCAAAAGTAATTTTTTTATCGGCAGTTTCGCCCTTGGTGCCCATAACCACTACATCTATATTTTCCTTTTCCACCCAATCATTTACCGAATCTACTAAAAGGCCAAACTCTGCAATGGTGTGTAAATTGTGTTTTGGATTAGGGGAAAAACCGATAATTTGTTTCCGAGTTTCCTCTAGATTATCCTTTGCTTTTTGAAGTGCCTTTTGCTGTAATTCCTCAAAAACCGCATCGGCTAATCGGGCCTTATCTTCATAAACCGAATCGGAAAAAGCGTGAAGCAAGTATAGTTCTGAACGTTCATATTTAAAAAGCTCGGTAGCATATTTAACAGCATTCATTGAATTTTCAGAGAAATCAGTTGGGATGAGTATTTTTCGCATAGCAAACTCTTTAAAATAATTACGTAAAGATAACCATTACAGTAGAGTTAAAATATGACAAATATCAATTAACATCCTGATTTTTAAGGAATCATTAAGAGCAGACCAACTATTTATTTCGTAATTTAAAACTAAAAAGTTATGAATTTTTCTGCTATCACATATCTTGTAATAACCACCTTTGTTCTGGTAACAGTTGCTGTCTTTGCCACTATGGATTTTCCGTTTAGTTGGGTATTTTATTTAACTGTCTTTGGTCAAGCTTTTTTAATATTCTCAGTCTTTAAGGTTTTAAAAGATAATTACACCACCACTAAAACCTTTGAGGATTTTTATGAGGATTACCCAATTGGTCGAGAAGAATGAATTTGTAATGCCCCAATTTCAGTAATAGCCAAATTTAACTACTATTGATAACTATTCATGAAGTACCAAAAAGGGCACATCTGCAGTGTAACTAACAGATTTTAGCGTAGGACGCAATAAAAGTCTTTGTATAAGATTAAGGTTTTTGGCCACGATGGAAACAAGACTAATTTCCCAGGTTTCTACAAAATCCTGAATGCCTATTTCCAAGTCTTTGTTTTCAACAAAATGGAAACTGTGCTTTTTATCTTTGAAAAAGTAATGTAAAAACCCTTTGTTGTCAGTTTGTGATGCGGTAAGATCACTATTTTGCGCTTTTATGTGAAGCACTCGCAGTGGTGAACGGTGCAAATCCAACGTTTCAGAAAGCGAAGAGATTACCTTGTTGCGGTAAATGCAATTATAATCCGTTAAGAAAGCAATGTTTTTAATGCCATTGAACCTTGCATGTTCGGGAATTACAAGTATGGGACATTTTACCTTAGTAATTACATCACAAGTGTTGCTTCCCAATTCACTTCTATTGGATTTTGAAGTGCCCTTGGTGCCCATTAAAATATAGTCTATTTCCTTTTCAGCCACTTGCTTCCTAATGGCTTCCACCAAATTCATGTTTTCCTGCAGGGGAAGGAATTTATGAGCTTGGTTCTTGGACTGAAACTGGCATGTCTTTATTTCTTCCTTTAATAAAACGGAAGTACTCTGGACTGTCTGCATCTCAGCCTCAAAATCTGAAAACCTGTGTTGTTCTTCTTCTTTGTAATCTGAATTTTTAGGTGAGACATGAAGAATATAAAAATTAACGGCAACGTCAGAAAAATATGTCAGCGCATACTTAATGGCGTTGTGTGAATTTTCAGAAAAATCCGTCGGGATCAATACGTTCATCATAGCATCATAATCTTACCGACAAAATTATCTTTATATGTCGGTACAGAAAATGATAAAAATCAGCTTTAAGAAAAAATGACCTGGGATATTAGTTTATATCACGAAGACCATCCAAATCTACGATGCGAATATCGCGGCCTTCAATTTCAATAATACCATCTTTTTTGAAATCTGAAAGGGTTCTTATCAAGCTTTCGGTAGCAATTCCGGCAGTTGTAGCAAGGTCATTGCGTGAGATGCGAAGGGGCGCATCCGGTTTTTTGTCCATAATCTCCACAAATTGAAGAATGGTGCTGGCCGTTTTTTTCCGAACGGAGCTGTAGGCCATTTTAACCAATTGCTGCTTTATTTCAGAAAGATTATCGGTTAAAAGATTCATCAATTCTAAGGAAACATCTTGGCTTTTTTTCAGAATATCCTTCACATAGGTTTTTGAAATTCCCACAACTTCAGTGTCTTCCACAGCTGTAGCGGTTTCATTATAGGGAATGTTATCGTCAAAAGAAGTGAAACCCAAAAAGTCATCGGCTTTGTATAGCCCTGTAATTAACTCTTTTGCATTGGCGTCCATCGTATGTGTTTTCACAACCCCTTTCAAGATTAGGAACATACTGTTGGAGTGGTCACCTTTTTGGTAAACGGTTTCTCCTTTTTTATAATTGGACACTTCGCCTTCATCACAAAAAAAGTTTTTCAACTGGTTCAGGTTCTGTGGGTTTTCATCACCCTCATCGGTCTCCGCAACTTTATTGTTCTTGCGCATTGCCAAAATACTCGCTTTTGCCAAACGGCTTTCTACGGCACTTAACAACTCCTCTTCGTCAAATGGTTTGGTAAGGTAGTCGTCCGCCCCCATATCCATACCTTTGCGAATTTCTTTGTGCTCCGTTTTTGCCGAAAGAAAGATAAAAGGGATATGCTTCGTTTTTTCTTCCGAAGCTACACTTTCAAGTACTCCATAGCCGTCAATTTCTGGCATCATTATGTCACAAACAATGATGCTCGGGTTTTCCTTTTTTGCTCTTTCAATGCCAATTTTACCATTGGGTGCGGTAAAAACGGTATAGCCGGAAAGCTCCAAAAGTTCAGCTGTATTTTCTCTTAATGCGGTATCGTCTTCAATAAGAAGTATTGTCTTCATGCTAATTTGTATTGTTATTTGTGGGAAAGGTAATTGTAAACGTACTGCCTTTGCTCTGTTCGCTTTCAAAGGTAATTTTACCACCAAGGCTTTCCAAATGGCTTTTTACTATATTTAGACCAATACCGGTGCCTTGGTCCAGCAGGGCGTTTTCGGCACGGAAATATCTGTTGAAAATATATTTCTGTTCCTTTTCAGGAATACCCATACCTTCATCTATAATTTTTATACTCAAGGAATCTTTTTGTGGAATTACCACTACATCTATAACTGTGTGTGCTGGCGAATATTTTATGGCATTGTTTATAAGATTGGTAAGTGATAATTCAAGGATCTTTTCATCAAAATTCACCAAAATATCGTCTATGTTCTGTGGATAATTTATACGCTGGCCATCCTTCAAAAGCATATTTGCGTTATAAATCACTTCGTTCACTACTTTGCTCAGCGGGAAGACATCAAATTTATAAGTAGCCTTGCCAGACTCTAAACGTTCAATAGAAAGGAAATCGTTCAAAATATTATTCAGGTATTTCACTTTATTTTGAATAGTTCTTAAATGCTTTTCGCGCTTTTCCTGATGCTCTGTCTCTGTATATTTCCCCACAAGGGTAGCTGAAGTAAGAATACCGCTTAAAGGCGTCTTGAACTCATGGGAAACCAACGAGAGGAATTTCGTTTTCAATTCGTTGAGCTCTCTTTCTTTTCGAAGCGATTCCATGATTTTATATTCTGCTTCCTTGCGTTTTGAAACTTCCTCCTTTAACTCTTTTATTGTTTGCTTAAGTTCTTTGGTTCGCGCCTCCACTTTTTGCTCCAAATGCAGGTTGAGCTCTATAATTTCCTTTTCTTGGGTTTTCCGAACGGTAATATCGGTTACTAGCGCCATTACATATTTACTGCCATAAATTTCAAAGGGGTTCAAGCCCGCTTCCACCGGAAAAACGCTACCGTCCTTGCGCCGGCCGTAAAGATCACGCCCGTGGCCCATTTGGCGCGGATCGCTCTTTTCCAAGTATTCCTCAACCTGTTCGGTATGGCTGTGCCTATACTCTCGAGGAATCAGCAAGTTTATATTTTCTCCCAAAAGTTCCTTTGCTTCATAACCAAACATGCGGTCTGCAGCTTCATTTGAGGTCACAATTTCCTGGTTTTCGTTAACTATCACAATACCTTCCGATATTGCTTCGGAAAGAATCTTAAAAATATTGCCTTTTTTTCCCTCAAAAACCTTCATCCCCCAAAAGTAAGGATTTTAAACAGTTTTTTGGAACTGATTTTTATCATAAAATTTCGTTTGAAAACTATTTAGTTTTACACCTTTAAGAATCATTAAATTAAAGAATATGGGAACCGTTGATAAACCTCAACTCCTGTTTTATCAAAAAATGGGCGAACTTTTTTACGCCATTGCCGCGGCGGACAAAGTGGTGCGGAAAGCAGAATATGATATTTTGAAAAACATTGTGGCGGAACAATGGAAAAACCTGGACGATTATGAGGATCCCTTCCATTCAGATGCCGCATACCAGATAGAAGTTGTATTTGATTGGTTTGACTACGAACAGCTTGACGCAAGCGATTGTTTTGAGAGTTTTGCAGATTATAAAAAAGAGAACCCCAAGCTTTTCACCAAAGAACGAAAGGATCTAATCTGGAAGACAGCAAACGCTATTGCCAGTTCCTTTGCAGGAAAGAACAAAAGTGAAGTGATTATGCTTGCAAAATTAAAAATGCTGTTGGAAAATTAATATACATAATTAAACTTTCGCTTTTATCACTATCATTCTTTCCCTATTTTTATGATTTAAAACCCCAAAAAACATGAAAGTTTTTCTTCCAATTTTATTTTTTTTCACATTAATCGCCTGTAAAAACGATCCCAAAAAGGAGGAGGTTGATACTTCTACCCCTATCAATAATCAAGAAGAAATTGTTGATTCCCTAAAGGTTTCTGATAAAAATCTGGAAACGCAGCAACAAACCCTTATTATAAAACGAAAGGAGTTGCTTGAGAAAAAAGACTCAAAAGAAGAACTTGAGAAACTACTGATTTCAAAATCATTTTTAAAGGAAGGCGATTGGTACACCCTCGATTTTAAATATCCATATCTAAACGAAAAAATAAGGCCTCAGTTCGAAAATTTCAACGAATACATCAGCAAATATTACCTGGATGCCAAAGGAGTTGAAAAACAGATTCTGGAAGAAAAGCGGCTCTGCGACTCCCTAGGAATTCCAAAACAAAACGAATTGCGAACAGTTGATTATAAAATCTACAACCTAAACGACCGCCTTATCAGCGTGCTTTTTTACAAAGAAAACCATTACACAGGCGCAGCCCACGCAGCCTATACGTTTGATTGTTTGAACTTTGATCTGGAACGGGCCGTTTTTATGAACTACGAAGATTTTTTTAACAGCGGTTCTGAAGAGGAACTTCGCGAAATCTTAAATACACTTTTAAAGGAAAAAATAAATTCGGGCGAAATGTATTACGACTGTTGGGCTATTTCTGCCGACGATTTCTTTGACGCAAAAAACAATTTCGTAATAAATGATGATGTAGTAGAGTTTTATTTTGACGACTGCGTAATCTGCCCATCCTACACAGGAACCTATTCCATCAAAATTCCGCTGGAAATGCTAATGCCTGTTTTACGAAAGTATAAAAAGAACCCATTGCTTGGTTGAAATAAAAGAAAACAGATTAAAACCGACAACAGATAACCGACAACTCTTCCAATGAAAAGCAACTTCAAAGACATAATCAATTCCAATACTCCCGTATTGGTTGACTTTTTTGCAGATTGGTGCGGCCCCTGCAAAATGCTTGCCCCCATCCTAAAACAGGTGAAAGACGAATTGGGCGATGCCGTAAAAATCGTAAAAATAGATGTTGACAAAAACCAACCCTTGGCCGCGCAATTCCAAGTGCGCGGGGTGCCAACGATGATTCTATTCAAAAACGGCAAGCAACTTTGGCGACAAAGTGGCGTCCTGCAGAAAAACGATTTGGTTTCCATCATCAATCAACACAAAAATTAATGGAACTGAGCCATTACATAGACCATACCCTCCTAAAAGCCTCTGCTATTCCGAATGAAATTGTAAAGCTCTGTAATGAAGCAAAAAAACATAACTTTTACGCGGTTTGCGTAAACAGTTGTTACGTTTCATTAGCTGCAAATGAATTAAAGAACAGCGATGTAAAAGTAGCTTCAGTAGTTGGATTTCCTTTGGGTGCAAATAATCTTCAGGCCAAAGTATGTGAAGCAGAACAATGTATAATTGACGGTGCCGATGAAATTGATATGGTACTAAACATAGGTTTTCTTAAAGCTGAATTGCACAAGCAAGTTCAAGAGGAAATTGCTGCCGTGAAAAAAGCAATTGGTAGCCAAACCTTAAAAGTAATCCTTGAAACTTGCTATTTAACAGATAATGAAATACAGATAGCTTGCCAGATTGCGAAACGGGCGGGTGCCGATTATGTAAAGACCTCAACAGGCTTCGGAACAGGCGGCGCAACTGAAAATGCAGTAAAAATAATGGTTGAAGAAGTGGGCGATAGTCTAAAAATAAAAGCCTCTGGCGGAATAAAAGATGCCGCTACCGCCAAAAAATATATAGAAATAGGCGTTAACAGAATTGGAACCTCTTCGGGAATTGAAATTGTAACCGCCGCCAAAAATGACAAAGATGAGCACACATATTGAAGCAAAAAAAGGTGAGATTGCAGAATCGGTTTTACTTCCCGGCGACCCGATGCGCGCCAAATGGATTGCGGAAACTTTTCTTGACAATGCCAAATGCTATAACGACGTACGCGGCATGTTGGGATATACTGGGACTTTCCAAGGAAAACCTATTTCAGTACAAGGCACGGGCATGGGCATTCCTTCAGCGTTGATATATTGCCACGAACTTATTAACGATTACGGGGTGAAAAATTTAATTCGCGTTGGTTCAGCTGGAAGCTATCAAAAGGATATTAATATTCGTGATATCGTTATTGCAATGGCAGCCTCTTCCACTTCGGGCATTAACAACACCCGTTTTGTAAATTGCGACTACTCGCCCACTGCCGATTTCGATCTGTTTATGAAAGCCGCACTTTATGCCAAGGAAAACAATATTCCCATAAAAGCAGGCAATGTGCTTTCCAGCGATCAGTTTTATGAAGATGACTTCAACAACTATAAAAAGTGGGCAGATTTTGGAGTGCTCTGCGTTGAAATGGAAGCCGCCGGACTTTATACCATAGCGGCAAAATTCAATGTAAAGGCTTTGGCTATTTTAACAATCTCCGATTCATTAGTTACAGGTGAAAGTACAACTGCCGACGAACGTGAGGGCAGTTTTTCAAAAATGATTGAGATTGCGCTCAACACCCTTTTGTGAAATAAAAAAAGCAGAAACCCATCTACGAAATTTCTGCTCTTTCATCGTTAATTGATGTCGATAGCAATTAACTAAACTTTAAAAGTCATTACCGGCAAGTCAGAATGGTTTACTACATCTTCGCCTATACTTCCAGAAAAGAAATGTGCCAAACCTTGACGGCCTTGCGTAGGCAATGCAATAATATCGGCATTACTTACTTGGCTGTAGCCAAAAATTCCAGCTTCTACAGAATATTCATTGTACTGTGCTACTTTGTTCAGTGTTTCAAGTGGGTTTGCCTCTCCTGCGCTTTTCAAAAACCCGAGGATTCTTTTTTCAATTTCACGGGTGCTGCGGAAATCGCCTGCTAGGTTTACATAAAGCGTTTGCATCTCTATCCCCAAAGCATCAAACATTTTTTGGGCGCGCTTGTACGGTCCTATTGAGTTTTCCAAAAAGTCGCAGGCGAACACCCCAAATTCTGGATTGAAATTTTCATGACGGTGCTTTATTACCAAAACAGGTATTTCGGAAGTGCGCACTACTTTTTCTGTGTTACTTCCTACGAAAACCTCTTTTAAACCGGAACTTCCGTGAGATCCCATTACTATTAAATCTGCTCCAAAATCTCGGGCCACATCATTCAATTCACTAAAAATTTTATAATTGTGGACCGCATCGGTAACCGTAATTCCTTTTAGGTATTCTTTGTCAAGGAATTCGGCAAAACGCTTTTCTGCAAGTTTCATATAAAACATCGCCTCAAAAACTTCCTTGCTTTCATCGCGCGTTAAAACTGCGTCACTAAGACCCATCATATGTACCGCAACGATTTCGGCATTTTGCTTTTTTGCAATGTTAGCAGCTACTTCCAACGCATATTCTGAATGGTCGGAAAAATCTACGGGGACTAATATTTTTTTCATCTGTACTGGTTTTTAGTGTGTTGTGAATTTTGCCTTGCGCTTTTTAAGCTGTTTTTCAAGGTCTGAAATTGTTTCTTTTGCGGCCGCTTCAAAAGTTGCCTCTTTTGATGTTGCAAAAATTTTAGGTCCCGGAAGGCTCAGTTCCATTTCACATATATTGCCTTTGCCGTAAACGTTGTTTTCCAACTTAAAACTTACATCGGCTCTAATAAGCCACTCATACTTTTCTGCAAGTTTTTGAAGTTTTTTTTCAACATATTCGTTCATCGCCTCACTGGTGGGCATTTTCACATACTGAATGTTTATAGTCATGATACTCTTAATTTTTTTATACATCTCAAATATATCCAGAATTTGTGGGTTTTAAAATGACTAAAGTCATATTGTAATGGTATTCATAAAAAATCCCACTTACAATTTTCTGCAGCGGGATTTGTATAAATAGTTTTTTTGATGAGGAACACTAAGCGCAACAGCTCTCTCCTTCGTCCTTTACGCCAAGTTTTTTAAGGATTTTTTCCATCAAGCACCATTTTGTAAATGATGATTGTAGCAAGTTGGCACCCACAAAACCTGTAAACCACAACCAATTTATATTCACATAAACAGCCAAAATAAGGCTGATCAAAATAAAAGTTCCGGCAATTGCCCTAATATATCTGTTAATCATAATTATTTAATTTAAGTTCTTATAGAGTTTATTAATATTTAGTAGTGAGTGGTGAGAATTAATAACTTATTACTGAAAACCCAAAACAGACAACAAGCAACAGAAAACCGACAACTGATAACTGATAACTGATAACTGTTAATTGCTTAAATGCTCCGCTCTATGGGCACCACCACCGCGTGAATTGGGTTGTTGGTCTCCAACGTTTCATTGAATTGAACCACTAAGCTGAAAAACAAATCAATCTTTTCATCTTCAGTAAATGAGAAAAACATACTGCTGTCCGCCCCTCCTTTTTCCGATGGAAACCAACTGGAATTCATCATGAAAGACGAAGCATTTTTATAGCCTTCAATATCAGAGCCGCTGTAGCTCTCAATATTCGCTTTTTTGAAAAGTTGCAGCACGTCTTTTTGATATTCGTCCACAACGGTTACAATTAGTAGTTTCATTGGTTCATTTTTTATTGATATTATATTTTTTATTAAAACAAATCTGTTCTTTATTCTTATGTCTTATGTCCTAAAGCGCAGCGGTCTTAAGTCTATTTATAGTTTTTCCGCTCAATCATATAGTAAACCAATGGCACAACTAGTAGCGTCAGCACCGTGGAAACAATAGTTCCACCCATAAGTGAAATGGCAAGCCCTTGAAAAATTGGATCGAAAAGAATTACAAATGCTCCAATAACAACAGTTCCTGCCGTCAATAATATTGGGGTGGTTCGCACCGCGCCAGCTTCAATTACGGCCTGTTTTAACGGAATTCCTTCCGCAGTTCTAAGGTTGACGAAATCAATCAACAATACCGAGTTCCGTACCATAATTCCCGCAAGTGCGATCATCCCAATAAAGGAGGTTGCGGTGAAAAACGCCCCCATAATCCAGTGGCCAAGTACAATCCCGATTAAAGATAATGGTATTGCAACCATCATTACCACAGGCGCTTTAAAGTTTTGGAACCAACCTACAATCAAAATGTAAATAATTATGATTACTCCCAAAAAAGCAATTCCCAAATCGCGGAATACTTCCAGCGTAATCTGCCATTCACCATCCCATTTCACGGTAAAGTCGTCTTCGTGCTCGGGCTGTTGCAAATACAATTCGTTCATTTTGTAACCAGCTGGTAGTTCAATATTATTCAGCTTATCGGTCATTCCTAAAATAGCGTAAACAGGACTCTCGAGTTCTCCCGCCATATCGGCCAACACATAAACCACACGTTTTTGGTTTTTGCGATAAATGCTTTTTGCACGGGTGCTTTCCTGGATGTTTACCAAATCGCCCACAGTGACCATATTGCCCTGTTTGGAAGCAATCTTTAACTGCGAAATATCCTGAATGGTCGATTTTTCCTTTTCATCCAATGCAAGCAAAATCCCTACTTGTTTGGTAACGGTTTCGTCATACAAATTGGTAACGGGTCTATCCGAAAGCGCCATATTCATCGTATAAACAATCTGTTGCGGCGCCACGCCGTAGCGCATTGCCTTTTCTTTGTCTATTACGAATTCGTATTCTATTTGGTCGGCTTCCACCATCCAATCCACATCTACTACATCTTGGGTTTCGTTTAGAATGTTCTCAACACTTTTTGCAACTGCAATTTGCTGGTCATAATCCGGCCCATATATTTCAGCAACTATAGTAGAAAGCACAGGCGGTCCCGGTGGCACTTCTACTATCTTCACATTGGCGCCAAACTTCTTTCCTATTTCTTGAATACGTGGACGAATCAATTTTGCTATATCGTGGCTCTGTTCGCTCCGGTCTCCCTTTCCTACCAGATTCACTTGTATATCGGCCATATTGCTTCCGCCACGCAGGTCGTAGTGACGTACCAAACCGTTAAAGGTTATCGGTGCCGAAGTACCCACATAATTTTGATAATTCACTACCAGCGGTTGTGTGGAAAGGTATTGTCCAATTTCGCGGGCAACCACTGCGGTGCGCTCCAAGGTGGTTCCCTCGGGCATATCGATCACTACCTGCATTTCGTTTTTATTGTCGAAAGGCAGCATTTTCACGGCAACCGATTTTGTAAAGAACATCATTACAGAACCCAAAAGCATTACAACGGTAATTCCTAAAAACAGCCAACGCGTCTTTTTGTTTTCAATTAAAGGCGTTTCCATTTTTGAATAAATCCTGTAAATGAATGTACTTTCCAAAGGTTTTTCTTCTTTTGGAGTTTTTCCTTTCTTCTCTTTTTCTCTTAGGAAAATGTAGCCCAAATAAGGTGTTATCGTTAAAGCCACAAACAATGAAAGTATCATTGCAATGGAAGCTCCAATTGGCATTGGAGACATATATGGCCCCATCAATCCCGAAACAAAAGCCATTGGCAATACCGAAGCGATTACCGTAAAGGTTGCCAAAATGGTTGGGTTTCCTACTTCGTTTATGGCGTAAATGGCAGCCTGCTTAAAAGGCAAGCGTTTCATCTTGAAATGCCGGTGCATATTTTCGGCAATTATAATAGAGTCGTCCACCACAATTCCCGTTACAAATACCAAGGCGAAAAGTGTAATTCTATTCAATGTATAATCAAGCAAATAATAGCTCAAAAGCGTTAGTGCAAACGTAATTGGTACTGAAAGAAATACCACCAAACCACCGCGCCAGCCCATTGCGAGCATTACAATCAAGGTAACGGCAAGGATTGCCCCTATTAGGTGCATCAACAATTCCGAAACTTTTTGGGAAGCGGTTTCCCCGTAATTTCGCGTGATTTCCACGTGAACGTCATCTGGAATTAAATTGCTTCGCAAATGATCTACTTTATCAATAATCACATCTGCAATTTTCATTGCATCGGCGCCTTTTCTTTTTGCTACCGAAATGGTCACGGCTGGATATTCCGAAGGATACTTTGAAATATTATCACTTGCGCCCCCAAACCCAAAGGAAACATATTGCCTCGGAATTTCGGGACCGTCAAAAATAGCTGCAACTTGCTTTAAATAAATAGGCTGGTTCTGCTGTACCCCAACAACCAAGTTTTCAACATCGGTTGCGGATTTTAGGAAATTTCCGGTGGTAACCAAAAACTCCGTATCGTTCTTATCAAAACTGCCCGAGCCCATTTGCTGGTTGTTTGCCTTTATCATTTCGGCAACGCCCAAAAAGTCCAAACCACTTGCTGCCAGTTTATCTTTATCCAATACCACCCGCAACTGTCTGTTTCTACCCCCTATTTTCTGGGTAGCGGAAACTTGGTTTACTTCTTCAATTTCCTGGGTAAGCTCGTCTGCAATCTGTTTCAGTTGAAAATCGTCATAATTTTCGCTCCATAGCGTTATCCCCAACATCGGAACATCATCAATAGCACGGGGTTTTACAAGCGGCATGGTAACGCCCGGGGGCATTTGGTCCATATGCTTGTTCATTTCGTTGTAAAGTTTCACGAAGGAACGCTCAATATCCTCACCCACATAAAACTGTACTATTACCATTGCCCCTTCATTTGAGGAAGTGGAATACACATATTCAACTCCCGGAATGTTGGAAACCAATTTCTCTAAAGGTTTTACCACCCTAGATTCTACCTCGGTTGGCGAGGCGCCCGGATAGCCCACAAAGATGTCGGCCATAGCCACATCAATCTGCGGTTCTTCCTCGCGCGGTATTAAAAACGAGCTCCACACGCCTACGACCATAAACACGATCATCAACAGCACCGTAAGCTTTGAGCCTATAAATAACTTGGCAATTTTGCCTGCTAATCCGTCCTTCATGATTATTGTTTAATGGTTATGTTTGCACCGTTATAGAGCTTTCCCTCGGCTGAAACTATATAGTTTTCATCTGCGGCCAAACCCGAAAGTACTTCCACATTATCTCCGAAAGTTCTTCCCAATCGCAACCAACGAAGCATTGCTGTATTGCTTTGGCTCACCGTGTATATCCCTGTTAATTGTCCGCGTTTTACAATAGCTTGCTGTGGCACTAAAACCATACTCACATCCGTTTTCTTTTCTATGGGGAATTGTACCGTAGCGTACATACCCGAAAGAATATCTACCTCTGTTTTGTCCAAAACCACTTTTACCAAATATTGGCCGCCAGTGTTTTTGGCGGAAGTACTTACTTCGGTTACTGTTCCCGGAAGTGTTTTATCAAACGATTTTACAATCACCTGTACTGCCGTTCCCGATTTTATTTTTGAAATCTCACTTTCGGGCACTGAAGCGGTTACTTCAAAATTGCCCGGACCCTCTACTGAAACTAAAGGCATTCCTGGGTTTGCCATATCGCCAGCTTCAATATTCTTACTTGTTACAACTCCATTAAAAGGCGCACGAAGATTTACATAGGCAAACTGCGATTGCACTTCGTTCTTCATCTGTTTTGCGCCTTCCAATCTGGCTTTTGCCATTTCGTAGCGGGCGCGTTGGTCGTCAAGTTCCTTCTGGCTTGCACTATTTTCTGCAAATAAGTTTTGAAAACGTTGGTAATCTTTTTCAGCATTGTTAAAAGCCGCTTGCGCTTCCGTAATTCCAGCGCTGGTCTGCGCCTGCTTTGCTGAAAGGTCTGAATTGTTGATGCTAACCAACAACTGTCCTTTTGTAACTTTTTGGCCCACATTTACGTGAACCTTATCCACAAAGCCCATCATTCGCGTACTAAGCGTAGCGCTGTTTGCCGCTTCTATCTTTCCGCTAGCGGTTAAAAAAGGGGTATTGTTTTCCGCAGTTACTGAACTTACCGTTACGGGTACTGCAGGAGTTTTAACCGTGTTTTTCTCTTCAGAAGAGTTATTGCAGGCAGTAAAACTAAGTACTGCCGAAAATAGTAGTAGTGTATATATTTTGTTCATCGCTGATTAGTTTTTTGTTAAGAATTGTAAATACGCCAAAGCATAATTATGCTGAAAAACGGTGTTAAAATACTCCAACTGTTTTTGTGAATATTGCGTTTCAGCACTCAATAAATCTGTGGTTTTTTCAAGACCTTCCTTAAATCTGTTGGTGCGGATTCGCAATGCTTCTTTTGATTGCTCCAATGCCAATTCAGTCAATATTAAATTGTTTTGGGCATCTTGGAACATACGTTTTGCTTTGTTCAGCTCCAATTGGCTTTCGGCTTTATATTGCTCCAATTCCAAATTTGCCTTATTAAATTCGGCCTTGCTTTTTTGTGTTTTTCCGAAACGCTTTGAACCCTCAAAAAGATTCCAAGTCAATGCTGCGCCGAATAAATAACCATTGGCATCTGCTTGAAAAATCTGGTTGTCATAAAGCTCATAGCTTCCAAAAGCATTCAGTCTTGGCAGAAAAGTCATTTTATCGGCTTTGTAATTTTGTTTGTAGGCTTCGGCAGCAAACTCCATTGCCTGTATGTCTGCTCGGGAATTGGAAAAGGTTTCAGCGGAACTCAATTCCGTAGCAACCCTTAGCGAATCCGTTGGTTTAAATACTCCCGAAACCGCTTCGTTCATCAACACAGCCAAATATTCCGAAGCATTTTTAACATTGCTTTTTGCGTATTGCAGTTGATTTTCCACTTCGGTAACCCGTACCTGTACCGCCAACACATCGCTTTGTTGCAGATAGCCCTGCTTAAAACTGTTGTTTGCCAATCGGAGGTTTTCGTTGGCCGCACTAAATGCTTTTTCTAAAACTTCAACACTTTTATAGGCTAATTGCAATTGCATATATGCCTTTTCGGTTTCAAGGGAAAGGTAATCGCCCGTCCGTGCTAATTGCATTTGGGTGGCATTCCACTTCGCCTTTGCAGCTTTTCTTTGAAAAATACCATCAACGTTTACAAGGGGTTGCTGAACTTCAATCTTGGTAGCGAACATATTTATCTGGGAGGGATCGTTCAGTGTATTTGGATTAAAATCTGCTTGCGTAACTATTTCCTGATTCAGTTTAATACCGAAAGCCATCAACGGATTAGTTGTAGCCATTCCGGTATGCGAAGCAGTAATATTTGGAAGAAAAACCGCATTGGTTTGGTTATAATCTCCTTTAGCCGCAAGCACCTGTTGCTCCCCTATTTTTAGCTGATTGTTTTGTGTACTAACCTTTTCCAAAACCTCAGCTTTGGAAATTGGGATTGTTTCCTGAGCAAAAACCAGTGCGGGCAAGAAACCGAGAAATAGAAAAAACTTGTTGATCTTCATTTTTTAAATTAATTTGATGCAAACATAGTTCAGAATTTAACAACGGTCAGTAACTAATGTTACCAAAGAAAAAGCACCTCTTTCAAGGTGCTTTTCACTAACCAAATAATCTGCACTCTTTAGGAACGAACCAACCAAGAAACGCTCCTAAACACTTTTGTAGCTTTCGCTAATATCTTCAATACAATTTTATGTTTTCATTCTAATCAATCATTGGAACCACGAACAATTCTTGAGATTATTCCCTTATCATTTGTGAATTCAGCAATTAGCAGTCCGCCAATATGTATGGCAATAAATGCCACTAGATAATAAATGCCCAGCACGTGAATTTCTTCCATTGGCTTTTTTAAATCTTTGGGTCCTAATTCAATTACAAGCCCTGGAACCAAAGATATTACCACACATACGTAAAAAACGATGTACGCCCATTTCTGGAATTTTTGTTTTATTGATAGGTTTTTAGCTAGCGGATTTTGAAGCTTCATCGTTCCAAAAAACGGCAGTATAAAACGCAAACTAAATAAACCCGTTAATACATAACCCAAATAAATATGCCAGTTCCACATTGGCTTTCTTATTTGCTTTGCCAGATCGATAAGCTGCTCCTGTGATAATGTTTGATCAGTACCGCTAAGGTACGTTTGAATGATTTCTGCCATATTGTATTTATTCATCCAAGTCAATCTCAAAAAAATAGTGATCAACAACAGCAGGAATGTAATTGCAATAGCCCAATGTATAACTCGGTAGGTTTTTGAATATTTTACAGTTTCCATAATGGTAGATTTAGGCTGAAACGCTAAGGTTTCTAGATACTTTTAATGACCTTGGTCAATTTTTCCCGAACATCTTTAGCAATATCGGCCAAAGAATTATTTTCTACCGCCATCATTGAAGCCGCGGGATCTACTGCCGAAATTTCAATAACTCCAGCTTCGCGTTCTTGCACAATAACGTTACAGGGCAACATGGTACCAATCTTGTTTTCGGCTTGCAGGGCTTGGTGTGCCATTTGCGGATTGCAGGCGCCTAGAATGGTGTAATTATAGAAGTCGGCGTCCAGCTTTTTTTTCAAAGTGGCTTTAATATCTATTTCGGTTAACACCCCGAAACCTTCTACTTTTAAAGCTGCAGTTGTTTTTTCAATGGCATCTTCAAAACTTGTGTTTTTTAATGTGGTGCTTATATAATATTTCATAGCTTAATTGTTTTAAATGAATAACTTAATTCAAATTTAAGTCTTTAAATTGGATTGTTCTGTAACAAAGATTACACAAGGCGAATCTTATTTATTTTCTTTGAAATGTAAGTCACAAGCTGTTAATTATTCTTTAATTCCGGTGCTTTGTAACCAATGTTACACTCTAACGATCTTAAATTCTTAAATTTGCTTTTAATGAACGCAAAGAACTTAATAGTCTTTTTTTTAGCGGGACTTTTTTTGATGAACCTTACACTTTCACAATCCAGTGAATTGCTGCAAGTTTTAACGGGAAAAGCGGTTACTGTTGTTCATCCTTTTTGTAAAAAAGCGAAAAGCAATTCAAATAAAACTACTTCCTTTAAGGTAGATAATTCGGCAGCGAATTCCTTCGAGATTTCAGCAATTTGCACGACAGTTTTCGACTTTAAAACTACTTCTTTTACCTTCGTTACTGCCGAAGATAATTTTAAGGCTTATGTTTTTGCAGAGCCACTTCACATAAATCTTTTTGCAGAACGTTTTTATATTCCTCCACGAGTTTAACTCTCTTCTTTAGTTAATTTATTCTTATTGGCGAACCCATTAGATTTTGAACATTCTAAATCTATTCCTCGACCAATAAATTACACATTACTTATTTAAACTTTATAATTATGACTCCAATTATAACGGTGAGCAAGCGTTCTGTACAATTGCTCCGTATTATGGTGAGCGGAATATTTTTAGTAGCTGGCTTCGGTCATTTAATCAATATTGAAAAAACCGTTCAGCGCATTGAAATGGCAAGTTTCAAAGGTTTTGCACTCTTTTTCGGAAACTTGGAGCTTATGGTAATTCTTTCTGGCATTGTTATGCTAATAGCGGGAATTAGCCTTCTAATAGGTTTTAAAACACGTTGGGCTGCCATTGTACTGCTGCTTATTCTGCTACCTATTACAATAACAATTCAAGTGGGACAAATTACCAGTCTTGGCCCTTTATTTAAAAATATAGCCATTGCTGGCGGTCTTTTGTTCTTTATTTTAAACGATATACAAACTTTTAAAAAATAAATATTATGAAAACTATGCTTTCAACCCTTATATTATCTGCCTTTTTCATCTTTGGAAATACGCAACAATCTTTTTCACAAGAAACCGAAACCCACAATTATGTAGTACTCACAAAAAAAGTAGCGCAACTAAAACCCATTCTACTCGCTGCAACAGCATTAGCAAAAGAAGACGGCGCCAACTTTGGCAAATTTGAAATCATTGTCTGCGGAAAGGAAATAGGCAATTTAACCGATCTTGAAAAGCTACAACCACATTTAGAAGCAGCCGAAAAAGTTGGCGCCAACATCATTGCTTGCGGTTTTTCACTCAACAAGTTTCATGTTGATGCTAAAAAACTTCCGAAGGATATAAAAATTGTGGACAACGGAATTCTCCACAATTTAGAACTTCAGAAAAAAGGCTATTTAAGCTTAGAACTTTAATACATAAGAATTATGAAAAGAATCATTCAAATATTTATTCTGGTATTAAGCCTCGGCGCAATGGCGCAAAAAGCTAGTGAACCAAAGGATTTTATGGTGCTCACCACCAAAGTGGAGCAATTAAAACCTATTCTCCTCGCTGCCGATGAATTAGCTACGGACGGTAATTTTGAAATAGTGCTCTACGGAAAAAACGTTGCAGACATACTCAAACCTGAAACCGAAAAATTTATCGGCTGGGCAGGAAAGTCTAATGTGAAGGTTAATGTTTGCAAAATGTCTTTAGACCGATTGCAGATTAACCCGAATACACTTCCGAAGGAAATAAACGTGGTTGACAATGCTTTTTTGTACGCCTTCCAACTTCAAAAAGCGGGATATAAAATTTTAAACTTATAAAACAGTAAAAATGAAACTTAAAAAATCATTCAAATATATAATTCCTCTAATCGGTCTTGTAGCTGTATTAGCTTGGAAAAGCCCGTCAATAATAGAGAAAAGTGAATTCAACAGCCATAAACAAGACACTTTAAAAATTACGATTCTTCAAACGGCAGACATTCACGGGCAAATGGACCCGCACCCCGAATTGTTTTGGGAAAATGAAGAAATTGTCTTCAAAGAACGCGGCGGATTAGCCCAAATAAAAACCTTGTTTGACAGAGAACGCGCTAAAAACCCCGGTAAAACCTTTATCGTTGACGGCGGCGACTTGATACAAGGTAGCGGTTACGTAGCGTTTTCTGAAGGAGAAGTTATGGCAGATGTGATTAAAAACATGAATTACGACCTACTGGTTCCCGGTAATTGGGAGGTGATCTATGGGAAAAAGAGAATGCTGGAAGTCTATAAAAAATTTGATACGCCAACTATTGTTCAAAATATGTTGCACGAAGATTCAAACGAGAATCTATTTCCATCGTATATGGTGAAGGAGATTGCTGGTATTCGGCTTGGTTTCGTTGGCATTAACGACCCACAAGTTCCTGTTAGACAAAACCCTATTTTTAGTAAAGGCATCAATTTCACCGATGTTGATAACAGTGTAAAAACATTGATAGACCGGATAAAAGTTGAAGAGAAAATAGATGTAATGTTTCTCATCACCCATATTGGCATTTACAAGCAAGTTAAGCTGGCGAGCAGTCCGATAGCTGAAAATGTAGATTATATTTTGGGCAATGATACCCACGAGCGTGTGCGCAAACCTATACAGGGCAAGTACGCAAAAGTTACTGAACCCGGTGCTTTTGGGTCGTTTGTGGGGAAACTGAATTTGTATTTTGTCGATAATAAATTGGTGAAAGACGATTACGAATTGATGGATGTAGATCCAGAAATTTATCCCGCAGACCCCAAAATACAGGCCATTGTAGATAAAAATAAAGCGCCGTATAAAGAAAATCTGGAGACTATTGTGGGTTATACCAACACACCAATGTACAGATATTTAACCGTTGAAAACCCAATGGACAATTTAATTACCGATGCCGCTCGATGGAAAACTGGAGCCGATATAGCTATCAGTAATGGGTTTAGATTTGGAAATCCCATAGTGCCGGAAAACGGAAAACCAGCGCCAATTACCCGCGCTAATCTTTGGAATCTGATGCCTGTGAATGAACCAGTAAAAACAGGCAAAGCTACCGGGAAACAAATTAAAACGTGGCTAGAAAAAGAAATGCACAACGCATTCGCCCAAAATGCTACCGAACGCTTTGGGGGTTGGTTGGTCCGATTTTCGGGGATGAAAGTAGAATTTCACAGTCAGAATGAAAAAAACCAACGTATAAAATCTGTTGAAATTAACGGCGAACCAATTGACGAAAACAGGTATTATACAATTTCAGCCTGCGAGCGCCCGGGAGATCCCGAAGATTTGCTTTGCAGAATGCCGAATGTGATAGATGTGGAAACTAAAGATTACACAATTCACGAAGTGGTGGAAGAATATTTAAAATTACATTCGCCTATTAGTCCAGGAATGGATAAGCGCGCGTATTGTGATTATTTAGGTGAAAAATCCTTTTCAACCGTGCCTGGCACCGATTACATTTTTAAATAAATAAAAATCCAAAAACAAGTTTTTAAAGGCGCTCACTTGTTAGTTCGAGCGCAGTAGAGAACTAAAAACATACAATTATGAATAAGAAACTTAAAAAACATATCATAGAATACGGACTCTTCGGAATAATTATTCTTGGAATTTACTTTTCAGGGTTGCATACCGAGATTATTGGTTTCGCGCAACGTGGCTTGTTAGCCACTGGTGTAATGAACCCCAATGTAGAACAAATTGAAGAGAATTCTGAAGCCAATAAGCTAACTGCAACTAAAGCCGATTTCAACTTGCAATTGATGAATTCTAAAGGCGAACGGGTTTCAATGGAGCAATATAGAGGGAAAGTAATATTTATCAATTTCTGGGCTACGTGGTGCCCTCCCTGCGTTGCTGAAATGCCAAGTATAAACAAAATGTACAACGATATTGACAAAGATAAAATTGAAGTGCTAATGGTTTCTTTTGATCAGAAGTTTGAAAAAGCTATTAAGTACAAAGACAAAAATAATTTCAATTTTGAAGTTTACGCCCCAGCCGCGGCAATACCGAAAATGTATGATTCGCCCAGCATCCCCACTACTTTTATTATAAATTCTAAAGGGGAGTTGATTTTTACACACAAAGGCATGGCCGATTACAACCGTCAGGATTTTAAAGATTTTTTAAAGACTCTTTAACAGCTTGTGCGCGATTGCATGCGGGGTGCTGGAAGTTGGGCTAAAGCCCAGGTCTCTACCTCTATTTAATTACCACGAGCTAAAGCACGTGGCAATTGATTTTGCCACATACTTTAGCTCAATATTTAGTGTTGTTAAAAGCTTTAGCTCATTTTAGTATTGCCGCGAGCTGAAGCTCGCGGCAATTGTTTTACTTATTAGCAGGAGTAATCATAATATGCGCGCGGTGCGTGCCGGCATCCATCAACCACGGCATTCCGGGGGTTTGTGGTTTTGTGGGTAAGCCTGTGCTTTCACCTGTCATATAAGGTTTGTAGATTACGTAGCGGATTCTGCTTTTTAAAAGCTCGCCGGTTTCGGTGTTTAAATCCTTTTCTTCCCCCGCCAAAACATACACCATAGAAGGCTCCGCTGGCATTTTCAACGTCCCTTCCTTAATTTCCTTCTTTCTAATTTCTTGCTTTTGCTCGTTAGATTTACCTTCGGCAATCAAAGCTCTACCACGCGCCATAAAGGGTTCCAGTTCGGCGCCATAACAGGCTACACTTATGCCTTCTTTTTTGGGGTCGTCTGCCAAGCAGACCATGCCGTTAGTCCCTTCTCTTAGGGTGATGAGTTTACCCTCATCGTTATAGCCGAGCACGGTCGCGGCATCGCGGTACATTTCAGGCGCAGCGAGAACTGCTGTTTTAACTTGAATGTCTTTGGGCAGAATTTTGTCCTGTGCTAAAGCCGAAATACTTATCATAAATACGAGTAAAATCGCTAGTTTCTTCATAATTGCATGTTTTTTTAAATGAAGGCTTAAGATACGGAATTTTACAAAATTACAGTAAATCATTATCACTCGACGCCCCAAGTAGCTAATTAGGGAAAGTTAAGGGAGCAGTCTGTATAAATATAAAAGTTTGGGAGGGCTAAAACCGAAAGTGCTATAAATGGGTAAATCTGTTGCTCAAAAGGACATGAGCGAAAAGCTCCAGCTGATGTTGGGATCATTTTTAAAGTACGCTATCAAAACAACTCAACGAATAGATTGCCGTTTCCGGAATCCTCCAATTGGTCGCGGTATTTGAATATGCCACATTATCTACCTGAACACACTCCAAAGCGCTATTCTGAAGCCCAAAAAAGAATATCAGGATTTTATCGTTATTGTTATTGGCAACATCAACCGTTTTTAAGCTGTAATTGCACATGGCCCTAATGCTCACAAGATTTGTGTTATCGCTAAGGTCTAAGTGAGTAAGCTTGGTTGTTCTTATGTCGAGGTTCTTCAACTTTACATTATAGCTAAGGTCTATTTTGGTAAAGGGATTATTTCCACAGCCGAGAAATTCTAAATTGAGATTACCGCTTACATCCAGCGTGCTTAACTTGTTATTAGCGCAATTCAATCCTACTATATCCACAAATTTTTCAATACCGGTCAAGCTTTGAATACCCTTAAACGATACATCTATTGTACCCTTAAATGCATTGGCTTCCTGAAAACTGATTTCGTTGTCCTTATTGGTGTTGATCTCAAAATTGTTTAATACCAGTTCCTTAAAAATCAGGTCTTCAAAATAAACAAAGGGTCCTTCGCCAATAGTGTATTTAAAATATTGTGCTTGTTCTTGTTCTTGCGGAATTGGATCTATTGGTAAATTGTCCTCGGAGCACGATATTACTATAAACTGCGCTACAAAAAATAGAAGTATTATTCTTATGAACTTCATAGCTTTACTTAGGTTGGGATAGAACATTTTATATTGGTTCAAGCATATACTATTATAAATATAAGAACTATATCTTAGTTTCCTTTAAAAATATTCCACAAATATATATGCTCATCCCAAGAAATAGAAAGCGATTGCATCGGCTTCCCCATTGCACTTTAAATCCTTTCGTATTCCTCATTGGCAATTTTAATCCGATCCTGTCCTAAAATAATAACAGGTTCTTCCTCCCCATTCAGATACTTCAGAATAAGACCGGTGCCTTTGTAATAAACTGTACCCTCCTGGTCATCATAGATCACTTCTTCTGAAATGGCGTATTTCCTAAATATTCCGTATCCATGCCCTGAATTTCAAAATGTCTCATTCATCGTTAGGGTTTTGCTGTCACGTATCTTTCAATTCGGTCAAAAGTATAATCTCAAAATCTATACCCCTACCGCATTTACTATAAAAGCGTTAAAACATTGATAAAGCAGTTTTATGTATGCACAACGATTTTTATTTTTAGATCAATAATTTAATCAAAATAAAACGTGCCCTTAATTCATCAGTGCTTTTAATAATTCAAAACAAGTAGCCAATCCTGGATTCCGGAGCAGTTAAATTTCACAAAATTATGTTACGATGGACAACCTATTAAATATCTCACTTTCCGGCGCCTATACAATTGTGCTAAGCTGCCTGGGAATATACCTATTGGTAATACTTTTTACCCGCATCTTCGGAAAGCGCAGTTTCTCTAAAATGTCCAGTTTCGACTTCGCAATGACCGTTGCCGTGGGTTCGCTCATTGCAACCACCGTATTGTCCAGTACCGTTTCCTTGGCAGAAGGAGCACTCGGCCTGCTCGCCATTTATTTTTTTCAGCTTACCGCAGCTTTCTTTAGGCGCTATAAACCCTTTAGAAAAGCTATAGACAATACCCCTTTACTGCTAATGGAAAAGGATATTATTCTGTATAACAACTTAAAAAAAGCCCGAGTAACCGAAGGCGATTTACGTGCCCAATTGCGGAAAGCAAATGTTAGCGACTATTCAGAAATTGAGGCGGTAGTATTTGAAACCACAGGCGATATTACCGTCTTGCACAGTAAAAACATCAACAACAATCTAAAATCGTGGCTCTTAACCGATGTAGCCGTATAAATATGGAAGACCAAATAATAGGCTTTATTGCAGGAATACTAACTACCGTAGCCGTATTGCCACAGCTAATAAAGTCGTGGAAAACCAAAAAGGTGATGGATATTTCGCCTTTTATGTTTGTATTGCTCTTGGGCGGCATTGGCCTATGGGTGGTATATGGAATTATTAAAACAGATTATCCCATTATCCTTACTAACGGAATTTCATTTTTACTAAACCTATCTATGTTGGTAATTATGTTGCGCTATAAGTCGGAAGATTAACACTATTGCACTCCGCTAGCTTAATCTTGTTAAAAAGGCACTAAATAGCTACTAAGAAAATATTAAATACATAGCCTGCACAAAACATATTTAATATTTTTCAAAAAAAAGCTATGGAACCATCAGTACATTCTCCCACCACCGATATAATTACGCGCGACTTTAAAGACTTTATCATTGCAGATAACCACCCGTGTATTATGGCGAATACGGTGTTTTCTATGGAAAAATTCCATCTAAAGGTTTATGATCAATTGGGAAGTAAAACTACCGCCCGCACCTTGATAACCGATTTAGAAAATTATATTTCGGCTTACGATTTTAAAAGCAAGGATTTTGAATCGTTTATCGCTGTATTTCCAGAAGATGAACCCGTGAGCGAAATTGAATTTGAAAACCTGTTATGGCGTCAATTACAGTTTCTTCACGATCGAGATACCGAGGCGTGGGATGCCACCGTAAGCAAAGATCCCGAAGATCCCAACTTTAGTTTTAGTATTGCGGGGAAAGCGTTTTATGTTGTGGGGCTACACCCAAAAGCAAGCCGAAAAGCTCGTAGAGCCCCCTACCCAACGCTTGTATTTAATTTGCATCACCAATTCGAAAAATTGCGCGAAATGGGGGTATATACCAAAGTGCGGGATAAAATTCGGGAACGCGATGCCCAACTACAAGGCAGTATAAACCCCGTATTACAGGATTTTGGAAAGGAAAGTGAAGCGCGACAATACAGCGGACGTAAAGTAGAGGAAAAGTGGAAATGCCCATTTCACCATAAATAATATTCCCCTTATATAAATGGAACCAGTAACTACAATCGAATTTATTCTAAATACGGTTATTGCAATGATAGCCGGAATTTGCGTGGGCATTGAGCGACAGATGAAAGATAAAAATGCTGGACTTAAAACCAACGCCTTGGTGGCTGTTGGCGCTGCCATTTTTATGGGAATATCTTTTCAATATATTCATGTTGAATACGTAGATTTAAGCCGAATAACAGGGCAAATAGTTGTGGGCGTGGGATTTTTGGGCGCCGGAGTTATCGTTAAGCGAAAAAAGGAAATCTCCGGACTTGCCACCGCGGCTGCTATTTGGTGTAGTGCCGCCCTAGGGTGTTTGGCGGGAATGGGAATGTATATTGAACTGGCCGCCAGTACGCTAATTATTGTTATAATCAATTTGGTGATGGGGTATTACAATAGAAAGATTTATAAGAATAATCACAAAAATAAAATTGAAAACTAAAGTGAATATGATTCAGCAAATAGCGCCGCAAACGGGAGTTGCCTTTACCCTAAAAAAAGGCGAACAATTACAGGTAATCGATCCGCAGGGAATGCAGGTTAGCGATATGGTGCTTTTTAACCAGCACGATATCCGCGAAAAGATTTCCTCGGGGAAAACTTTAGATTTTGAAGAATCCATTCTTATAAGCAAAGGCAACTATTTGTGGAGCAACCGAAGTCGTAAAATGATAAAACTGTTGGAAGACACCAACGGTCGTAACGATTTTCTGTTGGCGCCCTGTAGCCCCGAAACCTTTCAGATTATGTATAACAACCACGAATATCACCCCAGTTGCTTTGAAAATCTATATACAAATTTAGCGGCCTACAATATTTTGCCAGACGACATCCCCACGGCCTTTAATATTTTTATGAATGTACAATTTAACAGTAAGGGCAAGCTCTCGGTACTACCTCCTATGAGCCAGCCAAATGATTATGTGTTATTTGAAGCGCAAATGGACCTAATAGTGGGTCTCACCGCCTGTTCTGCTGAAGATAGTAATGGTGGAACCTTTAAACCAATTCACTATAAAATTATAAGCCATAAGGATAATGCTGAGAAAAGTAAAAGCTGATTTAAAAGATTATGCACTTTTAAAAACCGACTTTACAATATCGAAAATAATAAAACCTCAATAGGCATTTCCCCAGAAATGGTATATAAAACCGTGTTGTAATCCCCTTTGCCTTGTCGTACGTATTTGCCGTCAAAGGTGTAAAGCACCGTATTGTAATCGCCTTTCCCCTGCCGTATATATTTTCCGTCCCAAGTGTATAGCACTGTATTGTAATCGCCTTTCCCCTGTCTTAAATACTTGCCATCCCAAGTAGCCAACACCGTATTGTAATCGCCTTTCCCTTGCCGTATATATTTATCGGTAAGGGTGTATAATACGGTACTGTAATTCCCTTTCCCCTGTCTTAAATACTTGCCATCCCAAGTAGCGATTACGGTATTATAATCTCCCTTCCCCTCTCGAATATACGTTTGCCCATTAACAATCAACGGAACCATCAATAAAAAGCAAATCACAAACCATTTCATAGTGCAAAAAGTATTCATTCCTAATATGAATTATTAAAAAAGACTAAAAATATAATAATTATATAGTTAAAACCCATACTAAACCCAATCCCACCCCAACAAACCTTTAAAAACAATTCGAGAATTCGTGGCAATAAACCCCCGCTCCAATCCATTCAGCTTCCATCAAAATACGTGCATTCGTGGCAAAAAAACCCCAGCTCCAATCCATTCAGCTTAATTCAAAATTTGTGCATTCGAGGCAATAAAAAAGCATTAGTGCGCATTCGTGACAATAAAACTCCGCTCCAATCCGATCAGATTCCAATATAATTCGTGCATTAGTGGCAATAAGAACATTAGTGCGCATTCGTGGCAATAAACCCCCGCTCCAATCCATTCAGTTTAAATAAAATTCGTGAATTCGTGGCAAAAGAACCCCGATCTATTCCATTCAATTAAAAAAAAAATTCGTGAATTCGTGGCAAAAAAACATTCGTGAATTCGTGGCAAAAAAAAGCATGCGTGGCAAAAAAAGCATTCGTGGCCAGAACCCCACCCTAAATTTCTAAAATTCTAACCCTCCAAAACCACCTCCAATTCCTCCCCCAAGGCTTTCAATATCTCATCCATAAGTACTCCCTTTTCTTCAGTCACTCTGTTTAATCCGTGATGGAATCTGCTGTTGTAATCCACCTCCTTAAAAAAAGCACCCCCACTCAGCTTTTCAAATAAATAGGCTATTTTCCCAAGCTTGGGTTGCGCATATAGGCATAACATCCACAGATTATAAGCAGAAAGATAATGCGGTTGATAGGATAGTTTTGCAAACACATAGGTCCTAAATAATCTAAGGATAGCATTTGAAAATAATTCATATACCCCTTTCTCCATTCTCCTTTTCTGCCCCTTCCCTTAATACAAAATAATTACAAATCGTGCCATTAGTGGCTTTATACATATAATCCAGATCGCCGTAATTGGCTTTATACGGATGTTCCCAATGCATAGTAAAGTTTTGTTCTTGGTATGTATAAACCCGGTTTTCAGGTATCATTATATTTTTAAAAAAGTCTTGATGAATAAAGTTGCGCTCTTGAATCCATATTCGGCTATGCCCTATAAGGATTACATTATAGGCATCATTATACCTAGCCATTACAGCTTGTTGCATACTATTTAAGATTTCCGTACCAAGCCCCTTCCCTATTAAAAGCAAATAATAATAGGTTTTTGATGCTGTTTGGGTTTTGTGGAAGCAGAAAATTTCTTCCGTCTGTTTTATTTTGTTTATTTGGGAAATAACCTGAAGTAACTGTTGGTCAACAGTATTTATTATGGGTGTTGTATCTCCGGTTTCATCTGTTGATTTATTGGCTTTTATACGCTTTTTTAGCTCCCCAAAACGATCGGAGACCATCGCGTACAATTGTCCTTCCACCTCATTGATTGCTGTATAGAGTTCCCAGTTAATATAAATTTCATCTGCTTCCTTAGCCGCTTCCTTGGCTTTTTCCAGTTGCGCAATAAGATAATAGGTCTCACCATTTTGCTTAACAAACAGTGCTTCAATAGACGGTAGGTATTGGACTAGGTATTTTATTCTTTGGGTTGGCGTATTAAAGAAACGGTGCCCTATGTATAAGTTTTCCAAATAGGTAAGGTGATGCTCAAAAATGGAAATGTAGGTTAAAAATACACTTGTTCAGGCCTCAAGGTCATAAAACTTATTCGCTAACGTCATCAGTATATCATGCTGATGAAAGTATTCATGGTCATATTTTTTAAAGCGCTTTTTAAAGCTTTTCCAAGTTGTTGACAGTTGTTTTGTAAAGTCTGGGTTTTGATAAAGCAACCCACTCTTGGTACAATAACTAGGAATAAATGGATTACCATTTTTATAGGCAAACCGCATTTGGCGGGAACCTAGTACATGAAACAGTACCTGCCGATCCTTTAAGGCCAAACGCAGCCATTTTCTGCTTTCAATAACATCCATATTCACACCATCAATTGCAGTAATTATAAGGTGGGGTGGCGTTGTGGCAGTGGCGGGATAAAAGAAAATGTTCTCTATAGGAAGTTCCTTTATTAACTGCTGTAGTTTTAAACCAATTGCTTCTGGCAATGATTCAAATGATAGCTTATTGATTGTTTCCATACCATACTTTTTAAGGCTTACAATAACAAAGCTCTTTTATAGTATGGGCATATTCAAGTTTGAAAAAGGGTATTTTAGAAGTACGAAGCTCAATCAACAAGGGATGTGGAGTTTAAGCACTGATGTCACGGCGACCTCAATCCTAATTTTAATTGCGCTTTGCATATTAAAATTGAATCGGTCACCAATTAAAATTTGGTTTTCCAATAATCAAACCAGATAATTTGTCCAACTAAAAGGGATATTTTAGAAGGCACTACACACCAATTTATCAAAATAAATATTAAATTTGATACCTGTCAGTTCGCACAACAGACAACCCACAACCGAAAACAGACAACAGACAACCCACAACCGAAAACAGACAACCCACAACAGACAACCCACAACAGACAACAGTCAACAGACAACCGAAAACCCACAACCGACAACCGAAAACCCACAACCGAAAACCCACAACCGAAAACCGAAAACCGAAAACCGACAACAGACAACAGACAACCCACAACCGAAAACCGAAAACCGACAACCGACAACCGACAACCGACAACCGAAAACCTCAACCCCAACACTAGAACTTAGGCTATAAATTTTGTGTGTCAGGAATATTGACCATAAAATGTAAACAAATTTGTTTATATTTGTAGTGTGGATACGCTACTAAAATACAAAGGCATACACCCAGGTATTGTTTTGGAACGTGAATTTAAAAAACGTTCCCTAAAACAACGCCCCTTTGCAATTGCTATAAATGAGCATCCACAAACCTTGAATGCCATTACGAAAGGCAAGAGAAGTCTAAACACAGCTTTGGCGCTTAAAATTGAGGAAAAAATGGGATTGGAAGAAGGTATCTTGGCAATCCTTCAGACCTATTACGACATCCGTATAGAAAAAGAAAAACAACAAACTGAAACCCCTAATCTTGCTTTATTGCGCAATTCACTTTTTTGGGATACAGCTATTGAACATATCGATTGGAAAAAACAATATAAAGCAGTTATTAAAAGAATATTTGAACGTGGTAATGAAACTGAGAAAAGCGAGATTATTCGTTTCTATGGTAAACAGAAAGTAGATGATGTATTGAATTCAATAAGCAGAAAACCCTATACACTTTCCGCCAAGTAAATTTTGAAAAATGCTACACACAACACCGTAAACAATTTACTTCGCGAAAGCTTATTACAGTTAATGAGCGCTGAAGTATTTTGTAGCTTTAGACTAGTGGGTGGTACTTCCCTTAGTCTACAAATAGGCCATCGGGAGTCTGTCGATATTGATCTTTTTAGTGATGTTCCCTATGGCACAATAGATTTTGAAGGGATAACAACATATCTACAAGGGCATTTTCCTTATGTTGACCACTTAGATATAGCTCCTGCAATCGGTAAATCTTATTTTATAGGTAAAAATGAGAATAATGCTGTAAAGCTTGATGTTTATCATACTGATACTTTTATAGAACCCCTGTTATTAATCGATAAAATTCGTCTGGCGTCAGTAGCAGAAATCATCGCAATGAAAATAGATGTGGTCCAGCGTGGAGGAAGAAAAAAGGATTTTTGGGATTTGCATGCGCTGTTTGAAAACTTCACTATTGAACAAATGCTAGCATTACACAAGCAGCGGTATCCATATACTCACGATGAAAAACTAATACTCCACAATTTCACTGATTTTTCACAGGCAGATGATGATTTTGATCCCATTTGTCTGTTAGGTAAATACTGGGAGTTTATTAAGGATGATATAGTTACTAATATTGAAGCTTTTAGAAATACTAAAAATGGAGTTGACTAAACTGGAAAATAAATCTATAGCTACAAATAAAGCAAAACACAATATATCCCCCGATGTCCAAGTAAATTTTAATAAGCGCAGCGAAACTATATTCATCAAAGTGTCCGAGTGAATTTCAAAAAGCACAGCGAAACTATTTTCACCACGGTGTCCGAGTGAATTTCAAAAAAGCGAAGCGGCTTTGAAATTTGCCTATGCTGAGCCTGCCTGTCCTGAGCTTGCCTGTCCTGAGCCTGCCTGTCCTGAGCCTGCCTGTCCTGAGCCTGCCTGTCCTGAGCCTGCCTGTCCTGAGCCTGCCTGCCCTGAGCCTGTCGAAGGGTCGAACGGTCGAAGGGTCGAAGGGTCGAACGGTCGAAGGGTCGAGGGATCGAAGGGTCGAAGGGTCGAAGGGTCGAAGGGTCGCAGTATATCGAGCACACCAACGCAAAAACATCATTTCCATTAACAAAATTTTAATATATTGCGTTTCAAAAAAATCATTGAATGAAAAAGTCTTTACTCTTCAATAGCTTACTGATAGGTATTTTTATTAAAACAACTGCCCAAGTGGGCTTTCTACCACATACTATTATTGACCAAGGAAGTACCAATGGTGCTAATTCTGCTTTTGCAGCCGACTTAGATGGGGATGGTCATTTGGATATGGTTTCGACTTCTCAACATGACAATAAAATTGCTTGGTACAAAAATGATGGGGCTGGCAATTTAGGTACGCAGCAAATAATATCCTTTGATGTTCAAGCCCCGAAGTTTGCCAGTGCTGTTGATCTTGACAACGATGGCAATATAGACCTTTTGGTTTCCTCTGCCGAAAACAGTAAAGTGGTGTGGTTTCGCAATGATGGTGCTGCCCACTTTGGAACTCCAAGGTTAATCACCGATAATGTTGAGGGAATTTCAAATTCCCTTGCAGCAGACATTGACGGCGATGGCGATTTAGATGTAGTTGCCACCTCTTCCAATGAGAACAAGATTGCTTGGTTTGAGAATACAAATGGACAGGGCGTTTTCGGGCCTGAAAATATAATTACCACAAATGTTGACAGAGCTATAAATATAGCTTTATCCGACTTGGATGGAGATGGCGATTTGGATATTGTAGCTGCAACACTTTATGACAACAAAACGGTGTGGTTTGAAAATTTGGATGGGCAAGGGACTTTTGGCCCGGAACTCATGATTGATGACGATCTTTTCAACACCTATTCATTATACGGTTTTGATATTGATGCCGATGGCGACAATGACATCATTACGAGTACCGGACAAGCAGATGGGTTCATGTTTTATGAGAATATGAATGGGCAAGGAAATTTTTCAGCACCCCAATCAATTAATGCCGATGATGTACGCGGTTTTCTCCTGGAAGATTTTGACTATGATGGTGATTTGGATATTGTAGCGACTATCGGAAATGAAATTGGTTGGTATGAAAATCTAAACGGTCAGGGAAACTTTGCTTCCAAACAACCTCTTATTGCCACAAAAAATCTTGCATATGTAGCAGATATCAACGAAGATGGTGCTTTTGATATTCTTACAATTACCAATGGCGACAAAATTTCTTGGTATCCAAGTACCGGTCAGGGTATCTATGGCCCTGAAGTTGTTATGAGTGTTATTGATGGTGTACAAGGTTCCTATAGCATTGAGGCAGCCGATTTTGATGGGGATGGAAATATTGATGTTGTCTCGGCAAATTCAGAAGT
Source organism: Aequorivita sp. CRS11 (assembly GCF_059693805.1). Lineage (NCBI taxonomy): Bacteria > Pseudomonadati > Bacteroidota > Flavobacteriia > Flavobacteriales > Flavobacteriaceae > Aequorivita > Aequorivita sp. CRS11. The sequence continues at coordinate 290,398 of NZ_JCATIG010000001.1, forward strand.
AGGAACGATTACTTGGTTTAAAAATTTAGATGGGCAGGGCAATTTTAGCTCCCCTAGAATGGTTGCAGAAACCCTATCCTATGTACAATCAGTTTATGCAGCCGATCTTGATGGCGATGGTGATATCGATGTTTTGTCATCTTCAAATGATGATGATACAGCCACTTGGTTTAAAAATATAGATGGGCAGGGTAACTTTGTGGAACAACAGCCTTTTTCTCTCGACCTTGATGGCTCCATGGTAGTGCATGCCGATGATCTCGATGGCGATGGCGATATGGATGTGGTAGTTTTCGACTTTAATTTGGGAATAGTATGGTTTGAAAATCTAAATGGATTGGGAACTTTTGGTCCAGCGCAAACAGTTGAAGAAAATATCGGTTACACAGAATCCATCCACACCGTTGATTTGGACGGTGATGGTGATAAGGATATTATTGTTGCCGCTTATGGCAGTCAATTATTGGCATGGTACGAAAATATGGATGGTCAAGGAAATTTTGGCCCACAGAATATAATTGAAAATGAACCTTTAAATGCGATAGACATTTATTATTCTGATTTGGATGGGGATGGGGATATGGATATTCTGAGCACTTCAATTTTGTATAGTAGCGTTATATGGTATGAAAATCTAGATGGCAATGGATCGTTTGGATCACGCAATATAATATCATCCAATTGTTTATCACCCTGGCTAATCAGAACTATGGACGCTGACCAAGATGGTGATATGGATGTGTTTGTGGGCGATTATAGCGCTGATACTATTTCTTGGTATGAAAATACCAATGGTTTGGCCACCTTTGGCCCGCAACAAATTATTGATTTAAAAATGAATGGTGCCCAAGGAATGGCTATCGCAGATGTAAATAACGATGGCACTCAGGATCTCTTCGCAAGTACCTATTTGGGAGATAATTTGAAGTGGTATGAAAACTTTGGTCGTTTGGGCAATACTATAAACGGTACCGTAACCCTCGATTTAGACAGCAACGGCTGTACAAGCAATGATGAACCCATGAGGCAGGTTATGGTAATTACCGATAATGGCACCCATAGCTTTGCAACATTTACACAACCTAACGGAGAGTATCTGCTTTATACCAATGAAGGCACTTTCACCACTACCCTAGCATCTGAACTGCCTACTTATTACAGTCCGAATCCCGCTTCGCATACTTCTTTTTTTACGGGTCAAAACAATAACGATTTAGCAGATTTTTGTGTTGAACCTACAGCTGTAATCAACGATCTAAATATTACATTTTACCCTTTGGGTGATGCACGCCCGGGCTTTGAGGCCGAATATCAAATGGTGTTCAACAATGTGGGAACTACTGTTCTTGATGGCGCTATAACCGTTAATTTTGATGATGTGCGCCTTGACTTTTTAAGCGCAAGCGAACCCCTTAGCTCACAAACTAACAGTACGATAACTTTTGATTACAGTAACTTCAAGCCTTTTGAGACAAGAAGCATTGATATTAATTTTCAAGTTGCAACCCCTCCCACCACACAGATTGATGATGTATTGGTTTATAATGCAATTATAGAACCTGTGAGCGGGGATTTAACGGAAGCTGATAATACCTTCACATTAAATCAAACAGTTATAGGCTCCCACGATCCCAATGATATTCAAGTTTTAGAAGGCGAAAGCATTTTTATAGAGGAAGCCGATGAGTACTTGCACTACATCATCCGCTTTCAAAATACGGGTACGGCGTCGGCAATTAATGTAAGTGTGAGCAATGAACTTGATTCAAATTTGGATTGGAATACCTTGCAGATTGAAAATATTAGCCACAGCAATAGAATTGAAATTACTGATGGAAACCAAGTAGAGTTTATCTTTAACAATATAAATTTGCCAGATTCCACAAGCAATGAGCCCGACTCGCACGGATATATTCAATATAAGATAAAACCAAAAAGCACTATTGCAGTGGGCGACTTTATGCTTAACAGTGCCGCTATTTATTTCGACTTTAACCCTCCCGTAATTACTAATACTGTTATCACCACTGTAATTGATAATTTGGGTGTTGAGGAAAATGCTACAAATTCCATTGCACTTTACCCTGTACCTAGCAGTGACATCTTAAATATAAAGAGCGCGCTACCCATAGTTGATGCGAAGGTGTTTAATAATCTGGGACAATTAATTTATACTGTAGCAAATCCAAAGGGTATTGAACAACTAAATATTGAACAGCTTAGTATGGGAATGTATTTTGTGAAGCTTATTGATATAGAACAGAATATTTATAGTAGGAAATTTATAAAGCAGGAATAATTAAGATTTTCATCTTTCTTGACTTCCAGTAAATTACCAATTTCATTATATATAGAAATAAAATCATATCCGCGGGTGTCCGAGTGAATTTCAAAAAGCGTAGCGAAGTGAAATTAGCGCCGGAAAACATACCGAAGACAAGGCGGTTTTGATAAATGCCGATGCCAAGGCATTTAAGGATGCCATAAAAAAACACCGCAATTGGGACCGAATGGATATTGCTGCTAAAATTCCCGCATAATGTACAGCTATCAATTGGGGAGCTACCATACTCCCCTATTTATTATATTGACACATTAAATGTGTCTAGCAACCTATAGACGTGCTTTGGAAAAAGTGTCAATTCCATTATTTTATGCTAGTATTGAATTAGTTGTTTATAATTATAATCTTTCCTTACTTTTAAAAAAAATATCCAGATTTGAAAAAAATAATACTGATTTTACTCGGCCTTATTTTATTTTTTATTGCCATAATTTACTTCTCCTTATGGAGTCATCCCGATACCGGCCACACTGATGTTTTAGTGGGGAAACAAAATGTGGAAACCTTAAATTTTGAAAATCTGGATAGCGTTAGCGTGGTTGCGGCGACCATCTATGAGGGAGCGTTGCTAAAAGAAATTATGCAAGGTGAGCAATACAGGGCAGAATGGGCAGTACCGGTAAAGGTACCTGTGCTTCTATTGGACCGGACCTATGGAGGACTAACCATACTAAAAAAAGGAGGTGGAAAACAAACTAAATCGTTACGACTTAAAAGTGTTAAAGGTCTGGTTTACACCTTACGAAGTGTTGCCAAAGATCCTGAACCCCTCATACCTGAATTCGCCAAAACATTGGGAATTGAGAATTTAATAATTGACGGCATTACCGCCCAGCACCCTTATGGGGCTATGGTTGTGGCAAAACTAGCTGAGGCGGTCCACTTGCCTCATACGCACCCACGGTTGGTATTTGTTCCTAACCAAGAGGCTTTGGGTAAATACAATGAAGGCTTTGGCAATAAACTGTACTGGCTGGAATATGAAACCGAAGGTGAAGAAAATTGGTCAGCGTTTGAAAATATTATAGCTATAATCGACACGGAGGAATTACAGGAGCAAAAATTCAAACACCGGGATAAATTACATATCGATACCCAGGCTCTGGTGAGAAATAGGCTTTTTGATATCGTAATAGGCGACTGGGATCGCCACGCCAAGCAATGGGGATGGTTCTTGCAAAAAAAGAATGACCGATATATCGCCATACCACTTGCCAGTGATCGGGACAATGCCTTTTTTACCATTGACGGCCTGTTACCCAGCATTATTGCATCCAAAAATGTACAGCCTCGATTGCGTCCATTTCAGGAGGAAGTAGATTATATGCCCGGGCTGGTATATCCTTTTGATATTTATTTTTTAAAGGGGGTGTCAAAAAAAACATTCCAGGCTCAGGCAGCATATATAAAAACCCATTTAACAGATACGGCTATAGACCACGCATTAGCCACTTGGCCAAAGGAAATTCATCAATTGCATGGCAAGGAAATAAGGGATATTTTAATTGCTCGGCGTAACAATTTGAATCGTTATGCTTTGGAGTTCTATAAGGTGCTACAAAGCAAAAATTTTCTAACCCAGCCTTTAAAGGGATCTGATGATGCTGATGTGCCCATGGAACTGCACAAATGTTTTGAATGTTTATAGCGGGTGGTGTTTACACCGCTAGAGATTGCTTCGCTACGCTCCCAATGACAATTTTTGTAAATCATCGGAAATGTCACTGCGAAGAAGCAACAAGAGGAGCGACTGCCTGTACTGAACTTGTCAAAGTGAAGCAAATCGAAGATTCAAAGGAGTTAATTTGCCAAGGTCTAGTTAAGATCATCCTCTCTTTGAAGGGGGCTAGGGGGATGTTAAAAGCAACCTCTAAAAATTGCCACGACCTATCGGCCTCGTAATCTCAGTCTTGCTCAACATTTAGCCTGCCTTGAGCTAGGGTACCCTGACCGCAGTCAAAGGAAAAACAGAAAATGAATTTATTGGAGGATAAAGCAAAATCGATTATTCAATAAATCCAAACGCACCACTCACAAATTCACCCACTCACCTATTCACCCTTCGCCCTTAACTCCCAAAACCTCCACCCCAACAGCATTAGCACTCTTAAACAAATAATAGGTACTTTCAACCTTCTGATAAAACTTCACTCCCAAAACCGCCACAGCCGTCCCTTCCACCTCAGGCAAATCCGTCTGCATCTCAAAGGAAGTCGCACTATACTCCTTGTCAATATATAGGGGCGCACTGTTCTTTAGTTGGTAGCCCAGCGTATCAAAATCAAATTGCAAAAGCCCCAATGTAAGCGCCATATGGGTTGACCCAGCAGGAAAACCAACATCCTTAATATCAAAATTTGTAACACTAAGCGTGCGGGTATCAAAATCATAGTTTAAGGAACAAGCCAATACCTCCGTAATACTACACGAAGGGGTAAAAGCAAAATCCCTTAGTAACTGCTTACCCTTAGGTGTCTCCAATCCACGCCCCACTCTCCTATTGCCTCGACTATTCATAGTGTCCAAATCCTTCAACTTGGTAAACAATTGAACCATCCGCCCATGAAGTTCTCCATCCTTGCGAACGCATAAATATGGGGCAAGCGCAATGCGAAAAACTTTCTTGGTCTTACTACACCGCCCAAACTCCGAGGCGTTTTCCATGGTTCGCACCATGCTTTCCTTGTGCTTTGAACCCTTTTGAAACCCACCTCCTGCCGCTCGCGCCAAATACCCTCCGCTTTTGGATCTGTAATAATTAATATCCCCAATGGTTCCCTTTAACTTTAATGTTCCCGTTTGTTTTGCCATTACTATAAGATTTAATTGAATACTAATATAGTAAAAATTCAAAATGAAATAAATATTAAAGTATATTTATAGCGTATATATAGTATGTTTATAGTATGTTTATAGTATGTTTATAGTATGTTTATAGTATATATATAGCGTATTAACTAAATTTAATATATTATAACATATTAATATCATCATTATACTAAGTCAATCTGCCCAACTTTAGCTCATTCAGGATGGCAAGCCCCTTGTCCATTGCAAAGGAGGCACGACTGAAACAATCTGTTGGCTAGCCTGCCTCGAGCGGAGTCGAGAGAGCCTGCCTCGAGCGGAGTCGAGAGAGCCTGCCTCGAGCGGAGTCGAGAGGTCATTGCAAAGAAGGCACGACTGAAGCAATCTCAATAACGCCCGGCTCTTAATGATCGTGCCCCCCTCCTTCTTCCTTTAAAAGCACAAATGCACCTTTGGTTAAAAATTTAGTTTCAGGTTTAAATTCTTCCGATTTCCCAATCGCTGTGAAGCCATTGTAAGTTGATCCAATTTTCACTTCTACGGGAAGGATTTCAAATTCCTCGGCACTTTCGTTTTTAATCAATAAAACATAGTTTTTACCTTCCATTTCCACAACGGCGTTTTCCGGAAGCGCCCATTGGTTTGAAGTGCCCGTAACAATCTGTGCCTCCACAAACATGCCGGCGGTAAAGTTTTGCTCGTCCTTTTCATCAATATGCCCGTGTACCATTGCAATTCGCGTGTTGGGATCAATGGAAGTCCCAACCAAATGCACCTCGCCTTTGAATACTTCTTTTGAGGCCTCGGGAACGGTAAAGAGAATTTCCTGTTCTTTTTTCAATTGCAACAGATCCTTTTCAAAAACCTTTAATTCCAAATGGATATGGTCCGTATTCATAATTTCCATAATCTTATCGGCCGGAGAAACGTAGGTGCCCGTGTTTACAAAAACCTGGGTCACGTTGCCATCAATGGGGCTGTAAATATTTACTGCTGAAACAATATTGCCAGCCTTAACAGATGCGGGGTTTATGTTCAGCATTTCAAGGTTTTTCTTTAAGCTGTTGTAACGTGCCAGATTGGATCTGTATTCGCTTTCGGCCTTCAGATAACTTTTCTGTGAAGTGATCTTTTCATCAAACATAATTTTCTGGCGCTCGTATTCCGACTTTAAATAGGAAAGCTGTTCGGCAGTCTCCAGATAATTCTGCTGCATCGTTATAAACTCAGGGTTCTCCAGCGTTACCAAACGTTGTCCTTTGGAAACTTTATTGCCAACCAATAAAGGCGTATTTTTAATATAACCGCCCGCAAAAGCACTTATCACGGCCCGGCTCTGTGGCGGTACGTCAATCATTCCGCTGGTTTGTACGGTTTCTGCAAAGGGTTTTTCGGTGAGTTGGCCTATCTCCATCTTCGCGTTTTCAAACTGGGCTTTAGTGAGATTTACAATGTCATCCCTCCCCTCTGGGGAGGTTAGGAGGGGACTTTCTTTTTCGGAATTGTTGCAGGCGGTTAAGACCAAAGCCAAAAGCAACAAAAGTGATTTTATATATTTCATAATGTATGATTTAAAGCGTTAAATAATTTAGGGCGATGACCGCCTGATTGTAGTTGTTGAGGTTTTCGAGATATTGCAGTTCAATTTCATAGGCGTTTTCAAGGCTTTGGATGTATTGAAAGAAATCTATCTCCCCATTTTTGAAACCGATGTTTGCGGTTTTCAGAATTTCCTCGGAAAGCGATTTTCCCTCAGTTTCATAATATTGAAGGGCTTCCTCATATTTTGAAACCTCGTTGAGCAACTGCGCCTTTCGCGAATTCAAATGAATTTTATAATCCTCCGCCTGCTGCTGGCTCACATCTGCCGCAATTTTCGAAGCCTTTATTCTCGAAGCATTCCCGCTGAAAAGCAAAGGGATTTTTAAACCAATTTGATAAGCATAGAGATTCTGGCTCAAGCCCGAATTGCTTCCCAAGGAATAGGAAAGACTGATATCCGGAAGTAAATGCTGTTTTTCAAGACTGCGCTTTGCATTAAAAAAATCTGTTCTATTTTCATAATAGTCTATTGCTGGGTGCTCATCCATACTGGAAAGTGAAAGTTTCAGTTTTTCCAAAGTTTGGGTTGAAACCTGCAAGCTATCCTTGGATTGAACAACTGTTTTCAAACGCTCTAGGGTAATCTGCACATCTTCCCTACTCTGCCTAAAATCGGTTTCCAACTGTCGCTGTTTGGCACGGGCAGTTATCTTTTCCAAATAATTGGTTTCCCCAAGCTCAAAACGGCGCTGGGCTGCGTGGGCGAAGTTTTGGTAAAGACTATCCAAACTTTGATAAACACGTTCCCTGTTTTTCTCAAATTGAAACTGATAATAAGCCGCGGTTACCACCCCTTCCGTTTTGCGCTTTTGAAGTTCGTATTGGCTACTTTGCATTTCAAACTGCCTTTTATTGACATTCCTTTCGGCGAAATATACCGTCGGGAAAAGAAAACCCTGCTGCACACCAAAAACTTCGAGTGGCTCATTGTTTGGCCCTAAATCATTTTCATTAAATTCATAAAAGACCGTGGTTTTATCAAAATTGAAAGCACTCCCAATTAAAGCATTTGCTTCCTCTTTTTGAAGCGAAAAAGCTTTTAATCCAGCATTGTTTTCCAAAGCCATTTGCTGTAAGTCTTCCAATGTTTTGGGATTTTGCTGTGCCACCCCAGAAAAGCCAAGCAAGAATATTACAATTACCATCGGTAAAGTTTTCTGCTTAGATTTTCGGAGTTTTATTTTCTTTTTATCTGAATCAAAAATTGAATACAAAACCGGCAAAACAACCAAAGTTAGAATAGTAGCTGTTACTAAGCCACCAATAACAACCGTTGCCAGTGGTCGTTGCACTTCCGCGCCCGCATTGGTAGAAATTGCCATTGGTAAAAAGCCAAGTGCTGCAGCCGAAGCGGTCAACAAAACCGCTCGCAAACGGTCTTTTGCACCCAATACGATAAGTTCTTTTTTATCTTTCATACCTTCTTTTTTGAGTTCCTTAAAATGTTCTATCAACACTATCCCGTTGAGTACCGCAATCCCGAAAAGCGCAATAAACCCTACGCCTGCCGAGATACTAAAAGGCATATCGCGCACCCAAAGCAACAACACGCCCCCCACCGCCGCCAAAGGAATTGCAGAATAGATCATCAGGGCCTCCTTTACGGAATTAAAGGCAAAATACAGAAGGAAGAAAATTAGCAATAATGCCACTGGAACTGCAAACAGCAGTCTGGTTTTCGCACTTTGCAGATTCTCAAACTGCCCGCCATAATCAATGGTGTAGCCCACGGGAAGTTGTATGTTTTCATCAATCAGTTTTTGAACATCGTCCACCACGCTTTGCAGATCGCGACTTCTAACGTTTATACCAACCACAATGCGCCGTTTGGTATCATCCCGTGATATTTTCGCAGCACCTTTTGTGTATTTTATTTCCGCTAGTTCACGCAATGGCACTTTTTCTCCGGAAGGGGTATCAACATATAGGTTTTGCAGGTTGGAAAGATCGCGGCGGTTGTTTTCGTCCAACCGTACCACAAGGTCAAAACGTTTTTCACCCTCAAAAATGCTCCCCAAGGATTTACCCGCAAACCCCATAGATATCATTTCATTTAAATCTTCAATGTTAAGGCCGTAGCGTGCAATTTTTGCTCGGTCGAAGCTTACATTCATTTCTGGCAGACCTACTACTTTTTCTACCGTAATATCATCTGCGCCTTCCACGTTTTCAACAAGGTTTTTTATTTCATTAGCCTTTTTGTTGAGCACTTCGAGATCCTCTCCAAAAATCTTGATGGCAATATCTGCGCGAACTCCCGTAATTAGTTCGTTAAAGCGCATCTCAATGGGTTGGGTAAATTCTACTTCCATTCCTGGAATAATTGCCAAGGCCTCCTTAAACTTCTCTGCCAATTCATTTTTGCTCTTTGCCGAAACCCATTCCTTTTTGGGTTTTAAAGTGATTATAACATCGCTCTCCTCCATAGACATCGGGTCTGTGGGTACTTCAGCAGCGCCAATACGGCTTACTACCTGATCTACTTCGGGGAAGTTTTTTATCAATATTTCTTCAATCTGTGTTGTAATGGCAATTGTATTTTTGAGGGAAGTACCCGTTTTAAGTACCGGTTGGATCACAAAATCGCCCTCGTCCAAGGTTGGGACAAACTCGCCCCCCATAGTTGAAAAAAGATATATCGTGGAAGCCAGAATTAATATTGCCACGCCCAACACCAACTTTTTAGCACCTAAGGCCCAACGAATTGTCGGTTCGTAAAAACGGTTCAGGAAAGCCATTATTCGAACTGAAATATTTTTTTCTGAAGTTATAGTAGGTTTTAAAAATAGGGAAGCCGCTACGGGAACGTAGGTAAAACAAAGCACCATCGCCCCAATTAATGCAAAGCTGAATGTAAGCGCCATGGGTTTAAACATTTTGCCTTCTACCCCACTGAGTGAAAGGATTGGAATGAAAACAATCAAGATAATAAGCTGCCCAAAGATGGCGGAATTCATCATTTTGGATGCGCTTTTTACGGTGAGTTCATCCTTAGCCAGTTGTTTTTCTTCGGAAGAAAAGGCGTTCAGGCTGGTGGCATTTTTACTTATCTGAAATGCTACAAATTCAACAATAATCACTGCACCGTCAATGATAATCCCAAAGTCGATAGCGCCAAGACTCATCAGGTTTGCATCTACACCGAAAAGGTACATCAGCGAAAGCGTGAAAAGCAGAGACAGCGGGATTACGGAAGCAACCACCAGCCCCGAACGTAGGTTTCCCAATAAAAGCACCACGACAAAAATTACAATTAGTACCCCAAAAATGAGGTTTTCCGCAATGGTAAAAGTGGTTTTGCCTATGAGCACGCTGCGATCCAAAACTGGATTGATATACACCCCTTCGGGCAGCGATTCGGAAATATTTGCTACGCGTTCTTTTACAGCTTCAATAACTTGGTTTGAGTTGCCGTCCTTTAACATCATTACTTGACCGAGGATTTTTTCGCCTTCGCCGTTTCCGGTAATTGCACCAAAACGGGGCGCGCTTCCGAATTGGACATTCGCAATATCCTTCACATAAATAGGGAAACCGTTTTCGTTTTTTACAACGATATTTCCAATATCTTCAAGAGAAGACGCCAAGCCTTCGCCGCGAATAAAATAAGCCTGGTTTTCCCTTTCAATATAGCCGCCGCCCGAAATACTGTTGTTCTTTTCCAAAGCCGTAAACACCTCTTGGGCAGTAATATTCATAGCGTTCAGCTTATTGGTGTTTATGGCGACTTCATATTGTTTTAAATATCCACCCCAAGTGTTCACCTCCACTACGCCTGGAATGCCCGAGAGTTGTCGTTTCACGATCCAATCCTGGATGGTGCGGAGTTCCGTTACTGAGTATTTATCCTCAAATCCAGGCTTTACGTCCAGAATGTATTGATAGATTTCGCCCAGACCTGTAGTTATTGGACCCATTTGTGGGGTGCCGAAACCTTCGGGAATGTTTTCGGCGGCTGACTGGATTTTTTCGGCTATAAGTTGGCGTGGCAAATAAGTGCCCAGGTTTTCCTCAAAGACAATAGTAACCACGGAGAGCCCGAATTTTGAAGTGGAACGAATTTCCTTTACACCTGGCAAATTTGCCATTTCCAACTCCACGGGATAGGTAATGAATTGTTCCATATCCTGAGTGGATAGATTGCGGGAAGTGGTAATTACCTGTACTTGGTTATTGGTAACATCTGGCACTGCACCAATGGAAAGCTGTGTGAGCGAATACACCCCAAAGCCTATCAGCAACAGCGTAAACAAGCCGATGATGAGTTTGTTTTTTATACTGAATTGAATGATTTTTGTTAGCATAACAAATTATAAGTTTATCTTTTTTCAACTTAAAATCGTTGAAAATCGAAATAATAAAAATTGATTGTGACCGCTGTGAACCGGTAAATTGTGACCCTAGAAGAAAAATGGAAATAATTATTCCCGAGAAAGGTCAATCTAGTTATGCAAACTTAGGTGGCTGAAAAATAGAGAATTTTTCAAGAGAAGAATATAAATTTTCATAGTGGAAGCTGTGCGATGGCTGTGTATTTATTTCCACTTTTACAATAGAAATATCAAAAGGAACCAGCACGACATCAGTTGAGGCATGGTGGCAGGAAATATGCTGAAAAGGGAGTTCTTCGTGCTCCTGATCTTCCTCTTTATGATTTTGTTGATGTTCCGTTTTTAGGGATCCGTAATGCTTTTCAACGAAAGTGAAGAAATCGTCTCCATAATTTTCAGAATGATATTCAGCGTGCTGCACCAAGCGTCCGAGCAGAAGAATATCCTGCATGCCAATACCTACGCTTTGGAATAAAACGAGAAAAGAAAATGATATGGCAAATAGTGATTTCATTAAAAGGTGAAATTAGTCAATAATCTTGAATCATTGGCATATAGAAATGACATTATTTATGAACTTCCCGCGTACCTCCATGACCTCCGGCCACTATTATCAATACTTTAAGACTTAAAAAAATGAATTTAAAAAATTGGATGATGGGGTTCATCATCACAAAGCGTTTGAATTTTGATATTCTCTGTGTCATTTTTTATTATTTATTTTTATTACTATTATTATTGGTTTTTGAATATTACCTATCATTCTAACTTTACTACCTACTACCTAATGCCTAATGCCTAATGCCTACTACCTAATTATTCAGGAATTAAATACCAAAAAGGTTTCATTTTGGCTTTGTAAATAAAGGCATAGTGCAGCATCAGTTTCAGCCAATGGCCTGCCAGCCCGATTTCTCCAAAGGTTTTTCCCAGTTTTCTGCCCATGGTATCTGGATATTTTTTGTAATCTGGCACAATGGGAAAGGTAGTGATACTAACCCCACTGCCCTTAGTCATCCCAAAGCCCGCAGAGGCGATACAGGCCGCGCCCATATTGCCCATAGAGCCTTTATGGTGCAAGGATTCCGTATTGTTTTTTATACTGTCTATAATATTATCGGCAACCAATTTGGCCGTAATTCCAGAGGGCATCCCCGTTCTCGGGGGTGATGGGAATATATCAGTTCCATTCGGGCTTTTACGGGGTTTGGAAATACTGTGTGGCGGTGCAAAAGCAATCCCCGGCGCAAAAATGTTTTTATAGCTTGGGTTTTGATAGGTTTCGGGCCAATCCTGCACCGTCCATTCTTCATAAGGTTTTGGCGCGTAGTCTGCATCCACGATCATAAATCCTTTAAAAAGTTTATCCGTAATGTCGTTATTGTTTTTATCGAAAGCCTTGAAACCGTGGCCCGAAAAGGATGGAATCAGCATCGCAAAATCGTATTCAATGGTTTTATATTCCCCGGTCAAAGTTTCATAATGTGCAAGTCCGTTTTCAATTTTATTCACGCCTGCGCCCAAAATCCAATCGATATTGCGATCTTCAAAAACCATCTCGACCATTTCGTGCGATTTCATAATGTTGCTGCCGTAGCTTAGCAACATACCGTCCATTCCAAAGTCTCCCAATTTATATTCGTTGGAAATCCAAGTGATTTTAGCTTTGTCGCGAACCTTTTGACGGCGTAATTCCTGCTCCACATTGAGGATATATTCAAAAGCGGCGCCCTGGCAAGTGGCCTTGGCGTGGCCTGTGCCAATAACAATTTTTGCCTCTTTACCCTTTTTCATTTCAGCAATTAGGGCCTGTAAACCTTCGTTGGCGTGGTCTGCGTGGGTATAGGTACAAACCGAATACGCTTTGTTTGTTCCGGGGTTTAATCCTTCGGTAGCTTCAAAATTGAGCTTGGGGCCTGTGGCGTTTATGAGGTAATCGTAAGTTATTCTTTCGGTTTCGCCTCTTTTTTCTGCGGAAACATATTCAGCCACCACAAATGGCTTTTCAGTTTCGCTATCGCCTTCGGGATAAAAGGAGGTAACTTTCGCCTGCTTAAAACCAATTCCTTTCTTTTTATATAAAGGTGCAAGCGGAAAAAGTATTTCCTTTGATTTCATTCGGCCAATGCCCACCCAGATGTTTGAGGGAATCCACTGATAATTGCTATTGGGCGAAACCACGATTACTTCGTGGGTCTTGTCCAGTTTTCTGCGAAGGTGTGAGGCAGCTACGTGACCCGAGATTCCTGCACCCAATATTACGATTTTTGACATTTTTCGAAGGTTTTAAATGTCTAATTTACATCAATGAATAAAACCCTAAAATGATTTTAATCATATAAAATTGAGACAATTAGACTCTTCAAAATTGATTTTATTTATTTGGAAAAACAGTAACTTTTGTTACACAGCAGAAATATTCTCAATGAAATATTCCATTCGTCATTCAGAAATTATAACTTCGTACCAAGCCTTTTAAATTATGATAGTCCACGACTTCAGCAACGAAAAATCAGTTCTTAATCAGTTTATTTTGGAAATGCGCGATGTTTCCATTCAAAAGGATTCCATGCGCTTTCGAAAAAATATTGAGCGTATTGGGGAAATTCTCAGTTATGAGATGAGCAAAACACTTCACTATAAAACGGAAGTGGTAAAAACGCCGTTGGGGGAAAAGGAAATGAAAGTACCCGAAACAGATATAGTAGTTTGTTCCATTTTACGGGCGGCCCTGCCCCTTCACACGGGGGTTATAAGTTTTTTTGACAAGGCCGAAAACGCCTATATTTCGGCATATAGACACCACACTGATGGCAGTGACAATTTTGAAGTAATTGTTAATTATTTAGCCTCCCCTTCCATTGAAAATAAAACCTTGATTTTGACTGATCCAATGTTGGCAACGGGAAGGACTTTGGAGAATGTTCTCAAAGCTTTTAAAACCCACGGTACGCCAAAGCAGATTCACATTCTCTCAATCATCGGCGCCAAACCCGGAATAGAATATATTCAAGATATATTTCCGAAAAACACACATCTTTGGATAGCGGCTGTTGATGAAAAACTTAACAGCCGAGGCTATATTCTACCGGGATTGGGCGATGCTGGCGATTTGGCCTTTGGTGTAAAACTGTGATTATTTAAAATCCTCAATATCGTCACTTAGATCATAAACTTTTTCAATCTTCAACTCTTTCTCCAGAATACTGCTGCCGGCAGCGCTGCGGTATCCTCCTGCACAATGTACCACTATGGGTTTGTCCGTAGGAATTTCATCGGCTTTCTCGCGCAATTGATGTAGTGGAATAGCAATGGCTTTGTCAAAGAATTTCTCTTCGGATACCTCACTTTCATTACGGATATCAACAATGGTGTACTTTTCTGTATTTTCTTTGAAATCCTCCAAATTGAAAGCAGCCGATTTTTCAAAACTGGCACTCCCGAGGGTAAACACTGTTTTTACATTGGCTTCATAACCAATCTTAGCCGTACGGTGAAGAATTTTGTCAGCATTTTCAATGGAATCGACAACCAAATGGAATTTTTCAGATGGCTGAACAATTGAACCCAACCAGGTTTCAAACTTTGACGTGTCGGAAGTAGCCATAATGTTTATACTTCCCGGCAAATGGTTCTTTTTAAAATCTTCTTCATCCCGAATGTCGATAATCAGCGCATCCTTTTCTGATTTATCCACATCCAATTTAAACTGAATACCTCCCAGCGCCGTACGTAAGTTTTTTGCACCATTTTTATTTACATCTACATTATATCCAAAATAGTGGGGAATGAAAGGTTGGGAATCCAGCAAATGGTTTACAAATTGCTCTTCAGTTTGTTTTTTAAATGCCCAATTGCCAATCCGTTCGTTGCCCAAAGTACTTGATGAAGCGTCCTCGCTCATTCCTTTCCCACAGAGGGAGCCTGCTCCATGGGCTGGGTAAACATAGGCTGTGTCTGGCAAATCGGTAAATTTATTTTGAATGGTATCATACATCATCTTTGCCAGTTCCTCACGTTTGGCTTTCATATGTCCTGCCTTCTCGCGCAAATCGGGACGACCCACATCTCCCACAAAAAGGGTGTCGCCTGTAAATAACGCAGTCTTGTTTTCTTCCGTGGCAACAATGGTTACACTATCGGGGGAATGACCCGGCGTGTTTATAGCCCTAAAGGTGGTATTGCCCATTGTAACTTCATCTCCATCATCAAAAGATGCATGAGGATAGTCTGCTCCTGTTTTCTCACTACAATATAATGTTGCGCCTGTTTCGTTATGAATTTGAAGGTGGGAACTCACAAAGTCGGCATGTGGATGCGTTTCAAAAACGGCAACTATCTTGGCATCGTTTTCCTCTGCATATTTATAATACTGCATCGGGTCTCTTTCAGGATCGACCAAAGCCATTTTACCATCGCTGATAATGGCGTATGAAAAATGTGAAAGGGGTTCGTATTCAAATTGTTTAATTTTCATAATCTAAAAATTCTTTTTTTTAAAAATACAAAATCAGTCTTTGGTTTAAAAACGCAAGACTGATTTTTTATAGGTAATTAAATATTTTTCTTTGCTAAATACCAAGTCACTTTTTCAACAGTATCATCTGCCAACCTTGTATTTAATTCATCTAAGGATTTTGGTGGCGGTACGATAGCTTTATCGCCTTTTTTCCAATCCAAAGGCATTGCAACCCCATATTTATCTGATGTTTGAAGGGCCTCCAAGGCGCGTAAAATTTCATCCATATTTCTACCAACATTCAATGGATAATACATCACTAAACGAATTTTCTTCTTGGGATCTATAAAGAATACGGCGCGCACTGCGGCAGTTTCACTTTCATTGGGCTGTAGCATTCCGTATAGTTTTGAAACCTTCATATCTATATCTGCAATGATTGGGAAATCAAAATACACGCCTGTAGTTTCGCGTACATTTTGAACCCAGCCTAAATGTGCGTGTATGCTGTCTATGCTTAGTCCTAAAAGCTCTGTGTTTAATGCATCAAACTCTCCTTTTCGCTGTGCGAAACCACTCATTTCGGTGGTACATACCGGTGTAAAATCGGCTGGATGCGAGAACATCACAATCCATTTGTCTTTGGCAAAGTCTGAGAACTTTATTTTTCCTTTTGTAGTAACGGCTTCAAAATCTGGAGCCATATCGCCAATTCTTGGCATTGGATTTACTTGAAGTAATTCTAAATTTGTTTCCATAATAATTAATTTCAACTATTGCTTTTAAATTTTAGATAAAATTAAATTATTAACTAGCATTGTACAGTAACATAGGTTACATACTATCCTTTTACTATAAATTCCATATAGAAAATAAATATGGCCATTACAAAAATGAAATATCCAAATGCTTTTTTCAACTTACTGCCATCAATAAAGTTGCTTATGTAACTGCCAATGAAAATTCCTATAAAAGATATGCCTGTAAAGCGTAGTAAAAAAGTCCAATCTATTGTCATGGTTAGCGCATCACCTAGAAAAAATCCAATTAACGATTTAATTGCTATAATAATTAAGGAAGTTCCAATGGCAACTTTCATCTCCACGTTAGCAAGTATTACGAGTGCGGGAATTATTAAAAAACCACCACCGGCTCCAATCAATCCTGTAACAGCCCCCACTAGCAATCCTTCAAGTAGGATTAAGGGGTAATTGTATTTTACTTCTGAACTTTTGGGTGTTAAAACTTTTTTCTTCTGTTTAAGCATTGAGAAAGCTGCGGGAATCATTAAAACTGCAAAAAGGCCAAACATCCCCATACGCCTAGTAAACTGAAAACTGCCTATTGTAACTAATATTTCCGGTAATGCAGGTATAACAAAATACCGAACCAAAGCAACTCCCGTGATAGCTGGAATACCAAATACAATCGCTGTTCGCAAATCAACATATCCTTTAAAATGTTGTTTTAAGCCACCAACCAAGGAACTTGCTCCAACAATAAATAGCGAATATGCGGTAGCCGCTTTTTCATCAATTAAAAACAAATAAGCCAAAACAGGAACAGCAAGTATTGAGCCTCCACCCCCGATGATACCCAAAGACAAACCAATTAACAAGGCACCACCATATCCGAATATTTCCAACAATTCCATTTTTTGTTTTATGGGTGAAAAGAGCTACTTATCATCAAGTTTATAGCCTTAAAAGTTTTATAAACAATTCATTCTCTGCCCTTTGCGGAATTGAATTATAAGCTGTTTCCAAGGTTTCTATTTTAAATTTTTCTTTAAAAAGTGCGAGATATTCTTCCCTATTGCCTCCAAATGGTGGCTTATCGTTATTTAAAGGAATATTGAAAAGAAGCCCTACTAGTTTCCCTCCCGGTTTAAGCAGTTGTACCATTTTATTGACATATTCTTCACGAAGTGATGGTTCCAAAGCACAAAAGAAAGTCTGTTCCAAAATAAGGTCGAAAGTATCCTCTAATTCAAAAAAATCTGAGTGCAAAAGATTTTTCTTTGGAAATGATGGTGTGCGTTTCGCAAAATTCTTTAACGGGATGGAAGAAATATCCACCACAAAAACATTAGAAAACCCCTTATTAAAAAGGTATTCCGCTTCATAGGAATTACCACCACCGGGAATCAATATTTTCAAATTTTTATCTGTAAGTTGATCAATATATTCCTTTATTGGTGTGGAAACATAGCCAATATCCCAGCCAGTATCATCACTTAAATATTTATGGTTCCAAAAAGTTTCGTAAAAATTCATGTGCTAGTTTTCAAATCGAATGCTCCAAATGCCACGTACTTCATTTTCGCCGTATCCGGTAGCTTTATCCGTTGGGTATAATTCCTGAATTTTGGACAAAGTGAGCGTTTCAAGTTCCTTACCGGGGGTGCCATGACATTTTAAGCACATGGAATTGGTAACGATTGGGTAATAGAATTCTGTTTCCACGCCCATTTTCACAATAATGGGATCTACTTCACCACCCGCAGCAACTTGTTTTTTAAAATTATCCAAATATTGCAATTCCGCAGTATTGGCCTTGTTTTTTGGGTTTCTCGGTTTATCCGTAACGCGCTTAATATATGCTTTATGGACAGTAGCCATACTGTCTGTAATAGGTAGAGCTTGGACGTTACAAAAGTCGAGGGCAGCGATAACCCCGTTTTTTTGTATTTGGCCCATCAGGTTTTTACCCAATTCGGCCTTGGTGGTCTGGGCCATTTGCATGCCGCGTTCTTTTAAAGTAGGTTGTGCATTTGCTTCTTGGTTTTTCCCCATTCCTTTACCACTGCCCATTCCGCGACCCATTTTGCCTTTCATCCGTGGTCGGTCGCCGTGCATTTGTTTGTAGTGGGCATCAAACCATTCGGGCTCTTCTATTTCATTATCAAACATATAATCTGCAATTTGCACAATAGTTTCCTCCGGGTAGAATTGATAGGGCATCAAACCAAATTTCTTGACAGCGCCCGGCATTTTTGATTTTTCTTCGGAAGGATTCTTGGCCCATTCCACCATTGCACTAATAAATTCTTCCTTTGAAGTACCTTCAGAAATATAATGCATCTTCACGGCAACCATTGGCGGGGCAATCATTGCATCTTCAGCAGTTTTTGGATTGTGGCAAACGTAACAGTTGTTTTCCATCAATTTCTTGCCGGGATGCTCCTGAATTATTTTGGTGTCGGTGTTTTCAGTATTTTCAGCAATCGCCAAATATTTGTCGCTAGGATTGGTATTGCAAGCGGTGAAAAAACTGATCAAAAAAAGTGTGGCTAAAAATTTCATATATTGAGTATAAAGTTGTGGACACTTCAAAAGTAAATTTATACAACGCAATTGACAGTAACAAAAGTTACAATTCAAACCTTTTAAAATGAAATGATTAGGTTTAACTTGAAAATTAAAGTGAAACTATCTTAATGCTGTTTCTGTAAAGTTCAATTTTTCCCATTGATTCCAGCTTTTTTAGAAGTCGTGAAACCACTACGCGCGAAGTGTGAAGCTCATAAGCAATTTCCTGATGGGTGGAATTAATTAGGGAATCCTTGGTTACCTTTTTTTTGTTTTGAAGATATTTTACCAAGCGTTCATCCATATTATAAAATGCAATACTATCAATTGTTTCAAGCATTTCGGTGAGGCGTTCGTGGTAACTTTGGAATACAAAATTGCGCCAACTTTTATACTTGCCCGTCCATTCCTCCATTTTTTGGATCGGGATCATTATCAAGGTTGTATCAAGCTCTGCAATAGCGCGAATTTCGCTTTTTGTCTGCCCTAAACAGCAGGTTAAAGTCATGGCACAGGTATCACCACGTTCCAGAAAATAGAGCAAGAGCTCATCGCCATCATCATCTTCCCTTAAAATTTTTATCGCTCCGGAAATAAGCAAGGGCATGGAGCGCACATAGTCACCAATCTCAATGAGTTTCTCGCCTTCCTTAACCTCTTTTAAAGTGCCAACTTCGTTTATTTCTTCAATAAGGGCGTCTTCAAAAATATTGGTGAAATTTTCTTTTAAATCTGTGAGCATGCAAGAAATTTTTTGGTTGGTTTTTAATGAACGAAAATACCAAATTTAAATCAGTTTTCCTTGTCTTCTCTCTTTTCCTGTCGCTCCAATTTTCTGAAATATCCGCGGAAAAGAAAATTGTGTTTTAAGGCTTCCATATTTTCGTTCAGCTTTTCGGTTGCTTCTTTTATGTTAACCATAGTAGAGTCAATATTTTTTACCAAAACCTCATCTTGAGTAATATAATTCAAGGTTCCATTTCCAGATTTAATTTCTGTGATATACTCATCCAGATTTTTGGTTATTTCATTAATATCATCGCTGGATTTTTCAAGGTTAGCAAAAACTCTTTTTATTTGGTTGGTGGAAACGGTATCGCTCAAAAGTACCGCAGCAGCGCTTTCATCATAATTAAGCTTCGAAATAATAGTATTGATTTGTGAAATTGCAGCGGAAGTTCCGGTAGTGGTTTTTTTGAGCTCGACCACCGTCTGCCTTAAATCCTGCGCCAACAAAGTATCTGTAACTAGGGCTCCAAAAGTACCTTTGCCCTCTAAAATTTTATTGGTTATTTTCAACAAATCTGCAGTCAATAAAGCAGCGTTTTCATTGGTAGTATTTAGTGTTGAGAGCATATCATCTGCTCCAATTTTACTGTAAGATTGAATGGTATCGCCCGCAATTACTGGTTGTGCATTTTGAGCTTTCCCCGGAATAATATTCACCACCATACTTCCTACCAATCCATCTGACCCGATGGAAGCGATGGCGTCTTTTTTAATAAACCTTGAGGTTTTGGCCTCAACCTTCATTTGAATGGTGATGGTTCCTTCCTCAATCATTTCAATCTTGCTCACAGTGCCCACGTTTATTCCGGAATAGCGCACATTGTTGCCCAAGGTTAACCCATTTACGTTACCGAAAGTTGCATAGAGTTCAATATTTTTACTGAACAAGTGCTGTTGATTGCCGATGAAATAAAGCGCGGCAACAAGTAAAATTGTTCCCACTACAACAAAAACACCGACTCTTACTTTTTGTGAAGTTGATTTTCCCATAACATTAATTTTTAAAGAATGCCTGAATTTGTGGATCATTTGAACTTGAAAGTTCTTCAAAAGTCCCTTCGGCATAATTAATTCCATCTACCAACAAAATCATCCGATTTGAGATTACCCGCGCACAGTCTACATCGTGGGTGATGATTAGGGAAGATGTGCGATATTTGTTTTGAATGGTTCGCATTAACTGTATAATTTCCTTGGCCGTAATGGGGTCTAATCCCGTTGTAGGCTCGTCATACATAATAATTTTTGGTTTCAGGATCAATGCTCTGGCCAAAGCCACCCTTCGCTGCATTCCGCCGGAAAGTTCGGCAGGCATCAAATCTATTGCGTGTAAGAGCCCAACATTCTCCAGAGCTTCCTTTACTAAAATTTCGGTGCCTTGAAAATCATCTATTTTGTTTTTGTGTCGCCGCAGTGGAAATTCTAAATTTTCCCGAACCGTCATAGAATCGTATAATGCGCTACCCTGAAATAGAAAGCCAATTTCGGTACGAAGCAAATCCAATTCTTTTTGTCCCATTGCCGTAATATCTTGGTCTTTAATGGTAATACTGCCGCTATCTGGCTGAATCAAGCCCACCAAGCATTTAACCATTACCGATTTTCCTGAACCCGATTTACCCATAATCACCAAGTTTTCGCCTTCAAAAAGTTTTAAGTTGAAACCTTTCAGCACCTGATTGTCACCAAAGCTTTTGTGAAGGTTTTTCAACTCTAAAACAGGTTTTATGTTTTTTTCTGAATTCATTTAAATTTCAAAAAATATATCGGTTACAAAAACGGCTATAAAATCAATTACAAATAGCAACATTGAGATATAGACCACAGCGGAATTTGAGGCCTCTCCCACTCCAACAGTTCCCTTGGAGCAGTAATAACCCTTATAACAACCCACCAACCCAATAGCAAAGCCAAAGAATACCGATTTTATAGTGGCCGGTATTATATCACTAAACTTTAAGGCATTAAAAACTTGATTAAAATAAAGTAAGTATGATACATCGCCTTTTAAATTTTCAACAAGGGCCGAGCCCAAAAGCGCTATGGCATCTCCCATGATTATCAATAACGGCAACATTAAAGTAGTGGCAACCACACGTGTAACCACCAAAAATTTAAAAGGATTAGTGCCTGAAACTTCCATAGCATCTATTTGTTCGGTAACGCGCATAGAGCCAAGCTCTGCGCCAATTCCAGAACCTATCCGACCCGCACAGATAAGAGCAATTATTACGGGGCCAATTTCGCGAACAATGGAAAGACTAACCATAGATGCCATCCAGGATTCCGCACCAAATTGCATTAAAGTGGGCCGAGACTGTAGCGTGAACACAAGCCCCAAGATAAATCCAGTTACACCCACCAATAAAAAAGAGCGGTTGCCCATATTATAACATTGGCGAAGCAGTTCCCTAAACTCAAAAGGCGGACTAAACACTTCCCGAAAAAAGCGTCCGGCAAAAAAGGTCATATCGCCAATTTCAGCGAAAAATAATTTTGTGCGGCTTAATATGGAATTTGCTTCAGGCATTTATTAAATATGCTATAAAATCAAATATAGCGTGTACAGCCACCATTTAATATGACATAAATCAGTTCATTTAGTTATTTATAATTCATTTCAAGTCAGCCAAAAGTTAATCTATAAATAACAATAATTACAGCAATGAAGAAAATAGTTGTGTAAATATGCTTATTGTACTTAGCCAACCAAATGGGAAGAAAAATATCAAAATTGCTCTTAGTTGAGTTTGAATATTTTCGGGCTAGAACCGTCAATGGACAAAACATTTTAAAAGCCAGCAAGACCAAGCCTTCTATCAAAACGAGACCTATGCAAATCCAAACCCATTTATCAATTCTGTTGGCAATAGCGGCATACAAAAGATAGAATATAACCACGTTAAAAAATAACCAAACAACTGTGTGGATGCTTTTTATAAATAGTAATTTATTATTGTGTGAAGCAGTCATTTCCTCAATGTGAATTTTTCAAATTATACTGAACTTCCTGTAAATAAAACTTTCCATAAACGAAATCGCCCTCGGGAAAGTGCCAAACGGCATCGGCAGCAATGGGCAGTTTATAGCCGTTGAGCGTGCCGTATTCTGTAACCGGGGTTGAAAACGGAACGCTTTGGTTGGAATTCACATCCACCCTGTCTTCTGAAATAAAATTGATCAATTGCCCATTCTCGTCGAATTTCAAAATCGCAGAAACTGAAACTTCTCCGTTATGGAAAACAGCTTTTACCGAATTATTCCCCAAGGTTTGCCAATCGATCCGTTTGTCAATCAAGGCTGATGGCGCAAAAAGGCACATATCGTTAAAAAAAGTGACGGTTTCGGTCTTGAACATTTCGGGTTCCGAAATATCTACCACAGAAAAAACGGAAAGCAGTTTTATGAGCATCGATGCCTTTCCCTCTTTATACCAATGGTAACCCTGTGTCGGGAAGCCTTTGAAATTGGCCTTCATAAAAAACAAGCGCGTGGGATCTTCAAAAAAATTATACTGTTCCGAAGTGAACGCAAACCAATCCTTTCCCTTTTCGCGCATTTCCCCTTTAAAAATAGCTCTTGCAGTTTTTATTTTAGGTTTGCCGATTGCACCGACGTATTTGAGATAGTTCTGAACCGGAATAGGAAGCTGGGCAACATCTGCTTCGGAGATTATTTCTTCGGAAATGTTCACATTTTCAAAAGATTGGGAAATATCCTTTTTAAATTCCCTTTCAAAATTCCAGTTCGCCATTGCCAGAAGGGCTACGAACAATACGATCAAATTGGCGAGGGTGCCAAATTTGGCGTCCTGCCAATTCACAAAAATCAAAACCTGAGATACTACTACAGCGGCTATAGCAATCCAAAACCAGAGATTGTTTTTCAACAGAAATAGAATTCCTATCGTTATAAAAGCCAAAGCGACCGCGAGCCATAAAAGACCTTGCGGTTTTGAGAAATTTTGTGACAATTGTGGAATTTCGGCGAACCCAAAAGCCTTTAATAAGCCCATCAAGTGAATTAGGCCGTGAAGGGAAAGAAGGATAGCAAATGCAATTTTCATTTAAAATACTTTTATGAATTCAGTTTTAAAAATCCCAAGCCAAACCAATTCCAAATGATATATAATCCAGGTTTAATTCAGTTGAAACATTTTCAACCGTTATATCCCTAGAAAGCGAACGGTAGCGAAGCATGGGGCGCAGCGCGAGGTTGGGAGCAAACTCATAATCTACTCCTGCAGCAACTTGCCAACCAAATCCGTGGCCAGTGTCGGCGGCAAAACTTCCGCTGTTATTCTCAATTTCTATATGATTGTAAACCGCTCCAGCCCTTGCTAAGTAAGAAAATAAGGAAGTGCCGATGGGGTGTATAATTTGAAAACCGAATGTGTATCCCGTTTCTTTGAGTGTAACATCCTCAGTTAAAAAATTATCCTCACCTTTAAATTCATTTAAGCCCCAACCTGCATAGGCAGCCAAATGTGGCATGATTTTATATGCCCCAGTAAGTTCAAAACCATAACCTATTTTGGTATCGGTATGGCCTACATCATTCGTAGGAAAATTGAGTCCCGGTCTAAACTCCACTGACCATTTCTCCTGCGCTTTCACATTAAAAGCGAATATTAGGGCAGTCGTAATTAGCAAAAAGCCACATCTCTTCATAATATTTAGGATTTAAGAATCAATCCCAAAACTACTTTGGAAATAAATTTTTTACTATGACAAAAATCAGTTTTACACTGTATATCAACAACTTAAACTTTGGGTGTAAAAAAAGAGTTTTTTGAAGTTTGTTGGCGTTTCCACAATTTTACAATTTCATACCACAATGCACTCAATACGCCAATACAAACGCTGAGAATAATTTGGTTAAGTTGAAGCCTTTCAAATTCAAAAAATTTGGTGAAAGGCGGCACAAAAAGAAGCGATAAAGTAATGGCAACGGTTATACCGATGATTAACGGCACTAAGTTGTTTTTATATTTAAAAGTGGTGAAAATGGAATAGATGAAAGAACGGTTTACGAATGTTAAGGCAATATTTGCGCTTATAAGAGCGGTAAAAACCATAGTTCGCGTTACAGCTTCATTTGCAGCATTTTGTACGGCAATTTGATAGACAGCAAGTACTCCTACGGTAATTGCCAACCCTTGGATTATACTCGTAAAAAGTTCACTCCAGTTGAAAAAAGTACTGGAAAATGGTCTTGGTTTTTGAAACATCAAATCCTTTTCCAGTGGCTCATTTTCATAAACTATTGAACAAGTGGGGCCCATAATAAGTTCCAAAAGAATGACATGCACAGGTGTAAATATATTTGGATATACCCACCCTAAAACCAACGGAATAAAAACAGTAAGTATGATGGGTATGTGTATTGAAATAATATACTGAATAGCCTTTTTGAGGTTGGAATAAATTTTTCTGCCCATCGCCACGGCATTTACCATTTTAGAAAGATCGTCATCCACCAATATCAGCGAGGCGGATTGTTTGGCTATTTCGGTTCCCTTTGTTCCCATTGCCACGCCAATATTTGCAGCTTTTAATGCGGGACCGTCGTTTACGCCATCGCCAGTCATTGCTACTATATGGCCTTGAGCTTTAAGAGCGTTGATTATTTTAAGTTTTGCTTCGGGAAACATTCGGGCGAAAATATTTTTTTCTGAAGTGATTTTTTCAAGTTCTGTATTATCCAAATTTACAAGCTCATCACCCGAAACAACTTCTTCACAACCTTTAAAGTTTACTTTTCTTGCAATGGCCGCAGTGGTTTCGGCAATATCGCCAGTGATTATTTTAACTGCAATTCCTGCGTTGTAAAAATCTTGAAATACCTTAGAGATGTTTTTCTTCGGCGGGTCGTAAAAAGCGACCAACCCTTTAAATTCAAAATTGAATTCCTGCTGTTTTTTTGGCCAATTGGTTCCATCAAATTTCGAAATTCCAACTCCCAAAACACGATAGCCTTGGGCTGCCAAATCAGTTATTTTCTTTTTTAAAGTTTCCTTTTCACTTTCGCTTAAATTTGAAACTGCCATCAATGCTTCGGGGGCACCCTTGGCAGCAATGATCCGATAGCCTTCGGCATTTTCAAAAATATGCGTCATCATTGGTGGCTTGCCCCCCAATGGATATTCGTGAACCATTTTGAAATTGGGCCTGTTATCGTTTTCAGCAATCCCTTCATAAAAACTGTGCAGGGATTGTTCCATTGTATCAAAGGGAATGGGCTCACTGGCCCACATAGCAGTGACTATAAGTTCTTTTTCACTGTTGGAAAGCGTTTCTTCAACCGAGTTTATTTTATCGGTTTCCAAAGTATAAATCTTGTCAAGACGCATTTTATTCTCTGTAATTGTACCCGTTTTGTCCACACAAATTACCGTGGCACTGCCCAAGGATTCAACGGTTTTCATCTGTTTCACAATTACGCCAAGATTCATAAGCCTCCAAGCGCCTATGGCCATAAAGGTGGTAAAGGCGACTGGAATTTCCTCTGGTAACACACTCATAGCGAGGGTTAGTGCTTTTAAAAGGCTATCCAAAAAAATTCCCGTATTGAAATAATTTATGCCCCAAACCAGCAGAAAAATAATGGTTCCAAGGATTACCATCTTTTTTACAAAATTGTTTATTTGGAGTTCAAGTGTCGATTTTTCGGAAGAAATATCTTCAATGCTTTTGCCTATCTTCCCAACCTTTGTTTGGTTGCCTATCGCAGTTATTTCAGCAATTGCAAGCCCTCCGGCTACTTGGGTTCCCATAAAAATTTCGTTGCTCGTGGAAGCAGCATTTTTTTCCACGGAAAAGGATTCTCCTGTTAAAATGGATTCGTTCACCGAAAAGTCGTTTGAATGCACAATGGTTCCATCGGCAACGATGGTAGAACCTTCATCAACCATCAAAAAATCACCGACCACAACGTCTTGGCTTTTTATTTCAACTATCTTTCCGTTCCGGATAACCTTGCAATTGGGCTGGGAAAGTTCTTTTAGTTTTTCGAGCGCATTGTGTGTTTTTGCATCTTGATACCAAGAGATGGCCGCAACCAAAACTATAGCCACTGCCAAAAATATTCCGTCGCCAGTATTACCTGTAAAAAAATAAAGTGTTGCTGCAACGAGCAACAGAATAACCATTGGCTCTTTCAATAAGCCAAGTATGGCTTCAACATAGAGGTTTTTCTTTTTTGATTCTAAAATATTGGTGCCGAATTTTTTTCGTGAAGCCAAAACCTCAGAATCCGAAAGTCCTTCTATGTTGAAGTTTTCTATGGACATTTATGGAACATTTGATTAATCAATAAATTTAAGAATTGTTAATTCTTTGATTTATGATAATTATCAACCAATCGCTCCAAATATTTCGGAAGAAATTTAGAGTGGAATATTGCCGTGCTTCCTATTAGGTCTTGCTACATTCTTCGTTTCAAGCATAGCGAAGGCTTTCAATAATTTTCTACGTGTTTCGCGCGGTTGGATAACCTCATCAATAAAACCTCTTTGTGCAGCCTTAAAGGGGTTTGCAAACTTTTCGGCATATTCAGCTTCTTTTTCGGAGAGTTTCAGCTCCGGATTTTCAGCAGCAGCAATTTCCTTTCTGAAAATAATCTCACTGGCACCCTTCGCCCCCATCACGGCAATTTCTGCCGTTGGCCAAGCATAATTCATATCTGCGCCAATGTGTTTGCTGTTCATTACATCGTAGGCGCCTCCGTAGGCTTTACGAGTAATCACGGTTACTCTCGGAACAGTCGCTTCACTTAAAGCATATAATAATTTTGCACCATTCAGAATAATGCCGTTCCACTCCTGATCGGTGCCCGGAAGAAAACCCGGCACGTCCACCAATACCAATAGTGGTATGTTAAAACAATCGCAGAAACGTGTAAATCGTGCTCCTTTTTTTGAACTGTCCACGTCGAGAACACCCGCCAAACTCATAGGCTGGTTTGCAACTATACCAATACTTCTGCCGCCCAATCTCGCAAAGCCAACTATAATATTATCGGCGTAATCTTTGTGAACTTCAAAAAAGGAATCTTCGTCTATAATTCCTTTAATTATATCGTGCATATCGTAAGGCTTGGTCGCTGAGTCTGGAACGATCGTTTCCAATTCATCACGATATTCTTCAGCAGCTTCAAAAGGCAATTTTTCTGCTACCGATTTATTGTTCTGTGGAAGATAACTGAGTAGGGTTTTAATCTGTTCCAAACAAACAATATCATTTGCTGCGGTAAAGTGCGTTACGCCACTTTTGGTAGCGTGGGTTTTTGCGCCACCCAATTCCTCCGAAGTTACGTTTTCATTGGTAACGGTTTTTACAACATTCGGTCCCGTAACGAACATATAGCTACTGTCCTGCACCATTATAGTGAAATCAGTCATCGCAGGGGAATACACCGCTCCGCCGGCACAGGGCCCCATAATGGCCGAAATCTGCGGAACAACACCCGAAGCCTGTACGTTTCTATAAAAGATATCTGCATAGCCGCCCAAAGACCGAACGCCTTCCTGAATGCGTGCGCCACCAGAATCGTTCAACCCAATCACAGGTGCGCCAACACTAATAGCGTGATCCATTATTTTACAGATTTTCTCTGCGTGGGTTTCAGAAAGTGCCCCTCCAAAAACCGTAAAATCTTGTGCAAAAACATATACCAAACGACCGTTGATTGTTCCGTAACCCGTAACAACGCCATCACCGTAATACAATTCCTTTTGCATATCAAAATCAGTGGTTCTGTGGGTTACGAGTATGCCCATTTCTTCAAAGGAGCCTTCGTCGAGAAGATATTCCACGCGTTCGCGGGCGGTAAGTTTTTTCTTTTCGTGCTGTTTTGCAATTCGTTTTTCGCCGCCGCCTTTTTTGGCTTCGGAAATTATTTCTTGCAATTTTTTATTGTTATCGCTCATTTCTTTTAATATTTTTTTCTCAGCGTCCTCTGCGCCTCTGCGGTAATTTTTTACCCCAAAGGCGCAGAGGACAGAAAGCAATTACTTCGGCAAGCGAAGTTTTTCTGAATCTTTTAAGTATTGTTTTAATGCGAAAAGTGCAGCTACTTTTGCTTCTTCCTCATTAATGGCTTTCAGCTTTTCTTCGGAATAGTATTTTTTTACAAAATTTGTGTCGAAATTTCCACTTCGGAAAGCTTCATGTTCAAAAACAAATTTTCCGAAAGGGAGCGTTGTACTCACGCCTTCAATATCGTATTCCGAAATGGCTTCCAGCATACGCTGCATCGCTTCGTTACGTGTTTTTCCATACGTAATAAGTTTTGAAAGCATGGGGTCATACTGAATTGGCACTTGCATTCCTTCAGAAAAACCGTCGTCCACACGAATGTTTTTTCCGCTTGGCGGGCGATACAATTCCAATTTGCCAACGCTGGGCATAAAATTGTTCAACGGATCTTCAGCATATACCCGAAGTTCGAAGGCATGGCCGGTGATTTTTAAATCATCCTGCTCGAAGCAAAGCTTTTCGTTATTGGCTACCTTTATTTGTTGCTCCACCAAATCGAGACCCATAATAATTTCGGTAACGGGATGCTCCACTTGCAGGCGGGTGTTCATTTCGAGAAAATAGAAATTGTGTTTGTCGTCCAAAAGAAATTCCACTGTGCCCGCACCCACATAATCGCAGGCTTTTGCAACCTTTACTGCCGCTTCGCCCATTTGTTTGCGCAATTCCGGCGTTAAAACCGAAGAAGGTGCTTCCTCCACCACTTTTTGGTGACGACGCTGAATGCTGCATTCCCGCTCAAAAAGATGGACGGTATTGCCGAAATTATCTGCTAAAACCTGGATTTCGATGTGGCGTGGCGAGGTGACAAATTTTTCAATAAAAACCGAGCCGTCGCCGAAAGCATTTTCGGCCTCGCTGATGGCGCGTTTCATCTGTTCCTCAAATTCTTTGGAATTTTCAACGATACGCATTCCCTTTCCGCCACCGCCAGCGGACGCTTTTATGAGAATTGGGAAGCCAATCTCTTTTGCAATTTCCTTTGCTGCGCCCACATCGGTAATGGCCTCATCGGTGCCGGGAACCATTGGGATATCGTATTTTTTCACGGCATCCTTTGCGGCGAGCTTGCTTCCCATGATGCGGATGGCATGCGATTTTGGGCCGATGAAAATCATGCCGCTTTTTTCGACACTTTCACCGAATTCGGCATTTTCACTTAAAAACCCGTAACCCGGATGAATGGCATCTACATCTAAATCCTTTGCAACCTTTATAATTTTATCGCCCAAAAGATAGGATTCGTTGGAAGACGGCGGGCCTATGCAAACGGCTTCATCCGCAAACTTTACGTGGGGCGCATTTCTGTCAGCTTCGGAATAAACAGCCACTGTTTTAATGCCCATGTTTCGGGCGGTTTTCATTATGCGTAAAGCTATTTCGCCACGATTGGCAACTAATATTTTGTTAATCATTTTTTTCTAATTCTATTAGCAATTTTCCTTTATCCACGGTTTCACCTTTAGCGATGTTTACAGACTTTATAATGCCATCCCGCGGTGCAGTAAGGGTATTTTCCATTTTCATTGCTTCCAAAACACATAGGAAATCTCCTTTTTTAACTTCATCGCCTTCAGAAACATTTACTTCCAAAATAATGCCCGGCATAGGTGCGTGGATTTCATCCTCAACCGAGGCATTTCCAAGGGAAAGCCCCATTTCTTTAATGAGTTGGTCCAAAGGAGTGGAAATACTCACTTCGTAAGTGTTTCCGTTAACTTTTATGAGATAGTTTCTATTAACAAAATCACTCTTTAAAAGTTCGATTGCGAAAGATATATTATTGTGAAGTAGGTGAACTTTTTGTCCCGAAAGTTCTGCTTGGTCAATCTGTTCCACGTCCTTGGCGGTTAAGGGAAACTCATAATTTTCATCTACCTTAACGTGATAGCGCTCTTCCATAATTTTAAAAATTTTGGTTAAAGATAAGGTATGTTAGAGGTTTCGGCAAAAAGGAATTGTGAATCCTTTTAGGAAATTCCTTTCAACTTTTGGTATCTTTAGCTAAAATCGAATACTATGAAAAAATATTTTTTTTTATTAGCCGCATTTGTGGTTTTTGGTTCCTGTGCCCAACAGAAAAAGAAAGATGATGTAGCGCTAAAAACCGAACCACAAACCTATAAAGTAGAAGAGATTGTAAAAGGGCTTACCATTCCGTGGGGCATGACGTGGCTTCCAGATGGCAGTATGCTCATTACGGAAAAGAATGGACGGTTGATTCATTTTAAAAATGGTAAAAAAAACGAAATAGCTAATGTTCCGAAAGTTTATAACAGTGGCCAGGGTGGATTGATGGATATTGAATTGAACCCAAATTACAATGAAAACGGATGGATTTATATTACCTATGCTTCCACAGAAGGTCCTGGAAATGGCGGACACACAGCCTTAATGCGTTGCAAACTAGAAGGTAGTTCACTAACGAATATTGAAACCCTCTACAAAGCCGAACCCAATACTACGGCCGGACAGCACTTCGGTTCGCGCATTGAATTTGACAATGATGGGTTTGTATATTTTTCTATTGGTGAACGTGGGGAAAGGGAAGTAAATCCGCAGGACATAACCCGTGATGGCGGGAAAATTTACCGTTTGAACGATGACGGCAACATACCCACAGACAATCCATTTTACAACGAACCAAATGCCAAAAAAGCGATTTATACCTATGGAAACCGCAATCCCCAGGGAATGGCAAAGCATCCCGAAACCGGAAAAATCTGGATGCACGAGCACGGCCCAAAAGGTGGCGATGAAATAAATATTGTAAAAAAAGGCGCCAATTACGACTGGATGGAAGTGACCTACGGGGTAAATTATAGCGGTACCAAAATTACGGATGAAAAAACAAAACCTGGAATTGAGCCGCCCATTTATTATTGGGTTCCGTCTATTGCGCCCTGCGGAATGGCGTTTGTTACGAGCGATAAATACCCGCAGTGGAAAGATAAATTATTAGTAGGTTCTCTAAAGTTTGCCTACGTGGAATTGCTCACTTTGGAAGATGAAAAAGTTACAAACCGAGAGAAAATTGCCCAGGATATTGGGCGGGTACGGAATGTTAAAATGGGACCGGATGGGTTGATTTATATTGCCGTGGAAGGACAGGGAATTTTTAGATTGGTGCCTGAATAAAATTAGACACGAATACACGAATAAAATTTAAAAAATATTCGTGTATTCGTGGCCTTTTATAATTTACTTTTTAGCTCCTTTTTTTCTTTTTCTCCAAAAATCAAAGGCGAACCAACCGATTACGGCAATCACGAAGTACATTAGATAAGAAACAGGTTTTCCGCTACCGCCCACGGTAGTGAAAAGTCTGTCCCAACGCACCTTTTTATTCACGCCATCCCAACTCATCCACACGAATACGGGCTTGCCCACCACGTGATTGAATGGTACAAAGCCCCACGTACGGGCGTCCTCACTGTTGTTTCGGTTATCGCCCATCATCCAATAATAATCCATTTTAAAGGTATAATCCGTAAGTGGCTGGCCATTCAACAGAACCTCGGTACCGGATTGGGTTATTTTATTGTCGATTCCAAGTTCGCTTCCTTCGTAAACCTCTATAATCCGTTTGTACAGCGGCAATGTTTCGGGCGTAATGGAAACGGTAGCGCCTTTTTTCGGAATGTATAAAGGACCAAAGAAATCGTTGTTCCAAGGGTAGTTCTGATTATTCGGAAATATCCCTTCGTCCCAAACGCCCTTATCACCACGGAAACGCGAAATATTAACCACATTTGGATTGTTCTTCAGCATGTTTAATGACTCTTCCGAAATACCTCCAAAACGGTAGGTGTTATTTCCGAAGCCATAACGATCGGTAATATCATAACGATTGTAAAGCATTTCAGGGTTTAGCTGACTATTTACCTGCACATCATAACTGAATTGTAGCTTCGCCCTATCTGGCAGTTCATTTTGTTTTCCGTTGATAAACACATAACCATCACGCACTTCCAAAGAATCTCCCGGAAGGCCTACGCAGCGCTTTACGTAATTCGATTTTTTATCAATAGGCTTATAGTAATATTTGCCGTCGCCGTACTGCTGAAAGGCATTCACCGTATCCACGGGCCAGTTAAAAACTACAATATCGTTACGTTTTATATCCTGGAATCCCGGAAATCTGAAGTACGGAATCTGCGGTTTTGACAGGTAAGATTTCGTTTTAATTACGGGAATGGTATCGTGGACCATCGGAAAGGCTATGGGCGTCATTGGCGTGCGCGCTCCATAATGGAATTTGCTCACAAACAGGAAATCGCCCACCAATAGTGTTTTTTCCAAAGAAGAAGTAGGGATGGTGAACGGTTGCATAAAATACGTATGCACGATGGTAGCAGCAACTACCGCAAAAAGTATGGAACTCACCCACTCTCCCGTGGAAGTACGCGGTTTCAGGCTTCTATCTTTTATGTGGGTTACATTTTGGGTGTAATTGATGTAATAAATATAGAGACCCAACGTAAGCAAGACCAAAACCGTATCGGTTGTGGAATTACGGCCAAAACTGCGTATGGTTTCTACCCACACCACGGGGAACATAATCAAATTTACGATGGGCACAAAAAGCAAAATGGTCCACCACCAGGGGCGGTTGATAATCTTCATCAAAACCACGGCATTGTAGACCGGCACGGCTGCTTCCCAGGCTTTTCTACCTGCTATTTGGTATAACTTCCAGGTTCCGGCAAAATGGATTACCTGAACTATCAAAAAAAATATAAACCAACCTGTCCAACTCATCGTTTATTGTTTATTGTTTATTGTTATTTTTTATTAAAAGCTGTTAATTCGGGATTCGGGATTCGCTAATTTGGGATTTGGCAATCCACAATCGTCAATCGCTAATCTTCAATCCCAGCACATCCTTCATCGTAAAAATACCTTTTTTATCCTTTAAAAATTC
Source organism: Aequorivita sp. CRS11 (assembly GCF_059693805.1). Taxonomy (NCBI): domain Bacteria; kingdom Pseudomonadati; phylum Bacteroidota; class Flavobacteriia; order Flavobacteriales; family Flavobacteriaceae; genus Aequorivita; species Aequorivita sp. CRS11. Next base: position 324,004 of record NZ_JCATIG010000001.1, read on the forward strand.
TGCGGCCAAAATGGCTCCCAAAGCAAACCCTTCGCGGCTGTGGGCTTCGTGTTTTAGGGATATGGTATCTATGGGAGAGTCGTAGGAAACAATATGTGTCCCTTTTACATCTTCTTCCCGTTTTGCTGTAATATTTAAAGTATTTTCTTCGAAAGTGTTTAGCTTCCAATCCTTTTTATCACTGTGTTTCAAAATTCCCTCGGCAATGGTAATGGCCGTGCCGCTGGGCGCGTCCTTCTTTTGAAGGTGATGTATTTCTTCCACGGAAACATTATAATCTTTCCACTTTGCCATCAACTTTGCGGCATATTCGTTTATGCCGAAAAAAAGGTTTACCCCCACGCTGAAGTTGGACGCATAGATAAAGCTTCCGTTACGCTTTTTACATAAGTTTACCATTTCATCATATTTATTAAGCCAGCCCGTTGTGCCCGAAATAATAGGCATTCCCGCTTTCAATGCCTTGGAAATATTCTCAACCGCAGCTTCGGGCGAAGAAAATTCGATGGCAACCTCAGCGTCCCCAAAATTTCCTTCGGAAGATTCGCTCGTACTTTTAAAAACGATGGAATGGCCCTTTTCCAAAGCTAATTTTTCAATGGTCTTGCCCATTTTTCCGTAACCAAGAAGTGCTATTTTCATAATTGGCGGGTGTTGGGCGCGGGATGCTGGGCGTGGGATGACGGATGACTGGTGAAGGAAGTATGAGAAACGCATACAAAAACTTGCATACATTCTTGTTTCATATTTCCGTGTTCTTTCATCTTTATTCTCTTTTCTTTATTCTTTATTCTTTCTTCTATTTAAACCGATATGTCAACGACATTCCGTACTGTGGTTTCGCATTGAATTGGTTGTAATCAAAATTGGGTTGTAGTGAAAGGTCCTCGCTTACTTCATACTGTCGCAAATGCGCATCCACATTGGCATCAACTACATTCAGCAAATAAAAAGCCACTGTTACAATTATGCTGATGCTCTTGTTTTTTTGTGCAGATTTTTGGGCATTTATCAATCGGTCGTCAGAAATTCCTTGGAACTCATCATCGTCATAGCCCGCAAGTCTTCGTTTGTAAGCATCTCGAAAACGATCGTATTCATCATCCTGCTGCTTATAGAAGTAAACGCCAGCCGCCATTCCTGCGTAGATAATGGGGATTTTCCAGTATTTTTTATTGTAAACCTGCCCCAGGCCCGGAACCACCGCGGAGTAAAATGCAGCTTTTGCAGGAGCCAAGGGATTGTATTCCTCTTTTGGCAGAATTGAATCATTCACCACAATAACCCTTTCTTCCTTTTTTACAGTTAAAGTATCAGAAGTCTGCGCAAACAGTGCTGTGGCGAAGATTAAAAAAAAAATATTTAGGAAATTATTTTTCACTTTTGATTAGCTTCAAAATACGTTCGAAGTCTTCTTTGTTTTTGAAAGGAACCACAAGTTGTCCTTTTCCCGATTTAGAAACCTTGACCTCTACCGAAGTCTCAAAAAGATCGGACAATTCCTTCTTTGCCTTTTTGGCGAAAGGCGGCGCAGTCGCTTTTTGTGGTTTGGTTTTTTCTTCAGGATTTTTATAACCCCGTACCAAGGCCTCGGTGTCGCGAACCGATAGGCTTTGGCTTAAAATCTTTTCGTAAATATCCAGTTGGTCGTTTAAATCTTCAACGTTTATCAACGCTCTTCCGTGGCCCATCGTGATAAAACCGTCGCGCATTCCGGTTTGGATAATTGGGTCTAGTTTCAGTAAACGTAAATAGTTGGCGATTGTGGAACGGTTCTTCCCTACCCTGTCGCTCAGCTCTTCCTGGGTAACGTTTATTTCCTCGATCAATCGTTGGTAGGAAAGCGCGATTTCAATGGGGTCCAAATCCTGACGTTGGATGTTTTCCACCAAAGCCATTTCCAAGGATTCTTGGTCATTCGCAATACGAATATAAGCTGGAATAGTTTCCAAGCCAACCAGTTTTGAAGCGCGAAAACGGCGCTCGCCACTTACCAATTGATATTTGTTGAAATCCAGTTTCCGAACCGTGATGGGCTGGATAACGCCCAATTCTTTGATAGAAGAAGCCAATTCGCGAAGCGATTCTTCGTTAAAACTGGTTCGTGGCTGAAATGGGTTTACTTCAATACTGCCTAATTCCAGCTCTACAATGCTGCCCACAACCTTGTCGGCATTCTTGTCTGCAACAGATTTTATATCGTTGGACGGGTCTTTCAAAAGTGCTGAAAGTCCGCGGCCGAGGGCTTGTTTTTTGGTCGCTTTCGCCATTTATTCTTTTTCGTTTTTCTTAATTAATTCGTGCGCCAAACTTAAGTAATTATCGGCTCCTTTGCTAGCTGCATCGTAACTGATAATGCTTTCTCCATAACTGGGCGCTTCACTTAAACGCACATTTCGCTGAATGATTGTTTCAAAAACCATTTCGTCAAAATGCTTTTTCACCTCATCCACCACTTGGTTTGAAAGGCGTAGGCGCTGGTCGTACATAGTCAACAACAGACCTTCAATATCGAGGTTTACGTTGTGAATTTTTTGGACACTTTTAATGGTGTTCAAAAGTTTTCCAAGTCCTTCCAAAGCGAAGTATTCACACTGAATAGGAATAATTACGGAATCCGCTGCTGTTAGGGCATTCAATGTAAGCAATCCCAACGATGGCGCGCAATCTATGAGAATATAGTCATAATCTGCCTTTAAGCCTTCTATGGCCCTTCTCAGCATATACTCGCGGTTTTCCACATCTACCAATTCAATCTCGATAGCCACCAAATCTATGTGGGAGGGTATCAAATCTAAATTAGGTGAATTTGTGGAAACAATGGCTTGCTTTGCCGTGGCACTGTGCTCAAGTAATTGGTATGTTCCAACTTCAACACTTTCCACATCAATACCTAAGCCTGAAGTGGCGTTGGCCTGTGGATCAGCATCTATGAGTAAAACCTTTTTCTCCAAAACGCCCAATGAGGCCGCTAAATTTACTGAGGTCGTGGTCTTGCCCACGCCTCCTTTTTGGTTTGCAATTGCAATTATTTTACCCATTAATTTGCTTGAAATTTTAGCAGTTAAAAGTACAATTAATTATGTGGATAGAAAATCATTTTTGTTAACAGGAAGTAAACAATGACCCTGCGGGAAAATTCCAAATTTTGAAATCCCAAATTCCAAATAAATATCAATATTTAAAAAACAAAATTCAACTTCCTTGGAATTTGGTGCTTGGGTTTTGTTATTTAGATTTTTTCTCTCGTATCATCGCCTCCAGCATATCCCACATTTGCTGTGGAACCTCTTCCAAAAGATTCATCTGTCCGGCACCTTTTAGCCATTCGCCGCCGTCAATTACTACTACTTCGCCATTTATATATGCTGAAAAATCGGAAACGAGATATGCTGCAAGATTAGCGAGTTCTTGGTGTTCACCGACACGTTTCACGGGAACTTTTTTTGCGGGATCGAATTTTTCTTTCAAATCGCCCGGCAGCAGTCTGTCCCAAGCGCCTTTTGTGGGGAAAGGCCCAGGAGCGATGGCGTTAAAACGAATTCCGTATTTTGCCCATTCAACGGCCAAAGACCGTGTCATTGCCAATACACCCGCTTTTGCTGTAGCACTCGGCACCACATACGCAGAACCGGTAAAAGCATACGTTGTAACAATATTCAAAACGGTTTTATTTGTTTCCTTTTTTTCAATCCAATGCTTTCCAAAGGCAAGGGTACAATTTTTTGTTCCTTTTAAAACAATATCGATAATTGTATCAAACGCATTGGCAGAAAGTCTTTCGGTAGGTGAAATGAAATTGCCTGCGGCATTGTTCAGCAATACATCAACGGTTCCAAATTCCTTTACGGAAGCTTCCACCATTGCTTCAACTTCTTCATAATTGCGCACATCGCATTGTAGCGGTAAAACTTTTCCGCCCGTTGCGGTTTCCAGTTCTTCTTTTACAGTTTGCAATTTTTCAAGGTTTCGGGAAGTGATGACCACATTGGCACCAAGTTCCAAAAAGTAGGTTGTCATTGCTTTTCCGAGACCGCTCCCACCGCCGGTTACTACAATTGTTTTTCCTTTTAGCGCATCGTCGCGAAGCATTTTTGAAGTATAATCCATGAAATAATTTTATTTGTTTGTAAAGATAAGCAGTAAAGTTAGGAATGAATAATTAGTTGGAAAGAATTAACCACATTGAGCACCTCTTCATTTTCCTAAAGTTAACAAAGCCATAAAAGATGACTTTTGGAGGGTTAAAGGTTGTGAAAAATTAGATAGTTACAGTTTAGAAAAGATATATTTAAACTATGGAAAAAATATTAGTAGCAGGTGCAAACGGCACCACGGGAAAAAAGGTAATTTCAATTTTAAAGCAATCAAAAAAATATAAGCCGGTTGCGATGGTTCGGAAAGAAGAGCAGGTTTCACAATTTCAGAATGAGGGCGTGGAAACCATTTTGGCAGATCTTGAAAAGGATGTGAGCCAAACCACAAATGGTATTGATAAGGTAATTTTTGCAGCGGGTTCCGGAGGTAAAAAAGTAAAAGAAGTAGATCAGGAAGGTGCCAAAAAGTTGATGGACGCAGCAAAGGAAAAAGGCGTGAAAAAGTTTGTTATGCTAAGTTCCATGGGGGCTGACAATCCCGAGGAAGCTGATGAAATACAGGAATACCTTAAAGCAAAACACAACGCCGATGAATATTTAAAACAATTGGGGATTCAATATAGCATAGTGCGCCCCGGATCACTGAACAACGATGACGGCAAAGGAAAAATTGAACTCGATAACAAATTGAATAAGCGCGGGGAAATTCCGCGAATGGATGTAGCCGAAACCCTTGTTGGAGCGCTGGATGATACCATCGGAAAAAACAAAACCTTTGAGATTTTAGGAGGCGAGGTTTATATTAAAGCTGCGCTGGAAAAGATTTAATAGCCGCTATTGAATATTTTAAAAAAGCACCTTTTGAAAGGTGCTTTTTTAATGAACTATTTCGATTCCCAAAGTAGTTTTTGTGCGGTACCGTGATCGCCCAGTTGGTACACACTTAAAGATTCAGCCTTAAACTGAATTGGTTTGAAAACTTGTAGTGCCAAGCTGTCCAAAAGTGTGGTTTGGGCTACTCCAAGACTAATGTGTGGATCAAAATTTTCAAAACTGTGCTTTTCTACAAATTCTGGAACGTAGCTTAAGGTAGATTCACTTATTGGGCTGCCGTCTGGGTTTTGGACAAATGATTTTTCGGAACCGTTTTTGACTATAAATGGTTTTACCAACTCGATTACTTTTTGGTGAAGCTGCAATAGCTGTTCATTTTTTTCAATAGCGATCATTGAAAAACTTTCCTCTTTTTCGCTGTAATAAAAAAGGCTTTCCGCTTTTAAGGAATCATTTTTTATGGTGTTGAAAAGACCTTCCAAAGCCCCGTTCACTTTTGGCAAATCTTCTACATTTATAAAACATTGCAACAGCGTGATGTGCGGCACATGGTTTTTATCAAGTTTTATGGTTTCGGGATTACTTTGATTTATAAGGGAATTAAGCTGAAGTGACTGTGCGTACATTTCTTCCGAAGGAATTAAGAGCATATCGATTGCGATTATGTTTTGCTTTTTTGGCGCACACGAAAAAATCCCCAAACTAGTAGCGAGTAAAATTATATATTTCTTCATAGTAAATGCTTTAATCATAATACCAAATACTTCTCTTGGATATCACTAAAGTATCTATGTCATAATATACCTCAAATGATTCCCAAGCAAAATCTGATATTTCATATTTTCCATCTGTGGAATATTTTTCGTAAAATATAAATTCTTTCTTTATAAAGTCATCCGTATAACCAATAGATTCACCTGAATTTATAGGGTTTCCTAATAGGTTTTTAACCTGTGCTTTGTTCATTCCCATTTCTACTTTATCAAAGTTTTCTATTGAAAAATCATTTGCAAACCTTGTGTCAATGTGTGGATAAAAAATATTATAATTTTCAAAACCTATAAAAAAATACAATGTGATTATTGCGGAAATAAAAAAAATAGGAAGAGAGATTGCAAGGAATAAATCGAGTTTTTTCATTCAAAAAAATAATCAAGTTCTATTATGAAAACTTAAAAATTTTAAAATTATTTCAAAACTTCAAAAACCACCGCATCAACTTCAATCGAAACGGTGTGTGTGGATAGTAACGAATTGAAGGATCCAGCCAAGTGGGTTTGTCCATCACGCTTTTATAATGGGTAAAGGCTTTGAAACCGGCTTCTCCATGATAGTTGCCGATACCGCTTTGGCCCACGCCGCCAAAAGGCAGGTTTGAATTGCTAATGTGCATCACGGTTTCATTGATTGCCCCACCGCCAAAGGATATCTCTTTTAATACTTTCTTCTTTATGGAACTACTCTTTGTGAAGAGATAACAAGACAACGGTTTGGGAAGACTATTCACTTTAACAATAGCCTCTTCAATAGTTTCATAAGTTATTACGGGCAGGATGGGGCCAAAAATTTCCTCTTGCATCACCGCATCATCCATAGTTACGTTTTGTAGAATAGTGGGCTGAATGTAGCGGGTTTCCTTGTGGGTTTGGCCGCCATAATATACTTTTTCAGGAACCAACATCTTTGTGAGGCGCTCAAAATTATCATCATTAATTATTTGAAGATAATTATCGTTTTCAAAAGCAAAGTGCTGGCTGATGATTTCCTTTTGGGCCTGTTGGAGGAATTGTTGCTCAATGCTTTTGTGGACCAGGACATAGTCCGGAGCAATACAGGTTTGGCCTGCGTTCAGAAATTTCCCCCAAACCAATCGCTTTACCGAAACTTTTAAATTACAGCTTTCAGTAACTATGGCCGGGCTTTTTCCTCCGAGTTCCAAGGTTACTGGGGTTAAGTTTTCGGCAGCGGCTTTGTAAACAATTTTGCCCACTTTGGTACTGCCGGTAAAAAATATTTTGTCAAAATTCTGCTTCAATAATTCTTGGGTTTCTTCTACCCCGCCCTCAACCACGATAAAATACGCTGGGTCGAAATTTTCCTTTACAATTTTCGCCATAGCAGCGGCAGTATTTGAGGGCAGCTCACTGGGTTTTAATATTACTGTGTTTCCAGCGGTGATTGCTGCAATAACTGGAGCGAAGGAAAGTTGGTAGGGATAGTTCCACGCCCCAATAACCAAGCATACACCCAAAGGCTCCGGAATTATATAACTGGAAGCAGGAAAATTGAGGATGCTTGTGGAAACGGGTTTTGTGCGTGCCCACTTGAAAGTATTACTGCGGGCTTCTTTAATGTCTTTATAAAGCAGTGAAAGTTCAGTAGTGTAATTGTCAAACTCAGATTTTTTAAAGTCTTTATAAATGGCTTCGTGAAGTAGGGATTCGTTTTTCTCCAAAGCCTGCTGAAGAATTTTTAATTGTTTTCTTCTAAAGTGAATATTTTTGGTGGCGTGCGTATTGAAAAAATTGCGTTGGGCAGTGATAATTTCTTTCATAGAATCAATTTTCACTAAAAATACTTTTAATGAAATTGATTGAAGTTAAAAAAAGTAGAAAAATTATTACTTCTCCCTATTTAAAATTTTGTATTCTTCGTAACAGCCACTAATGGCATCGAGAATCTGAAGGTCATTGGCGGTACGGATAAAATCTTTGGAATAGCTACATTTGTTCAGTATTTCGTCAATATCGGCACGTTCCAGTTGGAGTACCGCCATTAAGGTTTCACGGTCAAATTTGCTTTGCAGAAGGTTTCGTATTTCATCATCTTCCTTCATCTGCCGGAGTTTGCGCATTTGTTTCGGGCGCTTTCCGAAGACATTGTAGAGAAAATCTGCTGGATTGAATATGGAGCTTAAAACTTTACTGACTGCACCTGGCTGGTTGCTTCCGCCTTCGTACCCTGTATTTAGACCTGAAATTCGGTAGCGGTAATTATCGTAAATGGGGATTAGCTTTGCGTCAATCTCTACATAACCTGTAAGTTGAACCGGCTTTACCACTACTTCTTCGAGAGCGATGCCCAATTCAGTCATTTTTACCTTTATATCGCCAAATTTCAACCAGTCATTGGTAACCCGAACCCGCAGGGATTTAAAGCCCAGATAGGAAAAATATAGCGTGTCATTTACCGCAGCCTTAATTGCAAACTCACCTTTTTCATTGGTAGTTGTTCCCTTTACTTGGTTAAGGTTTACAATGTTTACATTTTCCAAAACATTGTCATTTGCATCGTTCATTACGGTACCTTTTATTATTGTATCGTCCTGGGCAAAGGAGTTTGCAACCGTAAAAACCAGGGCAATAAGTAGGAATATTTTTTTCATATAATGTTTCAATATACGGAAAAATTTCACTGAGGCGAAACCTTTCTTTCGTTTTCAATTTTAGCTTTTAATTTGTCCTTAACACAGCCAAACCATTCTTCTTTTAGGATACTGAGAACGATACTGTCCCTTCTCCCCTTTGGCGCCGCACAGTTGCTACGCAAGATGCCTTCAACGGTGCAACCTATGCTTTTCATTGCGGCAATGCTACGTTGGTTTGTGGCATCTGCACGAAACTCAACACGGTCAAGTTTTAACGTTTCAAAGGCGAATTCCAGCATTAGCATCTTACAGTGCTTATTGAGCCCTGTGCCCTGAAATTCCTTGCCGTACCAAGTGTAACCCAATTGAACAGTATTGTGGTTTTTTTGAAAATCATAAAAGCGTGTGCTGCCTGCAATTTGCAGGGTGCGTTTGTCGAAAACAATAAAGGGGTATGCAGTTTCTTCTTTTCTTCCGCGTAAGGCGAAGTCTATATAGCTTTTTAAATTCTCCAAACCATCGGCTGGTTGGAGGGAATATTTCCAAAGCTCAGGCTGTTTTTCGGAAAAGCGAAGCAGCAAATCCAAGTCTTTATGGTGTAGGGGACTGAGCCGCACACGGTCGTTTTCCAGTATGTATTCCTGCAGAAAGTTGAAGGTTTGCATAAACTTTAAAAAAACGGGCCTCGATTAAAGGCCCGTAAATATACTTATATAGACGTTAAAGTAGTGCTAAAGTTTAATTATTCAGAATTATCCTTTTCTTCGGCGTCTTCCTCCTGTGCCTTTTGCGTCTGGACGAGGCGCACCCCTTCGGCTTTTACCTTTGAATTTTGGCTTGTCGCTGCCACCTTCAAAACCGCCACTGCGCTTTTTGAAACCTCCTTTTCTTCCGCCGCCGTCGCCACGATCATTTCTATCGCCTCTTCTTCTACCGCGATCGCGTCCGCCGCCGCCACTTCTACCTTTGCTGCGGCCTGTGTCTTTGGATATCTCAATATTAATCTGTCTTCCGTCAAGTTTAAAATCCTTGAAAATACCCATCACCAATTCTTGGTGCGTGGTATCGGTATTGAAAAAAGAGAAACTATCTTTAACGTCAACTTTATAAACATCATCCTTCCCAAGTTGCAACAAATCGCGAAGAAAATCCTTAAGGCTCATCCAATCGAAATCGTCTTTGCTACCGATATTTATGAAATAGCGCGTACTGTCCTTTGCATCTTCATCAGAAAAATTGCGCTCGCCTGAAATATTTAGGTCTTTACTGTTTTTATAGTAATTCAAGAAACGTGTAAACTCTACAGAGAAAACTTTTTTAATAAGTTCTTCCTTAGAGAAATCTTCCAATACTTCGTTTATGTTTGGAAGATAAGGATTGATTTCAGGGTTAATCTCGGTATCCTTGATACTGTTCGCCAAATGAAACATTTGCACTTCGCAGATTTCCATACCTGAAGGTATTTCTTTTGCGACAAACTGCTTTTGGATAATTTTTTCAATGCTTTTTATTTTCCGAACTTCACTTTTTGAAACAATAACGATGGAAACACCCGTTTTACCGGCACGTCCCGTACGTCCACTTCGGTGGGTGTAGGTTTCAATTTCGTCTGGAAGCTGGTAATTTATAACGTGCGTAATATCATCTACGTCAATTCCACGGGCGGCAACATCTGTTGCTACAAGCATTTGAATTTGACGGTTTCTGAAAGATTTCATCACCAAATCACGTTGGTTCTGACTTAAATCTCCGTGTATTGCTGCGGCATTGTAACCATCTTCAATAAGTTGTTCCGCAACTTTCTGGGTGTCGCGTTTTGTTCGGCAAAAAACTACGGAGAAAATGTCTGGATTTGCATCAGCCAAACGCTTTAAGGCATTGTAACGATCGCGTGCGTTCACCAAATAATATTCATGCGAAACTTGGTCAGACCCCACGTTCTTTGTTCCCACAGTGATTTCCACAGGGGTATGCATAAATTTCTTTGCAATAGTAGAAACCTCTTTTGGCATAGTCGCACTGAAAAGCCAGGTACTTTTCTCCTTTGGCGAATGCGAAAGGATTTCAGTGATGTCTTCATAAAAGCCCATATTGAGCATTTCATCTGCCTCATCGAGAACGCAGTATTCAATTTTTGAAATATCTACTAGTCCGCGACCGATCATATCTTTCATTCTTCCCGGAGTTGCAACAACGATCTGCGAACCTTTTTTGATTTGGCGGGCTTGGTCTGTAATACTTGCTCCTCCATAAATGGCGGTAACGTTAAGCCCTGGCAAATATTTGCCGTAAGCAATCATTTCATTTGTAATCTGAAGACAAAGTTCACGCGTTGGCGAAAGGATAAGCCCTTGGGTCGTGCGGCTTTTCACGTCAATTTTTTGCAACATTGGAAAACCAAATGCGGCGGTTTTTCCCGTTCCAGTCTGGGCTAAGGAAACCATGTCGGTTTCACGCTCTAAAAGGATTGGGATTGCTTTTTCTTGTACTTCCGAAGGGGTTTCAAAACCCATGTCGGCGATGGCCTTTAGAAGATTTTCTTCCAAGCCGAGTGCTTTAAATGCTGTCATTTTATGTAATAATTGTTTTTATATGTGTGCTAATGGGAAGCTACTGGACATATAAAAAACGGACAGCTTCAATATAACACTCCTCACCCTGAGGATTTTTCCCGAAAAACAAAAGCTATTGGCAATTGATTTTTCAAGGGCGCAAAAGTAGGTTAAAGTTTTCAGCTGGCAGTGGCAGTTGGCATTTTTTTATGAAATATTAAAAAATCTTAAATTATTTAGAGAGATAATCAATCAACTGCCGCATGGCCTTTCCGCGGTGGCCTATTTCGCTTTTTTGGGTGAGCGTCATTTCGGCGAAGGTTTTATCGAAGCCTTTGGGTTGAAAAACCGGGTCATAGCCAAAACCTGAATCGCCACGGGATTCTTTAAGTATTTCACCCTCGCAAATGCCCAAAAACATAATTTCCTCGTGTTCCATATTTAAAGCAATTGCGGTTTTGAATCTTGCCGAACGGTCTTGTTTGCCTTCCAAATTTTTCAAAAGCTTTTGAATGTTTGCAGCAGAATCGTGCGAAACGCCAGCATAGCGGGCGCTGTAAACGCCAGGCTCGTTGTTTAGGGATTTTACTTCCAAGCCGGTATCATCCGCAAAACAGTTTAAATTGTATTTATTGCGAACGTAATTCGCCTTTAAAATTGCGTTGCCCTCAATGGTGTTTGCCGTTTCTTCAATGTTTTCGCTGCAACCAATATCATCCAAACTGAGCAATTCAATGTGGTGCGGAAGCATAGCTTTTACTTCTGCGAATTTGTTTTTGTTGTGGGTTGCGAAGACGAGTTTCATTTTGATTTACGATTTACGATTTTTTATATTTTTTATTTGTCATCCTGAGCTCAGTCGAAGGATTGAATTTTATTTGGAATTTGGGCTTTGTAAATTGGGATTTTCAGAATAATATCTTTCAATAATTTCCTCCGAAGCTTTAATTGTTTTTTTCATCCATTCCATTTCAATTTCAAATTTTTCTGCCCCGGAAAGTTGCCAGCTTACAGTGCTCTGCTTCATTTTTGAAACCACACTCTGCAGAATAATCGCTGCGGAAACCGAAATATTCAAACTCTCTGTAAAACCGTACATCGGGATTTTTAGAAAACCATCGGCGGCATTCATCACCGTATCGCTTAGTCCATCGCTTTCTTTTCCGAAGAAAAAAGCACTTTTATTTGAAACGTCAAATTCGTGAAGCATAGTAGAATTATCGTGCGGCGTGGTAGCAATAATTTGATAGCCTGAATTCTTCAGATTCTTAATGCAATCGGTAATGGAGTGGTACCGATTCAGGCTTACCCATTTTTGGGCACCCATCGCAATTTCCTTATCTACGCGTTTTCCCAAGCGTTCTTCAACTACGTGCAAATCCTGAATACCAAAAACATCACAAGTTCGCATCACAGCGCTGGTGTTGTGAAGCTGGTAAACGTCTTCGGTTGCCACGGTGAAATGTCGTGTACGCTCAGACAGCACTTTTTTGAATAAGGCGGTTCTTCGCTCGGTGAGATAGGCTTGTAAATATTGAAACAATGCTAAATCCAAGTTGGAAAAGTTATTGAGTTATTAAATTATAGAGTTTCTTTTGATTTCAATTTTGCTAAGATAAAAGTTATGGATTAATCGCCCTTTCAATAAACCACAATTTTAAATAACTTAGTACCCCAATAACTTAATAATGAAAATAACAGTATTAACAGGCGCAGGTGTGAGCGCAGAAAGTGGTATAAAAACCTTTAGGGACAGCAACGGGCTTTGGGAAGGTCACGATGTAATGGAGGTTGCATCGCCTGAAGGTTTTAAAAGAAACCCGGAAGCAGTACTGGATTTTTACAATCAGCGCCGAAGACAGCTATTAACGGTTCAGCCTAACGCTGCGCACTGTGCTTTGGCAGAACTTGAAAAAACACACGATGTTACCATTATTACACAAAATGTGGACGATCTGCACGAACGCGCCGGAAGTACAAAAGTGATTCATCTTCACGGTGAATTGTTGAAAGTGAGAAGCACGTTTGATGAAGATTTAATTTTGGACTGGAGAGAAGATTTGAATTTGGGTGATTTCTGCGAGCATAACCACCAACTCCGCCCACATATAGTTTGGTTCGGCGAAATGGTGCCCATGATTGAAATTGCTACTGAAGTTGTAGAGCAAGCAGATGCCGTTCTAATTATAGGCACCTCGATGCAAGTCTATCCCGCAGCAGGTTTGGTTCAATATGCCAAGCCAAATGCCCAGATCTATTTTGTGGATCCAAAGCCATCCATTTCTGAAAGCAAAAACATTACGGTTTTTGCTGAGAAAGCTTCTATTGGCGTTCCAAAAGTTGTTGAACTTCTGAAATAAAAATTATGCTGCCTGAAGATTTAAAACAAAAATTGATGGAGGTTGACAGCAGTCGGAATAAAAGGCACGAGGTTGCCTTTTGGATTACCAAAAAAACCCATTATGTTCGGGAAACACTGCAATGGTGCTTTACTGAGGAAAGTGAACTCTTGGTCCAATCTGCTTGGGTGTTGGAAATTATTTGTGAATACAAAGCAAAAAACTTCTTTAAATACATGCACGTGTTTTTTGAAAAACTGCCCACAATCAAAAATGATTCGGCATTGCGCTCCTGTGCAAAAATTTGCGAAATGCTTTGCCATTACCATTTTATGAAAGGCCTTGGGATATTTTATGAGGTTTTAAACAAAAATGAAAGAAAAATTATAACAGAGTGCTGCTTTGATTGGCTCATTACAGATCAGAAAGTAGCCTGCCAGGCTCCCGCTATGCAATGCCTCTATTATTTGGGATGGGATAATGACAAAAAATGGATTTATCCTGAGTTAAAAAACATTCTCATAGAAAATGCGCCGCAAAAAAGTGCTGGCTATCAGGCACGAGCCAGAAAGATCTTGAAACGTATTTCTTAATTTTTTTTTAAAGATTGTTAAAATGTTTTGGGGCAGACCAAAAAGAGTGAATATTTTTTTAGTTTTATGCAACTTTAAAATCAAAACCAAATGAATTATAAATTTCTACTTATTCCTGTTTTCTCTTTAATTATGGCGGTTTCCTGTAAAGACGCAAACAAGGAGGTTATTGAACCCACAGTACCTGCCGAAACAAAGACAACCATAGAATACAATGAAAACCGTTTGGATACTGTTTCCAAACAAACCGATGAAAATGATACCTTTAGAGGTGGGGGCACCGATCCTTTTTGGAGCGTTCAATTTTCCAAAGGAAAAATTCATTTTAAAGCGCCCGGAGCATCCTTAAAATCTTTTGTCGCTCCAATACCAGAGCCAGAAATTTCTGGAAATTCCAAAAAATATATAGCACAATCGCACAGAGTTCTTATGGAGGTTTTAATAACCGAAGAGGAGTGTATAGACACCAAAAGTTCAAAGAAAAGCTCGCACAAAGTAAAAGTTTCTATTAAACCTAAGTCCGAGACAGACTTTAACATTTTTGAGGGCTGCGGATCGTAGTTTCATAATTTCAGCAAAAGCGAAAAGAGAAATGCAACCAGGCTTTACAAATATTGAGGAGTATATTGGTCTCTTTCCCGAAAGTACCCAAAAGAAGCTTTCTCAATTATATTCCTTCATTAAAAAAATTGTTCCTACAGCCGAAGTAACAATAAGCTATGGTATGCCTGCATTTAAACTCCACGGAAAACCATTGGTATATTTTGCTGGATATAAAAACCATATTGGCTTATACGCACTTCCATCGGGAAATAAAGCTTTTCAAAAAGAAATTTCGAACTATAAAACCGGAAAGGGCTCTGTACAGTTTCCGATAAATGAGGAACTGCCGTGGCAATTGATAGAACAAATTGTAAAATATAGAGTAAACGAAGTGGAGCTCAATAAAAAAACGCCATAGAACTATAAGCTCTATGGCGTTTTTTGAAACCTAAATTTTATTAAGCCGTATCTCTCGGCTGATGTTTTTCCTTTCTTTCCTTCTCTTGGTAATTAATGTCTTTTCCTTGAGTAGCACTCTTATTTATAGCCTGCTCTTTTTTACTTTGCTTTTCCTGTTCTAAGTTTTTTTCATTCTTTTCCATAATTCTTATTTTTTGTTGAATTGATAAATTACACAACAATTGGCAGGCAATCAAAATTTTAAAACAGAATTAACAACTAACGGTCCACTCCTTTAAGTAACCAATCTTCCACCTCTACATCTTCATCTTTAGTATGAAGCACTGCAATGTCGCCAGTACATTCAAATATTACCGCGCGCACTTGTGAGAGTTCCAAAACATTGGCCTCTCTCAATTTTGAGCGTAGATCGGCTTCAGTCACGCGGGCTTTTTTCAAATTATTGTGAAGAATTTCTTTTCCATCCATTAAAAGCAGGGGTTCGTTGTCTATTAATTTTTGAACAAACTTAAACCGCCGCATCATTGCAACTGAAATCTGAAGCACATAAACCGCTGCCAGCCCCACAACGCCCTGTAACAAACTCACTGATTTTGACAAAACCGTGGTGGCGATGATGGAACCTATGGCAACCGTCATTGCGAAATCAAAACTGCTCATTTTTGAAAAACTTCGTTTACCTGCCAGTCTGGTAAATAAAATTGTTGCGATGTATATTCCAATTGCTGTTAAAACAATTGCTATTATTGATGTAGTAGATGCTTCAAACCATTTAATCATTTTTTTTGTTTTAAATTAATATTAAACTTTTATCTGTTGAATTTATAATACTCCAAATAAGGATGCGGAGTTTTATTTATGGAATGAACAATTGCGTCCATGCCCATAACGCTGAAGGTAATACCATTACCACCAAAACCTAAAATGTAATGCTCATTCTTTTTAGGATCTGGTTTTCCGAAATAAGGTAGACTATCCTTAGTTTCACCAAATGTGCCCGCCCAAGAATAATCCAACGTAAAAGGTATATTTGGGAAGCACTTTTTAAAACTTTTCACCAGCTCTTTTTCTTTTTTAGGAAGCAGGGCATCGCGACGAGCAGCATTTTTGAACTCCCTATCGCCTCCGCCCATTACAATCCGGCCATCATCAGTACTTCTGAAATATAAATAGGGAGCATCCGTGTTCCAATAAATCCTTTTTATAAATCCCTTGGGAATTTTATCAAATGCCTCTGATGCCAAAGCAAAGGTGCTTTTTAATTCAACAATATTTTCACCAACCGTTTCGGTACTCTCGTAGCCTGTGCAATGCACCACATCGTTTATTTCAATATTGAAACCATTTTTGGTTTCAGCAATTAGCTTTTCATGCTTGGATTTTATTTTCTCAATCTCGGTACGATCGTAAATTTCCAGACCTTTAGCGGCGCAATATTCCAAAAGAGCATTCGCTAATTTATATACATCCATTACCGCCCCAGATTTTGATTCAATAGCCGCATAAGCTTTTAGACCCAACTTTTCCACCTCATCTTTCGTAAGCCATTTCACCTTAAAACCATGATTCTTCCTGGCTTCAAATTCATCTTTTAAAAAAGAGATATCATTTTTTGAGGAAGCAAAATAGACGCTGTATTTTTCCTGAAAACCACAATCTGCTTTAATTTCTTTTATAATCTTCTTTAAATCGGTAATTGCCTTTTCACAGTTTTGATAACTTGAAACTGCGCAAGTTAACCCCACTTGCTCTATTAATTTATGTAATGGAACATCAATTTCATATTGCAACATAGAAGTGCTCGCAGCGGTGCTTCCGTTACACACATCGCGCCGGTCCACCATTACAACTTTTTTTTCTTCGTTGATTAGCTTATAGGCCATTAGTGCTCCCGTGATACCTGCACCTATTATTAAAACTTCGGAAGAAATATCATTTTTAAGTGAAGGATAACTTTGCGGTAATGAATTTTTAATAAGCCAAAAAGGCTCGTTAGAACGAACGTCCATAAATTTTTATTGAAATTTAATCATTATGCACTATCCAACCTTTCTCTTTAATATTTTTTTATAAGTTTTCACAAGATGTAATTCCTTAATGGGTTTAAAAATTTTCGTTAAACACTTCTCAATTGTGAAAATGATAAGAAGTTTTCTTTAAGATGAAAATTATCTTTAGTGAAATTTAAAACGAAAAAACTATGAAAACTACACACGAAAAAGCAAAAGAGCACAATCACGAAAAGTTGGTTGATAATCTACAGGAGCTTTTAGAAAAAAATTATGATGCCGAAAAAGGTTTTACCAAGGCAATGAAAGACGCAAAAAACAATAATTTAAAAAAGTTTTTACAACAACAAGCTTTACAGCGCAATAGATTTGCAACTGAACTTGATCAACAAATTAGAAACCTAAATGAAACACCTAAAGAAAGCGGAAGCTTTACGGGTGATCTTCATAGAACTTGGATAGACATTAAAAGTGCAGTTGCAGGTAATACTGATGAAGCAGTATTGGAAGAGTGCATAAGGGGTGAAAAGGCAAG
The DNA here is from genome assembly GCF_059693805.1 of Aequorivita sp. CRS11. Classification (NCBI taxonomy): domain Bacteria; kingdom Pseudomonadati; phylum Bacteroidota; class Flavobacteriia; order Flavobacteriales; family Flavobacteriaceae; genus Aequorivita; species Aequorivita sp. CRS11. The sequence continues at coordinate 341,293 of NZ_JCATIG010000001.1, forward strand.
TTGGAATGAATATGAAAAAAAATTAAAAGAAAATAATTTTCCTCCTACAATTTCTAATGTACTTCAAAAACAGGCATCAGAAATCCATACAACACTTAACAGTGTAAAAACATTGGAAGATCTTGCCGATGATTAATAATTTTTAATCTAATCTTTGAAAAAGAAAAATGGTAAGGAAAAAGCCCTGGAATATTAAATTCACAGGGCTTTTCAATTTAACAGAAGTTTGTCTTTATTAATTTTTGACAAATTTCTTACTAACCACTACGTTATTTCCGTCAAATATTGTAAGGTTGTAAACACCTTCACTAAGATAATTTACATCAATTGAATTATCAATATTTATTGCATTGTTTGAAACAATACGTCCGAGCATATCTGTTATCGCTACAGAAAATTGACTTAAATCTACTCCGGAAGCACTACTAATATTGATTCTTTCGGTAGCAGGGTTTGGATAAATTGCAAATTGTGAAGAATCAAATTCAGAGACACTTAATGGCACAGATGGAAGTGCCAACAAAGCACCACCAGCAGGACTGGCCACATATAGTCCAAAACCTGGACCATTTGAATTTTGTGAAGGATCTAAAAATCCTGATGCCAACACAGTCAGTGCAGCTCCGTCAAGACCCAAAGTTGCCAATGGCGCTTGGTATCGTGCTACAGTTACAGTGCCAGTGGCATCTGTAATATCAAGCACGTAATCTGCAGTTGGAAGTTCTAAATAGCCCTGAAATTCTGTATATGAAATATCATCTACAACAGTTCCAGCTCCCACACCAGTTTCAACAACATCTACGGTCGGGGCATCAGTCGAACCATGATGTACGAGTACATCTACATTTGCAGGGTCTGCTGCCATTTCACGCGCCATTGGAAATACTTGCAAACTTAGTGGCGGAGCTGGATTGTAACCCGTTGGGCTTACTATTCCGTCGGCAACCACGATATACTTCTCATCGGCAGTAAGTGTAACTGGAACAGTTAATAGTACATCGCCTACGCCAGTACTATTTCCTGGAGCAATCCCAATATTTATTTCAACACCTGCAGGTAAATCTAAAAAGGGAGTTGCTGTTCTAAAGGCAAAATCGTCTAATGCTAAATCAGAATTGATATAAACATCTACTTCTGCTGCAGCCGCATCGGCTGAGTTGTGTATTACTTGTACACGAGCTGTTTGTGCAAATAAACTACCTGTAAATAAGGCAATTGTGAGAATTAGTAATAATTTTTTCATAATATATAGAGTTTTTAGTTCGAAGTAAAACTAATAAATAAAATATTTTGTTTAATCTTTTTTCTGAAAAGTTTAACAGAATATATTTATGTATTGATTTTCAATGACTTAAAAACTCAACAAAAACACATATAACAGAAATATACTATAAAAAAAACCCTCATATTGATGAGGGTCTATTATAAAGACTATGCTTTAAAATTATGAAACTGGGATACCTGCGTTTTTAATTGCTGCAAAACCGCCAGCAACATTTACAACATTATGAATACCCCTACTTTTTAAAATTGATGCGGCAATTACAGAGCGATATCCACCAGCGCAATATAAATAACTCTTTTCTTTTTCTGGGAATGCTTTTAAGTATTGATTCAGAAATGCCAAAGGAGTGTGTTCTGCAGAAGACAAACGTCCATTGGAATATTCCCCATCATTTCGTACATCAAAGACATTGATATTGCTTTCCAATTTTTCTTTGAATGTTTCGGCTGCGATAGATTCCAGGGTATCTATTTCCTTTCCGGCTTCTTTCCAGGCGTCTATTCCTCCCAGTAAATAACCCAATGTTCTATCAAAACCCACTCTTGATAATCTGGTAACGGCCTCTTCCTCCCTTCCCGGAGAAACAACTAAAAGTATTTTTTGTTCTACGTCTGCCAAAAGCGCACCGACCCACGGGGCAAATCCGCCATCCAATCCAATAAAAATAGACCGGGGAATATGGCCGTCTATAAATTCAACCTGATTGCGCACATCCAAAACGATCGCACCGGTTTCATTCGCTATTCTTTCGAAAGTTTCGGGATCAAGAGGGGTTATACCCCGTGAAATTACTTCATCAAAAGCAGTGTAGCCCTCTCGATTCATTTTAACATTCATAGGAAAATATAATGGGGGCGGTGCCAAACCTTCGGTAACTTCCTTTATAAATTCTTCCCGCGTCATATCGGCACGTAGGGCGTAATTCATTCTCTTTTGATTGCCCAAGGTGTCCACGGTTTCTTTCATCATATTTTTTCCACAGGCCGAACCCGCGCCGTGGGCCGGATAAACAATTACATCATCTGCCAAGGGCATAATTTTATTCCGAAGGCTATCAAATAGAATATCCGCAAGGTCTTCTTGCGTTATTTCATCACTTTTTTGGGCAAGGTCGGGACGGCCCACATCTCCCAAAAAAAGTGTGTCACCACTAAAAATTGCATAATCTTTACCATTTTCATCTTTTAACAAATAAGTGGTGCTTTCCATAGTGTGTCCCGGAGTGTGAAGGGCGGTTATGGTAACATTCCCCAATTTATACACCTCTTCATCTTTTGCCACAATTGCATCAAAGGAAGGATTGGCGTGCGGACCAAAAATTATAGAGGCTCCGGTTTGTTCGGCAAGGGTTAAATGCCCACTCACGAAATCTGCATGGAAATGGGTCTCAAAAATATATTTGATTTTAGCATTATCATTTTTTGCACGCTCCAGATAAGGATTGGTTTCACGCAAAGGGTCTATAATAGCTGCCTCTCCAGCGCTTTCAATATAGTACGCTCCATGCGATAGGCATCCGGTATAAATTTGTTCGACCTTCATTCTTTCTGTTTTTCGCAAATATAAGCATTGTAATTTCTAAAGTTTAAGTGAAAATATTCAAAGTGTCATTTTTCACAAATAATTTGCATTAAGCCTTAGAACTTATTTTATCTTTACCCATTAACCTTATAAAAGTGTCTTATGAAAAAATTAATGTTAGTTATGATTTCATTGTTTGTTCTTTCTTGCGCTACGGAAAACAAACAAGAAGAAGTGGTCCGCGAGTTGGCAAAAAAAGATGCCATTGAAAAATTACAGTTGCCAGAGGGCACAAAGTTTAACGATGAAAACATTGAAGTAACGGAAACAAAAAATGAAGAGGGTTCCCTTGGTGTAACTTATTTAGTGAAAGTAACTATAAAATCTCAAGATAGAGAAGGCAACGAAGTTATAAAAACCCACACCTTCAATTATAAAAAAACGGGTGAAAGTGGTTCGAACGCCACAGATTATGAACTTACCTCTTTTGAATAACCATTCGTACCCATTTTATGAAAATATTATTTATCGCAATCTTTTCGACATTAACTTTTTCGTGTAATTCTGCGCAAAACACGACTAACCCAAAAAAGAAAAATGTTGAATACGCAAATTCCATTAACGCACAAGACCTTAAAAAGCATTTATATATTTATGCAGGTGACGAAATGGAAGGCAGAATGACGGGCTCCAAAGGCCAAAAAATGGCTGTGGAATATATCCGCAACTTTTATAAAAAAGAAGGAATTGCCGCTGCTCCAGGAACTACTGATTATTTTCAGGAAGTTCCTCAAAGCTATTTCGCAGGAAAAAGAGAGCCACGGTCTTCTGAAAATGTAGTCGCTTTTATAAAAGGCTCAGAAAAACCTGAAGAAATAATAGTGATTTCTGCACATTTGGACCATGTGGGCATGGACAAAGAAGGAAATGTTTTTAATGGAGCGGATGACGATGGTAGTGGAACTGTTTCTATCCTCGAAATTGCACAAGCATTTCAACAGGCTGTAAAAGATGGATATCCGCCAAAAAGATCAATTCTTTTTCTGCACGTAACAGGTGAGGAAATCGGCCTGTATGGCTCGCGGTATTATACCGAAAACCCATTGTTCCCTTTGGAAAACACCGTGTGCAATCTCAATATTGACATGATTGGCAGGATTGATCCTGAAAAAAAAGAAAACCCCAATTATATTTATTTGATAGGAAGTAACAAGTTAAGCCAGGAATTGCAGGATATTTCTTCGGAAGTGAATGAAAAATATACCCAATTGGAATTGGATTACAAATATGACGATCCAGATGACCCAAACCGTTTTTACTACCGAAGCGACCATTATAACTTTGCTAAAAATAATGTTCCAATTATATTTTACTTCAACGGGGTCCACGAAGATTATCACAAAATAACGGACACTCCCGATAAAATAGAATATGATTTGATGGCAAAACGCGCCCAATTGATCTTTTACACCGCTTGGGAAGTCGCCAATCGAGAAAACAGAATAGTTATAGATTAAAGGTAGAATTTAAAAGCAATTCTAAGAATCAATAAAACCTTCGGTAAACGAAAAAATCCTCCCTTTTTGGGGAGGATTTTATTTTCGGGTGGAAGACCGGGTTCGAACCGGCGACCTCCTGAACCACAATCAGGCGCTCTAACCAGCTGAGCTACAACCACCATTTATTGTGCATTAAAACACAACTTCGCTAAGCGGACGCAAATATAAATCAATTATAACGGTTGCGCAATACTCTTATTGAAGAAAATTAAATTAAATCGAAAATTGAATTTACCGCAGGATATCGTTCAACAGTGAAACCTTCTCCGAATTCGGTGCCTATCAATCTTCCCAAATCCTGCGCTCTGTATGTTATGCTATCCCTAAAATTGGTTGAGGAGATTGGCGTTTCCGGTTCATCTGCTTCCTTTTTGTGAAACTGACTTTTATAGGCAAAAACGGCTTCCAGTTTTTTCTCCAAAAAACCCGTTACATCTACCACAAAATCGGGTTCAATATTTTTCCATTGAATATAATGGTAAACGTGCTTTGGCCGCCATGCCTTTTGATGATTGCCGTCCTGTATCGTTTCAATTTTCTGCAAGCCACTCAAAAAACACGCATCGCTGGCAAGCTTGCTGGCTTTTCCGTGATCAATGTGACGGTCGTCTATGGCGTTACAAAGAACGATTTCTGGTTGATATTTTCTAATGATTTTAATTATTTCAAGTTGTGATGCAGCATTATTAACCAAAAAACCATCAGAGAATTCAAGGTTATGCCGAAGCTTTACTCCTAAAATTTCTGCCGCGTTTGCAGCCTCTTCATCGCGAATTTCAGCTGTGCCTCGGGTTCCAAGTTCGCCTCGTGTAAGGTCTAAAATCCCAACTTTTTTTCCGTTGCTTATTTCCTTTGCCAAAGTTGCCGAACATCCCAATTCCACATCATCCGGGTGTGCGCCTATAGCAAGTATATCAATTTTCATAAAATCTGTTTTAAATTTTTTCCATTTTTGAAACGCTTTGAAAAGCACCTTCCAAATCAGCAATAATATCTTCAGTTTCCTCAATTCCCACTGAAAAACGCAGCAAACCATCGTTTATATTTTGACGTTTCCTCTCTTCCGCAGAAAGTAGCGCGTGCGAAGTTTTTGTAGGCGAAAGAATGGTAGATTCCACTCCCGCCAAACTCATTGATGGTTTTATAATTTGCAGTGCTTTTAAAAAATCATCAACATTTAATGATTCTTTTATTTCAAAAGAAAGCATTCCTGTGTAGCCGCTCATTTGCTTTTTTGCAAGCTCGTGATCGGGATGGCTTTTTAGGCCTGGATAGTAAACTTTTTCAACCAACGGATGTTTATCAAGCCATTTCGCCATTTTTTTGGCGTTCTTGTTTTGGGCTTTAACGCGAAGAACCATTGTTTTCATACTGCGTTCTAAAAGCCAAACTGTATAATCGCTCAAGCTTCCGCCCAAATTTTTAGCAAGGTTCCAAATTATTTTTATGTCTTCTTCACTTGCGGCAACCGCGCCAGCCAAAATATCACTATGTCCACCCATATATTTCGTGGCGCTGTGAATCATAATATCAATTCCGAAATCGGCCGGGGTCTGATTTACTGGGGAAGCAAAGGTATTGTCTATCATCGTTACAATTCCGCGAGATTTTGCCAATTTTGAAATCATCTCCAAATCGGTTATTCGCATCAATGGATTTGAAGGTGTCTCAACAAAAATCACTTTGGTGTTCTTCTGAATTTTTTCAGAAAAATCAGCTTCGGAAAAACCTTCAGCAAAGGAATATTCTATTCCGAATTTATGAAACTCTTCAACCACAAAATTATAGGTGCCGCCATACAATGTCTGCGGAAGCACAACGTGATCTCCTTTATGCAAAAAAGCCAACATTGTAGTGCTCACAGCTGCCATTCCACTTCCGAAAATTAGCGCGGATTCACATTTTTCAAGCATCGCTATTTTTTTGGAAAGTGCCTCTTGATTCGGCGTGTTGAAATATCGTGGGTATCTCTTCACATCAACATCTTCATAAGCATAGCTGCTGGACATATACAAAGGCGAAACAGCGCCTTTAAACTGTTTGTCCTCAACCTCGCCAACGTGTGTACAGATGGTGTTAATTCCTATATTTTTTGATTTCATTCTATAAAATTTTTCAAGGTGCTTAAAGGTATAAATAACTGGGAAGAAAATACCAGATTTCAAAAATCAAATCCCAAATAAATCTCATATTGGAAATTTTAAAGCAACCATTTTCAATATTGGTTTTTTAGGATTTGCTTTTTAATTGGAATTTGGGATTTCAGTATTGGGATTTTCTTTTCCTATCTTTATAAAAATTTTTGCTCTTAAATTATTATAATGAAATTACTGCTCACACATATAAAAGAATTGCTCCAAGTCCGTGAAAACTGTCCCGAAAAGTTAAGCGGAAAAGAAATGAAAGAACTCCCAACAATAAAAAACGCCTGGGTTTTTATAAATCACGGAGTAATTGAAGATTATGGAACAATGGACAAAATGGGGCCACATCAAGGTTTTAAAACTTTGGATTGCAGTGGGAAAATAGTGCTGCCAGCGTGGTGCGATAGTCACAGCCACATTGTTTACGCTGGAAATCGGGAACAGGAATTTGTAGATAGAATTAACGGTTTAAGCTACCAAGAAATCGCTGAAAAAGGTGGTGGAATTGTGAACAGTGCAAAAAAATTGCAAGAAACTTCGGAAGAGGATTTATATCATCAATCCGCCGCACGTTTGGAGGAAGTGATGCGTCTCGGAACGGGTGCTATAGAAATAAAAAGTGGTTATGGACTTACGACTGACGCAGAATTGAAAATGCTTCGGGTGGCGAAAAAGCTTTCCGAAGAATACCCCATTACAATCAAAACTACATTTTTGGGAGCGCACGCAATTCCAACGGAATATAAAGGTAATAAAGATGGTTATCTGGATTTGTTGTGCAACGAAATGCTTCCAAAAATTGCGGAAGAAAAGCTCGCTGACTACGTGGACATTTTCTGCGAAGAGGGTTATTTTTCGGTTACAGATATGGAACGGATTCTTTCCGAAGGGAAAAAACACAACCTAATTCCAAAAGTTCACGTAAACCAATTCAACAGTATTGGCGGAATTGCAGCCGCAGTAAAACACAACGCTTTAAGCGTGGACCATTTGGAAGTTTTGACCGATGAAGATTTGGAAGCATTGAAAAACAGTAAAACTATGCCGGTGGCACTTCCCTCCTGCTCTTACTTTTTGAGCATTCCATATACACCAGGCAGAAAAATTATTGATGCAGGTTTGCCATTGGCGCTCGCCACAGATTACAACCCAGGTTCCACGCCCAGCGGCAATATGAATTTTGTAGTTGCAACAGCCTGTATAAAAATGAGACTCACGCCAGAAGAAGCCATAAACGCAGCAACCGTGAATGGCGCATACGCAATGGGCTTGAGCAAAACCCACGGCAGCATTACAAGGGGTAAAAAGGCCAACCTCATCATTACAAAACCAGTTCCGTCCTATGGCTATTTGCCGTATGCTTTCGGCAGTAATTTGATCGATTCTGTAATCATTAATGGCAAAGAAGTGAAATGAGTTTACTGAAAATTTATTCTGAAAAAAATGTAGCTTCTTTCCTAAAAAAAAGAGCTGGGGAAACCAAATTTGGTGAAAAAGTAAACTTTGTTGAAACGCTCGAAGATATAAAAAATCACCCTGCAAAATATGTACTTTTAGGAATTCCCGAAGATATTGGCGTTCGTGCAAATTATGGAAATCCCGGAACTTCAAAAGCTTGGGAAGCTGCTTTGGGAAGTCTTTTGAATATTCAGCACAACCATTTAACGAATCCTGAAAATGTGATTCTTTTGGGAGAAATAGACTGCGACACTCAAATGAAACAGGCGGAAAATATTTCCAAAGAAGAAAATCATTACGCCGAAGAACTAGGCGAATTAGTTACCCAAATTGACCATAAAGTTTCTGAAATTATAAAAACAGTTGTTGAAGCTGGCAAATTCCCAATAATCATTGGTGGCGGGCACAACAACAGTTTTGGAAATTTAAAAGGAACTTCAGAAGCCTTGCAAAAACCCATAAATTGCGTCAATTTTGATGCGCATACAGATTTTCGTGCTTTAGAGCATAGACACAGCGGCAATGGGTTTTCGTATGCTTTTGAGGAAGGTTTCTTGGATAAATATTTTATCTTCGGACTTCATAGAAATTATACTTCGGAAGCGGTTTTCAATACAATCGAAAAAAATTCAGAAAGAGTAAAATTCAACCTTTTTGAAGATATTTCTGTAAAACAAAAACTGTCTTTTTCCGATGCAATGAAAGATTCTGAAAATTTCTGCTGCAAAAATAACTTTGGAATTGAGCTGGATATGGACGCTATAGAATTTATGGGCAGCAGTGCCATTTCACCCAGCGGATTTACTTTGACTGAGGCCCGACAATTTGTTTCTTATTTTTCAAAAATTGAGAATGCTAGCTATCTTCACATTTGTGAAGGATCGCCTTCTGCAGGAATTTTTACGAATCAAGTGGGTAAGGCAATTGCTTATTTGGTGAGCGATGTTATTTCTTAAAAAAAATGCAAAAGAACTCAGCAACTATTTCTTTCTTAGTATCTTCAAAAAAAACACTTAAATGAAACAATTTACTTTTCTACTAATTTTAACAATTGCATTTACAGCTTGCAAAAACACTTCAGAAAAAACCGAAACCGAAGCAATAATTGATACTCCTATGGAAGAAGTTGATGGCGGGGAAGCCGCAACTGAAAAGGGTTTTACCATAAACCCTATAGAGCACGCCAGTATGGTTCTCAATTGGGATGGAACCATAATTTATGTAGATCCTGTGGGCGGAAAAGAAGCATTTTCTGATTATACAGAACCAGATATGGTTTTGGTTACAGACATCCACGGTGACCATATGGATATCTCCACACTTGAAGCTATTGCTACTTATAAAACCGTGATTTTTGCACCAAAAGCTGTTTTTGATAAAATGCCCGAAAGCCTTGAAAACAAAACGAATGTAATCGCGAATGGACAAATGAGTGAGGATTTTGAAATGACAATTGAGGCAATCCCAATGTATAATCTTCGTCCCGAAGCTTTAAAGTTTCATGAAAAAGGAAGAGGAAATGGTTACGTTCTTGAAAGAAATGGAAAACGTATTTACATTTCCGGCGACACCGAAGATATTCCCGAAATGCGAAACCTTAAAAACATAGACATTGCTTTCGTTTGTATGAATCTCCCCTATACAATGACTGTTGAAAAAGCTGCGGAAGCGGTTTTGGCTTTCAAACCAAAAACAGTTTACCCATATCATTATCGTGGCACGGAAGGTTTAAGCGATGTTTCAAAATTCAAATCTTTAGTTGGAGCAGGAAATCCTGATATTAAGGTTACTCAATTGGATTGGTATCCAAAAAAATAATAACGATATTTACAATAACGAACTAAATTGTATTCTTTTAAAACCCAAATTCTAAAACGCCATTGATGAAAAACTACAAACCACGCCTTAACTTAATTGCACTTATAGCATTTTCCGCGCTACTATTTATTGGATGCAAAAACAATTCTGAAGAAAATTCCGAAGAAAAAGAAATTGGAAAGATGGAATATCCAGCAGAATGGATGTACAACCAACGCGCTTATCCAAATAACTACATAAACAAAGAAGCTTATAAAGAAGCCATTCTGCAATCAAAACAAATTCTTGCCAATAGATCTCCCGAGCAAGCTGGGGAATGGACTTTTATCGGACCATTGAACACTGGTGGACGCGTTACAGATGTTGCGATTTCACCAGATAACGATGACCATCTTTATGTGGCTACGGCAACGGGAGGAATTTTCAGAAGCTACGATGGCGGTACAAACTGGACTTCTATTTTTGATGAAGTAACCAAACCGTCTATTGGAGATATCGCTATTTCACAATCAAATCCACAAAGAATTTATGCAGGAACCGGGGAAGCAAACGGAAGCGCAACAGACGGAGCCTATTTTGGCGATGGAATCTACCGAAGTGATGACGCTGGCGATACTTGGACAAACGTCGGTCTTCCCGAAAGCAACCACATAGGCCGAATTGTAGTTGACCCCACAAATCCCGATCGTGTTTTTGCTGCTGCTACTGGGGAATTGTATGGTAAAAATGTGGAAAGAGGAATTTATAGAACAACTAACGGCGGAACAAATTGGGAAAAAGTATTATTTGTAACAGACTCAACTGCTGCAATAGATGTGGCTATGAATGTTGCAAATACAAACATCATTTATGCCGCAATGTGGGAGCGTACTCGTAAACCTTGGCAACGGGATTATGGCGGAGTAACTTCAGCGATTCATAGATCGATGGATGGCGGAACTACTTGGACAGAGCTCGGTGCTGCCAACGGCTTACCTGCTCCAAATGCACAAACAGGAAGAATAGGCATCGCGGTTTCAGAATCAGATCCTTCAACGGTTTATGCACGTTTTACAACTAATGAAATTACCAATGAATTCAATGGCCTTTACAAATCAACAGACAATGGCGATAACTGGACCCTAGTAACATCGGCAGGAGCTTTGAGTGGGATAGACGCAAACTTTGGCTGGTACTTTGGAAACGTTCGCGTAAACCCAACAAATTCATCCGAAGTTTATATTGTAGGATTCGACATTGCGAAATCTACCAATAGCGGTTCGTCTTGGAATACGCTGAACGGAATGCACGTTGATCATCACGCGTTAGATTTTTCACGAACAAACAGCAGTTTTATGCTCGCCGGAAACGATGGTGGGGCATATATTTCCAATAACGGCGGAAACAGTTGGACGCATTTTGAAAATCTTCCGATTACCCAATTCTACAACATAGAAGTTGATTATCAGCATCCTGAAAGACTTTATGGGGGAACTCAGGATAACAATACAATACGCACACTCACAGGTAGTGCAAATGATTGGAATTCTATTATTGGGGGTGATGGTTTTCACGTAAATGTTGACCCAATTGATAATAATTATGTTTATGGCGAATCGCAATATGGAAACCTTCGTCGTTCAACAAATGGAGGAACATCTTTTCAAAATGGAACTAACGGAATAAGCGGAAGTGATCGTGTTAACTGGAATACCCCTGTGATTCTTTCGCCGTTCAATCCAGAAATGATGTTTTACGGAAGTAACAAATTATACACCTCTAGTAGAGCGGTTTCTTGGACCGCAATTAGCCCAGATTTAACAGACGGCCTTCACCCAAGCGGTTCTTTGGCTTTTGGAACGCTTACTGCAATTGCAGCATCCTATAATAATCTAGATGTAATTTACACTGGAAGCGATGACGGAAACGTGAACGTAACGTTTGACGGCGGAACAACTTGGACGGACGTAAGCGCAGGCTTGCCAGATCAATATATCACTTCCATCGCAATGGTTCCGAGTGATGATATGATTGCTTATGTTACCGTTTCCGGGTTTAAATATTTAGATTACACGCCGCGTGTATTCAAAACCACTGACGGTGGACAAAATTGGACAGATATTTCATCCAATCTTCCTAATATTCCTGTAAACGATATTATTACCTATCCAGCTGAGAATATACTATTCGTGGCAACAGATTTAAACGTTTGGTATTCCAAAAATGATGGTGTCAATTGGACTATTTTAGGAAACAATCTTCCGTATACTGTGATTATGGATTTAAAATTCCACGAACCCACCAAAACGCTTTATGCGGGAACTTTTGGAAGGGGAATGCACAGTTATGACGTGAGTGATATTTTAAATGTGGGTGAGAATGAATTGGCTTCAGATTCCATCAAAATTTATCCAAATCCTGCGACTTCAGAATTTACTATTTCGCAAAATCTTTCTGCGGAAGGAACGGTTCAACTTTATGATATTTCGGGGAAAAAAATAAAGAATTTATTCAGCGGAAATTTTGGAACAAATAAAAATATCACAGTAAAAACAAATGGAATTGCGGCGGGAATTTATTTAGTGAAAGTGAATAGCGGAAAACAATCTGTTACGAAGAAATTAGTAATCAATAAATAAAATGATTTAGAAATAAAAAAACCCGATTCAAGAATTGAATCGGGTTTTTAGTTTAAAACTTAATTTTTATTGCTTTTCACAAACCAAACCCCACATTGAAAGGGTGTGTTTGTCAGTATTTATTTTAACAATTTTATCACTAATAATTTGAATACCCTGGTCCTTTCTTGAATCAAAAACTCCATTTGCTACAAAATCCGGATGGGTAAAAGTTAATGTTTTCCAACCGTCAGTTTCAGTAGAAGTATAGTTTCCTTTATAAACCAATTTTACTGGATCATCCTGCCCTACCGGCGCTTCTAGGGTTTTGAAGTTTAACTGAAAGGATCCATTCTTTTTTAAATAAAGCTTTACCTCTGCAACATCATTTCCCAAGCTTTCATAAGCAACATTTGCATCCTTTTCATTTACAACTTCTTTTGAATCTTTTGAAGCATCAATCACATTTTTCTTACTTCCGCAGGAAGAGATGGTTATTACCAATAAAAGTATCAATATATTTTTCCACATAAATTATCGTATCAATTTTTTGTATTTGATTCGTTTTGGCATTAAATCGCCACCCAAACGTTTCTTTTTATTTTCTTCGTAATCACTGAAACCGCCCTCAAAATAATACACTTCACTATTTCCTTCGAAAGAAAGAATGTGCGTACAGATTCTATCCAAAAACCAACGGTCGTGACTAATTACCACGGCGCAACCCGCAAAGTTTTCAAGACCTTCTTCCAAAGCTCGAAGTGTGTTTACGTCCAAATCGTTTGTTGGCTCATCCAGCAAAAGCACGTTTCCTTCTTCCTTTAAAGTCATCGCCAAATGCAAACGGTTTCGTTCCCCACCGGAAAGCATCGAAACTTTTTTGTTTTGCTCACTTCCGCTGAAGTTGAAACGGCTCAAATATGCCCGGGAATTTACTTGCCTGCCTCCCATCATAATCAATTCCTGGCTATCACTGAAGTTTTCCCAAATGGTTTTGTCAGGGTTTATATTGGAATGCGCTTGGTCAACGTAGGCAATTTTTGCAGTTTCGCCCACTTCAAAAGTTCCTTTATCCGGCGTTTCCTCGCCCATAATCATTTTGAAGATAGTGGTTTTACCGGCACCGTTCGGGCCGATAATCCCAACAATTCCCGCTTGCGGAAGTTTGAAGTTCAAATCCTCATAAAGTAATTTATCGCCAAAAGCTTTTGAAACTCCTTTCGCTTCAATAACATTTGTTCCCAAACGTGGACCGTTCGGGATGTATATTTCCAACTTTTCGTCGAGTTGTTTTTGATCTTGACTTAAAAGTTTATCGTAATTCTGTAAACGCGCCTTTTGTTTTGTCTGTCTTCCTTTTGCTCCTTGACGAACCCACTCAAGCTCTCGCTCCAAAGTTTTTTGACGCTTTCCAGCGGTTTTCTGTTCCTGCGCCAAACGTTTCGATTTTTGATCCAACCAAGACGAGTAATTCCCTTTCCAAGGAATGCCTTCTCCCCTGTCCAATTCCAAAATCCAACCTGCAACGTTATCCAAGAAATATCTATCGTGGGTTACGGCAATCACCGTTCCTTTGTATTCTGAAAGGTGATGTTCCAGCCAATGCACGCTTTCCGCATCCAAGTGGTTTGTTGGCTCATCAAGCAGCAACACATCTGGTTCTTTAAGAAGTAATCTGCAAAGCGCAACCCTTCTTTTTTCGCCCCCAGAAAGTACGCTGATTAGTTTATCTGGCTCGGGCGTACGCAGCGCATCCATTGCAATTTCAAGCTTAGTGTCCAATTCCCAAGCGTTTGTAGCGTCTATTTTATCTTGGAGCTTGGCTTGCTTTTCCATCAATTCGTCCATTTTTGCCGGGTTTTCATAAACCTCGGGCAAACCGAACATATCGTTTATTTTGTTGTATTCGTCAAGAATATCAACTACTTCCTGCACGCCTTCCTTTACTACTTCCAAAACTGTTTTGGTTTCGTCCAATTTTGGTTCTTGTTCAAGATAGCCAACTGTATAGCCTGGCGCGAAAACTACATCGCCTTGATAGTTTTTTTCTTCGCCTGCAATAATTCGCAATAAAGTGGATTTACCACTTCCGTTAAGACCAAGAATACCAATTTTGGCACCGTAAAAGAAGCTTAAATATATATTTTTAAGGACTGGAGTCTGGGCACTTTGATAGGTTTTGGTCAACCCAGACATTGAAAAAATTACTTTTTTATCGTCGGACATTTCGAGTATTAATTAAGGTTTTTGTAGAAAATTTTATTTTGTAGAATTGGTTTTTATACCCTTCCTTTTAAAGCATTAAAAACCCAAGCAATGGCGAAGAAGCCAATACCTACGGCAGCAAACCCCCATCCAGCAACATCGTCATAGCGGAAGGCGCCCATCCCAATGAGTACGACCCCTACAACAATCATAATAAACGTGGCCCAGGCAAGTACAGTGTTTTTATTCATTCCCATAATTTATTTTTGTTTTGTTGATTTTTTTCAAGTCGCAAATTTACGAGCAAAAACAAATATCGGTATTATAAAATAGATTTTCGTTAACAAAATGTCATAGTTTTTAAAGGAGTTAGCGAAAAGTAAATTGCTAATAGTTTTAATAAATCAGCTTTCAACTTTAAACTTTGAACTTTCAACCCAAAACTTTGAAGCATTTTGTATTTTAGCGCAAATATACTTTTTAGATGGATTTAAACTTCAACAAAAACGAAGATCACAATAAACTGCTGGTTTCTGATTTAAGAAATAGACTGGCAAAAATAAAACTAGGCGGCGGGCAAAAACGTATTGACAAACAACATAGCCAAGGCAAACTTACTGCCCGAGAGCGCATAGCTTATTTATTGGATGAAAAAAAACCAAGTATTGAAATCGGCGCTTTTGCTGGGGATGGAATGTATGAGGAACAAGGCGGTGCCCCCAGTGGTGGTGTGGTTGTAAAAATTGGTTATGTGAAAGGAAAACAGTGCATAGTTGTGGCGAATGACGCTACCGTGAAAGCGGGCGCTTGGTTTCCTATAACTGCGAAAAAGAATCTTCGCGCGCAGGAAATTTCCATTGAAAACCGTTTGCCTATAATTTATTTGGTGGATAGCGCTGGCGTTTATTTGCCTATGCAGGATGAAATTTTCCCCGATAAGGAACACTTCGGAAGGATTTTTAGAAACAATGCCGTAATGAGCAGTATGGGCATCACCCAGATTGCAGCGGTGATGGGCAGTTGCGTTGCTGGCGGCGCGTATCTTCCAATTATGAGTGACGAGGCTTTGATTGTTGACAAAACCGGAAGTATTTTTCTTGCTGGAAGTTATTTGGTAAAAGCCGCCATTGGCGAAAGCATTGATAACGAAGAATTAGGGGGCGCGACAACGCATTGCGAAGTTAGTGGCGTTACCGATTACAAAGCAAAAGACGACAAAGATGCTTTGGATAAAATAAAAAATATAGTCTCCAAAATTGGCGATTTTGACAAAGCTGGTTTCAACAGAGAAAAGTCTTTAAAGCCAAAGGAAAAACAAGAAGACATCTACGGAATTCTTCCAAAATCTCGCGCTGAACAATACGATATGCGGGAAATTATAAAACGCCTTGTGGACGATAGCGATTTTGAAGAATACAAAGAAGGCTACGGACAAACAATATTAACGGGCTATGCACGAATAGAAGGTTGGGCCGTTGGAATTATTGCCAATCAGCGTACTTTGGTAAAAACCACAAAAGCCAAAACTAAGCCGAGCGAAATGCAATTTGGCGGCGTGATTTATAGCGATAGCGCTGATAAAGCAACTCGATTTATTGCAAATTGCAACCAAAAGAAAATTCCGTTGGTATTTTTACAGGATGTTACCGGTTTTATGGTTGGCAGCAAAAGCGAGCACGGGGGGATTATAAAGGATGGAGCAAAAATGGTGAATGCCGTTAGCAATAGCGTTGTTCCAAAATTTACAATTGTTATTGGAAATAGTTATGGCGCAGGAAATTATGCAATGTGCGGAAAAGCTTACGATCCGCGATTGATTGTGGCGTGGCCAAGCGCTGAACTTGCGGTTATGAGTGGAAACAGCGCTGCAAAAGTGTTGCTTCAAATTGAAACTGCTTCGCTTAAAAAACAGGGAAAAGAAATTTCCGAAGAGGAAGAAACTGAACTTTACAACAAAATAAAAGCACGTTACGACCGACAAATTTCGCCATATTACGCAGCTTCCAGAATTTGGACAGATGCCGTAATTGATCCATTGGACACCCGAAAATGGATTTCTATGGGAATAGAAGCTGCAAACCACGCGCCTATTGAAAAGCCTTTTAATATGGGCGTAATTCAGGTTTAGAATTAAAGAGCAATAAATCATAATTAATTGATTTTGATTACATTTGGTTTATAGAGCAATTTAATAATCTTTAAACCAACTCATTATGGAACTCAACTCTACCACACTCCGCAAAATGGGCTGGCGTTGTTTCGCACTTATGTGGATTCCGTTTATTACATTATTTGTAGGTATGTGGGGAATGCCAGCAGGTTCCTATAGTTTTGACGAAATACCAAAACTTACGCAGTATTCGCTTATTGCACTGTCAATTTTTTTTGCACTTACCTTCATCTTTTTCATTAGCTCTGTAGTAACTACATCCACCACTAAAAACAAATTGCTAAAAAGAGGAAAAGAAGCACCTGCTAAAATAATCAGCGTTTATGAAACCGGAACCACCGTTAACAATTCGTATATGGTAGGTTTTGAACTGGAAGTAATACCCAAAAATGCTCCAAAATTCAATACCACGAGTGAGCAGCTCATTTCACGTTTGCGTATCCATGAGTTTGAAGTGGGAAACAATGTACTGGTGGCTTATGATCCTAAAACTCATGCAGCAATCATTCTTGGCGAAATTGAAGGAAAATTGACCGTTTAGTCTGAATAGAATGAATTGATTTTAAAACACAGTATTTGTTTTATATTGTTTCCAAAGTTGCCGCTCGTAGTATCTTCCCGGTTTCCGTATAAATAAATTGGGGCGTAGTATAAACTTTTTTGGGTTTCTCGTAAGTTGAAAGCATTTCAAAAGTTTCAGAATAATCTTCCAATTGTAATTGCTTTTCACTTTCAATTATCAGAATAACACGTTCCCCAAGAGCTTCATCCTTTTCAGAGGCTATAAAAAATGGTTGGTTTATATGAAGCGAAAGCTTTTCTTCCAAAATTTCGGGATGCACTTTTATGCCCCCCGTATTAATTACATTGTCAATCCTTCCTAAAAATTTAAAGGAAGTTGGTGAAATAAGCTCCACAACATCATTAGTCAAAACGGTTTCTTCTGAAATTTCGGGAGCGTGAATTTGAAGGCAATTATTTTCGTTCTGTGTAAAGTTCACTTTTGGAAGCGCCATAAAAACGGAAGATTTTTCAATTCCGTTTAATGGACGTACTGCAATATGGCTGATGGTTTCCGTCATTCCGTAGGTCGCAGAAATTTTAGCTGAAACTTCCTGAAGCTGTTTTTCCAATTTCCGTGACACTGCCCCGCCACCTATAATTAGCTTTTTCACTTTGTGCAAATCTGCCAAAGAATGAAAAACCTGATAGGGAACCATTGCCGTAAAATCGAAGTTATCTTCAAAACTTTCAAAAGGATTTTTTTCAGGGGCAACGGTATGTAAATCCCAACCAGCCGTCATTGCTCGCACAAGCATCATTTTTCCTGCAATATATTCCGAAGAAAGGCAGAGTAATGCTTTGGTATTCTCTTTTAAATCAAAATAATTCACAGTAGCTTCAGCACTGTTGAAAACATGTTTTTTTTGAAGTTTTAATTTCTTTGGAATCCCCGTGGAACCGGACGTTTTTACGGTAATAAAATTATTTTCATCCAGCCATTCCAAAATAAATTTTCCAATAGCCGGTTCATCATTCTTTTCTTTTTCAACTAAATGATTCGCCCGTTCCTTTAACCCTTCAGCAGAAGAAAACGCTTCGCCATTTAATTTGAAATTGGAGTGCAGCAGCTTCACTATTCAACAAATGTTTGGTTTTGAGTATTTTTATCTGAAATATTAATTGGCTCTTCCACTTTTCCGAAGAGCTTTCCGCTCCAATCGGTCCATTTGTAACGCAACGCCATAATTAGTAGAAAGATAGGATATAAAATAAGTACGGGCGCAATTACATCAAAGCCTGCGGAAGGTTCAGAAATATCTTTTAAAACGGAATTGGTTTTAAAAACCGTCCAATCTGCGGTCACCAAAAGTGCTGCAATTAAATTGTTACCGGCGTGAAAACCAAGGGCGAGCTCCATGCCTTCGTCCATCAACGTCATAATTCCGAGAAAGAAACCGGTCCCGATATAATAAATCATTATTATATTCCCAAGTTTGTCAACCTCTGGATTTGCCATATGAAGCGCTCCAAATATCACAGATGTAACAATCAATGGCAACCATCTGTTTTTTGTTAAAACGCCAATTCCCTGCATTAAATAACCACGGAAAAGATATTCCTCAAAACTGGTCTGCAACGGAATCATGATTACTGCAATTACTGCAAGAATAATAAATGGCACCAAATCGAACTGCAAAACATAGTTCTCTGGATTGTTATAAAAATCTAAGCTTGTAACAACAATGGTTGTTATGGCAATAAGTGCAAAGCCAAAAAAGACTCGCCCCCAATCCGTTTTTTTTCTTGACGTAGTAAGTGCAACAAACGGTTGTTTGTGCAAAAATTTCACCACAAGATAAACCCCTAACAAACCTATGGCAAAACTGAGCAGCATCAAAAACAGGGTGAGATTCGAGTCTAAAACGGTCATCATCACATTTGGATCCTGAATGGACTCTATATTTCCACCTTCTGCCATTACTTTAAACATTACTGCAATTAATAGTGGAATAGAGCCTAACTGACTGGCAAGAAAAATAATGATAAAACCTACCAAATAGCGCCACCATTCGTGCAGGGATTTAAAGGCTTGTTGTATGTACATTTTGGGTTTTTAAATTATAAAATAAGTTGTTCAAATTTAAATCTGAAAATTCCAATTAACAGATGGATTGTAATGCAACTCACCATTTGAAACTTCCAGCGGACTATCAATATTATTTGTGTAAAGGCTGCCCGTGCCCAAACCTTGCGGCAATTTACTGTTTTTTGTGAAGGTATATTGCGAAATGGCGTTTAAACCCACATTGCTTTCCAAAGCGGAAGTAATCCACCAACCTGCCTTATGATTTTCTGCTAGTTTTATCCAAGTATCGCATCCGCGGAAACCGCCAATCAATGAGGGTTTTAAGATTATAAATTGTGGTTTTATGGTGTCCAAAAGTATGTTCTTTTTTTCTTCGGAAAAAACACCGATTAATTCTTCATCCAAAGCGATCGGTAATGGAGTTTCCTCACAAAGTCTTGCCATTTCCTGCCATTGGCCTTGTTTAATGGGCTGCTCTATGGAATGTAATTGCAAATCTGAAAGCACTTTTAGTTTTTCCAAAGCTTCTTTTTGGGAAAATGCACCGTTAGCATCAACGCGCAATTCTACTTCTGAAGCGGAAAATTCCTTTCGGATTGATTTCAAAAGTTCAATTTCAGTTTTGAAATCGATTGCGCCAATTTTCATTTTTATACAAGTAAAACCCTGTTTCAGTTTTTCTGAAATCTGTTGTTTCATAAAACTTTTATCGCCCATCCAAACCAAACCGTTTATTGGGATTGAAGCTTCTCCACGCGAAAATTCCGAAGGAAATAATTCGAAAGGATTTTTTGAGCGCAAAGACTTGAAAGCTGTTTCAATCCCAAATTGTATCGAGGGAAATTCCTGTAATGCTTCGTATAAATCTGCTTCACTAACGCCCAGCTCCACGTTTTCACAAACCCCTGCAAGTTCTTCTTCGTAATCGGGGCGATCGTCCACACTCAATCCACGGAGCAGACCGCACTCGCCCACTCCGAAACTTTCTTCAGTTTTGAGAGTAAGAAAATAGGTTTCTTTTGAATTCATAACGCCTCGGGAAGTGCCGCTTGGGCGTTTGAAGTTTAGGAGGTATTTTTTATATGAAGCTGTAAGCATTTAAAAACCCTTCGACTGCGCTCAGGGTGATATTTGGTTTATAATTCAATAGATTCTCCAATTTCCAAAAGCATCAAATCTTTATTGGCATCATAAAATTTACGTTTTGCCTCTTCGTGGTCTATTTCAATGTATCCGAAAGTATCGTAATGCACGCCCAAAACCTTATCGCACTGCACAAAATCGCTAGCAATAATTGCATCATCAATTCCCATTGTGAAATTATCGCCTATGGGTAGAATTGCCAAATCCAGCTTTGTATGCATTGGGATGAGCTTCATATCCATAGTTAAGGCTGTATCGCCGGCAATGTAAATGTTTTTATGTTCGCCCTCAATCACAAAACCGCCTGGTTGACCGCCATAGCTGCCATCGGGAAAAGAACTTGTATGGTGTGCAATCACATATTTCACTTTTCCAAACTCAAACTTCCAGCTTCCACCGTGGTTCATTGGGTGAACTTCAATGCCTTTTGCTTCGTAATGATTTGCAATTTCAAAATTACTGACTATTATTGCTCCTGTTCTTCTTGCAATTGCCGCAGCATCGAGTGTGTGGTCTTGGTGTGCGTGGGTTAAAAGGATATAATCTGCTTTTAAATCGTTGATGTCAATTTTGTCTTTTGCAAGATCGTTTCCCGTAATAAAGGGATCTACCAGAATGTGCTTTCCCTTAATTTCAATACCAAGACTGTTCTGTCCGTAAAATGTAATTTTCATAACTGTTTTTTTATCACATAAATATACTAAACAAGATTGCAAACAAAAAAGTGCTTAAGGCAACCTTTTTCAATTCGCCGTCGAGAAGCCTTGGCACTGTGTTCTTAAAAACAGTCTTTATGTTTAATAGAAAAGGAATAAAAGCGATAAAGTATAAAAATTGCCACGGCTCACGATAATTTAAGGCCGTATAGACAATTGCGCAAGCCATTCCGAAAAGCAATAAAAAAGCATGGTACTTTTTTGCTTTCTGTATTCCCAGTTTTACAACCAGCGTGTTTTTATTGGCAGCTGTATCGCTTTCAATATCGCGCATATTATTTAAGTTTAGCACTGCTGTGCTAAAACATCCAATCGCAATTGCGGGTAACAATAAAAGCCAATTTAAATTATGGGTGAATAAATAATAACTTCCCAAAACGCTCAACAATCCAAAAAACAGAAACACAAAAACATCTCCCAAGCCCGAATAGCCATAAGCTTTTTTACCAACGGTGTATTTAACCGCAGCGATTATTGAAACAATAGTGAGGTTGAAAAAAATAAAGGAAATGATGAAGTTTTCGTTTCCGAAAGCGATAAAAATTAAAAAGGTAGCGAGAAAAAAAGTTATAACTCCCGTAACAATCATCCCGATTTTCATCTGTTTGGGTGAAATAATACCCGATGCAACCATGCGTTTTTCGCCCTGTCTTTTGGCATCGGTGCCGCGTATGCCATCGCCGTAATCGTTAGCAAAATTGGAAAGCACTTGAAAACCTATGGTAACCAATATTGCGAGCCAGAAAAGGCTGGATTGCCAAATGCCTGATTCTCCTAGATTTGTAGTTCCTAAGGAAGCCCCAACTATTATTCCAGAAACCGAAAGCGGCAATGTTCGCAATCTCGCCGCGGCAAACCAAGCTTTAATTTTTTTCATTCACATATTTTTTGAAGCCCAAAAATACGTTTTAAAAAGGGCTGCGCCAATTTTTTGAAATGAAGGTTATTGCTAAATGTGAATGAAATGTTTTCTATATTCGCTTTTCTAAAATTTAAAAGGACAGAAATGAACAACACGACCAATTATAATTTAGGATTACTGCTGCTTCGCGTGGGCTTTGGTGGAATGATGCTTACCCACGGAGTGCCCAAACTTTTAAAAATGCTATCGGGCGATTTTTCATTTGGAGACCCCATTGGCATTGGCGAAACCGCTACCTTAATTTTAGCCGTGCTATGCGAAGTGCTTTTTCCCCTACTTGTAATTATTGGTTTTAAGACGAGGTTAACCGCAATTCCCGTGATAGTAACAATGGCGGTGGCAGCATTTGTGGTTCATGCGGCAGATCCGTTAGCAACTAAGGAAAAAGCAATTCTTTTTTTAGTTGGTTTTATTGCGATAGCACTTTTGGGAGCTGGGAAGTATTCTGTAGATAGGAGATAGTTGATTGTTGATTGTTGATTTTTGATTGTTGATTGTTGATTGTTGATTGTTGATTGTTGATTGTTGATTGTAAAATAATACTACCTCAATTAAAAATCTTCACCAACAATTCCTTTAGCAAATCGCCCTGCGGAAGATTTGCGGCACCTACGCCTTTACTTTTCATATCCACTTCACGAATTGCAGCTATAATGGCACTAACCTTTTTCATCGGATAGTTTCGTGCTGCGGTTTGATAATCTTTTATGAAATAAGGGTTCACACCTAACGCCTTTGCAGCATCGCCTTTGTTGGCGAGTGCATGATATTTCAGCAATTTTGAAAAGAAACTGTACAACAAAGCTACCGTCATCACTAACGGATTGTTTTTGGGGTTTTGCGAAAAATATTGAATGATTGCAAAAGCCTTTTTTATATCTTTTTCTCCAATAGCATTTTGAAGTTCAAAATTGTTGAAATCCTTACTGATACCTATATTTTCCTCAATAATTTGAGGTGTAATCTGCTCGCCAGGTTTTAGGATTAATTGCAGTTTTTCAAGCTCGTTGTTTACTTTGCTCAAATCATTCCCAAGAAATTCTACCAACATTTGCGCGGCCTTTGGGGTAATTGTATAGCCTTTTCCTGCCAGCACACGTTTAATCCAATCGGGAACCTGGTTTTCATAGAGTTTTTTGCTCTCAAAAACAACGCCTGTTTTGGCAATCTCCTTAGCCAATTTTTTGCGTTTATCCAAGGTTTTATATTTGTAGCAAAGCACCAAAACGGTTGTGGGCTGCGGATCCTTAGCATAAGGCACCAACTTTTCGATGGTGCGCGAAAGGTCCTGCGCTTCTTTTACAATTACCACCTGTTTTTCCGCCATCATTGGGTAACGTTTGGCGTTGCTAATGATATCTTCTACAGAAACATCACGGCCGTAAAGCAACATTTGGTTGAAGCCTTTTTCCTCTTCACTCAAAACGTTTTCCTCAATATATTTCGAAATACCGTCAATGTAATACGGCTCCTCGCCCATCAAAAAATAAATGGGTTTTGTGTTTCCGTTTTTAATATCGTTAATAATGGTTTTTACTTTGTCGAGCGGCATGGAAAAGTTTTTGTTGCTTGTTGTTTGTTGTTTGTTGCTTTTTGAAAATTGAGATTTATTTGGAATTTGGTGCTTGAAATTTGGAATTTAATAGATATTTGTTTTATGCAAAAACTCAACTTCCCCGAATATTCCTTTCGCTTCAAAAGTAGCGAAAATAAAACGTTGGTTTTTGATGAAATCCGAAAAAAATTTGTGGTGCTCACACCCGAGGAATGGGTTCGGTTGCACGTGGTCCAATTTCTTCTAAAAGAAAAAAACTATCCCAAAAGCCTTATAAATGTTGAGAAACAGCTAAAACTCAACAATACTGTAAAACGATATGATGTGGTCGTTTTCAATAATGACGGCAGCATTTTCTTGATTGTGGAGTGCAAAGCGCCTTCCGTAGCAATCACTCAGCAAACATTTGACCAAATTGCACGGTACAATCTCGCTCTACAAGCTGAATATTTAATGGTCAGCAACGGTTTGGAACATTATTATTGCCAAATGGATTTTGAAAATGAACAGTATATTTTTCTGAAAGATATTCCAAATTATAAATAAGTCCTGAAAAAACACTTCAAAAATCTATCTTTACACCCGTGAAAGTAGCTGTAGTAATCTTAAATTGGAACGGAAAGGATTTGCTGGAAAGATTTCTGCCATCTGTAGTGAAATTTTCTTCCGAAGCCACTGTGTATATTGCCGATAATGCTTCCACAGATAATTCTGTCGCATTTGTTTCAGAATTTTTTTCAACGGTAAAAATCATTCAAAACAAAGAAAATGGTGGTTATGCAAAAGGTTACAATGATGCTTTAAAAAACCTCTCCGAAGATATTTTCATTCTATTGAATAGCGATGTGGAAGTGACCGAAAATTGGTTGCAGCCAGTAGTTTCTGAATTTGAAAAAGATTCCTCCGTTGTTGCCGCTCAGCCTAAAATTCTGGATTACAAAAACAAAGAATACTTCGAATATGCCGGTGCTGCTGGCGGTTTTATTGACAAATACGGCTACCCCTATTGCCGTGGAAGAATTTTCAATACCTTGGAAAAAGATATGGGTCAGTACGACGATGTTTCACAAATATTTTGGGCTTCCGGGGCATGCCTCTTCGTAAAAGCAGAAGCTTTTTGGCAGGCTGGCGCGCTGGATGAAGACTATTTTGCGCACCAAGAGGAAATTGACCTTTGCTGGCGACTTCAATCAAAAGGCGGAAAAATAGTTTATGTGGGAGCTTCGAAAGTTTACCACGTTGGCGGGGCAACCCTTGCGGCATTGAACCCGAAAAAGACTTTCTATAATTTTAGGAATTCGCTTTTAAATCTTCTTAAAAACACCGTAGGAACAAAAGCTTTCACGGCCTTGCTTGCACGAATGCTCTTGGACGGGGTGGCAGCTTTTCAATTTTTAATTCAAGATAAACCGAAACATTTCTTTGCAATTTTAAAAGCACATCTAAGCTTTTATGCATTGCTACCAAAATTTCTTAGAAAGAGGAAGGTGTTTTCTTCAACTTTAAAGTATTACACCTTAAAATCTATTGTATTTCAGTACTTTATAAATAACAAAAAAAAATTTAACCGACTTTAGTTTATTTTACTTAAAGTATTGTTAATCGTTTTTTGAGCGACTGCTATTTTAATAATTTTGGTTCAGAATATTTGAACAAACAATCTAATATAACACTTAACAAATTATGAAAAAACTATTGATTCTAGCAGTATGTTCAAGTTTAGCTTTTACTTCTTGCGTTTCCAAGAAAAAATATGCGGAACTTGAAGCAAAACAACAAAACACTCAGGATTTGCTTAATACGGCAACTGTAAAGCTTAATGACTGTCTTACCGAAAGAGCAGCAGCAACAGCCCGCGCTAAACAACTTGAAGAGCGTTTGGCAGATATGAAAAAGACCAACGAAGACCTCATTCAAAGTTCAAAAGAACTTACCATGTTGACTTCAAAAGGGGCTACCAATCTTGAGAAATCTTTGGAAAGCCTAAAAGAAAAAGACCTGAAAATTACCCGTTTGCAAGATGCGCTTAACAAAAAAGATAGTGTTACCCTTGCACTCGTTACCAGTCTTAAAAGAGAAGTTGGTGTAAACGACCCAGACATTGAGGTAAATGTTGAAAAAGGAGTGGTTTACATTTCACTTTCAGACAAAGTAATTTTCAAGAGCGGAAGCTACCAAATTTCAAACAGAGCTAGTGAAATCTTAGGGAAAGTTGCTAAAGTAATCAATGGTAAGCCAGAGTTTGAGGCTATGGTTGAAGGCCACACAGATAACGTTCCGTACAGCAATGGATTGTTGCTTGACAACTGGGATTTAAGTGTAAAAAGAGCTACCGCAATTGTACGCGAACTGCAAAAATTAGGTGTAGCACCATCTCGTTTGGTTGCAGCCGGTCGTGCAGATTACGTGCCGTTGGTTCCAAACACCACTGCTGAAAACAGAGCTACCAACAGACGTACACGTATTTTGGTACTTCCTAAAATCGATCAATTCTATGATATGATTGAAAAAGAAATGAAAAACTTAGAAGCCGGAGGAAACTAATTTCCAAAAAGCAGAATAACCTTAAAACCCGGTCCCTATGGCCGGGTTTTTTTATTGCTGCCCACAAAACAATCTTTTGAAAGGTTTTTGTATCTTAGATAGGAATATAAAACCTTTAATAATATATACTTAAAAATGGAAGAATTCAAAACCAATTGGACCCGCGAAGAGCTAAAAGCATATATATTACTCTACTGTGCCTATGCCAACTTTGTTGAGACAAAAGCCGAAAAGGAATATATAAAATCAAAAGTTGGTGAAGAAAAATATCGTCAGGTCCATAAAGAATTCGACCAAGACAATGATTACCAACGTATCCAAAAAATTCAACACACAATATCTCGTTACGATTATTCCAAAAATGAAATAGACCGACTTTTTGAAAATATTAAAAAAATGTTTCTGGCAGACGGTTCCATCGATATCCTTGAGAAAAACATTTACCGAGGCTTGCAGCATTTATTGAAATAATTTTCAATTCAGAAATTATCAGCAACACTGAATTAAATATTATTGAAAAATTCTACGAAGCCTTTGCAAACTTAGACGCAGAGCGCATGCTCGAATGGTATCACGATGATGTTACCTTTGAAGATCCGGCCTTTGGAGTTTTAAAAGGAGAAGAAGCCAAAAACATGTGGCGAATGCTCTGTCACAGCCAGCAGGGAGAAGATTTTAAAGTAATAACCTCAAACATAGAATATACTCCTGAAGCGGGAAAAGCCCGTTGGGAAGCGTATTACACATTTAGTAAAACAGGAAGGAAAGTTCACAACGTAATTAACGCAACTTTCAAATTCAAGGACGGAAAAATTATAAACCACGTTGATAAATTCAGCCTTTACAGATGGTCCAAGCAGGCATTGGGTTTAAAAGGGTTTTTGGTTGGATGGACAGCTTTTTTCAGAAAAAAACTCAATCAGCAAACAGGATTTTTGCTTTCAGAATTTCAGAAAAAACAATCTACTAAAAGTTAAATTTCCAAACTTCCTTTCCCTTCCCGCATTACTACCGGTTCTGTCCCCGTAAGATCAATTACAGTGGAAGCAATATTGCCACCATAGCCACCATCAATAACTAAATCTACCAAATTGTCCCATTTCTCGAGAATAAGTTCGGGATCGGTAGTGTACTCAATTACCTCGTCTTCATCCTTAATAGAAGTGGAAATGATAGGATTGCCCAGTTCCTGCACAATAGCTCTCGTTATGGAATTATCTGGTACACGAATACCAACTTCCTTTTTCTTTTTAAAAACCGTTGGAAGATTATTATTCCCCGGAAGAATAAAGGTGTAGGGTCCCGGAAGATTTCGTTTTAATATTTTAAAAGTAGGAGTGTCTATCTGCTTTACATAATCGCTGAGATTGCTCAAATCTTCGCAAACAAACGAGAAATTGGCTTTTTCCAGCTTCACTCCCCTAAGTTGTGCTACGCGTTCCATTGCGCGATTGTTGTTTATATCGCAGCCCAGCGCATATACCGTATCGCTGGGATAAATTATTACCCCGCCATCGCGAAGTATTTTTACAACACGTTTAATTTCTTTCGGGTTTGGATTTTCCTCGTAAATCTTAATAAATTCAGCCATTTTTAATCTTTAGTTTTTCTGTTTACTTCATTTTCAAGCTTTAATACCTTATCTCCATTTGCTTGCTCAATATAGAGGGCTTCGTTGTCTTTTTCACCTTTTCTTGTAATTTTGCTCCCTTTTATTGTTTTGGTAATTTTTGTGGAAAAAGTATCGATTACTTTTCCTTCGGCCTCACCACTCCCCCATTTCCACATTACTTTTGAACCTTTTCGAATCATATTTTTTATTTAAAGTTACTTACAATTTTTATAAATGGAAGATTTCTTTAAAATTCTTAACATAAATCCACTTTTCAACCGTTATTGAAAAAACTAAATTTTTATATGAAAAAAATCCTCATTATAATTCTTCTTTTCGGAATTCAAATCAATTTCATTTCCTGTTCGGAAGATAACGATACTACAGCGAATGAATCTTTAGCTGAAGAAACCATGTTGAATGTTTCCTACGGAAATGATCAACAACAAAAATATGACCTTTATCTGCCCGCAAATCGATCTTCCACTAAAACCAAAGTTATCATGCTGGTTCACGGCGGCGGATGGACGGGTGGCGATAAGGCCGATATGGACTTCTTTATTTCCTATATAAAACAGCGACATCCTGACCACGCAATAGTAAATGTAAATTATGTGCTTGCAGATATTGACACGCCGGCCTTTCCCAACCAATTTTTGGATTTGGATGCGGTAATCGATAAATTGACTTCAGAAAAAAACGAGCTACAAATCCTGCCTGAATTTGCCTTGGTAGGCGCCAGCGCGGGCGCGCACATTTCTTTAATGTATGATTATGTTTACGATACGGACGACCAGGTAAAAATAGTTGGTGATATCGTAGGGCCCACTGATTTCACCGATCCCTTTTATAGCAACAATCCAAATTTTCCAGCGCTAATGGCCGCTTTGGTAGATGAGAGTGCATATCCACAGGGAACAAATTATGCAGAAGTTTTGAGTCCAGCATTGCGCGTTTCTAATGCTAGCAGCCCAACGCTTCTTTTCTACGGAAACGCTGACCCCTTAGTTCCTCTCACTAATGGAACAACTTTAAATACAGCGCTGAATAATTCCCAGATTGACCACATTTTTACAATTTATGATGGCGGTCACGGCGATTGGGCACAAAGCGATATCGAAAATATGAAAGAGCAAATAAGTATTGCTGTTGATACTTATTTGGAAGTCAATTAAAATATGTGGAATTTGGGATTCGTAAATTTTTTTTTGCTAATAGTCTTCGGTTGATCAAGTAACGAATTCCAAATTCACTAATCGACCACTTTCAGTTTAGCAAAACGAAGAAGTAATTTTTTTAAACCACCGTTTTCGAAATCTATTTCAGCTTTTGTATCAGCACCTATTCCCTCGATTTTGAGAATTTTACCTTTTCCGAAGCGAACGTGCTCCACCATTGTTCCCTCGCTTAGATTGGTATCTTCCACACTAAAATTTTTATCGGTATCGCTTGCTACGGGTTTCAATCTTCGCAATTTGCGAAGCTGTGCTTCCGTTGGTCCCATTGGAGCTTTGCCCGCAACAGGTTTTCGCAAACGCAGTTTACTGTGGTCAACCTCATCAAAAATATCGGCATCCAAAAGCGGTTTGTAGCGGTTTTCGGTAATTGGGGTTAGATATTCCAAAAAGCTCTCGTCAATTTCCTCAATAAAACGGCTTGGCTCGGCATCAATCAATTTTCCCCAACGGTAACGCGATTGGGTGTAGGTTAAATACGCCTGTTTTTCGGCTCGCGTGAGCGCAACGTAAAAAAGCCTCCGCTCCTCTTCCAACTCACTACGGGAATTCATATTCATCCCGCTGGGGAACAGGTCTTCCTCCATCCCCACAATGTAAACGTAGGGAAACTCCAAACCTTTCGCCAAATGTACCGTCATTAAAGCTACGCGGTCACCATCACCCTTGTCGTTGTCCAAATCAGTGGCGAGCGCCACATCTTCCATAAATTCCGAGAGCGAACCTGTGGCACCTGCAATTTCCTTTTGCTCTTCCACAAAATCGCGCATTCCGTTCAATAGTTCCTCTATATTTTCGATACGTGCAATACCTTCAGGGGTGCCGTCTTTTTTTAATTCCTGAAGCAATCCGGTCTTTTTTGAAACGTGTTCGGTAATAGTAAAAGCATCATAATTTTGATTCAAAACCTGGAAACTTTCAATCATCGTCACAAAATCCTCCAATTTGCTTTTGGTACCGGCATTTATTTTCAAATCAATTTTATCAATGTTTTTCATCACCTCAAAAATCGATCGGTTGTAATGATTTGCAGCAACAATTAAACGTTCCATCGTTGTATCGCCAATGCCACGTGCGGGATAATTTATAACGCGTTTCAGCGCTTCTTCATCCTTCGGGTTCAATACCAACCGCAAATAAGCTAGTACATCTTTTATTTCTTTTCGCTGATAAAAACTAAGCCCCCCGTAAATTCTATACGGAATGTCCTTTTTCCGAAGCGCATCCTCAATAGCACGGCTTTGTGCGTTTGTTCGGAACAGAACGGCAAAATCGCCATCATTTAATTGATGGTTCATTTTATTTTCAAAAATGGAGCTGGCCACAAAACGGCCTTCGTCACCATCGGTCATGGTTCGGTTTACGAGGATTTTATTGCCTTCGTCATTTGCCGTCCAAACTACTTTTTCAAGTCTGGTTTTATTCTTTTCGATGATGTTATTTGCCGCGTTTACAATATTTTTCGTGGAGCGGTAATTTTGTTCCAAACGGAAAACTTTTACATCGTCATAATCTTTCTGGAAATTTAAAATATTATTGATGTTCGCTCCGCGGAAAGCATAAATACTCTGCGCATCATCGCCCACAACACATATATTTTGAAACCTATCGGAAAGCGCGCGAACGATCAAATACTGACTGTGGTTGGTATCTTGGTACTCGTCCACCAAAATGTAGCGGAACCGGTTTTGATACTTTGCCAAAACATCTGGAAAACGCGTTAGCAATTCGTTGGTTTTCAGCAGAAGATCGTCAAAATCCATTGCGCCAGCCTTAAAACACTTGTCAACATAGGCTTTGTAAATATCGCCAAGACGAGGCATTTTCGCCATGGCATCAGCTTCAATCAATTCCGGATTGTTGAAATATGCCTTTACGGTAATCAAACTGTTTTTATAGGAAGATATGCGCGAATAGACCTGCTTGTATTTATACACATCTTTATCCAGGTTCATCTCCTTTATCACCGCACGAATTACACTGTGTGAGTCTTGGGTGTCATAAATTGTGAAGTTGGAAGGATAGCCCAATTTATCGGCTTCAAACCGAAGAATTTTCGCAAAAATACTGTGGAAGGTTCCCATCCAAAGATTTTTGGCTTCACTGGCCCCCACGATTTTTGAGATACGCCCTTTCATTTCTCTTGCGGCCTTATTGGTAAAAGTAAGCGCCAAAATATTGAAAGGATCCACGCCCTGACTCATCAAATATGCAATGCGAAAAGTTAGCACGCGCGTCTTGCCCGAACCAGCCCCGGCAATTACAATCATTGCGCCGTCTTTTTGCAGCACTGGCGCACGCTGCGCATCGTTGAGTTGTTTTAAATACTGTTCCAAAACTTCATTTTCTTCAAGCTGTGAAAATAACTATTATCAAACTTTTATAGGAAGTGTTTTTGGGGAAATTATAAACAATAATCACCTTCTTCATTATTCTTTCCAAATGAGATTTATTTTAAATACCTTTATCAAAAATGTATTTTTATGGAGGAGTTTCTATCTTTCTTAGGTCAAATACCTTGGTGGGTATGGGTTCTTATTTTTCTTTTAATCGTTGCCATTCGGGACATTTTTTTCAACAAACACCACACGATAAGCCACAACTTTCCAGTTATTGGCCACATTCGGTATATGCTGGAAGGCATCGGGCCGGAGCTTCGGCAGTATATTGTTGCCAACAATCGCGAGGAGCTTCCCTTTAATCGTATTGAGCGGGGTTGGATCTATGCTTCGGCGAAAAACGAAAACAATTATGAAGGTTTCGGCACCGACCGTGATATTTATGAACCGAATTATATATTCATAAACAATTCTCTTCTACCATTCAAAGTTGAAAAGGAGAACCCAAATTACAAGAACCCATATTTTTTACCGTGTGCAAAAGTAATGGGCAGTTATCACAAGCGCAGGCGTCCATATCGTCCAACATCGGTAATTAATGTTTCAGCCATGAGCTTCGGATCATTATCGGCAAGGGCTGTTGAATCCTTAAATAGAGGATGCGCGCTAGCCTACGCATATCATAATACAGGTGAAGGTGGTCTTTCTCCATATCACAAAACTGGCGCAGACGTTGTTTTTCATTTTGGAACCGGATATTTTGGGGTTCGGGACGAGCAGGGAAATTTCTCCATGGAAAAAATTGTGAAGCTCGTTAACGAAAACCCGCAAGTTAGAGCTATTGAAGTAAAACTTTCCCAAGGTGCAAAACCAGGTAAGGGGGGTGTTTTGCCAGGGTCTAAAATTACTCAGGAAATTGCTGATATAAGACACGTACCCTTAGGAAAAGATGTGCTATCGCCACCTAATCATTCTGCTTTTGAAGGAGTTAAAGGAATGGTTGAATTTGTGGAAAGTATAGCTGAAGCAACCGGTTTGCCCGTGGGCATTAAATCTGCTGTAGGCCGCTTGGGAGAATGGGAACAACTTGCAAAAATAATGAAAGAAACCGGCAAAGGGCCAGATTTTATAACAATTGACGGTGGTGAGGGAGGCACCGGTGCGTCGCCCCCAAGTTTTGCCGACCACGTGTCCCTGCCGTGGCTTTTTGGTTTTGCTGAAGTTTATAAAATTTTCAAAAAGCACGAGATGTGTGATCGAATTGTTTTTATAGGAAGTGGAAAGTTAGGGTTTCCTGCCAAAGCAGCTATGGCATTTTCAATGGGTGCCGATTTAATCAACGTTGCACGAGAGGCGATGATGAGCATTGGTTGTATTCAAGCTCAGCAATGCCATACCAACAAATGCCCTAGCGGGGTTGCTACCCAAAATAAATGGCTGCAACGCGGTATTAATATTGAAGACAAATCAGTGAGGGCGCATTTCTATTTTAAAAATTTCTGTAAGGAGCTGCTAGAAATGACACACGCCTGTGGTTATGAACACCCCTGCCAATTCACCATGGACGATGTGGACCTAACCGTAGGCGATAAAAACTTAATCAAAACCTTATCACAATCTTTTATGTACCATAAATGTGCAGTACCTTTTGAGAGCATGAAAGCTTTATCAAATTGCCAGTATCTGGGCGGAAATTATCACGAAAAAGAAGCTAAAAAAGAAGTGAAAGCGATGCGCAAGGAAAATAAGGTAAGGTATTAGCCCCTAACTCCCAAAGGGGAACTGTTAAGATGTGCTGCATTGCCGAACACTGAATACTGAATAAAAAACCTCAACGGAACATTTCCAAAAATGCTTTTCGGTTGGTTTTTGAAATGGGCACACGGTTACCGTTTTCCAGTACCAAATAACCTTCATTTTCAAAACTGCGCACTTTTTCGAGGTTTACGATATGCGATTTGTGGCATTTGAAAAATATTCGCCCCAAGGAAGGTTCAAATTTCCCGAGGTTATAACTGCTTAAAAGTTCTGTATTGTTGCTTAAATGAAATTTGGTATAACCCTGAAAACCTTCCAAATGCAGCACCTCGTCCTGAGGGATAAAGGATAGCCCTTTTTCGGTAGGCACGATAATCTTGTTTCTTTTTGAAATGGTTTCCGTGAGAACTTCTATGAGTTTGTTGCTGCTTTCCAATTGTTGTTTTTCCCGTATTGTGGTTATGGATTTTGTAATTGCATGTTTCAGATCGTCATCATCCACAGGTTTTAAAATGTATCCAATTGCCGATTTTTTTAACGCTGCCACGGCATATTCGTTGTAGGCGGTTACAAAAATGACCTGAAAATCCAATCCGTCCAGTTCCGAAAGCAGTTCAAAGCCATTCAAACGTGGCATTTGTATATCGAGAAATAGAATTTCGGGAGGATCATTTTTTATAAACGCTATGGCGTCTTCGGGTTTTTGAAAGGTAGCGGTTATTGAAATCTCGGGAAAAAACTTTTCCACCTTTTGTTGCAGTCCCTTTAGGGCAGAAAATTCATCGTCTATCAATATGGCCGTTATAGTCGTCATCGCACTTTCTTAATTTTAAAGGTAGTAATATTGCCTGTATCGATTTTCTCCGGAAATACTTCAGCATTAAAAAATTGTATTTCCCATTGTTTGGAACGGTTTAAGACCGCAATTCTATTTTCAAGTACTGCGGAAGAATTTACCTTGCCGTTGGGTTTCTTTCTTGAGTTTGAAAAGCCCACGCCGTCATCCATAATTTCCACCATAAATTCCTGCTCGTCAATGCTACGAAAATACAGATTGATATTGCCCTCTTTTTCTTTATTGAAGATACCGTGGTTCACAGCATTCTCTACAATGGGCTGGAGCAGCATACTGGGAATGGTGGTTTCGGGTAAATTTAACGTAGAATCTATATGTATCTGATAGCCCAATTTCTCCTTAAAACGGAGCTTTTCAATATCCAAATAGTTTTTCAGCAATTTAATTTCAGTTTCCAGGGGAATTTCACTTTCTTTTGAAAGCTCAAAAAACTGGCGTATCAATTTTGAGAATTTCACCAGATATTTTTCTGAAGTTTCAAAGTCGTTATTGTTGATATAATACTGGATAGCAGCAAGCGAGTTGAAAACAAAATGCGGGTTCATCTGGGCGCGCAGGGCATATAGCTCATATTCAGCCATCTTTTTCTGTGCGGTAATCTTGGCGGTTTTTTTTGAAACTTCCTTGTTTCTGAAATAATAGAGCACTCCGCCTAAGAGCGAAATGCCCGCTAGCCAAAACACGGCTTTTGCCAAAGGCCTTTGCCTCCATAATGGCAAAATTGTGAAATTGGCGGTTTCCATTAGGTTTCCGGTTTTCAATTCCAGGGTGTATTTGTCTGGTGGCAGATTTGAAAAATTAAGGTTTGAAGCGGTTGTAGTTGTCCAATCTTTTTGAATGGGCAGCAAACGGTACCTGTAGCTCAGTTGGTTTTGGGCGGACGAAAAGTCTATGGTGGCAATGGAAAAATCTACGCTATTGTCGGTGGTGTAGCGCATTGCAGGTTCGGAGGCTGGGATAGGACTTTGATTGAAAAGTGCCTTTTCAACGTAAATTTTCGAAAGTTGGGGCTGCTTATAAAGAGCTCTCGGAAGAATGGCAACCCCATCGTCCGTTGATACAAGCAAATCATCGCCCACCGGCAGAATAGCATTAACCTTTTTCGAAGGCAATCCGTCGTTTTCGTTTAAAGTGCCTGTATAGTAATAATCGGGACCTGCTTTTTTATATTGTAAAATTCCGCTTTCAGAAGCCAGCCAGATAAAATCCTTGTTTGCAACAGCGCTTTCAACACTCAAAAATTCTGAATTCGGCAATAGTGATACCTCCTTGAGGTCTGTGAGATAAGAACCGTGCCCGTCAGTATTGACCAAAAATTGGGAGTCCGTAACCTTAGTAAGGCTCAAGATAGGTTTCTTCAAAAGATTATCGGCAAGGGTTACGGAGGTTATGTTTCCGTCAGATAGTATTTTTAAACCATCAGAAGTTGCCAAGAGCAGGGAATCGCGAAACTTCAATAAATCCCTAACGCCATAATAATCGTAGGTTTTGATTCGCTCAAAGGTTTCTGGGTCTATTTTTATTACCCCTGAGGATATATTTCCGTATAAAAAACCGTTGAGATAGACCAAGCTCCTTACGCCACCAATTTTATTGAAATGATCAACTTGGTGCCGGCTGGCTGCTTCATTCGCAATTTGGATGGTTTTCTTTTCAGAACAGAAAAATGAACTTTCAAGGGAATCTAAATATACCGCGTTAAAAACAAAACTTTTA
This sequence comes from Aequorivita sp. CRS11, assembly GCF_059693805.1. Lineage (NCBI taxonomy): Bacteria > Pseudomonadati > Bacteroidota > Flavobacteriia > Flavobacteriales > Flavobacteriaceae > Aequorivita > Aequorivita sp. CRS11. The sequence continues at coordinate 377,036 of NZ_JCATIG010000001.1, forward strand.
TCCGTTATAAATGTCCTAAACTTTTTTTGAAGTGAATCGTATTCATAAAATCCTTTATTGTACACATTGGCCACTATCCGTTTACCCACTCTGGCCAGTTGATCTACTTTTTGATGCGGAAGCACGTAGGTACACTGGCGCTTTACCTGCGGCAACATAAAGATTCCACGCGAAAAAGTGGCGCACCAAATGTTCCCACTTTTATCTATCATTGAAAAATAGGCCTTTAGATTGGGGGGTATCTTAACCACCTTATCGATCTCAAAATTCTCGTCCAGTATGCCCACAAAGTCAAATCCCGTTATCTGGATTTGATCGTTCACAAAATGGTTGCGAATAAAATTGGGGTTTTGGTGACTCGCGTATTTTTTAAATTCCCTTTCATAAATTTTCCCGCTAAGCAGGTTTATTATGCTAAAACCTTCGTTGTAGAGCATTACCATGATAGAATCGCGGTTTCTGAACCGTGTTACGGACTTTTCTTTAAAAACGGGAAGCTCTGCCAATTGTACCGCTTTTTTATGAAGCTTTTTAAAATGGTATTTTGAGGTATCCTGTACCTCTGAAAATGTGAGGTTTTTCCAACATCCGTTTTCCAGATAAAACCATTGCCCGCTATTTCCGACTATAAAGGTGTTACTATAAACATTGGTAGATGCCGGAAACATTACGACCCCCGCCTGGCAATTGGGAAAGGTATGCACCTTCTCATTTTCAATATACCCCAGCAAAGTTGATTTTGAGAAGAACCAAATCCTATTTTCGGCATCAACCCGTAGGTCCCAAATGTCGTTGGTTGGCAATCCATTGCTGGTATTGAAAACCTTAAATTCCCTTCCGTTGAATTTTGCCATACCCTTATCGGTAATGGCCCAAATAAAACCTTCGTTATCTTGAGTCAATCGGTAGATTCGGTTGCTGGGCAGGCCATCCTTTATGGTGTAATTCACAAATTCCTGGGCAGCACACAAATTCCACATCACAATAAATACAATGATATGGAATTTTGTTCTGCTCATATTAAAAGGGAGAGTATCAATCTTTTTTCCAATAACTAAGGTAAGGAAAATATGGCGCAAGAAGGAGGGTGCTACTCTTTAATGAGCTTAAAGGTGGTAGTATTTTTTCCGTTGGAAATTTCAACAAAGTACAGGCCAGCCGCAAGCTCAGAAACGTCCATTTGCCGTTCATTATTAAGATATTGTTGCGATACAATTTTCCCTGAAGCATCCATAATAGTAACGTCAAGGGCATCAACTCCGGTAAATGAAATTTGCTGTATGGCTGGGTTTGGAAACATTTTTATTTTTTCCATCGAATGTTCTTCGACAGCCAATTCGCGCACGCAGAAATCCTCGGTATAGGGCATTGCCGTTGCCGTAAGATTTATAGGAAAAGCATTAGTCGGCACGTGTGCCGAGGTAACCGGCACCGACTGCTTGGTCAAGGACAAATGGTTGGGATTAATAATTTTACTGTCGCAGGTATTTCGTTTTGCGGTATCTACTTTAAAAAGTTCCAGACTTACATCGGTCACCGTAGGATCAATAGCACGGTATCCCGCTAAATAATAGTGGTTATTGTTGCTGTTGTCCGTTTTTGGAAAGGCCATATCGGGGTAATAGATGGTGGGCATCTGAAAATCCCAAAGGTTAAAATCCTCGGTACCGGGCTCTACGTTTGGCACAAGGTATTGATAGTTCGTCGCAACAGGATTTCCAGTGTTTTTGTCAAATTCATAAAGAAAGACATTGCTTTCGCCATAATATGAATTGGCGCCAATGTTCCAGCTTTCATCTCTATCATAGCCTGCAATTACAAGGTTATTCGCACTGTTGAAGGATGGCATCAGCGCAAAACCGTAAATGTTCAGGTTGTTGGGATCGTCGGCATACCAGGAGCGGGCACTATCATAGGTTCCATTATTGTCAAAAACCGATATTCCAAAATAATGCGAGAAGGAATAATTGGTAAGCATATAGATTTTACTGGTCGTACTATCAAAATAGGCATCAACACTTACATCATTTGCATTTCCAAAAACATAACTTTGGTCCCATTGCATAGTTCCCTGAAAGTCCAATTTGTGCGCCAATACTATTTGTTGGGCCGTATTGTTTGATAGGTCTTGCCAGGTTGCGCTTCCGGTAAGAAAAAACCCATCACTGGTTTCGGCCACACCATTTACAAAGTCGTATTCTAAGGTATTTACCGTGTTGGGAGCATCGGTTTCTGCGGTCCATAATACGTTTAAACCCGAATCAGTACGTAGCACAAAACCAATGTTGTTAAAAACACAATTGATATCAAGGCTGTAACAATCACTGAAATACCCGGCAATTACGAAACCAGGATCGGCAATACTGTCGCCATTGGCATCGCTGTTTGAAAAACTGATGTGCAGGCCGGTGCTATTAAAATTGGGGCCCACCACATCATAATAATTGGCTTGGAGAAAGTTTCCGCTCAGTGCCTCAAATTGTGCCAAGAACACTTTTCGTTTGCCGCCAATGTCTATATAGCCCGTAGCAAAAATAAGATCCAAATGGCTCACTATATCCAGAATACGCAAATGGGGTGAAGTTGGTTCCTGATAGGCGATATTCCAAATTACGGCGCCATTTTCATCCACTTTTTTTAGAAACGCCCGTTCAGATTGCAGGGCCGTGTCAAAGAGATTGCCAGCCACAATATAATCTGTAGTTTGCGGACTATTAAATGAGAGGGGCTCGATACATACATCGTGATAGACCATAGTAGCTGCCGAAACATTTGTTTGAAATTGACACCAACCGGATACGGCAAAGGTCAATAAAAACAGGGCTATGAGTAATTTTCTTTTCATTGGTGAAATATTTAATAATTAATACGTAGTTGAAATTTCTTCCCTAAGGTCAATGCTTTTACTTAATTTTAAAACCTCCATTTATTGGCACGAGGGTTTGAGCCGATCTATTATAGGTTTGATACAAAGAACTAATAGTTGTACAACTATTAAAAACGACTTAAGTTTGTCAAAAAATTAAATTCTATGGAAGAAGCAACCCAAATTATTAGTTATGTAGCCTATCTGTTACCCGCAATGGTTGTAGGCATAATTGCTTATTTTTTCTTTAAAGGCCACACTGCCAATGAGGAAGGCCGCAGAAGATATTTGGTTCAAAAAGAAGCTCAAAAACAAGTTTTACCCCTCCGGCTTCAAGCATATGAACGTATTACTTTATTTTTGGAACGAATAGATCCCAATAAGTTATTGGTACGGGTGAAACCATTTTCAGATTCTAAAGACGATTACGAAAATTTATTGGTAAAAAATATTGAGCAGGAGTATGACCATAATTTAACACAACAAATTTATGTAACTCCTGAATGTTGGAACTTAGTGAACGCTGCAAAAAATGCAACCATACACGTAATTCGTCAAGGAGCAATGCACGAAAAGGACGGCAATGTAGACAAAATGCGGGAATGGTTACTACAGAATTTTATGGAAGAAGTTACACCATCGCAAAAAGCCATGGCATACGTTAAAAAAGAGGTCAGCGAACTTTTTTAGGGTGTAAATAAATTGTGGTGAATTGCAAAAAGCACGAGCCCAATTCTATTTTTTACCTTTAGTTTTTTGTGGACTGAATCCCGGTAACCCTCAACAGTTTTATAGCTACAGCACATGGCTTCGGAAATTTCTTTATAGCTCATATCGGTGCAGGCAAGTTTTATAAACTCAATTTCTTTTTCTTTTAGCTCAGTATCAATTTCATTCTCCAAAGAGTCCACAAGGATTTGTGATATTGTATTGGTATAATAATGACCATTTTCCATTACTTGAATGAGAGCTTCTTCAAGAATATTTTTTTTTGTGTCTTTTAACAAATAGCCGCAGGCACCTGCCCTGAGCATTTTCAAAATAGTGTATTCATCTTCTTCTATGGAAAGAGCGAGCACTTTTACGTTAGGAAATTCTTTTCTAAGAATTTCAGTTGTTTCAATTCCGTTAAGTATGGGCATCTTTATATCCATAAGTACTAAATCGGGGATGTTTTTCTTATTATTAAACTTATCAAGCAGCTCACGCCCATTTTTACATAGGTATAGTACTTTAAATTTCTTAAAGTCTTGAACCAATCCGCCAATGGCTTGGGAAAGCAAGAAATGGTCGTCTACTACTACTACGGAATAATTCATTTTATAACATGTTTTCTATCTATGGAATTAATTTAAAATTCACATATAATTATATTTAAGGTGCAATGCAGTTCCGTGGTCTTTTACGGAATTGATTTTCAACGTTGAATTGATCAATTGGGCACGCGTTTTCATATTTTTAAGTCCAATTCCCATAAAGTTGTCTGTTTTATCGAAACCCACTCCGTTGTCTTCCGCAGAAATAGTCAAGAGTTCATCAGAATAATTTAAAACTACCTTTAGGGTCGAGGCTTTGGAATGTTTTATTGTGTTTGAAAAAAATTCCTGCAATATCCTAAAAAGAATGATCTGGGTATTACTCTCAATGGGCCTTACATTACCCTGCACTTTTAATTCAGCAGCAATAAATTTAAGTCTATTGAATCGTTCTATTTCTAGACTTACAGCTTCTTGCAGACTCAAGCTTTTTAATGCTTCAGGATTAATCAATTTTGATAGCGCCCGCAACTCATCAATGCCTGTGCCTATGGTTTCAGAAACTTCGTTTAACAATTCGGGTCTTTCCAGCGCCATTTGGGCTTGAATTTTGGCCAATGTCATCAACTGGCCAATATTATCGTGCAATTCCCAACTAATATTTCGCAAAGTTTCCTCACGAATCTCTATTTGTGATTCTGCCAATTCACGGTCGAACGCTTTTTTCGCTTTCTCCTGCTCTTGTAACAATCGGTTTTTTCTACGAGAAAAAACACTGAAGAGCACGATAACAATAATTACTAATGTTACGGGAATGGCTATTGCCGCAATTATTATGATCTCTTTTTCATCCATAGAAATCCTGTTAAAAAGAACAAATACATAATGATTATGAGCGACGACTGTATTACAAGTAAAATCTCAAAGAAGCTGTCCGGTTTGTAAAACCAAGTTCTGATGATTTTTATGGGAATATAACCAATATAAAATAAAAATAGCCCTACACTTACCCAAAACAATAAATCGTTTTTTATTACCAATACTAGTGATGATTGTAAAATATTGATATAATATAAGGTTATGCAAAAAATCAGAATCGCGGCTCCAGCTATGTATGTTCTAGCAAAAGAATTCTCAAAAATACCTGTAAATACTACATCACTTAAAAAAAACAGCCAAAAAACAACTAAGCCTATTTTAATATTCTTTTTGAATCTATCGTTTTCAATCATCCTCATAAAAATGTAGAAGAAAAATGAAAAATGAATCAGATAATATAAATTGTAAATAAACTTATTAAGGGGAATATCATATATAATGCCCTTTAGGAAATAGCCCAAATATTCCGTAACCATGGTAAGAAACAAAATAATGGGCAATAGTCTTAAGGTTGTATGCTTATAAAGCGGAAATTTTATTAGCGATATTAGAAAAACACCGACATATAATGTCAAATATGTATTTTTAAGTATGTCTAAAATTGTTTCCACTAATTAAGTGTGCTCTAATTGCTGTCCCCAAAATCATTAGTACCGGGCGGAGGCGCTACTCCTCCGTCATTCAAAATAACACTTGTGGTTCCATTTCCCACGGCTGCGGAATTGGTTGAACTGAAAAATCCAGCCTCATTCACACTACCTTGGGGCTCATCCTGTGTCTGATTTTTGTCGTTTTTGTTTAGTCTATTTCTATTGATAGGCAAGGCAGTATACACACCGTCTATTTCTTCAAGATAAAAACCAACATTCTGGCCTTCATAAGCCATTGTAGGCACTACGAAAAAACTATTTCTTTTTGGATATTTAACCGTATCGCCATTTGGGAATTTATCACTATCGGGATAATTTGAGAGATAAAAACGCAATGTTTTAATATCCACATTGGCTTCTTTGGCCTCATGCTCAATATACGCTATATATTGTTTTATGGTTTCCAAATCATATTCCGCATAGCGGGTAGGGGTAAATTTTGAACCGTCAGCTGCAATGCTGTCCTCATATCTTTTGATTATCGGCACGCGTCTTTGCAAATAGGCATCATACATTTCTTGAGCGCGATCAACCGATATTATATGGTCTTTCGGCGGACCCTCATATGGTGGCTCGGTATGGGTTGTGGGATCTTGACAGCTAAAAAGCATTAAGTTGATACAACTTAATAACAGTAAACGTTGAATAGTCTGTGTTTTCATATTTAATTTGGTTTTAAAGTTATGGTATCAATTTAGTTACATTAAGAGGGATTCTAAAATGACCTTTCCCTAAACGCAGAGTGAAGATAAACCAAAAGAGTTGATTAGTAGCACTCTATTATAACTTACGATGAAAAAACAGGGAAAACACTGAAAGTATAAGGGAAATACCCCAGCTAGATGTAGGAATATCAATCGTCTTTTGTACGAATTTCGTTTAATTCATTATTCTTCTGATCAGCATATTGGAAACCTAGTTCCCACCACTTTGTCATCATTTTCTTATCAAATATCAAAGAGTTTGTCGTCAAAACCGTAGGAGTATAATAAAGATTTATAATAACATCTTTATTTGTCGCGACAAATTTCCCAATGCGGATGTTCTGTTTCTCAATACGATCCGCCATATAATTGTGCATATTGGTAAGCAATGAAAATACATTTTTTGAGGGAAGCCGATTGTAATAGGTAATTTCGGTTTCCAACACAATTACATCAATATGTGTTGCGCCACGGTTTATAGCCTCTTCAATAGGGACCATGCTTCCAAAACCGCCATCGGCATATTCACAGCCATCTTTTTTTACAAGACTCATAAAAGGAGTGAAATTTGAAGAAATCCAAATCCAGTCCAAAAAATCCTGATACTCAAAATCGTTTATCGACTTATATTCTACTTGATTCAATGAAAGATTTGAAACCGTTACAACCACTTCTTTTTCAGAAGCTTTTAAATTATTGAATTCTATTTCGGTCAGGGTATTTGCTATCAGTTTTCGTAAATTTAAACTCTCGCCAAAGGTTTTTTTTCCTTTTATGAAATTGCGAAGCACCGTATAATGATCAATAGCGATCTGTTTTCCGCCAAATTTATTTTGCTTAATTACAAATGGACAACTGCTGAATATGCTTTTTTGATTAACGGAGGTATAAACCTCTTTAATTTTCTCAACCTTATCCAAAGCCAAATGTGAAATAAGCAAACTGCCCGTTGAAGTTCCCACAAAAAGGTCATAATTATGATGAAGCTCTTCCATTAAATACTGCGCCACGCCGCCCGCAAATGCACCCTTACTTCCGCCGCCCGAAATTACCAACGCCCTCATTCCTTTATAATTGAGTTTAAATAATTAGCCGCTTTTTCTGAGACTTGTCTGCCCAAAACCTTTATTTGCTCGTGATATTTTTTATTCTGAAGTAATTCATTCAACATTTCTTTTGAAGGTTTTGAGAAGCGCCAAGTGGGATGCACGCAGGCTTCCGCTAAATTTTTAAGTGTTTCCAAATCCCAAAGCTGGAGTTCGTTTACATATTCAAACGCCTTTTCACGTATCTCGAAACTATAAGCTGTGGAAGTATAATTTTTCAATTCCTTTAAATAATTCTCCTTTTCAGATTTTTCATAATCTTCTGTAATTAAAGCCAACGTCAACCAGAGTTGCCGAATGTTTTTATTCTGAAAACCCTCAATTCCTTTTGTTTTGTTGAGATATTCTGTTCTTTTCTGCGGAAACTGCATCCATAATTGATAAAGTGCGTTTTCCAGGGTTACATAAGAATTATCGTTTAAAAGGGTTTCATATTCGGTTTGGAGTTCCTTTGGAATGGTCTGCAACGAAAGCGCCACAGCTTGGCGAACATACAGATTATTGCTCCCGAAAGCGGTTTTATAAAGCGGAAGGGTTTCAGAAAGTGGTTCATCCACCAATTGATAGACTGCTTCCTGCCCAATAAAATCATTTGGAAAGGTTAATGCAGTTTTTAACTGAAGTTTTTTATCTGCCAAAGGCGTTGCCCGAAGCGCGGAAACCTCAAAATACTTTTTAATAAACGGTGATTTCAACAAAGATTGATACGCTTCTTCCCCTTTAAAAGCACTTTGACGAAGCCAATTCCTTTCAAAATCTGCAATATCAACTTGCGAGACTGCTTTCACTTCATTCAAAAAATCTTCGGTAGAAACATTTTTGAATTTATATTTCTCCAAATAGTTTTTGATTGCCGCTTTAAAGGCCTCGTCGCCTATTCGCTCTCGTAAAATATGAAGCGCCCAAGCTCCTTTTTGATAAAATGTAAGTGAACTTGCTTTTGGATTTAACAATGATTCGCCCTTGCCCTCATCGCTCATTGCCTTTAATTGCTCGGCGGTTTGGTATAATTGCCAGTAATAATAATCTTCACCAAAAATTTCTTTTTCTGCTAGCAAAGCATAATAAGTCGCAAACCCTTCCTGCAACCAATGGTCTTCCCCTGCTTTTTCCGTAACCAAATTGCCAAACCATTGGTGGGCCAGTTCGTGGGCGTTTACGTTTATGTAGTTTCTATCGTTAAAGCTTGTGGAATCTACCACAAACGCTTCGGAGAAAAATGTGGCGGTTGTGTTTTCCATTCCGGCATAAAGAAAATCGCGAACGGGAACTTGCTTGTAGTTTTGCCACGCATACGGCACGCCGATTTCAGTTTCCAGAAAGTCGAAAATCTGTTTGCTGTAGCGGTAGGTTGGTTCTACTTTTAGTGAATCTGAACGATTATAATATAATTCCAAAGGAATCCCTGAATTTGAAAGGAGTTCTTTTTTATGGAAATCGCCAATTGCGAAGGCTACCAAATAGCTGGACATGGGTTTTTTCATGTCGAAGTGCCAATAATTTTCATTTATATCATTTTCAACATTTAAAAGTTTTCCGTTAGCAATTACTGTCTTATCATCAGGAGCTAATATTGTAATATCAAATTCAATTTTCTCATTTACATCGTCAATACTGGGAAGCCAGTAAGATGTGTATTTGCCTTGCCCTTGCGTCCAAATTTGGTCTCCAAAAAAATATAAAGTTTGTTTTGGCTGCACCATACAATTGAATTGAGCAGAATAAATTTTCCCTGCTTCATACTTTTTTGAAGAAAGCCAAATTTTATCATCTTTATAATTTACTGAAATGTTTTCATTTATTGTATCTACCCCAACTTCCATATTCTTAGCATCCAAAAAAATAGAATCTGTTGGTTTTAATATTCTAAAGGAAGTATTTAAAGCAATCTGAGTTTTACCCATAAAATATGGATAAACTTTTGCCTCAATCCTCAAAAAATCCACAACATCAGTTTGCTGTGAAAAAAGTTGAATGGAAAATAAAAAAAGTGAAAACGTTAAAAAAAATTTGACCATTATTTTTTATCTAAATTATTTTTGGTGCGTTGCAGTTCTTGAATATCCAATAAATCCTTAGGGCGTCCAGCTTTAATCTTGCTAATAATTAAATCTTCAAAAGACAAAACACGCCATTCCAAACCATCCTTTTTAACTTGTACAGCCTCTTCAAAAGCTTTAGCAAAAGGCTTATTCACAGAGAAATTGGTGATAATCTCCAAATTAAGAATACTTGGGGTGAATTTAATTGAAATATTTTGTCGCTGCTTTTTTACTTCTTCGGGAAAATCATCAATATCATAACCCATTTCTTTAAAAACCAGTAATAATTTTTGGAAGTTTTCGGAAACAGGTTCCAACCAAAAATCTACATCCGCAGAATGCCTTTGATAACCGTGAAAATTTACCGCGCCACCACCGACCATAATTATTCTAACTTTATGCTTATCGCTAAGTTTAATAAAGTCACGAATGTTTTTATCCCAAGTTTCAATCATCTATTCTTAAACTCAATAATGAAATTATCCTTTTTGTCAGAAGTTTCCTGAGAAGGAAAATCCCGCATTTCATAACATAACTTGAAGAAGGCAAATACTCTTTCAGCTCCCGAAAGTGCTAAAAAATCTGCTTCTTGCAGCCTTTTGCTTTCTTCCTTGGTAGTAAAATTAATTTCCATAGTATAAAGATAATAATTCTATAATGGGATTCCTTCACTTCGTTCGGAATTAGTAAATTCGTTTTATGAATGCCAATTTCCTGCAAACTCCAATAGATTACTTAAAAGGCGTCGGCCCAAACCGGGCGGATTTGCTGAAAAAGGAGCTTGGCATCCACACTTTTCAGGATTTGCTGAATCTTTTTCCGAATAGATATTTAGACCGAACTCAGTATTATAAAATTACACAATTGCAACAAACGAATGCCGAAGTTCAGATTATTGGAAAAATCACCCACATTAAAACCGTAGAACAAAAAAAAGGAAAGCGACTCGTTGCCACTTTTATTGACGAAACCGGTACGATGGAACTCGTTTGGTTTCGCGGCCAAAAATGGATTCGGGAGAATTTAAAGCTGAATGTTCCCTACGTAATCTTCGGAAAAACGAATTATTTCAACAACAGTTTTTCCATGCCGCACCCCGAAATGGAATTGCTGGATGCGCACGAAAAAAGTATCCGTTCTGCCATGCAACCCGTGTATCCTTCCACCGAAAAATTAAACAACAGCGGCATCACAAATAGGGTGATAAATGGCCTGATGCAACAGCTGTTTTTGGAGAGCAAAAACGCCTTTGTCGAGACCCTCTCAAAACCCCTTTTGGAACAATTGAAATTGGTCTCAAAAAAGGAGGCACTTTTCAACATACATTTTCCAAAAAGTCAGGCACATTTGGCACGCGCACAATACCGATTAAAATTTGAGGAATTATTCTATATTCAACTTCAATTAATCCGAAAAAATCTCATCCATAAATCGAAAATTAAGGGTTATACTTTTGATAAAATTGGTCATAATTTCAACACCTTTTTTTCGGAACATTTACCCTTTGATTTGACCGAAGCACAGAAACGCGTACTCAAGGAAATCCGCAACGATTTGGGAAGCAACGCACAGATGAATCGACTTTTGCAGGGCGATGTGGGTTCGGGGAAAACAATAGTAGCGCTAATGTCAATGTTAATAGCACTTGACAACGGTTTTCAAGCCTGTTTAATGGCACCTACTGAAATTTTGTCAGTTCAGCATTATAACGGTTTAGTTGAAATGTGTAAAAGACTGAACACCAGTATTGAATTATTAACAGGTTCAACCAAAACTTCAAAAAGAAAAGAAATTCACAAAAAGCTTGAAAATGGTGAATTGGATATCTTAATTGGCACCCATGCCCTGCTCGAAGATAAGGTAAAATTTAAAAATTTAGGGCTTGCAATCGTGGATGAGCAACACCGTTTTGGCGTGGAACAACGCAGCAAATTATGGCATAAGGGAGGCCCACCTCAATCCTCCCTGAGGGAGGAAGCAGCAAGAGTGCGTAAAAAATATATGACGGCTAGGCCATCTGCTTATAAATTACTAAAAGAGCTCCAGCAAAAAAACAAAAAACAACCCACCCAAGCCGAAGCAATTTTATGGGAATGTTTACGAACCAAAAAACTTGATTATAAATTTAGACGACAACATATTATTGATGAGTTTATTGTCGATTTTGTCTGTCTCGAAAAAAAGCTGATAATTGAAGTAGATGGGGGATATCACAACCATCCGCAGCAAAAAGAAGCTGATGAGCTGAGAACGCAAATTTTAAAAGAACTGAAGTTTAATGTGATACGGTTCACAAATGAAGAAATAATAGGCAATATCGATGCATCGCTAAAAACAATTGAAACAACTTTAAAAAGCCTCCCCTCCGGGGAGGTTGGAGGGGCTGGGACCATTCCCCCACACATCCTCGTTATGACTGCTACCCCCATCCCCCGTACCCTTGCAATGAGCATTTATGGCGACTTGGATATTAGTGTAATTGATGAGCTTCCGCCGGGCAGAAAAGACATTAAAACCGTGCACCGTTTTGATGCAAATAGACTCAAAGTTTTTCGCTTTATAAAGGACGAAATTAGCAAGGGCCGGCAGGTGTATATTGTGTACCCATTAATACAGGAAAGTGAGACCATGGATTACAAGGATTTGATGGACGGATACGAGAGTATTGTGCGCGAATTTCCTATGCCAAAATATCAAGTTTCCATCGTTCACGGACAGATGAAACCAGCCGATAAGGATTATGAAATGAATCGATTTATAAAAGGCGAAACACAAATTATGGTCGCCACCACGGTAATTGAAGTTGGGGTAAACGTGCCAAATGCCAGCGTGATGATTATTGAAAGTGCAGAACGTTTTGGACTTTCGCAATTACATCAATTGCGCGGAAGAGTTGGCCGCGGTGCGGAGCAGAGTTACTGCATTTTAATGACCGGCCACAAACTTTCGGCAGATGCAAAGACCCGTTTAGAGACCATGGTCCGTACCAGCGATGGTTTTGAAATTGCGGAAGTAGATTTAAAACTTCGCGGTCCCGGCGATATGATGGGCACCCAACAAAGTGGCGTGCTAAACCTTCGAATTGCCGATATCGTAAAGGATTCCGAAATATTAAAAATTGCCCGAAGCTATGCCGCCCAAACTCTAAAAGCGGACCCCAACCTTGCTTCGGAAGAAAATATTCCTATAAAATACGCCTATGCGCAACTTGTTAAGTATCGGAATATTTGGAACTATATTTCGTAGCTCACCCACTGACTTTAAATATTTCTACTATTCTAGGTGGCAAACACGAAATAAGATAAAATTATAATACATGATATTTTACCTGTTGTTAACACTGTAAAAGTATGATAAACAATGATTTGCCCTCACCTAAACCCAGTCCGGTTAGATAGCCTTGAATTTGTAGGAAAAAATGGCTGTTTTCTTACGTTTTAATGACTTTGCTATGGCTTTGCTATGGCTTTGCTATGGCTTTGGTGTGGGGTAGCTATTTTAGGACAAGACAAGGACAAGACACTTCGGGAATAAAAAAACTACCATTCTGCTTCCCTTGCATTTCAAGACAACCTAACCGATGTAAACTGTTTAAGCAGTTTGAGATTTTTTCGATGCCTTAGAGGATGCTCTACAATTCTAATAGGCTATTTTAAATGAAACGCCTGTTGCGAGAAACTTAGTCCTCTATTTTGTGATTTCGTATTGTTAGAGGCCGTGCCAAACCCTAAGCCAATTAATTTCTTGCCAATTCAATTACTTTTCAATACTTTTAGGTTTATGACAGAAGCCGCATTAGAAGAAGAGAAAAAAGAGCTCGCCAAGCATTACAAACAGCTGCTCAAGATCAGTTATCGCACCCTTACCAAGGAAGATAAAAAACTGATTCGCAGTGCGTTTGACCTTGCCGTGGACGCCCATAAAGAGCAGCGCCGCAAAAGTGGCGAGGCCTACATTTTTCATCCTATTGCGGTTGCAAAAATTGTAGCATCAGAGATTGGTCTTGACGCCACCAGCATAGCCGCAGCACTTTTGCACGATGTGGTTGAGGACACAGAATATTCCTTGGAGGATATCGAGCGTATGTTTGGCACTGTTGTAGCCCGCATTGTGGACGGGCTTACCAAGATTGCCCATATAAATATGTCTGAAGACGTTTCCATGCAGGCGGAAAATTTCAGAAAAATGCTGCTTACCCTCAATGAGGACATTCGCGTAATCATCATAAAAATTGCGGACAGGCTGCACAATATGCAAACCATGGACAGCATGCCTCCAGACAAGCAACGAAAAATTGCTTCTGAAACACTTTACATCTACGCCCCCCTTGCCCATCGCATCGGGCTTTACAATATAAAAACCGAACTCGAGGATTTAGGTTTGAAATTCACTGAGCCAGAAGTGTATGCAGATATTTTAAGCCGAATAAAGGAGAGCAAAGAAGAGCAGGATGCTTATATTGAAGCTTTCAATAAAGTGATAAAAAATTCACTTGATGCCGAAAATCTTGAATACGAAATAAAAGGCCGTCCAAAATCCATCTTTTCAATAAGAAGAAAAATGCTGGCGCAAAACGTGAGCTTTGACGAGGTTTATGACAAATTTGCTGTGCGGATTATTTACAAAAGTGCTCCAGAAAACGAAAAATTCTTTGCCTGGAAGATTTATTCAATTGTTACAGATCATTTTCGTCCAAACCCAATCCGTTTGCGTGATTGGATCTCTTCACCCAAATCAACGGGTTACGAAGCGCTTCACATTACAGTTATGGGACCCAAAGGCCGTTGGGTAGAAGTGCAAATCCGTAGCGAGCGCATGAACGAGATTGCCGAAAAAGGTTTTGCTGCCCACTACAAATACAAAAACAAGGAAAAAGACGACGGCGGCCTCGAAAACTGGTTGAACAAACTTCAGGACACGCTTGAAAATTCAGAAATAAGTGCTGTGGATTTTGTGGAAGAATTCAAGTTGAACCTATATGCTAAGGAAATTTTTGTCTTTACTCCCAAAGGAGATTTGTACTCACTTCCCAAAGGCGCAACAGCATTGGATTTCGCCTTTCATATTCACACTGAAATTGGTATGCACACCCGCGGCACAAAGGTTAACGGCAAACTGGTTCCGTTGAGCCACGAATTGAAAAGTGGCGATCAGGTAGAGATTATAACTTCGGAAAACGCAAAACCTACAGCCAACTGGCTAAATTATGCAACAACAGGCCGGGCACGATCCAAAATTAAGTCTTCGCTGAAGGATGAAAAGAAACAGCTGGCAGAAGAAGGTAAGGTCGTTTTAGCAAGAAAATTAAAATCTTTAAAAATAAATCTGGACGACACTACGATCAATCAGCTTGTGGTTTTCTTTAAAGTGAAAACGAGTCTGGATTTGTTTTATCGCGTGGGTGCGGGGATTATTGACAACCAAAAACTTAAGGATTTTGCCGCTTCGCGAAGCAATGCCTTTATCAGTTTCTTCAAAAATAGAATCAGAAAGCCCGACAAGCCCGAGGATGTTAATAAGGAAGAGATTACAGAAAAGTTTGACCAACTTGTTTTCGGCAAAAACGAAGACAAACTGGATTATAAAATGGCAAACTGCTGCAACCCCATTCCCGGTGATGATGTTTTTGGTTTTGTAACCGTAAACGAAGGTATAAAAGTGCACAAGACCAACTGTCCAAACGCATTGCAGCTTCAGAGCAATTATAGCTACCGCATCATGCCTGCCAAATGGATTGATAGCACACAGCGCGAATTTAAAGCTGTGCTGAATATTTCGGGGATTGACACTATTGGATTGGTAAACGAAGTCACGAAAGTGATTTCAAACAATCTTCACATAGATATGAAAAGTGTTCACTTTGATAGTAATGATGGGGTTTTTACAGGTAAAATTGTAGTTGTGGTAAAAAACAAATCCATTCTTAACAACCTTGTAGAAAACATCAAAAAAATAAACGGAATTGATAAAGTTACTAGAGCATAAATTTTAAGTAACTTTGCAACCTTAATTATGAGTTCAAAAACAGATATAAACAATCAGGCTATTGTAAAGAACGTTTTTACGGGTTTTCTTGAGGAAAAAGGACACCGAAAAACGCCGGAACGCTATGCCATTCTTCAGGAAATTTATGACCACGACGATCATTTCGATATTGAATCGCTATACATAAATATGAAGAACAAAAATTACCGAGTAAGCCGCGCAACACTTTACAATACCATTGAGTTGCTTTTGGAGTGCGGTTTGGTACGAAAACACCAATTTGGTCAGAATCAGGCGCATTACGAAAAATCATACTTTGATCGCAACCACGACCACGTTATTCTTTCCAATGGAGAGGTGATTGAGTTTTGCGACCCGAGAATACACAGCATCAAAAAAACCATCGAAGAGGTTTTTAATATAGAAATAACCAACCATTCACTTTATTTTTACGGAAATAAAAAAACACCCGCCACAAACGATGACGGGAACAATCAATAAAAATTATGGCAGTAGACTTACTACTTGGATTGCAATGGGGCGACGAAGGCAAAGGAAAAATTGTTGACGTTCTTACAAAAAACTATGATATAATCGCACGTTTTCAGGGCGGGCCAAACGCGGGCCACACCTTGGAATTTGACGGCCACAAGCATGTGCTTCATACCATTCCCAGTGGAATTTTTCACGAAGGAACCATCAATTTGGTTGGTAATGGGGTTGTAATTGATCCCGTGATTTTCAAAAGGGAATTGGACAACCTCGCAAAATTCAATTTAGATCTTAAAAAAAGCCTATTGATTTCGCGTAAGGCGCATCTTATCTTACCAACACACCGCTTGCTGGACGCTGCTTCCGAAGCTTCAAAAGGAAAGGCAAAAATAGGTTCAACCCTTAAAGGCATTGGTCCAACCTATATGGACAAGACAGGCCGCAACGGAATACGCGTGGGGGATCTGGAATTGGACAACTGGCAGGAAAAATACCGCGCTCTGGCTGATAAGCACGAAGCGATGATAGATTTTTACAATGTAGATGTGCAGTATGATTTAGCAGACCTGGAATCCGAATTCTTCAAAGCTGTTGAAGTATTGAAATCCCTAACTTTTATTGATAGTGAGGAATATCTTCACCAAGCCCAACAAAAAGGTAAAACCATTCTTGCTGAAGGTGCACAAGGCTCATTGCTAGATATCGATTTTGGAACTTATCCTTTCGTGACCTCCTCAAACACTACTGCTGCTGGTGCTTGCACAGGTTTAGGGGTAGCTCCAGGAAAAATAAAAGAAGTCTTTGGAATATTTAAGGCTTACACCACCCGCGTGGGTAGTGGCCCCTTCCCTACTGAACTTTTTGACGAAGCTGGCGAAACAATGGGCCGCGTGGGAAATGAATTTGGTGCAACCACAGGCCGTCCGCGCCGTTGCGGCTGGTTGGACTTGGTAGCACTTCGCTATGCAGTTCAAGTAAATGGCGTGACTCAATTGATTATGATGAAAGGCGACGTTTTGAGCGGTTTTGATACACTTAAAGTATGTACTGCCTATAATTACAAAGGAGAAACTATTCAGCATTTTCCATATAATATTGAAGCTGAAAATGTAACCCCAGTTTATACCGAAATGAAAGGCTGGCAGGCAGACTTGACCAAAATGACCGACGCCTCACAAATGCCCCAAGCTTTGAACGATTACATCAATTTCTTGGAAAAGGAACTGGAAGTGCCAATCAAAATTGTTTCCGTAGGGCCGGACAGAAAGCAAACCATTCATCGGTAATCAATTTTTTGTTGATATTTTCGTTGCTAATGACAAATAATTCTTTTTTGAAAATATCATCTTTCATAATTGTAGTCATCGTTTTTCTCTTCGGAATTAATCTTTCCGCACAGGAAAAACAAAAGGTGGATATACAGTCCGGTTACCTTGAAATAAGGCCCGAATTTCCCGATGCCGCCATTTACACCAAAGACGAAACCGGGCAGGTGTACATCGTGCACGAAGGTGTGGAAATGTGGTGCGACCAAGCTTTTGTTTATCTAAAAAATAATTTCGTAAAAGCCTATGGCGATGTGCGGATTACGCAAGGCGATACCGTCTCGATGAACAGCAAATATGCCGAATACAATGGAAACACCCAATTTGCCTTTGCCAGCGGCGATGTGGTTTTAACGGAACCCAAAACCACCCTAAAAACAGACACCCTATATTTTGACAGAATAAAACAGCAAGCATATTACAGAACGGGTGGTACGGTGCAGGATACCGCCAGCGTTTTAACAAGCCGTTCGGGGAGGTATTTTGCCGAAAGCAAGAAATATCAGTTTCTTCAAAATGTAAAAATCGTAAACCCGAAGTATACCGTTAATAGCAACCAACTCGATTTTTTTTCAGAGACGGGAGATGCTTACCTCTACGGCCCTTCCACGATTGTAAGTGAGACCAGTACGGTATACTGTGAACGCGGATATTATGACACACGTGGCGATACGGGCTATTTTGTGAAAAATTCAAAAGTAGATTATGAAAATCGGACGCTTTACGGCGACAGCATCTATTTTGACCGAAACAAAAGTTTTGCCTCTGCCACCAACAATATTCGGGTTCTCGACACAATCAATAAAAGTGTTATCCGCGGTCATTATGCCGAAGTTTACCGCGAAAAGGATTCGGTTTTTATTACGAAAAGAGCTGTGGCAATCACGGTTCGTGACGGCGATTCCATTTATGTACACGCAGACACGCTGCGCGTTACGGGCAAACCCGAAAATAGAATTGTAAAAGGATTTTATCGTGCCCGACTTTTCAAACCCGGAAAAGTAGGCGACGACCCCACCAGCGGAAAATGTGATAGTATCTACGTCAACGAAATAAGGGGAATTACAAAACTCTTACGAAACCCAGTTTTGTGGAGCGGCGAAAACCAAATGATTGGCGATACCATCCACATTCTTTCAGATACGATAACGGATAAACTGGATACGCTCAAGGTTTTCAATAATGCTTTTTTAGTGCAAAAAGATAGCCTGGGCTTCAACCAGGTGAAGGGCGAACGGCTTATTGGGTTATTCACAAATAATGAACTGGACACGGTAAACATCAATAAAAACGCACAGGTAATTTACTATTCCCGTAATGACAAAGAAGAATTGGTCGGCATCAACAATACCGTTTCCAGTTCCATTCAAATGTATTTGGAAGAGCAGCAGGTTACTGGAATTCGGTTTATAAAAAAGGCAGATGGGAAAGTTTATCCGCCGTCAATGCTGCCTGAGAATGCGAGGATTCTCCCCGGATTTCAATGGCGTGGCGATGAACGATTGTATTCCGTGGAAGATTTATTTAAAGGAAAGCCGGCACCCGTGCTTCCAAAAATTACGGGAATCCCACTGCCGAAGGACGAGGGCGAATTTTTTGAGGATATTCCCGAAGATGAAATAGAGCTTCCCGAAGAGTCCAAGCTTTCTCCGAAAGATTTACAAAACCGACCCGATGACCCAAAACCCGAAACCTTGGAAAGCGAGGCGAAACGGGATTCCATTCAGCAGAAGGTGATTGACTCTATTGAAAAGGGTAATGATTCTGTCCCAAAAAATAATCAATAATATCCGTTCGAGTGCAGTCGAGAACTTATGATTAAGCTTCGGCTGCGCTCAACCTGACAACGAATTAAATGAAAAACGAATTCTTCAAATATCAGGCGCAAACCACTCCGCATCCGTTGGCATTGGAGATTTCGCATGCTGAAGGAAGTTATATTTACGATACTTCGGGTAAAAAACATCTTGACTTTGTAGCAGGAGTTTCGGCCTGCACGCTTGGGCATTGCCATCCGCGAGTTATTTCAGCTATAAAAAATCAAGCTGAAAAATATCTGCACGTCATGGTTTACGGTGAATATATTCAGGAACCTTCCGTGGAACTTGCAAAACTGCTAGCTGAAAATCTTCCGCAAAACCTTAACACAACCTATTTGGTAAACAGCGGCACCGAGGCCATTGAAGGCTCTTTGAAACTTGCGCGACGCGCAACAGGCAGAACGCAAATTCTCTACGCAATCAATGCATACCACGGCAACACCATGGGCTCTATGAGTGTGATGGGCTACGAAGAACGCAAGAACGCTTTCAAACCCCTAGTGCCGGATTGCTTTCCCGTGAATTTCAATAGCGAAGCAGATCTTCAAAGGATAACTTCGGAAACCGCTGCGATTATTTTGGAGACCATACAAGGTGGTGCGGGCTTCATTCAGCCTGAGAATGATTATCTCAAAAAAGTCCGCCAACGTTGCGATCAAACGGGAACGCTTTTGATTTTGGACGAAATTCAACCAGGCTTTGGAAGAACCGGAAAACTTTTCGCCTTTGAGCATTTCGGCATCGCTCCCGATATTTTGGTAATGGGTAAAGGTATGGGCGGCGGTTTACCGATCGGCGCATTTACCGCCTCGCACGAAGTTATGACATTATTGCAGGACAACCCCAAGCTAGGGCATATTACCACTTTTGGCGGAAATCCTGTAATTGCGGCTGCAGCTTTGGCAACACTTCGGGAACTGACGGAAACTGATATTATTGAGCAAACACTTCAAAAAGAAAAACTTTTTAGAAAACTTTTAGTGCATCCGCTAGTTAAGGAAGTACGAGGAAGGGGCTTAATGCTAGCAGTAATAATGGAAACGCCCGAAATCGCTTCCGAAGTAATACTCGCTTGCAAAGAACTGGGATTAGTGCTTTTTTGGCTACTTTTTGAAGGTCGCGCCATTCGTATTACCCCACCGCTCACAATAAGCAATGACGAAATTGAGGAGGGGTGTAAATTACTGACAGACGTTCTAGACATCCTTCAAAAGAAGTAATTTTCACACAAAGCCTTTATTGACAAGGAGTTATAGTCAAAAGCCCTGTTAATAAGTCCGTTAACAATAAACGCGGCATAACAATTGAACTTATTTATACAATATTATCTTTAAAATAGAAGAAACCGTTAAACCGTGCGTATGCAATTAAGTTCAAACGAGCATAACAACTTCTCGCTGGAAAAATTTGAATCTATGCTGAAAACCAACAGCGTTCTATTTTTCGATTCAGAGGAATTTGAAGAAATAGTGCACCACTACCTTGAAAACGGAAAGATTGCACTTGCCAAGAAAGCGACCAAGTTGGGACTGGAACAACATCCTTCCTCTACAAACCTCAAGCTTTTCCAAATAGAAATGTACATTTTTGAAAACCAACTAGACATCGCTGATGAACTTTTGGACGAGTTGTACCAATTGGAACAAAGCAACGAGGAGATTTACATTCAAAAAGCAAATATTTTCTCTCGTCGCGATAAGCACAAAGAGGCAATTTCCCTTTTAGAGCAGGCATTGGAGATTACAGCTGATGAGGCCGATGTGCTTTCTTTGCTGGGAATGGAGTATTTATTTCTTGAAGATTACGAAAATGCCAAACACTATTTTATGAGATGTTTGGAAGAAGACGAAGAAGATTATTCAGCGCTTTACAATATTATTTACTGCTTTGAATACCTTGACGAATACGAAGCAGCGATTGATTATTTAAACGATTTCCTTAATAAAAATCCATATTGCGAAGTAGCTTGGCATCAAGTAGGCAAACAGTATTATGAACTGAAAGACTACAAAAAGGCTCTTGCAGCATTTGATTTCGCAATTATTAGTGATGACCGCTTTATCGGTGCATATCTCGAAAAGGGAAGAGTATTGGAGAAACTTAAAAAGCACGAAGAAGCAATAGAGAGCTACTCCATAACCTTAGGGTTGGACGATCCAACTTCCTATGCATTGTTGCGAATTGGGAAATGCTATGAGAAGTTGGGCAATGCCGAAATGGCCATCCAATTCTACACCAAATGTGTAGAGGAAGATTCTTTGCTGGACAAAGGCTGGATAGCTATTACTGATTTTTATACTAAAAACAAACAGTTTCAGAAAGCGCTTTATTACATAGAAAAAGCTATCAATATCGACAGCGAAAATGTGCTCTATTGGAAGCGCTACGCAAAAATAAATAATAAGCTAAACCATTTTGAGGAAGCAGAGGTAGGTTTTCGAAAAGCTTTGGAGTTGGGGAATTACGAAATTGAATCTTGGTTGACTCGCGGTGATATTTTAACCAATCTCGGTGAATTTGAGGCCGCAGTGAATAACTTCAACCAAGCCTTGGAATTTTATCCAGAACATGCTGAGATAGAATATCGCCTTTCGGGTTTATATTTCACATTAAATGAAAACGATAAAGGCGCATTTCACCTTAGAAATGCCTTAAAGTCTGAACCTGAATATTTAATGATCATTGAAGAACTTTTTCCACAAGTTTATCAAATGGAACAGGTTATTGAAATAATCAAACAACACAAAAATCCTTCGCTTTAATTTCTGTATTTTTGGGGTTTTAGCAACATAGACCTATGCCTCAAAGAAATTTTCTTCAATATTTAACAGTAACTGCTAAAGGCCTCGCTATGGGTGCTGCCGATGTAGTGCCAGGTGTTTCTGGCGGAACTATCGCCTTCATTTCCGGCATCTATGAAGAGCTGATAGAAACCATTCACAACTTGGATCTCGGCTTTTTCAAAATATGGAAAAAGGAAGGTTTTTTAAAGGCTTGGAAGCACTACAACCTTGGATTCCTTTTAGCGTTGTTTTCAGGGGTTTTCATCAGTATTATTTCGTTGGCAAAATTGATTACTTGGCTATTGGAGGTTTACCCAATTATGGTCTGGTCGTTCTTTTTTGGGTTGGTAATTGCCAGTATTGTGTATGTAGGCAAACAAATTACCAGTTGGAGATTGGCTGTGATTATAGCGATGATCATAGCTTCGGTGGCATCCTATTTAATAACCATCGCAGACCCCGTTGGCTCTCCGGAAAGTACGTGGTTTCTCTTTTTCGCAGGTTTTATAGCAATTATTGCAATGATACTTCCCGGCATTTCCGGTGCATTTATCCTTCTGCTTTTGGGTGCATATACCACAGTAATTGGAATTGTAACCCAATTGGGTGAAGGAATCACAACCTTGAACAGTTCGCTTTTCCTGGGCGCCTTAGGCAAACTTTTAATTTTTGCCGTTGGCGCCGTTATTGGTTTAAAAGTTTTTTCCAGAGCTCTAAACTGGATGTTCAAACATCACAAAAACCTAATACTTGCGGTGCTTACCGGTTTTATGATTGGTGCCCTAAATAAAATTTGGCCATGGAAGGAAGTTCTGCAGTATAGAATGAACCATGCTGGGGAACAAATTCCTTTTATTGAAAGAAGCATCCTTCCGCAAAATTATGACGGCAGTCCACAGATTTTGTATGCAATGCTTTTTGCAATCATAGGCTTTTTAACAATTTTTTTGTTAGAAAGAGTTGCCGGGAGGAAAGTAATCAGTAGTCAAAATAACCAATAACTCAATAACCCAAATCTGTGTACGAGAACCGTTCCTTTTCCGATAAAACTTGGCTGGTCTTAAAAGGACTCGGGATGGGCGCTGCCAATAAAGTGCCCGGCGTTTCAGGGGGCGTTGTAGCATTTGTAGCTGGTTTTTATGAAGAATTTATTTATTCCCTTCAGAAAGTAAACAGAAAAGCGTTCAAGCTTTTAATTAACGGGCGTTTTAAGAGTTTTTACAGATATACCAATGGGCAGTTTTTAAGCCTGTTGATTCTGGGAATGGTCATAAGTTATTTTAGCGTTTCAAAACTTTTGGATTATTTGATTGAACATTACGAACTCTTTGTTTGGAGTGCTTTTTTCGGAATGATTATCGGCTCCATTTATTTTATTGCGAAAGATTTTGGCGATTGGAATCGCAAATATGTTGGCTATTTGCTCTGCGGTGTCGCTGCAGGGGTTGCGATCAGTTTTTTGGAACCCGCGAAGGAAAATAGCAACTTGCTATTTGTCTTTTTCTGTGGAATTATAAGCGTTTCAGGGATGACTTTGCCGGGACTTTCGGGGTCTTTTATACTTATGCTTTTGGGAAATTACGTTCTACTTTTAGTAGATTCAGTAAATTCACTTTTTGATACATTTGCTGATGTTTTTCAAGGAGATTTCAGTTGGGTTTATGATGCAGAGCGCATAGAGCTTTTAAAGGTTCTGGCAGTTTTTTCGTTGGGTTCATTGGTAGGCTTGGTCTCGCTGTCGCATCTTTTAGCATACGTTTTAAAGAGGTTCAAAAAAGCTACCTATGCCGTAATAATTGGTTTTATTGCAGGTTCGCTGGGCGTGGTTTGGCCCTGGAAAGAAAAAAAATATGAATTGGACGCTCTGGGCCAAATTCAATTTGATGCCAACGGAAGAGAAATCATACGGGGTTACAACCGCTTTTTTCCTTCCGAATTAAGTTTTGAAACCATACTTGCAATTATTTTTATAATTGTTGGAATAGCGATTGTCCTCAGTTTGGACTGGTATGATAACCACAAAAAGAAACAAGGTGTCTAAATTTGGATTGATAGGTAAAGACATTGATTATTCCTTTTCAAAGAAATTCTTTTCAGAAAAATTTGAAAGAGAGAACCTACCGCATACTTATGAAAATTTTGATATTTCCTCAATTGAAAAATTTCCAGAAATAATTAACAAAACGCCCAATTTAAAAGGCCTAAACGTTACTATTCCCTATAAGGAAAAAGTAATTCCTTTTCTAGATAGTTTAGCTCCCGATGCTGAAAAAATTGGAGCTGTAAACACTATTGAAATTTCTAAAAATGGAAAACTCACTGGCTACAATACGGACCATTTTGGTTTTCAGAAAGCACTTGAACCATTTTTACCACTTCAAAAAAATACTGCCCTAATTTTGGGTACGGGCGGAGCTTCCAAAGCGATAGCGTATGCCCTGCAAAACTTAAATTTCGATTTTAGATTTGTAAGCCGAAAAAAAGGACCCAAAACTTTGGATTATTCTTCTTTAGATAAATTATTTATTGAAAATAATCTGTTAATTATAAACAGTACACCTTTGGGCACCTTCCCAAACATCGATGATTGCCCGCCCCTTCCCTATCAATTTATTACTGAAAATCATTTGCTTTTCGATTTAATCTACAATCCCGCCGAAACCGAATTTTTAGAACGCGGAAAATTGCAAGGCGCCCAAACCAGTAATGGGTTGAAAATGTTAGCGCTACAGGCAGAGAGCGCTTGGGCAATCTGGAATTCATAAAATTCATATAAAAAAAATCAAAAAAACGCTGTGTGCTTTGCCAATTGCGCAGTTGTTAGTATCTTGACCGTCCAAGAAAAACGAACCTAAACATTGAAACAAATGTCTGACGAAAAATTGCCTCAGGAAGAAAACGAAAAAGAAATTCCAGCTACCGAAGCTATGGAAGAAACAAATGTTACATCTGTAACTCCAGAAGAATCGGCCCAAGAGAACACATCCGAAACCGAGACTGAAGAAGTGCAACAGGAAAAAAGCACTTCCGAAGAAAATTCAGAGAGCGAGGCTGTTGCTGATGAAAAATCTGGGGAAGAAAACATTGTAGAGGAAGCCATGGTCGCCGAAAAGGAAGCAGTTAAAGAAAAAGAAACGATAGAGGCCAGTTCAAACGAAAAGATTGAAGCCTCGGAGAACAATGAAACTGAAGAAGATGAGGAAGAAGTAGCATCTTCCGAAGATGAGGAAGATGAAGAAGACCACGAGGAAAAGGCACAAAAAGATTACAGCACACTTTCAGAAAAAGAATTAGTTGCTGAGTTTGACAAACTTTTAAAAACTAAAAAGATTCAGGAGTTAAAGCATGATGTTGAGGAAATCCGTTCGGAATTCAACAGTAAGTTTAATGAAGAACTGGAACATAAAAAGGAAGAGTTTCTTGCAGAAGGCGGAAATATAATCGATTTCCACTACACTACCCCGCTAAAAAAAGAATTCAACTCCCTCTATTTTGACTACAAAGAAAGGCGCAACAATCATTATAAAAACCTTAAAAAAGACCTACAATCAAACCTAGACAAGCGCTGGGAATTGATAGAAGAACTAAAAGGTCTTTTGGGCGCCGAGGAAAATATAAACACTACTTATAAGCACTTTAAGGAAATTCAGGAAAAATGGCATGTTGCCGGCGCTATTCCGCGCGACAAGTACAATACCGTTTGGAATACCTATCACCACCACGTGGAGAACTTTTATGATTTTCTGCATTTAAACCGCGAGTTTCGTGATCTGGATTTTAAGCACAACCTCGACGCCAAACTTAAATTAATTACCCGCGCAGAAGAACTTGCACAGGAAGATAATATTAATAAAGCATTCCGCGAATTGCAGATGCTCCATAAAATGTGGAAAGAAGATGTAGGACCAGTTGCCAAGGAATATCGCGATGAAGTTTGGGACAAGTTCAGCGAGGCCACAAAGGTAATCCACGACAAGCGCCAAGCGCAATTGGCCGAAATGGAAAAAGACTTTGAAGCCAACCTTGAAAAGAAGAAAGAAATAGTAGAAGAAATAAAGACAGCTACCCAAGAGGCCAAACCAAGCCACCAAGGTTGGCAGAACGCAATCAAGAAAGTTCAGGAACTTCGGGATTCTTTTTTCAATACCGGTAGAGTTCCACGTGCCAACAATAAGGAAATTTGGAAAGCTTTTAAAGATGCTACGGGTAACTTCAACCATCAAAAAAACAGTTTCTACAAAAACCAGAAAAAAGAACAATATACTAATCTGGAGAAAAAACGCGAACTTATTAAAATTGCGGAAGAGAATAAGGACAGTGAAGATTTTGATGCCACAACCTCGTTGATGAAAAAAATCCAAAACGATTGGAAAAACATTGGCCATGTGCCAAGAAAAGACAGTGACAAAATTTGGAAGCAGTTCAAAAAAGCTTGTAACCATTACTTTGACAGACTGCACGCACAGAAAAACGAGGCCAACAAAGAGGAAATGGAGCATTTTGAAGCCAAACAACAAATGTTGGAAAAATTATCCTCGTTTGAATTGAGCGGAGACCATAAAGCCGATGTTAAAGCGATAAAAGAACATATTACCGCTTGGAAGGAAATTGGAAGAGTACCTTACAATAAACGCAATATTGAGCAGAAATTCAATAAAACATTGGACGGTCTTTTCGGCAAATTGGATTTAGGCAAAAAAGAAACCGAGCTTATAAAATTTGACAATAAATTGAATACGCTTGTAAACCGTGAAGATGAGCGAAAACTACAGAACGAGCATTTCTTTATTTCAAAAAAGATAGATGAAACTAAAGATGAAATCCGTCAATTGGAAAATAATTTAGGCTTTTTCCATCACGTTGATGAAAACAATCCATTAGTGAAAGAAGTGCATAAAAACATAGCACGCCACAAAGAACAACTTGAGGTTTGGAAGGCGAAACTTTCAAAAATCAAGGAAGTTCGGGAGGATTAATGGATGGACGATTGTAGATTGACGATTTTGGATTTATGAACTGCGTACTGCCACTGAACACTGCCTAGTGGTTTTTAGCTTCGTTCCAAAAAACATCCATCTCTGCCAGCGTCATATCTTTTAAGGATTTGTTCATTTCCTTTGCCTTGCTTTCCAAATACTGAAAACGTTTTATGAATTTTTTATTGGTGCGTTCGAGTGCGTTCTCTGGATTTACCTTTAAAAATCTTGCGTAATTTATCATAGAGAACAAAACATCGCCAAATTCAGCCTCAATCTTTTTCTGATTATTTTCGTTTACTTCGTGTTGCAGTTCTCCCAATTCTTCCTGTAATTTTTCAAAAACCTGTTGCGGTTCTTCCCAGTCAAAACCTACTCCAGCAACCTTATCCTGTATTCTGCTAGCTTTAACCAAAGCGGGCAATGATTTTGGAACGCCTTCCAAAACGCTTTTTTTGCCTTCTTTCAGTTTTAGATTTTCCCAATTTCGCTTTACTTCTTCTTCATCGGAAACATTCACATCGCCGTAGATATGGGGGTGTCGGGAAATGAGTTTTTCACATATATCATTGCAAACATCGGCAATGTCAAAATCGTTGGTCTCGCTACCTATTTTGGCATAAAATACAATATGCAACAGCACATCGCCCAATTCCTTTTTCACTTCCTGTAAATCGTTATCCAAAATTGCATCGCCCAATTCATAGGTTTCTTCAATGGTTAAATGCCGAAGTGTCTCCATGGTTTGCTTTTTATCCCACGGGCACTGCTCGCGCAGTTCGTCCATAATAGTCAATAGTCTATCGAAAGCTTTTAGTTGATCTTTACGGGAGTTCATTTTTTTGATATCGGTTTCAGGTTTCAGATTTCAGGTTAAAAGTAGAAAAATCATGAATTCACAATTACCCCCACTGTTTATTTTTAGAAAAATAAAAAATCCCAAAACCCATAATGGATTGAGGGATTTTCTTTCAAATATATAACTGACAATTTAAAATTCCTCGCTAGGTTTTACGCGAAGCCGCACTTTTTGTGGCTCCGCCCTTTTTGGCTGAAGAAGCTTTTGGCGTTGCTGATTTTGGCGCAGCAGCTTTTTTAGCAGCTGGATTCTTTGCTTCTTTGGGTTTATCGCTTAATTCTTTTTCAGTCTTTTCGGTTTCTTCCTTTGCTTCTGAAAAATCGTTTATTCCGTTTTTGATGAGCATATTGTACCATTGTACTATTTTTTTGATATCACTTGCATACACACGATCTTCATCATAATCTGGCATTACGCCGAAGAAAAATTCTTCCAGTTCTTCTTTTGAAGCTTTATGGCTTATGGTTTCTTTTCCTCCTTCTTTTTCAGAAATCTTTTTGAAAACTTCGCGAAGTGGCACCTCTTCCGTCAATGTATAGACGGCAATTTCAGAAAGCAGGCTCACGTTGTGGCGACCACTAACGTTTATGGTTTTTCCGTCCAGCAGCGACTCTGCAAGAAAGCCGGTACGGGTTTGGGTTTTTAATTTATAAAGTCCAGGTTTACCTGAAATGGAAAGCACTTTTTCTAAGCTCATAAAATACTTTTAATTTGTTTTAACAGATGCAAATATCTTTGGTTTGGTTTATATAAACAAGCGTGTTAACGTTTCTTTTTTGCATTGGGGAATTTCATTTTGTAATCAACGCCCACTTTACCTTTAGAAATGTTTGTCAATTTACTTTTTATCAATCGTTTCTTTAACGGTGAAAGCTTGTCGGTAAATAGAATTCCTTCAATATGATCATATTCATGCTGAATGATTCGGGCTACAATCCCGTTAAAGGTCTCTGTATGTTTTTTGAAGTTTTCGTCCTCATATTCCATCACGATGTTTGGCTGGCGGAACACATCTTCCCGTACATCGGGGATGCTCAAGCAACCTTCATTAAAAGCCCATTCATCACCAGACTCTTCAATTATACGAGCATTAATGAACACTTTTTTAAAAGTAGAAACAAATTTCTGTTCTTCTTCACTTAGGTCTTCATCGTCTTCAAATGGTGTTGCATCCACAATAAAAAGGCGAATGGGCAAATTTACCTGTGGGGCTGCAAGACCAATACCCCGGGCTTCGTACATGGTTTCAAACATGTTTTCGAGAATCTTATCCAGGTTTGGATAGTCCTTGGATATTTTTTCTGTTTCTTTTCGCAATACGGGATCGCCGTAGGCTACAATCGGTAGTATCATTAATTTATTTATTATATAAAAACTCTTGTAAAATTATGGTTGCGCTAATTTCATCAACAAGCGCTTTGTTTTGTCGCTGCTTCTTCTTTAGACCGCTATCTATCATAGTCTGAAACGCCATTTTGCTTGTGTAACGCTCATCTACGCGTTTCACTTCTAAGTCGGGGAAGACTTCTGAAAATTTCTTTAAAAACTGTTGAATTTGTTCTTCAATGGTGGAATGGGTTCCATCTTTTTGTTTTGGTTCGCCAACCAAAACCAAGTCTACTTTTTCTGAGGCAATATATTTTTTCAAAAAATCCATTAAATCAGCAGTGGCCACCGTGGTCAATCCTGAAGCAATAAGCTGCAATTCGTCCGTAATGGCGATGCCAGTTCGCTTGCTACCGTAATCCAATGCTAAAATTCTTCCCATAACGACTGCAAAAATAAGGGTTTCGGAAATAGTATGCTATAAATGGTCATTTAATTGAGTAGGAGGTTTTATATTTGTTGAGTAATGGATGACGGAAAAGAAAGAAAAAAACAAAAGCATATATAGTATCAATAGAAAACATAGAATCAACAAGATATGACCGAGTTACAACAAACCATAGAAAAAGCTTGGGAAGACCGTTCCCTACTAACCGAAACCGAAACCATAGTAGCCATTCGTGAAGTTGTTAACCTTTGTGATGAAGGCAAGCTGCGCTGTGCTGAACCAACCGCAGATGGCTGGCAAGTAAACGAATGGGTAAAAAAAGCCATCGTTTTATATTTTCCCATTCAGAAAATGCGCACCATGGAAGCAGGCATTTTTGAATATCACGATAAAATCCCTTTAAAATCTGGCTATGAAGCCAAGGGCATTCGTGTAGTACCGCACGCTGTTGCACGACACGGAGCATATATTTCCAAAGGAGTAATCCTTATGCCAAGTTATGTGAACATTGGTGCTTATGTTGATGAAGGCACTATGGTTGATACATGGGCAACTGTGGGCAGCTGCGCTCAGATTGGCAAAAACGTTCACCTTAGTGGCGGTGTGGGTATCGGCGGTGTATTGGAACCGTTGCAGGCAGCTCCGGTTATAATTGAAGACGGTGCTTTTGTAGGCTCGCGCTGTATAGTGGTAGAGGGCGTACGCGTAGGTAAGGAGGCAGTGTTGGGCGCCAATGTGGTGCTTACCGCTTCCACAAAAATTATAGATGTTACAGGAGATATGCCCGTGGAAACGAAAGGTGCAGTTCCGGCACGTTCAGTGGTCATTCCCGGAAGTTATACCAAGAAATTTCCCGCTGGGGACTACCACGTACCCTGTGCTTTGATTATCGGGAAACGCAAGGAGAGTACCAATCTAAAAACTTCATTGAATGATGCATTGCGGGAGTACGGGGTAGCTGTATAACATAAAAACTATACATTTCTTTGTATAGAACACCAAATTATAACAATCCTTACATTTTTATAAAAATGAAAAACTTACTCCTGCCCTTTTTTATCATTTGCACAACAATCCTATATTCGCAAACGGTTGAAGAAATAGATGCTGCTGCAGCTGAAATATGCGCTTATTTAGAAACTCTGGATTATATAGAAAGTGATGAAATAAAACTTGATATTCTGTACCGAAATAATTTCAGCGCTTTCTTGGAAACCCTGCCTGAGGAAAAAATTGAAGAAGCAGAACGAAAGCTTTATTACCGATTACAGCGAAATTGTGTAGCATTTCAGCAACTTTTGCAAAAACTTGAACCACACGTTGACGATGCTAAAATTGTTGCCGAAAAACCAAAAACCACCATTTCCAAGAAAGAATTAAAAACTTTTAAGAAGACGGAAGATTTCAGTTATTTTGAAGCAAGTGGTGAACGTACAATGGTTAAAATAAAAGACGGCTACTGGCAGGATAACTTTACTGACAATACCTATTCCAAACTTTTCTTTAAATGGATTGGCACTTATGATTTTGAACTAGAATTTATAGAAAGTGATAATGAAACCCGGTCAAACATGAGTATTCCGGGCGATACATACCAATATTCCATAATTGAAAAAAAGGAAGGGTTTTATATTATAAGCGTGACTATGGAGGGGCAGGATATGTACCAAATATTCAAAATGTATTATGAATAAAAGCTTAGTTTTAGCTTAGCCATAGCTTTGCTACCAGCTTCCGCCACCACCACCGCCAAAACCACCTCCCGAAGAACCACCACCTCCAGAACTACTGCTGGATGGAGAACTGACCATAGTAGATTTGGCCGTTGCTATGGAATCTGAAAACGAACGCGAAAAATTGTGCATGGTAAACGCTCCCGTAGACGATGTATACCAACTGGGGGGCTGAAGATTTAAGGCTTCAAACTTTTTTGCCCATTGATCGAAAAGTCCAAAAGCAATGGCATACCCCATAGTAGTTTCAAAATACGAAGGACTATCGTGCAATAACATTTTTAGCTTGTTTTCTTCTGCAATCTTAATAAAATTTCTAAATCCTTTTAATTCTGAAAATGCTGCATTACCCTTGGCGTTTTTCTTCACCATATGCACGGTCATAAATAAAAGAAATATAGCTACTGGAATAACGGCCAATGCGGCAAAAAGCCCCCAAGTAATTAAGAAGGTAAAAAATAAAAATAATCCAATAAGCAGTGTGCCTATGATAGTTCGGGTCTGCATTTTTTTTGCCTGCGGGTCATAATAAACTTGGGCCTTGACTTTTAAAAGTGCTTTGGCACTCGTCATTTTTGTATAAAATGTATCCTTCAAGCTACTGATTAAAACTTCTTTCTTTGAAGATCCTGAAGCACTGCCAAAAAGGCCTGTGAAAATTTTCTGTTCATAGTCAGGAGCG
This sequence comes from Aequorivita sp. CRS11, assembly GCF_059693805.1. Taxonomy (NCBI): domain Bacteria; kingdom Pseudomonadati; phylum Bacteroidota; class Flavobacteriia; order Flavobacteriales; family Flavobacteriaceae; genus Aequorivita; species Aequorivita sp. CRS11. The sequence goes on from NZ_JCATIG010000001.1 coordinate 408,968, forward strand.
CCGTCGGGTAAGGGTCTTAGCCTTGTGAGTTTTGTATCCTCTTTACCAAACCAACCTTTTTTCGGAATTTGCTCCATTGCAATTAAGCCTCGAGACCCCCAATAGGGTATCAATGAAATTAGGTCTTGGGTATCTTCGGTGTCGTCAATTAAAAATCCAGCCATAGCAGGATCCATACCGCTGGGTGGAAAATAACTGGTGGTGGGCACTACCCTATCATCCTTGCCGTATTTATTCCAAACTAAATAAAAAAGTACCAAAAGGGCACCAAGAATCAGCGTCCAACCATAATCAGTCCAGAAAGGCCACCACGGTTTTATTTCCTTCACCGAACCCAAAGGAAGGTTTATCAGCACGGTTACGTTCTGCCCCGTATATGACTTAAAGCGCGGCAGGCTTCTCGCTTTAAAAACACCATCTTCATAATTAATGTCATACTCTTTGCTTTCATTAGTTTCGCCACTAAAGCCCGTATAAACAAATATATTATCCAAGCCCACATCAGCATTTTCCGGTAAATGAATGTTGAAGTCTATTCTTTCAAAAACAGTGTACCAAACGTCCGATTTTATATTCCAATAAAAACGAATCTGGGACTCTTCAAACAAAAAGGCATTGTAAACCCTGTATTTAATTTCGTAATGTTGGGGCCCAATGATGGTTTTGTTCTTATCGCCAATCTTTATCTGAAGGTTGTCACTAATCTTCTGTATAAAATCGAAGTCAGCTTCAAAATTATGATTGGGTACGTTAATCTTTCTAATCTTAATTTTACGTTTTTCCTGGGTACCATCCTCGGTAAGTAGATCGTAATTGGTTTTTATAACCCTGTAAATACCATGTTTGTGAGCAGTGAAAGTAATGTCGTAATTTTCAACAACATCAAAATAGCCATTTTCGCTTATATAAATATCAACTATGCATTTGTTGACTATAAAATCCTGTGCTGAAGCTTTCAGAAAAAAAAGCATTCCAAAAATTAGCAGGCACAGTTTTTTATTGAAAAGATTATAATTCTTTTTATTTAAAACCACAGTGCTATTCATATTTAATAATCTAACAGTCCAACCATCTAAAAAAAATTATCAATCTATTCAAAACTGACTTTCACATTTTCACGGCTTACCTGATCGGTTTCAAAATAATCAAAGTGCTGATAGTTCAACATGCCTGCAAAAAGTACCCCAGGGAAACTTTCGCCATAGGTGTTGTTCTCGCGTACGGTTCCATTATAATATCTCCGGCTGCGCTCTAGATTCTCTTCTATTTCGTTAAGTTTTTGCTGTAGGTCCAAAAAGTTAGGATTTGCCTTTAAATCTGGATAGGCTTCCCCCAATGCAAAAATACTGCGCAGGGTTTGTTGCAGTTGGTTTTCGGCTTTTATCTGTGCATTTATATCGTCTGAGGGCACTGCCATCGCTGTATTACGAGCCTGTATTACACTTTCCAAGGTTGTCTTTTCGTGAGCGGCATATCCTTTAACGGTTTCCACAAGATTTGGGATTAGGTCATAACGGCGTTTAAGGGCAACATCTATATTACTCCACGCGTCCTTCACCACATTTCTGTTTTTCACAAAACGGTTATAGACAATAACGAGCAGGATAGTCACAACGGCAAGAATGCCAATAACAAGTAAAATAATATTCATAACAGGGGTTGTTTAAATTGCTTAATGCTTAAAGATGAAGTATCTAAGATACTATAAAGTTTTTGTTATTGGTTAATTGTTATTCGTTATTTGGAATTTGTCATTTGTTGTTTGTTATTTGCCTTATTATGGAATTGTTCAAATTTGAAATGAATAGCGAGCGCAATCTTCTGCCGCGGGATGGTATTGTAAATTACTTCGGAAGGGTATTTTCTGAAGAAGAAGCCAACTATTATTACAACATACTTCTGGATACCATTGCTTGGAAAAATGACGAAGCCATCATCTTTGGAAAAAAGATTGTTACCAAACGCAAAGTAGCCTGGTACGGCGAAAGTGAGTTTGAGTACACCTATTCAAAAGTCACAAAAAAAGCACATGTATGGACACCGGAACTGTTACAGTTAAAACAAAAAATTGAGGCCAAAAGTGGTGAAACTTTTAACAGTTGCCTACTCAATCTCTACCACTCAGGCGATGAAGGCATGGGGTGGCACAGCGATGCAGAAAAAGACCTAAAAAGGAACGGCGCCATAGTCTCGGTAAGTTTTGGCGCGGAACGCAAGTTTGCATTTAAGCACAAGGAAACCAAAGAAACCGTTTCCCTAAATCTGGAGCATGGCAGCCTATTGATTATGAAAGGTGCCACACAAACCCACTGGCTACACCGCTTGCCGCCAACAAAGAAAATTCATACCCCACGGATAAATCTTACGTTTAGGACAATAAATAAGAGTTAAAATAAGCATCTACTTTATTTGTAGGAAAAAAGGGCTGTTTTCTTACATTTTAATGACTTTGCTATGGCTTTGCTATGGCTTTGCTATGGAGTATCTGTGGATGCACAATTTTATGACAAGACAAAGAGGATTTTTGGAGAGACAATGACAAGACAAACTTTAGAGTAGAGAGTAGAGACACACTTAGAATAATTACTGCCCTCTAAAGAAAATAATTGTACTCAGTGTTTTGATTATGATGGTTATGTCCAGAAAAAGACTTCGGTGTTTTATATAATATAGATCGTATTGCAGTTTTTCAAGTGAATCCTCTTGCGTGGAGCCGTATTTGGCATTTACCTGTGCCCAGCCTGTTACTCCCGGTTTAACCAGATGCCTTACTTCATAAAAGGGTATTTTTTCTATTAGGCCTTCCACAAACTCCGGACGTTCGGGACGGGGGCCAATGACACTCATTTCGCCCTTAATAACGTTAATGAATTGGGGGATTTCATCAAAACGGGATTTCCTTAAAAACCTACCAAACTTTGTAACCCGCGTATCTTTTGCCAACGCGAACTGGGCGCCATTCTTTTCGGCGTTTTTAACCATACTCCGCAATTTATAAATCTTGAAGTGATTGCCGTTCTTCCCTACCCTAGTCTGGCTGTAGAACAACGGCCCCCTATTTGCTAGCAAATTTCCTATCAATAAAAAAGGAAGCAAGATGATTCCAAAGGCAAGACCCAAAACCGAAAAAAACAAATCCAAGATTCTATTGAAAAAAAGGTAAAGTTTGTTTTGGTTGCTACGGCTAAAAGGGAAATAGCGATAGAAATCCTTCTCTACGTGCTGTACCGGAATACGGTGGGTCAATTCCTCGTAAACCTGCGTATATTCCCGAATTGGGATTCCGTTTTCCAATAATTTTATCAATTGGTTGTTCAATTCCACCGTCATACCTTCTGAAAGCGGGGTACCCACAACTATTTCAGAAATGGTCATTTCTTGTGTCAGCAAAGAAATATCAGCAATCGTGATGGAGTCAATTTCAAGTGTATTTATTATAGTTCCATCATTGGGCCCGGTATTAAAATAACCGATAACGCGGTAATTAGGATCGGATTTTTGGAGGGAGGCCACTATAGCTTCCACATCGCTGGCGTGTGCAATTAGGAGTACGCGCTTGTAAAAACGGGGAGCAGAAATTAGGATGATGTACGCATAACGCCACGCCAACATTGCAACATTTATAGCCAAAAAGAAATAGACTATCTGCAAACGGTTGGAAGGCAACATCGGGGTGTAAAAAGGGGTGAGCAGATAAAAAAGCACTGTTACCGAAGATGTGATGATTACGTTTTTCACCACCACATCAAACTTACTGGCTTTCTGAAGATTATAAAGCTCAAAAATTGTTGCAAAAATAGTTAGGTAGATAGCCAGAACGATAGACCACACCCAATGTTCGGAGTTTATTTTGAAATAATCAAAATTGAAGACAATTCCAACTAAATATAGCAATGACAGCACACTAACTATATCCAGGATACGCAGCAGTATCTTGCGTTCGGATATGTCAAAATGGATGCTGTTTTTGGACATTATTCGGTTGTCTGTTGTCTGTTGTCGGTTGTCTTTTGTCGGTTGTCTGTTGTCTGTTGTCTGTTGTCGGTTGTCTTTTGTCGGTTGTCTGTTGTCTGTTGTCTGTTGTCTGTTGTCTGTTGTCTTTTAAGCTTGCCAATTTTTTTCTACATATTGAATAAAAGTAAAAATTTTTGCGCCTAAACCATCATATTTTGTAATTAACTCAGGCACTTCTGGGATATCATATAATTCTTGAATTGTTTCCAACTGTCCCTTGCATGCCAATAAGGAAGCGTGGGAATAGGTCAAAAATTTAATAAAATCCAGTTTGTATTTTCTCCTTCCGTATCCTTCAATAATCGTGTCCTTAACACTTTTTGATGACCTTCTTACTTGACTACCCTGCTCGTATAACTCAAATTTTGGCATTTTCAGCGAAGCATGATGCACTTCGATGGAGTATTGAAAAGCCAAATTATAAATATCTAGATCCTTATAACTTTTCATGATGTTTCGGTTGTTGGTTGGCGGTTGTCTGTTGTCTGTTGTCTGTTGTCTGTTGTCTGTTGTCTCTTGTCTGTTGTCTGTTGTCTGTTGTCTGTTGTCTGTTGTCGGTTGTCGGTTGTCTGTTTAAATATTTTATTTTTTTATACTACTCAAAACTGATAACTGACAACTCAGAACGGACAACTGTATTCCCCAAATTTACTGAAATTTCATTCCCTCAAAAGTTTTATCCATTTATGTTTTATCTTTTCCCAGTCTAGGCTTTCCATTTTTGTACGGGCATTTTTTGTGATATTTTGAACTTTTAAAGGGTTGGCGTATAATTCTTCAATGGCTTGAACAAAAGATTCCGGGGAGTTTGCTGGTACCAAAATGCCGTCAATGCCATTTTCAATTAAAAAGGGCATTCCCCCTACGTTGGTTGAGATTACCGGCAGACCCAGAGCCATGGCTTCCATGACACTTACTGGCATATTGTCGAAATTGGTTGTACTGATAAAGATGTCAAAATCTTTTGAAAGCGCAATCCATTCCTCTTTTTGCATCATTCCAGGGAAACTTATGGGCAGTTTTAGTTCTGTAACTATATTTTTACAACGCTGCATGGAACCGTCTTTATCAGGGCCCACCATACATAGGGAAACATCAATTCCTTTCTTTTTAAGAATTTCTACTATTTCCAAAGCCAATAAGGGATTGTATATTTCCGAAAAGGAACGCACCCACAGAAGCTTTGGGTTTATGGATGCCCTAAGTTGAAATGGATAGTTTTCAATTTTGAGCGAATTGGGTATGTAGGTTATATTTTGAAAGCCGGCAGTTTGAAATTGTCGCATCATAAACTTTGATGGGGCTACATTGGTGAAGGCTTTTCCAAAAAGGTTTATGCTAAGGCGTTTGCTATTTTTTAAACGACTTGGAAGGTTGCCGCCATGCAATATTGGGATGTAGGGGAGTTTGAAAAAGCGACATAAAACAGCCACAATAACCGCATAATAAAAATTCTGTGTACTGTAGGTGTCAATCAAAACAAGTTCAACGCGATTTCTATTTTGAACAGTGGTAAACACCATATCCAGCAATCGAAAGATTTTATTTTGTTTTGAAGATGCTGTTATAATTGCATATCCCTCCGCTTCCAGTTTAATTGGAAGTTCGTCGATAGCCGTAGGATTCTTGCCATGTACCGCTAGCCTATTTCCTATGTAAAGCAGGTTTTTTCTTGGGTGCATAATCTAGGTTCAACAAACATAAGGCATATATAAAGGCTGGAGCGGCGATGCGCATGGATGTATGTACTATGGTAAGACCCCAAAATAAAATTAAGGGATAAAAATAAATATTTTTCCGACCATTCAATTTAGTAACCATAGGGGCAAAAATTAAAACTAATATTGCCAAAATGCCGAATACTCCATGTTCCGAGAGCATTCGGGCAATCTCGTTATGGGATGCGGAGGTGATTCCCATTTCTTCTCTAAATTGGAATTTGCCCTGTCCTACACCTATACCGAATATTGGATTTTCTTTAAAAGCATCAATTTCTACTGCCAATAAATCGACTCTACCCGTAGTAACATCCTCTTTTTCCCTCCCTAAAGCATCTTCATTGGCATAACGGTTTTCAATTAAACCTCCGGTTTGAATAATTGTATAGCCCCAGACTAAAAGAGCAACTCCAATAATAGCAAGTACTTTCATGGAAATTTTAGCTTTGGTTTTTAAACCGGTACTGAAATACATTATAAAAATAAAAGACAAACACATTATTACAGAGACCAGTACCCCGCCACGAGAAAAGGTAAGAAGGGCGCGATAGGCCATTACAATCATCAGAAACATCATAATCCAATGTACAAGAATATTTTTGTAGGGAATCAATAAACGTGTAAACAGTATAAATACACCGAGACCTAATATGGTCGCTACCTGATTGGGTCCATACCCTCCCGACAGTGCTGAATTTGATGCAGTACCGGTGATTACATCCTGTATGTTTGGAGTATATAAGGTTATGTAAACAATCATAGCTATTAGAGGATAAATAATGTGGTCAAGAACTGTTAGAAAATCTTTTAAGTTTAAAGTTCGACCAAAACAAAAAATTGCTGCAAAAGTTAAACATAAGGGGCCACTTAAATTAAAGAGAATCGTATTCCTAAAATTTGCATCAAAAGAAATTACGTCTATCGAAATAAGAATTGCTGGCAAAAGTAATACTATATACACGACATATGGAAAGGCATTTTTTTTAAATCCCAAGAAAAATATACCCAAAATGGAAAAAAACATTATTGCATATTTTCCAGTTTCATAAAAAATAAATGTTTTGGTCATTCGTAAAAAAACCTCTGCGCCAGTAATGTAAGCTGTAGCAAAAAGGACATACTTTCCTTTATTTTTTGAAGAAACAATTTTATAAATAAAATATCCAAAAATGCCCAACATATACCAAAACATTAAGGATGTGTTGGTATAGGCCAATAGACCAATCACAATATGAAAGATTATGGCCCTAAGAGGTTTAATATTTTGAAATGCTCTGTGTATAATTGAAGTTCGTATTTTAAGGTTTAATTATTTCCTCTTGTATTTTTTTTCTGTACATATTAAATGTAAATCTTGAAGCTACAAGATAGCAATCAGATGCCATTTTTGTTAGTTCATCCGTATTTTTTGAAAAAGCCCTACTTAGAATTTTGCGCAATTGTTGTCCATTAATTGGGTTTAACAGAAATCCATTTTTATCATTAACATACTGCCCAATACTGGACACATCAGATACAATTGGGATACAGCCATAATTCATCGCTTCCGCAATTACTTTGGGAAACCCTTCAGAATCACTGGGCAATAAAATGAAATGCGATTTTTTATAAATCCCAAAAACCTGCTGTCTTTCTAAAAAACCGTGAAATACTGCAGGGAGTCCCAAAGCTGTGCATTGTTCTCTATAATGACCCATCTTTTCACCATTCCCAATAAAATGAATTGTTTCTATGTTTTCTAAATTATCCAATAAGCCAAAGGCGTCAATAATACGCTGTACACCTTTGGCATCTTCCAGCCTGCCTACAAAGCAAAAAGTGAAGGGCGGAGAAAAGGATTTAGTATTTGTTATTTGCAAGCCTTCCTCCCGCTCTTTTTCAGTAAGGCAGGGATTCTCAAAAGTCAAACAGTGTTTGGGTTGCTTAGGCCAGCGACCGTTAATAGTTACTTTTCGATTTTGGTTTTTTAACATCCAACGTTGTAGTGCATAGCCCAACGGCGGATTATCTTGGTTCCAGTTGCCAGCGTATTTATACCAACCGTTTTTACTACTGAAAAGGGTAAGGTATGGAATTAAAAATACTCCCATGCCCGTAGGGGTACGCAATTGAAAGGTATCCACTTTATTCAGAGTTTTTCGGACTGTATTTATTATTGTGGGAATATTACGTATAATCTTAAGCTTGGCAAGAAGTCCCTTTCCTCCCACAGGCTGTAATGCTACAAATTTTATATTTGATGCAGTATAAGGCAAGGAACTTGGTGGAGGTGTACCGGGATGTAAGAAGGCGATATGGTATATTTCCTCAAAATCCTGGGCCAAATGATTGATTTCACTAACTGTAGGCCCCCAACCTACGATGGTGCCATCGGATTGCTTGTAGTGTTCGGTGTGGGAGATTATTGTTAGTTTCATGATTGGGAGGTATTTGGTTTACCGCAAAGTCGCAAAGGACGCAAAGGTTTTTTTCTGCGCTCTCTGCGGCTCAGCGGTGAGAATTATACCGCAAAGACGCAGAGGACGCAAAGGTTTTTTTCTCTGCGCTCTCTGTGCCTCTGCGGTGCGAAATAATACCGCAAAGACGCAGAGGACGCTGAGTTATAAATTATTTACTATTCTTTTAAGTCCATCAACCAATTTTACTGAATTGAAGTTGATTAAAAGTCCAAGCTTAATATCTCTCAGTTTTAGATAAGTTAATAATTGAGCGGTATGAATAGGAGCCAAATTATCAACGGATTTAATTTCAATAATCACTTTATTCTCTACAATCATATCTATTCTATAACCTGCATTTAGTTTTATTTCCTTGTAAACCACGGGTAATGGCACTTGTTGTTTTACTGCTAGACCCATCGCTTTTAATTCGTGGGCCAAACAAACTTCATAGGTACTTTCCAAAAGTCCGGGTCCCAATTGTTTATGAACCTCTATACTTGCACCTATAATTTTTGAAGATAGTTCATTTTCTGTCATAGTTTAAAATTTTCTCTACGTCCTCTGTACCTCTGCGGTGAAAAAACTACCGCAAAGACGCAAAGAACGCAAAGGATATTTACTCATTTCTCTGCGCCCTCTGCGGCTCGGCGGTTAAAATAGTACGGCAAAGGCGCAGGGAACGCTGAGTTATAAATCATTTACTATTCTTTTAAGTTCATCAACCAATTTTACTGAATTGAAGTTGATTAAAAGTCCAAATTTAATATCTCTCAGTTTTAGATAAGTTAATAATTGAGCGGTCCGGGTCCCAATTGTTTATGAACCTCTATACTTGCACCTATAATTTTTGAAGATAGTTCATTTTCTGTCATAGTTTAAAATTTTCTCTACGTCCTCTGTACCTCTGCGGTGAAAAAACTACCGCAAAGACGCAAAGAACGCAAAGGATATTTACTCATTTCTCTGCGTCCTCTGCGGCTCAGCGGTTAAAATAGTACCGCAAAGGCGCAGAGAACGCAAAGATTTTGAATTATAAATAATGTTAGTTTTAATTTTCTAAAATTTTTAAATAGGACTTTATCACTTTCTCCCAAGTAAAATCTTGTGACCATTTTTTTGCTTTTTGGGAATAGGGTTCATAATTGTTTAATATTTCTTCCAATGCATCAGCCAATTGATTTGGGTCTTTGGGGTTAATCAACTTGCCGGAAACTCCATCGTCTATTGCATCTTCAATGCCACAGCCTAAAGATCCGATTGCGGGTATTCCCAAGGCGTTGGCTTCCAAAATGGCAATTCCAAAACCTTCGGCATCGCCTGATTTTGTGGTTTCGCTCAACATAACAAAAACATCGGTTTGCTGCAGCAATTCTATTTTTTCTTCTTCCGAAACTTTTCCAAAGAAAACCACCGCCTCCTCTACTCCCAAATTTAGAGCTAATTTCTCCAATCTATCCCTGTCAGTTGGAATGCCGACTATATGATACTTGAGGTCGGGATACTTTTTTAAAAGAAATGGCAAGGCATTAATAATATTTTGCTGCCCCTTACGCTGGGTTACATTGCCAACGGTTATCAACACAGGAACGGGGTCATTTTTAGTTTCAACAGTAACAGGAAGTTTAATTTGGAATCCATTCGGAACAACTTTAATTTTCTTAAGAGAAAGATGCGAAACCAAGGATTTGGTATAATTGCTTACAGCGATTATTCTATCAAAACGTTTTAATGATAAATCCGTAAGGTTTCGAAGTATTATATTGGGTAAACGCACTTCACTGCCGTGAATGATGGCTATAAATTTTTTTTTAGAGAAAAAAGTGAGGAAGGCGCCTAGCCAGAGTGAAAACTTACCGGAACAAATAATGAGTTCGTTGTGACGAAGCAGTGAAAAGGCAGTGGCAATACGGTTAAGGTAGCTGCGGAAAATTATTTTTTTTCGTGCAATCCGAATTACTTCAAAAGAGAGTTTTTTATCAAAAACTTTTTCAGCTTCGCCATTGGCTGATCGGGCGTCGCATACCAATTGAATTTCAAAACCATTATCCTGCAAACCCTTCGCCAAATTATAGGCGTGGTTGCCAATGCCACCCGGTTGGGGAGGAAATTCGGAGGTGAGTATAAGGATTTTAGGCATTAAATTTAGGGTTTGAAAATCATTATTAATACGTACATTTTTTTACCGCAGAGACGCAGAGAACGCAGAGTAACAAATTAAGGGCATCTATACCTTTGCGCCCTCTGCGCCTCTGCGGTTAAGAATCGGCACCTAGTTGTCCAATTAAAGCCCCTTCTATTAACTTTTTCGATGCCAATCGCCAAGAAATAAACACCTGCAAAACTACGAATGGAAACAAAAATAGGGAGATTAGCATCCCCAAGGCCAACATTTTTTTGTTTTTCTTGTAGCGGTAAGGGATTATGGATTGGGGCACACTTCTGATAATGGCCAATAGCGCTCTTTTTCTTCCGAAATATTTTCGATAGAGATAGAGCACGCTGGGGATGGGCCGTGGGGCAAAGAGTTTTTTTGGACGGAAGGCATCCCAGCTTCCCATTTCCCGCAAGCCGCCAGAACCAACCTTTAAGTGTATTCTTCCGGCATAGGGATTTGAAATATTTTTGTAACCATTTAAATAAGCCCTTAAACCAAATTCACCATCTCCCATACGTTGTTTCTCAAATTGACGGTCGAAAAGACCAATCTCTTTAAAAACCTGCTTTCGTATGAGCACGTTACCTGTATCTATTTGATCTGAAATTCTAAAGTAGGAATAATTCTTCGGGACTTCAGCACCCACGGCAGAAATGGAAATGCCAGAGGAAATTTCAGATTTGAAATAATCGAGACATTTAAGGTGATTGGTAATCCAAATGGATTCTACCCTACTGTCATCATCAAAAAGGAGAATGTATTCCCCTTTTGAAATTTCAATGGCGTGGTTTCTGGCAAGCCAAAGCGCACGTTCGGTTTGTTGTACAAGTTGAATTTCTAAATTAAACTTTTTGTAGAAATCTGCCTGAAACGGAGTGGATTGATCTACCACAATTACTTCAAAATTGGTGTACTCCTGTTTTTCCAAATCCTCCAGAACATCCTTTAAATATTCATAACGATTCAGCGTGGGAATAACGATACTCACCAAAGGATTTTGGGACACCAAAGATGACTGAAAAGAATACCATTCTGAATATATAATAGGATGCAGTTGATAATTACTTCTTTTTACATCGCTACTCTTTTTCCAAGCAAAAATTTCACTGTGCGGATTTTTAAAAGAAAAGAGTCGCAACATCAAAACATAGAAAACCCAAACTTGATGAAAGTATTTCCGCAGAAAACGGTATTCGTCCACGAGGGGAACCTTTTCAAAGGAAGTATAAACCTCTGCGTTTCCTATATATCCTTTATTAACCGCCTGCCATGAGAGATCGTATTCCCTTGCTTTTTCACTTTTGAAATTTGGTTCTGGCTGTAGTTGTGCTACAATCTCTTCAGGAAGTTCATTATACTTTGGAAAAATGGAGGTTCCATCTTTTCTATTTAATTGAAAATAATGGGTAGGCTGAAGGTATTTTAAGAAGTGGAACAACATCAAGAAATTGTTTTCGGTAAAGGGGCATTTTGTTCAATTCCTTTTAAGTATGAAAAGTACGGTTTCTCATTGGGCAAAAGTAATAGATGACATTTTCCCCTTGTTTTTAAGGGTTCACCAGAGATCAATTCTTCGGCCGTTTTCAAGTACCAAACTCTATAATCCATTTTTCTGCTCCACGCTATCATCATTTCCGTGGCCTTTTTCATGCCAAGGTTCTTTACATTGTGCATTTCCACAAAAAAAGTGCATTTGGTTTCTTTGGCCAAGGTTTTTGCTCCTTCCATAACCAATGTCTCTGCTCCTTCCACATCAATTTTAACAAGGTCGGGCCTTAAACCGTAATAGGAATACAGATAATCCAAGGTAACGGTTGTTACATTTTTAAAGGAGTTAACAGCAGCTGCCGACTCAGCATGGCTTGAGTGCATACTGCCTGCAGCACCAGCACCAAGTGTATAAAACTTAACCATTTCATTAAGCTTATCACTCACAAAAGCTGAATAATAGCGAGCCTTAAACCCCAAATTATTATTTAAGAGATTGCCTTGCGCCTTTTGTAAAGCCAAAGGATTGGGGTCTACCAAAACATAGTCCCTATCAGGGTCTTGTATCATTGCCAGAAGCGCTGTATAACCAATATTGGCACCAATATCAAAAATAACTTTGTGATGTTTCGCCAAATAGAAAAACCAAGCGTCGTCCTGATCGGGAGTAGCGCGAATAGTTTCCGAATAGGTAATTAGTGGAATGCCGCAAAGGGACGAAGATTTGAGTTTAGTATCATTCTTTTTTATGGAATAGTATATGCCTGAAAGCCATTTTTTAAATTTCATCTGTCTTTGATATTTGATTCAAAAAATTCTTAAAAAACCCTCCCATAGTCAACTTCTCCTGCCATAAGGTCCTGTTTGCATGCTGTAAATCTATAAAATCATTCTTAGAAAGTGCCTCGTGAAACTCCTTTACTTTTTGGGCTACTTGAGTACGCTCCTTATAATCCACCCACACCACCTGCTTTTTCCAATCGATTTCGTTGTCAAAGGGCAAGGCACAATCAGTATTTATAAAAACGGGGATTCTGCCCATGGCCAAGGTTTCGTAAAACCGAACGGAGAAATTGCCAGCCCCTCGCACGCAAACTACGTAGTCTGAATCTTTCAAGTTGTTGTAAAATTCCAAGGTAGTCCTGTGTGTGTCTTTATGCTCCGTAATTCCGGCCCTATATTTTTTTCTAAGTATAAAATTGGTTTCCGCAAACGAAGCTTGCTTTAACCTTTTTAAAACTGAAGCTCTTAAAAAAGATGTGGATAACAGTTGCTGGGCTTCGTCTTTTGACTTTCCAATAAAGCTTTTTAGATTTCGCAAGGATGTTTTGAAAACCTCTTTTGCGGCATTGAAAGCAGAAGGATTGGCTTGTCCGCAAAAACCAACTACAGCTTTTGTTTGATAGGGTCTTTCAAAAATTTTATCTGTCTTAAAATACTTTTTTAAGGGATCGGCAATAAACGCTGGAAGTGCGTATTCGTTGTTGGTAAATTTAGATTTATAACCGCTGGGACGAAGTACAATCAGATTTCCGTAATAAGGAATCCGCACTCCAAAATCGCCTGCGTTAAAGGCAATCACCTTTTTGTTGGCGGCAGCACATTCTTTTACGAAATTGATGGCGAGCTTTTGCTGTTTTGTTTTCAGGTAATAATTCCAGGCCATGGGCAACAGCACTGCATCGGCCGCTTCCAGCTCCTCTACAAATTCAAAAGCGCGTTCTGAAAGTCCGTACAAGGCTATCCGCTCCGCGTCGGTAAAACCTTCATTTTTAATAAAAGGCTTGAGCAAAGGAAAAACCAATCCGCGGTGGGCTTTGTTGTAGTGGGATTTTGGGTAGTAGAGTTTCACGTAGGTAAATATAGTGTTTAGGATATTATAATTTAAGTCGGAAGGGGTTCTCGATACATTTTTTATTTTCCGCTACCGCTCCAAATAAAAACCACTCGAACTGACAGAGGGAAGCCAATTGTCAGGTCGAGTGAATTTTAAGAAGGCGAGAGCCGAGTTAAAAGTTGTATCGAGACCATTTTTGATGGGGAGACAGCTTTTGCAGAACAAGGGTTCTCGATACATTTTTCATTTTCCGCTACCGCTCCAAATAAAAAACACTTGAACTGACAGAGTTAGGACGATTGTCAGGTCGAGTGAATTTGAGGGAGGCGATAGCCGAACTCAAATTTGTATCGAGACCAGTTTGCAGAGAAAAACAGCCTTTGCAGATAAAGGGTTCTCGATACATTTTTTATTTTCCGCTATCGCTCCAAACAAAAAACACTCGAACTGACAGAGTTAAGACGATTGTAAGGTCGAGTGAATTTGAGGGAGGCGGGAGCCGAACTCAAATTTGTATCGAGACCCTTTATTTATTAAACTTCTTTTTAGCAAGGTTCGGCAATTTATTATATTCTTCATTGATCAGAGCCTCTTTTTTAGCCTTTGACCATTTTTTGATTTGTTTTTCCGTCGATATAGCCATGGTTATCTCCGTAAAAGTGCAATAGTATACCAGTTCAACGGGTAGTCTGGAAGAAGTATAACTGTTTAAATGTTTTCGGTGTTGATGGTCTTCCAATCGCTGGGTCAGATTGGAAGTTACCCCAGTGTAATAAGTACCGTCTGAACAGGAAAGGATATATACGTAATAGGTTTTCATAAAATTAAAGTAAGAAAAATTTGGAGATTTTTTCGCGAAAGGGTTCTCGATACATTTTTTATTTTCGCTATCGCTCCAAATAAAAAACACTCGAACTGACAAAAGTAGGCCGAATGTCAGGTCGAGTGAATTTGAGGGAGGCGGCAGCCGAACTCAAATTTGTATCGAGACCATTTTTTGCTGGGGAGACAGCTTTTGCAGAACAAGGGTTCTCGATACATTTTTTATTTTCTGCCACCGCTCCAAATAAAAAACACTCGAACTGACAGAGGAAGGCAGAGCAACGGTTCTCGATACATTTTTTTAACACCGCTAACGCTATGTTGAAAAACACTCGAACTGACAGAGTTAAGACGATTGTCAGGTCGAGTGAATTTGAGGGAGGCGGCAGCCGAACTCAAATTTGTATCGAGACCTTTTTTTGCGGGGAAACAGTTTTTGCGGATCAAGGTTCTCGATACATTTCGACAAGCTCAATACAAGCATTTTTTATTTTCCGCTACCGCTCCAAATAAAAAACACTCGAACTGACAGAGGAAGGCAGAGCAACGGTTCTCGATACATTTTTTTAACAACGCTAACGCTATGTTGAAAAACACTCGAACTGACAAAAGTAGGCCGAATGTCAGGTCGAGTGAATTTGAGGGAGGCGGCAGCCGAACTCAAATTTGTATCGAGACCTTTTTTTGCGGGGAAACAGTTTTTGCGGATCAAGGTTCTCGATACATTTTTTATTTTCCGCTATCGCTCCAAATAAAAAACACTCGAACTGACATAAGGAGGCCGTGAAAGGTTCTCGATGCAAATCCGAAAATGCTATCTTATTTTCAGATTCACTCGAACTGACAGAGGGATTAAGAGTAAAAATTCAAAAACTCCTTCTGTTGCTTTTCAATATTAAATTCTTCCTTCACGCGTTTTTGAGCGTTTTGTGATATTGTTGATTTCTCTTCGGGACTTAGGGCCACTACTTTACTGATTGTTTGCGCCAAAGCGTTTGGAGCGTATTTCTGTACTACCCAGCCCGTTAGTTCGTGAAGCACATTTTCGGATAGTCCCTCGGCATTACTTACTATACAGAGCTTGCCCATGGCCTGTGCCTCCAATACGGCATTGCAAAAGCCTTCCTGTAAACTGTATTGGATATATATACTTGCACTCTCCAATTCATGCTTTACCTGATGATGCGGTAATTTTCCCAAAAATAGAACCTCATTTCTTAAACCCAACTCATAGGCCGCAAAGGCGATGCGCTCATATTCGGGTCCCTCTCCTATAATCTTATAGGTAAAATTCAAGCCTTGCGCTTTCAAAATCGCCAAAGCTTCAATAGTGTGTACAAAGCCTTTTTTCCAATGCAGGCGACCGGTGGTCAAAAAAACTATATTTTTGGGTTCCTGAAAATCGGTTGGTTTTGATTGAAATAAATTAATATCAATTGCAGGGGTAATTTTTTCAATAGGAATACTGTCTGGTAGCCCATGCTTTTTTGCCAATACAAGTAGATCATTAGATATGGTATGCCCTTTATTCAAATATTTCCACAGCATTCTATAACAATCTGGTTGTTTCACTGGATAAACAGCAATATCAAACCCCCGAAAGCTCACCGCCATTTTTGCATTTATTGCTTTGGCCACCGTCTCACTGCCCAATGCTAAGGTCGCAAACCCAAAGTGCAGCCAGTCCAAGTTGGCTTTTAGCAAATGTGCGTTTAGATATATCTTTTTAAAAATTTGAAGAAAACCATTGCCATCTTTCCGTTCCAGTTCTATATAACGCATTATCACGGGAAAGTGGGGCAATAGCAAAAAGAATTCCTTTATAAAATACAAAAGCTGCAAAAATGGGTAACGACTAATGTTTGGGGCTTTTATAACGGGACATAAAGTAAAACCATTTTTATTAGTTTGACAATATAGGCTAACTGTAATACCATTCTCTTTTAATCCCTTAATCTTGGAATAAAAAAAGGTTTCGGAATAACCAGGGGTTTGGGAAAGGACAATGCCGATTCGCATATTTTATTTTGTTATTTCTGCATATAATAATTCATGTGCGGTTATAAATTTTCTATAATTGAAATTTTTCTTCACATAGGTCCGCAATGAATATCCCAATTTCTTTCTCTCCTGGACTGGGAATAATTTAAGCCCTTTGATTTTCTTAGATAATACCTCTTCGTTTCCAGCTTCAAACAAAAGAGTTTTAAAATCTTTCAAAACAAAATTTATACCCGATATATCAGAACCTAAAACAGGTACTCCCATGCTCATAGCTTCCACCAAGGCCATAGGCATACCTTCTTTCCGGCCTTCGTTTAATGTAGGAATTACATATAAATCCGAAGCTGCAATATAGGGGCGAACATCTGGCTTTTTTCCCAAAAAATTTACTTGTTCATCAATATTCAACTGTTTACATACTGATGTTAAATATAGACCATAATCATTTGTATTATCACCTAGCACTGTCAATTTCATTGTTGGGTCATTGCACTTTTTCAAAGCTTTTAACAAAATCTCAATACCCTTAACAGGCACTAAATTCGCTACTGTTATTATATTGAATGTGTTATTGGCATTAAGTTTTTCAGGAAAGAGTTTCGGATTATAATAGGTTGTATCAATACCTAAAGGAATAAGTTTTTGATTTTTTTTCTTCGGAAAATAATCGCGCATTTCATCATTGATGGTTATAATAAAATTTGCGAGAAAACTTCGTATTTTCCAATGTCTATTACCCCAACTCATTGCCTTTTTGGTATAGATCCATTTGGTACCTGCCAATCTTGTTGCCAAAGCTTCTGTCCAATCACTGCTCCAATGCCAAGAATGGACAATATCGTATTTATTTTCTCTTATAAATTTTCGTATTCGCCTTATTCGGGACAATAAGGTAAGGTAAGGTCGGTAGGTTGTAGTGGTTTCAACAATATGGATTGGCACCCCCAAACTTTCAATTTCCTTAAAAAATGCTCCATTATTACTAGAACAGGCTATTTCTACTTCATATAGTCCTTTATCCAATCCTTTTACTAGATCATATAACACTTTACCGCTGCCTGCGGTATCAAAGTTTGGAATGGTATAAAGTATTTTTATTTTATCTCTTTTATCCACTCATCAAATTTGTATAGGTTCATAAAACTTTTTCTTTTCATAGAATGAAAACTATATTCGTAATATGGATTTTCAATGGGTAAATTTAAATTATTAAACTTCTCATATTTTTTTTTAGAGATAACTCCTACACCCCAATCTGTATCGAAACATATAGAATATAAAAACTGGTGATGACGGAATTTATAAAACGCTTTCCATGTAGTTCCATTCCAAAAATTGCGCGCAGGGGAGTTTAAAAAATCATACGATTCTCTCGCATGAAACTGTGTAGGTGGATTACAATCGTGAAGAACGATAAATCCAGTATCTGATATATAATCTAATGAATTTAAAATATCATTTTCTACTTGTCTCGCTAAATGAAGCCCATCAATAAAAATAACATCGAATTTTATATTAACATCTATTCCTGTAGTTCCATTTCTCATTTTTTGAAAAAATTCATCTGAAGTCAATTTATAATCAACTGGGTTCTCTTTAAATTCAATTCCTGGGTCAACTGAAAATTTATTTTCACAATTTATTCTATTAAAGTTTTTTTCTGGATTCCTAACTCCTATTTCCAAATAATTTTTTGCGGGTGTTAATGATAGAAGATAGTTTATAACCGCAGTACGCCTTGGCATCTTTTTTATCTCAGATTGTGTCTCAACATTTGTACTTTTAAAATAAGAATCATTAATTATTCTCTTACCAACTGTATAGGAATTTATCAGGTTTATTACAAATTGTTTCAAAGCTTTTACTTTTTAAACTTGTTATATAATCTTTTTTTTACTTTTTGAAAAAATCTTTTATCTCCAAAAAATCGTAAGCTAAGTAATATTCCTTTGGCAAAAAAAATAGCACTAGAATTATGTCCTAACTCCAACAATAACTGAGTTCTATATGCGTATTGATAATCTTTCCTAAAAACAATTTCAGGATATTCATTTGCGAAGCTACGCAACAACTCCCTAGTAGCAGCAAACTGTTTTTTTTTGTTAGATGTTACGGATGTTCTCTCGATCCTTCTATCCAAACGAACCAAGACCTCACGTAACCCATAAATTTTTGACACCAATGAAAACCGCAATATATAGGTCCAATCAACACTAATGCTTGGATAATGTTTAGTAAAATACAAACCATTGTCAATATGCACGGATTTTCTAAACATAATACAACTGTTCACTACTTTTATTTGATTTCGATAATTCAATAAAAACATTTCCTTTCCCTCTGGGTACTGTTTTCCAGCCACTAACATTCCAGGAAATTTCGAGCTTACCTTCTCTCCATCCCAAAACTCGGCAATACCCGATACCAAACCAACATCACTTTTGGAATCAAGTAAGTCAACCTGCAATTGCAACCGGTTAGGATAATAGTAATCATCCTGCTCTGCCACTGCAATGTATTCTCCTTGGGTATTGGCAACCAATCGGTTCATAGTAGGACCTAATCCGAGATTTTTTTCATTTTTTAAAATAAGCATATTTTGGAAAGAAGCTTGATAGGTCTTTAAAATTTCCTCTGAATTATCGCTCGTTCCATCAATGCAGGCCACCAATTCTATATCTTTAAAAGTTTGGGCTGCAAGACTTTCCAAAGTTGCCTTTAATGTTTTCTCCCCATTATAAATTGGTAATATTACAGATACCTTCATAGACTACTCATTCCTTTGTTTCCACACCGATAAGGTAAGCAATATACTCAACGGATGCGAATAAGTAACCGAATCCAAAGTTCTAAAGCTGTTGTAAAAACGCGCCAACAACGGCTTTGAAATAAAGGGATGCAAATTCTCGCCAAAAAGCCACTGCTGTAATTTTTCATCATTTTCCATCCCTAAAAATTGCAGTTCCCAATTGCGCTGTATATATGGTTTGCCCATTTTGCTTCTTAGCTCCCGTTTTAACTTATTCGCTATTCTGTATGGCAAATTGTTTGGAAAGGTGTTTTTTTCAAATGTAAAAAGGTTATAGGGTCTGTGATCTTGCCACGTAATTTTTGCCAAGGCCGGATTTTGTTGTTTAATATAAGCTATTTGTAGCTTCCTATCTGCCAGATATTCCTCTGGGACGGTACAGATAAATTTACACATCCTATCGTCATAATAGGGTAAGTTTATAGGGTGTGCGGCCTCAAAGACGGAAAGATTGACTGAGGTCCAGCGCGGCGCCCAATACAGACTTTTAAATGCCCGTAGTTTAGCACTTGGGTTTTCTATATCTATTTTATTTAGCAAGGTGGCAATTCTATCGCGCATATAACTTTCAAAATCTCCTTCAAGTTTCCACTCCTGCCATAGTGCATTTGCGAGTTCCATCCCTCCTTTTTTTACAATTTTCTTTATAATAATTTCCAACAGATCTTCTTCCCTTGTCCCTTCGGGAGCTCCCCGGTCGAACAAGACATCGCCCCAATGCCCCAGGGAAAACACTCCTTCCATTTTTTTGAATTCTTCCAAAACTGCCATTTGACGGGGATGCGTAAAGTCTGAATAACATTGGTTAATTGAAGCCAATTCTTCCAGTTTTGGCCACAAATATCCTGATTCTATTGTAAATTCCTTAAAGTCAAAGCCACATACCTTCGCAATTTTCCTCCCAATTGCACTTTCTGAATAACCACCTTTAAATGAATAGCTATACGCTGTAACGGGCTTCTTAAGCTTTGACAGAGCAACGGCCTGTGTCCGGCTATCCAAGCCCCCTGAAAGCGGCAGGATTACATTTGACTCTTTATGTTGTTCCGAAATGATTTGCTCAAAAAGCGAAGAAAATTCCTCCAAAGCTTTTTCAAAACTGATATCCCTTGGACTGTAATGCCATTGGAACCAAGGTTTGCTTTCAATTAAGAAACCGTTTTCATCAAGTGTATTTTCGGAAGCGGCAGGCAATACTTTTTTGTTTTTCCAATAGGTATCCGCATCGAGAAAGAAGCCCGTTGCGGCGAAGATGCAGATGGCTTGATGGTCCAACTCTTGGGGAGCAGCTACCTTGGCGAATTGTTGGTGGGGTGGAATTATGGGCGTTTTGATTTTAGTCACGGCTTGGGGAAGGTATTTTGGTGTGGTAAATATAGAAAATTAAGAGCTTGAACGTTGAACGCTTATCCTTTAAAAGTTTAACCACAGAGGCACAGAGTTCACAAAGGGCTCTGTGCCCTCTGTGCCTTTGTGGTAAAAAATCCTATCTCCCATTTAAGGAAACAACCTCATAATACAAATCCTCCATTCCTTTAACCATCTGTTCCTCATTATGTTGCTGTTCCACTTTTTTCCGAGCCGCCAAACGTACTTCTTCAACCTTATTTAGGGATAACCCTAAAAAATCCTCAATTGCTCCCGCCAATGTCTGAGGATTACGTGTAGGCACCAACCAACCGTCCTTATCATTTGTAATCAATTCGGGTACTCCCCCACAGTCTGTACTGATTATCGGTAACCCAATAGCCATAGCCTCCACCACCACATTCGGGATGCCCTCTTCCAAACTGGGCATCAATAGCAGGGAAGCTTCCTGCATTAGGTTGAATACTTCCGGTTGCGGCTTTCGTCTTTGCAAAATCACATAGTTATTCAACCCAAGATTGTCCACTAAAAACTGTAGCTCCTCATCGCCTGCACCCCCGATTACGGTGTAGTGAAATGGAATATTTTTTTCTTTTAAAAGTTTACAGCTTCGCAAAGCGTAATCATATCCTTTTTTCCAGTGTGCCCTCCCAATTGACAATAATTTTAAAGGGTTTGAACGTGTATATTCTTTTGAAAATAGAAGTTTTTCTAAGGGCAATCCTGTATAAATTACTTGATCAATCTTTTTTGGAGAACTCCAAATTTTATTGCCGTTGGCGGAGATGGCGTGTGATACCGAATGAAATCCAGCTATTTTGGGATACCATTTTTGTAAATATTGAAAATTTGAATCATCCACAAAGGGACGAACATTGTTATGAAAACCCCGTTGGCTCAATATTACAGGAATTTCTTGTTTGGAAAGTACTTCTTCAAACCAAGAAATTACAGAAGGCCATTGTAAATGTATTACATCGGGGGAAATTGTTTGAAGAGCCAAGTCTAAGTTTTGTTTTTGAATGGCGTTGCGATTACTTTCCAACAGTTTTTTGAGTGCAGAAAATAATCGCTGAGGTTTACCTGCTCGAAACACCCAACTTAAAGATGTAAGCGCAAGCCGAAATTTGTTCTGGTTGCTCCCCAGAGAAACATAACTTACACCATTTAAGGGGCGTGCTAACTTTTCATTAAACCCAAGAATATAAACCTCATGGTTTAAAGCCAGCCCCTTGACCAAACGGTTTATAAAAGGGGTGGTTTTAAAACTGCCGTCGAAGATTATTATTTTTAAAGATTTAGACATCCCGTTCCTCAATTCAATTTTTCATAATACCCTTGAACATCTGCTGCTATATTTGACCATTCGAGCTCTAAAGCTTTTTTCCGTGAAGTCTTACCAATTGCTTCTAAACGTGATTTATCTTGCAATAATGCTACAGTTTCATCAATAAATTTCACATCATTTCCGCTTTCAATTAAAACATTTGAAGTGTCCTTCAAATAGTTTCCATTCCCCCCAACTTTGCTGGTAACAATCGGAAGGCCGCTGGCCATGGCTTCCAAAAGGGAATTACAGGCAGTACTATCCAACATAGGTAAATATAGTAATGATGCCTCTTGGTAAAGCAGACACAACTGTTCATCTTTTACCCCAGTCAAAATATTTACACAGCTATGGGGAACTATTTTATCTTTATAAGCCGGATGAATAACTATATTTATTTTTAAATCCTTTATTTTCTCAGCAAGCGTTGGAACCGTTTTATTAAAAGTCTCAAAATCGCGCAAGTGCTGCCCCACGAATAATAACGTATTCCTTTTCTTATTATAAATATCCGGGGAAAAAAATTGTGTATCTACTCCGTGTGGTATATACGCTACATCATCAATCTGCAACCAATCCTTTAAAAAATCCACTTGATTTATACCTACGGCAATGGCAGCATCCAATTTTTGTAAAGCTGCTGGATTGGGGATGGATTGCTTTAAGATTTCTGGAGGTTTATGAAAGGTGGCACAAAACTTTGTGTTGGGAAAGTTGCGTTTAAAAAACGCCAAATGCCGAATATCCCGTTCTCCATTTAAAAAATGGACTATGTTTTTTTGACTTTTATTTTTTTTTAGCAATTGATAAAGTTCAATCGCTTTTAAAACACTGCCAACATTATAATTCCCTTTTTTTTGAAAGTGTAGCCTTGCTAAAAGCTTAGCAATCCTAAATGGAAACTTGGTAGTGCCGTAAACCACTTTGGCATCCAGATAATCCATCAACCTACCATAGCCAGAATTAGTAGCGTGGTGTTTGGAACGATGATGGATTATAAATTTATTCAAAATCAGTAATTAAAAGGTTGTGGAGAAAAATTGAAGGAGTTATATATCTTTCGTAATACTTACGTGCATTATTTCCTAAAAATTCTCTTTTCTTTCTGTCAACAATTAATTTTTTACAAATTTCAATAAGTTCATTCTCATCTGAAAAATAAACTAAATGCTCTTCATTAATCAATGGATATGGTATTTCATTTGCTAATTTTTCAGCAACTATACATTTTCCTTGAGATAAATATTCTGGTAAGGTCCACCCCGGGGAATCCATCAATCCTTTAGTATAAATGCAAATACCGCTTTTTTTCATTGCCTTCAAAAATGAATGCTGGTCTCCTGCTACATTTGATATTAAATCTGGATATTCAAGTATTGACAACTCATTTCTTTGAAGACCTCCATAAAAATGATCTGGAAAGTTATCTTTTAGTACTTTAATAACACGGACTCTTTGTTGGTTTACTTCTTTGGTATCTTGAGTAAAATTATCAACAAATAAACGTTTTTGATAAAAAATATTTTCAGAGACAATAGATTCAAAACTTTTAAAATCCGATATTTTTCGGGTATTTATAAATCCTTTGAAATTAAGAAGTCCTTTTGTTTTAAAAAGATTGATTCTTTTAAATATTAGACTATCAAATTTAAAAATTTCAATAATCTTGAATTTATAAAATAAGAGCCTCAGTTTATATTTATGTTTTAGCACCTCAGGTCTTACCATAAAAGGTAAACCCATTGGTTTTATTTTAGCGCTAACGTCATTGGAAAGTATTTGTATTATTCTTTCTTGAAAACATCGCTTATAGTAAATATCTGCATTTTTAAGAGCATACTCATCAAAATGATACGGGTTGTCATTTAAATCAAAAGCAACGGTTTTTTTTTCTCCATTATAAAATTTAATCTGTACCCAATTGGTTTTCGTATTTATATGTTTTGAAGATTTTTCAACACCATTCTCAATGGAGATCCTTCCTTTATAATTTAAATTTTTAGAAGCTATTTTAAATTTTATTTTTTCTAATCTACAATATTCTATAATAGAAGTATAAATATAACTTGAGTGGCTAAGTTCTAGAGGAACAAACCATTTTACTTCTTTAACAGAATTGTTTTTATTAGTTTTCACTCATTTAGATTTAAGCTGTAAATATCATATTTATAGAGTTACGCAAAGCATTTTCCGTTTGGGAAAGACTCCACTTTTGCTCCACTGACCGTCTTGCATTTTTACTTAAGCTAAACGGGAGTTCTTTGGACTGCACATAATTCAACACCTTTTCTGCATACATATCTTTAGTGGTCAATATGCCATTAATACCATGCTCAACAATCTCATCTGGGCCTCCCGAGCCTTTAATTGCTGCCACGGGAGTGCCACAGGCCATAGCCTCAACCATCACCATCCCGAAGGATTCATGCGCACTTGGCAACAAAAGCAGGTCAGCTTTTTGATAATAGGGAACCAAAAGGCTTTGCTCTACAGAACCCACAAAATTTATTTGTTTCTCAATATTTAGTTGGGCTGCCAAAGTTTTGAGTTCAGAAAAATAAAGCGCATCGCTTATAGGGCCAACAATAGTTAAAGCAACCTCTTTACTCTGGTTTTCAATAAGAAAAGTCATTGTTTCAAGACAAAGCTCTATTTGTTTTAAGCGTGAAATGCGACCTACAAAAAGCAAATCAATTGTACTGGATGACTTTTCTTTGGGAATAAAGATAGAGGTGTCAATCCCCAAGGGCATTATACGAATATTTAAGTCTTTAAAAACATTGTTCTGCAATAATTCTTTTTTTTGGACTTCCGTGTGAACTATTATGTGATGGGCATTTTTATAGTATTCCTTAGTCTGTAGATCATCAGAAATATGGATACCCCCTATCATTGCAATATAGGGTTTCCCTTTTTTACCAAGCATTTTTGCAAGCTTAAAACAGTAGGCACTGCCGTGGCCAGACATATTGATGATAGTAAGATCTGGGGTATTAAATAAGGAATTCCAATAATGAAAAAGTGAATGTTGCTTTCGCCAGCCATGTCGGTTTTTAATAAGAGGTTTGGTTATGGGCCAAAAGCGTTTTTTAATGCCGTTGATTTTTTTTACAAAAGGAAAAATACTCCCCGTAAAATAGGCTATGGAAACCTCGTAGCCTTCTCCCTGCAACTTTAGCAATGCTCTTTCATGGGGTTTGCTATGTGAATAAAAAAGGTCTTTTTCACTCAAGCCAATGGCCTTGGCGGAGAAGGGATGTAGGAGGGAGATTTTTTTCAAATTAGGTTAATCTTATGGGGTTTATAATTTTCTCCTTTTTAAATTTATTTAGTTTTTTAATTGTCTTCAATCTTAGTTTTGAAGGAGTTTTTAAAGCAATAAAATCATCATATCCATGCATTACAGAACTTCTTAACACAAATTTATTGTATAATTTAATATCAAGTTGGTTGTTTTCTTCCACCTTTATTTTTTGCGATGGAGATAAATCCATTATCTTGAGATAGTCACTATTTTCATTTCTTTTATTTTTTTGATCCAATTTGCCTATAAGTTTGATATTCAAGACATCCTGAAGGTAATTTAGGGATTTATTGTACTCATCTACATTTCCAATAAAATCAAAACGCGAAAGTAAATTTTCTGCATATTTATAATCATTTACACCTGCTATCTTCTTGGTCATAAAATCATAATAAAACTCATTCTTTAAAAATTCATCTATCGAATTCACCCAACCTGCGTCTTTTAAATGATTGTATTGAGAAATATAACGCGATATAGGATTTCTTAAAAATGTAATTCTCTTGGAAGCTGGTAAAAATTCAAGGTAAGGGCGAATACTGTGACCGCCAATACCAGAAGGAAAATAGCGAACTATTTTTTATACTGCAGCGCAGTTAAGTCATTTCGCGTTTCATTGCCCCCATAATTATTTTTTGTAATATGGATATAGCGTGGATAGGTTAAGGACAAAAGCTCATTAAAGGATGTCCCTGCACATTTTTCTATATGGGTAAATAGAAACAATTTAAAATTTCTTAATTTTTACTTTAATCCTTTTCAAAAGGCTTTTTAACTTCTTTTTTTTGATTCTTCTATATTCCTGAGTATAATATCCATCAAATAAATTCTTGAATCCATTTAATGCAATGGTCATGCTTGAGTGCGGTTTATAATGCATCCCTGTATAGCTTATATAAAACTTAACAGGGTTATCATCATACTCAACCTCACAATATTTCATCGTCCGCTTCCAATTGATAAAATGTAGGTACATCACTTCATTAACAGGTTTTCCGTTTTTAAGCTCCAACATTTTGCCATCCTTCCAAAGCCATTTGTCAAGATAGTATTCCTGGTGGGAGTCGCGGCCGTTTTGTTGGTTGCATAAAATGGTTGGCCAATATACATTTATTCCTAAAGACTTTCCATTCCCGTTTTCCTTTAAATACTGCGTGAGTACCACCTCATCGGTCCAACGAAATTCCGGTACTTCAAACAGGGCCTTATAATTGGGCAATTGTTTGTATAGAGAATTTATTTTAGGATTGTTTTTAAAAAGGGTGAAGTGGCCGGAAATATTATAATTTCTACTTGAAATTATATCATAATTATCCAATAAATCTTTGGTCATAAATTTACGGATATCACCCCAAATAATGTCCATATCACAAATACCCCAAAAATCATATTCCTCTATGTTTTTAGCAAATATTTCGGCATAAGCAGGTTTGAGATCACAAAACTTACGGGGGTTTAAGGGTACCTTTGCTTGCACTATTTTATTAACACGTTGATTTAACAAGGGAAGCGTAGTTGGTAAAAAAGTTATATTTGCTGAATTTTTCTTTGGAATTTCACAATCCGTTGGGCAAAGCCAATGTATAGTGGGATTTGCAGCAACCGAAAGCAGATAGGCATCGAACCATAAAGGCCATTTTCCGAAGTACGGGTTTATTAATAGGATCGATTTCATTCCAGTTCCACTTTTTTAAGACTTTTCTCAATACGATAAATTGGGCGGCCAAAAAGTAAAAATAAAGAAACCCAAAATTGAAGTCGAATAGTGAGTATATAATATGGCTCTTTTAAAATAGCTATGAGTTTTTGTAAAAAAAAACGAACCAACTTCCCATCATTTTCATAAAAGGCATTAAACAAGTAATGGATGGAACGTTTATAATGATAATTTGCAATTTCCAGATCGCCCATTTCAATGCCTCTAGAAAGATTGTACATAGAAACCAATCCCATAGATTTTCGATAAGAACTATTATATGATGTTTTATCCCGCACAGATTTAGTAACCTGATGCTGTCGGTACAAATAAAGACCGCCCACTAACTGGACAAAATCGTGGGGATGCAATGTAAAAAAAATCCTTGAAAAAAATTCGTTTTCCTGTCCCCTTTGCAAGGTTTCATCAAATAGCCTTTTTCCCTCTAAAAACGTACGTCTGAACATTATTGAAGGAGACATAATCCCACTTTGCCAAAGCACATATTGTTTAAATAAATTGGTAATAGCTGGCATTGTCTTTAATTTTCTATTTTGCAGATTGGCGTCGGCAGAATATCCATTACAAATGGTCAAAACCGCAGTAGGTGTAAAAATAGCTACTTTTTTCTCCAGAAAGTCAGGTAGCATAATATCATCACTATCAAACCACTGGATATACACTCCCCTACTCATTTCAAACCCATAATTGCGCGCGGCATTTCCTCCGGGCAAACGATCTTTCGGTCGATGGTAATACCTAAATCGGGCATCCTTCCCCATATACTGTGCAAGGGCGTCATCGGTATTGTCCGTACTCCCATCATCCACTACGATGCATTCCCAATTTTGATAGGTCTGGGCCAAAACGGAATCCAGGGTTTCACCAATGAGGTGGGCCCGATTGTATGTGGGGATGATGATGGAAACCAAACCACTCATTAATTTCCCCATTTTCTTTGAGCACTACCCTTTAGCTTACGAAGGTCCATTTTAAAGTTATTAATAATTACTGCAATGGGGTTATCATGAAAATATTTGTCTCTTCTTATCCCAAATGCTGCATTATTTAATTGAACAGTTCTTTTAAATTTAGTGCGGATAGTATTTAATTTGTTTGAACTATGGATTAGCTCTATCCATATCTCCTTTTTATTATAAACTCGTATTTCAGGGTGCCTCTTCCATTCCTGATGCTGTTTACTTAATACCGTTTTAAGTGGAAGCTTGGAAGTCTCTACGAATGAAATAAATTGATTAAAGGGGAAATCGATACTGCGTACATCACATGAACCCATTTCAATATTTACCTGATATCCCTTTGTTAAATCTATAACCATATTGTCTTGTAATATAAATTCATTTTGTATGGTATCAATAAAATCCATATGTACTAAATCATCATTGTCCAATCGGGTAGTTATCACATATGGCAAATGCTTATCCATAGTAGCTTCAATAAAGCTTAGAAAGGTATTTTGCAAATGCTCCATATTATCAATATATATTGGGTGAAAATTCTTTAATTGAATCTTAAATCCATCAATTCGATCCTTAAATTTATCTGGAGTTTCGATATCAAAAAATACACACCAAGTAAAATTATTATTCGTTTGATGCGCTACAGATGGTAAACAGTAATTTTCAAATAGCCTAAAGCGTTCCTCCAACCAGTTGTCTGTCAATACATCCGCTCCTTGCCGGGTGTGCTGCCATTCTTCCGTTCTCAGATTAAATCGGGTAATTAGATAGTGATTCATAATTTATAGAATAATATAACTCTAATTATTTGAAAAATGTCTTTTTCGATCCGCCACAATGAATGCCTCATGTAGGAAGTCTGCGCCAACACAGTATCTAAGGTCTCGCCGATAATGTAGGCGTGTTTGTAGGTGGGGATAGCTATGGAGTCTACTGGTTGGTCTTTCACGGGGTACGTTTCGGAGACAAATTTAAGGAAAAGATATGGGTTTTGGGTGTGGTAGATGCCGAGTGGTAAGTTGTAGAGTCTAAGTGGGAGGTGTGAGGTATGAGGTTTTGTACGTCTCTGATATAATTTATCCTTTGTCCTTTTTTTCTTGGTTGTCAGTATGCGGTTACGGTTGGGGATTTGAGCTTGCCTGATTAAGGTTGTTCTTCTTCTAGTTAATTTGTTTGTTTTAGACAGTATTTTTTCATAGTCAGGGGCTAAAAATATAAAGATGTCGATAATTTATGTGATATACACTAAAAATTAATCGGTTGACATTTACTATTTCTCAACTTTTTATTGTTGATAACTTTACAGATATACTGATATTCAATACATTAACAATTTATTGTTAACAACTGAAAAATATGTGTTGGATAAAACAGTAAATAATCTTCTTAAATTAGCAATGTCCGAAGGAATAGTCCCAAGGACCGCCTGAATAAAAGGGCGCCATTAATTCTATAAAAGCCATGATAAACATCAAGGTCATCCCGAGAGGGAACCCGCAGGACGTGAATGCGCCTGCCAAGTTTTATGCCCATGCCATTGCAACGGGTGAAGTCAGCCTGGAACGGTTGGCGTATTTAGTGTCCAACCAATGTACCGTGCGTGAGAGCGACTGCTATGCAGTGTTGCTTGCCATGATGCACAACGTAGCCGATGAGCTTAGCCAAGGCCGCATTGTGGATATGGGCGTACTGGGTCGGTTTCAAGTGGGCGTACGTTCGGAAGGACTGGATGCGGCGGCAGATGTAAGTACTGCTGCCGTAAGAAGTGCCCACCTTAATTTTAGGCCGGGCAAAAGGCTACGCAAAACGCTAGCCACCCTTGAATACAAACTGATAGACGGATAGCACCCGAAGTTTGTTTAACTCAAATTCCCGGATAGTTCTAGCTGTCCGGGTTTTTTTTTTGCTTGTATTTCAATAAAAATAAACCGCACTATGTTACAAAATCGCTTAGCAAATTGGGAGAACTGATAGGCTATTCATAAAAATCCCTTGGCAATTTTAAATTTTGATCGCTTGGTTTAGACCCCTCCCTATCAATCTCATATTTTATACTAAATATCTTATTTTGTTAGATCAATAAACTTTTTTGCAGGTGCTGGTGGAATCTAGTTTGCGTACAATTTATCAACATAAGGTTTATAACCGGGCGAGACAAATAGCCATAAAAAAAGCTCAAAAATTCGCGACGGATAGCACCACTTGCTTCATTTTGAGCTGTTTGTGTAATTCAAATTCCCGAAAAGTTCTAGCAAATCGAAAACGTGTTATAAAATTACAAGGATTCCCTTAAGGAGAAAAATTTTGATGTTAAATTTTTGTTTTGTCTGAGTAATATTTGATTATATAAGCATTCTATAGGTACTTGCAGGTGAGGCATTATGTGTAGGACACATTAAAAATTAACTTTTCTTTCATTATCCCTTAAGTACAAAAAACCTCCTTTTTTTATACCAAGTTGTCTACTTTTTTCAATTTGGGGAATAATCTGCTTAAGTAAGTCTATTTCCTTCTTTAGATAGTTTGCATTTGAGAAATTCAATTTAAACAGAGCTCTCTGTCTATTCTTTTGTCTCCGTTTTAGAAGCTTATGTAGCTTGTCTAAGTTTTCCTCATTAATATTGGCATACCTCATTTTAAGATTTCTTTCCATTAATTCAAAGTGTTCTTCAGAACCATGGGTTATCTCCATTTGGTATCTTTCTTCCCTATCATGATGTAAAAAAGCTGTAGGCACCACTCCTACTTTATACCCATGGTACCTTACCCGTTGGCAGAAGTTATCATCTTCTCCATAGTGAAAAAACAATGGGTCAAAGCCGCCCACAGTTTCCAATACTTCTTTGGACAACAACCAACCCGCCGCATTTACGAAGGGGACTTGGTAAACTTGCTGCAAGGGGTTCTTAAGAATAAAATCGGAATAGAAATGAGGGTTGTTTTTATAAACCATATAGTTAGAAAAGTTTTCATCCAACTTACCCCCCTTTCCGTTTAAATGGATTGGGCTTAAAACCCCATAGTCAGGGTTTTTTCTTTGAACACTCAAAAGTTTATCCAAACAACCTTCCTGTAAATAAGCATCCTGATTCAGCAGAAAAACATATTCTGCTCTTTGCACAAGCGCATAGTTTATCCCTATATTATTGGCTTGACCAAAACCGAGGTTGTGCTCTTGGGGCATTAAGTGTACTTCTGGATAATTTTCTTTTATAAAGGATACGGTGTTATCAGATGAATGATTATCAACCACAACTACATGGTGTCCATTGCAACTTTCCAAACACCTTTTAATCCAAGGCATGGCATTGTAGGTTACAATAACTATATATATCATTTTATTCGACGTATAAGTAATTTCAAAATTCTTTTCATAGTGAGGGTATTATTGTTAGCTTTTATTTGCTTTTCTAGTCTTGTATTTTGGCGTTCCAGTTTTTTGAGTTTCTCATATAAAAATTTAAAACTTCCCAAATGTTCAACAAAAAATGCTGTATGCTTTAAACTTAAATATTCATAAATTTCTTTATATTGCTGTAAAGTAATTGAGACATTTCTGGAATTCCCCACTTGCCTATAATAGAAACAAACTTTTGGAATTTTATATACTTCTCCGCCATCTTTTAACAGGTGTATCCAAAACTCCCAGTCCTCTAATCCTTTAGTACAGTTTGCATCATACCCACCTATGCGTTCCCAATCTATTTTTTTAAACATAGCACAGTTAAAAATAATATTTCTGGTGGCAAGTTCTTGTAGGGTAAACTCAGGTAAGTCCCATTTTTTTTCCAGCTCGCCAAAATATTCACCTTCACAGTACACCAACTTCAGCTTTTCATTATTCTTAAATCGCCCTAACGCCTTAGCTAAATACTCCTTGCCAATTTTATCGTCAGCATCTAGTGGTAAGACGTAGTCTCCAACCGCTTGTTTTATTCCATTATTTCGTGCTGCTACCACACCGCTATTCTCTTGCTCCAAATATTTAAAACGCTTATCTTTCTTTATCCATTTTTTGGAAATAGTAGCCGTAGCATCAGTAGAACCATCATTAACAATAATACACTCCCATTCCTGATACTCTTGTCTTAGGACGGAGGCAAGTGCTTCTTCAAGATAGCTAGCCTGATTATAACAAGGTACAATTACAGATACCATATCTTCTTACTTTATTATTTTTCTGTAAATTTTTTGCAAGATTTGTTCAAGCTTTGTTTTTTGCTTTGATAATTTCAGTTGGTGTTTTATCTTTTTGCAATTATCATGATCTTTCATAAATAATGGAAATTCTTTCAACAAGACTTCTTTTCTTTCCTTATTTACTAAATCACTATTGTAACTACTTATACCGTCCAAACCAAAGGTAGCTATCACCTCATCATAGTACTGATATGAAAAATTAAGTTTACATATTCCGATAATGAAAAACTTCCAATCCGAAACAATTTTAAGCAATTCATCATACTTAAAATCTTTGAAACAGCTTCTCTTAATAAGTGTCGCAGGATGCGGTATAGTGTCTTTTACAAAATAAGAGAATGATAATGTATTTGGGTATTCTTTTATCCATTGCTTTTCGCCAACAACTTTAATTTTTCCATAATAAATATCATTATCAGGTGAAGAAACTAAAAAATCTTGAAAATAGGATAAAACATTTTTAGAATACAAATAATCACCACTATTCAAAAATAACAAATAGTCGCCAGTAGCCGCGTCAATCCCTTTATTCATTGCATTATAGATGCCTGTATCGGGTTCACTAACCCAATAAGCAAGGGATTCTTGGTGGGCTTCTATATACTCCTTACTACCATCCGTAGAGCCACCGTCAATAACAATGTATTCTATATTGGTATAAGTTTGTTCAAGAACACTAAGTATTGTTCTTTGCAAACCCACAACATCATTAAAATTGATTGTTATAATAGAGATCAGCACACTCGTTTATTTTAAAAATTTGTCTTTATAAACTTCAGTAATTCCTGCTTTCAGTTCAATTTCATGTTCCCACCCTAAACTGTGTATTAAGGATACGTCCAATAATTTTCGGGGAGTGCCATCGGGTTTGGAGGTATTCCAACGAATTTCCCCCTGAAATCCCACAATTTCCTTTATCATTAAAGCTAAGTCTTTTATGGATAAATCTTCGCCTGTACCTATGTTTACCGATACATTGCCTTGATAGGTTTCCATTAAGTGTAAACAAGCCTTTGCCAGATCGTCCACATGTAAAAATTCCCGTTTGGGGGTGCCGGAGCCCCACACCTCAACAGTAGCAGCAGCGTTCAATTTTGCCTCATGAAATTTTCGCAACAATGCCGGTAAAACGTGGGAATTTTTTAAATCGTAATTGTCATTGGGACCATATAAGTTAGTAGGCATTACGGAAATAAAATTACAACCGTATTGCCTATTATAATTTTCACACATTTTTACGCCAGCTATCTTGGCAATGGCATAAGGCTCATTGGTTGGCTCAAGCAGGCCTGTAAGTAAATATTCCTCTTTTATGGGCTGGGGTGCAAATTTTGGATAGATACAGGAAGAAGCCAGAAACAATAGTTTTTTAACGCTGTGAACATAACTTTGATGGATTACATTATTTTGAATCATCAAATTTTCATATAAAAAATCAGCTCTATAGGTATTGTTGGCTTCTATACCACCTACTTTGGCCGCTGCGAGGAAAACATATTCTGGCTTTTCCTTTTCAAAAAAGGATTTTACCTCACTTTGAACCCGCAAGTCCAGTTCTTTGGATGTTTTAAGAAGCAAATTTGTGTAGCCCAAAGCCTCTAAAAGTCTAACAATTGCTGAACCAACCATTCCATTATGACCCGCAACATATATCTTGGCTTTTTTATCCATGCTCTTAATTCTTAACTATTCGTGGTAATCTAAGGTGTCGTGCCCAGCGTCGCGCAAATATTTTTCTTTTTTAAAAAGTTTTAAATCTGCTTCCATCATTTCGGCAACCAACTGGGGCAAGGTATGCTTGGGCGACCAATTTAATTTTTGCTGACATTTGGCAGCATCGCCAATCAATAAGTCAACTTCTGTGGGGCGATGGTAATTAGGATCTACCCTAACCACCACTTTCCCTTTGGGCAACTGATATTCCGGATTGTCGCAAGATACCACTGTGCCCACTTCATTTTCGTTTTCCCCACTAAAATTTAGGGATATTCCCACTTCAGCAAAAGCCATTGCTACAAATTCCCTAACGGAAGTTGTTTTTCCCGTTGCAATTACATAATCATCAGGTTTATCCTGTTGCAGCATCAGCCACATTGCCTCTACGTAGTCCTTGGCGTGGCCCCAGTCGCGTCTTGCATTTAGATTGCCCAAGTAGAGTGTATCCTGCATTCCCAATACTATTTTTGCAGTGGCGCGGGTAATCTTACGGGTAACAAAGGTTTCGCCTCTTAGGGGAGATTCGTGGTTAAATAAGATACCGTTACAAGCAAAGATATTGTATGCCTCTCTGTAATTTACCGTAATCCAATAGCCGTATAGTTTTGCAACCCCATATGGGCTTCGTGGGTAAAAGGGGGTTTTTTCGGTCTGTGGCACTTGTTGTACCAGACCGTAAAGTTCTGATGTTGAGGCTTGATATATTTTTGTTTTCTGGGTTAGCCCCAGCAAACGAACGGCTTCCAATATTCGCAATGTCCCCAAACCATCCACATTGGCAGTATATTCAGGAGTATCAAAACTTACTTTAACGTGCGACATTGCGCCAAGGTTGTAAATTTCATCGGGCTGTACTTCCTGAATGATGCGGGTAAGATTCATGGAATCGCTCAAATCGCCATAATGCAATTTAAAGCGAATGCTTTTTTCGTGGGGGTCTTGGTATAGATGGTCTATACGGGAAGTATTAAAAGACGAGGCCCTTCTTTTAATTCCATGTACCTGATAGCCTTTTTCTAACAATAACTCTGCTAAATAAGCACCGTCCTGTCCAGTAATTCCTGTAATTAATGCTATTTTCATGGGTTTAAAATTAAGCTAAATTTATTAACTTATTTTTTTCAATGTTTTATTTATATAATAGACTGGCGGAAAGAATTTGAATTTGGCTCCTATAACTATTTGTAAATAATACTTCCATTGTTTGTTGCCCTTTAAAAAATATCTAAGAGATTTTCTTAAATAGAAAAAGCGCATCCTTAGGTTTAAATTATCTAACAATTGCTTTATGTTTCTAGAAATATACCAATTATAAACACTTAAAATATCTTGTGAGCGATAATGCCCTTCATAAAGTTTTTTTACGTACTCATTAGTTAAACGTTTTTCAGAAATAAAATGGGAAAAAACTAATTGATTTGAGTACCATATTTTATAATCCATAAGCAATACCCATTTGCATATTTCGCTGTCATCCCCAGATGATAAAATCTTACCGGTTCTACCCAAAAGCAGGCTCTTAAATCCTGCATCATATAATGAGGTTAATATATTACGCGGAATTACTAGACCCGCTCCCCAAACATACCCCCGTTCACTTATGTCTCCATCATTTTCGGCTTGCTTCCCTACTGCATACCCCAAACGTTTGCTTTCCCACCAATCGGGTGCTTCAATTTCCAAAACACCTTTTGACTGTCCTCCCAAAGCACCAATTACCGGGTTTGCTTTCATAATTTCAAAGGCAGTGTTCAAATAGTCTGATTGAAGCCAATTGTCATCATCACAAAAAACAATAATTTCTCCTCGGCTAGCCAAAACACCTGTTTTTCGCGCATGAGACAATCCGGGAATTTTTTCAGATACGATCTTGAGCGGTATCTCTGGTTTAATTCTATTCCACAAATCTTTTGCAATAACAACAGTATTGTCTGTGGAGTTATTATCTACTAAAACAACTTCAAAAGCTAAAGAAGATTTTAGCTGTTGCTTTGATAAGTACCGCAACGTATCCTTAATTAATTTTTCGCTATTGTAGCAACAAATAATAACAGAAATATCAACTTTGCTCAAAATGAATAATTAAAAAGTTCCAGATCTTCTTTATAATATTCCTCCAAAATCTTTCTCGTATTGTGATTGAGTAATTTTGAATAAAGTGTATCGCTTTTCGTTGCTACATTTATGCGTTGAAGATTTGGTATAAAAGGAATATCAATAATATTACAGATATTTCTAAGATGGAAATCTAAATCTTCAAACCTACCCAAATATTTAATATCCAAGTTGCCGTTCTTGTTCTTTAACCAAAAACTTTGAGGAAACCATTGTATATGAGGTGGATTATGAACCAGCCTACCTTCTTTTAAATAATTTGCAGCTTCTTCTATAGTTGCGCCTTTTAATAAATCATAATCCATATGTTTTCCATAAATAGCTTTTTCTGGATTTATTGAAGAATGATAATACGATTCATCCAATCTTGCATAGTTATACAAGGATATGAACCGGCTAAAGGGGTTTCTTACAAAGGCAAACGAAAACATGTTTTTATAATGTTCCGCACCCAAAAGATCAATATATTCCTTAACTGTATTATGGTGTGACACTTCAATATTTAAAACATTGCTTAAAGAAGTACCAGCGTTTTTAGGAATATGCACAAAAATAAAATCATGGGCATAAGATATATTATCAGCTTTGAATTTCTTTTTTACTTCAGGTTTTTTGAAAAATTTGCGAATCATGTATTCAGGCTTTTTATAGCTTTCTGAAATTGTTTATAAACATAGCGATATACCATTACATCGGCATGGATATATTTGCAATAATCATCATTATTTTCAAAAAAGGATTGAACTTGCTTTACTTCCATTAATTTAACGCTTGTTTTATTATCCGCATTGACTTGTGGTAAAACTTTCCAACCCAATTTATATTTGAACAAAGAAAGTGAATCTTCAAATCGTTCGGTAATCCCTATGACGGCAAAATGTTGTTCTAGATTTTGGATAGCTTCAAGGGCATGGCTTTCCTTAATCATTCCATTTGGCACTTTATCAAAATCATTAGCTGTTAACAATCTTGTAATTCCATTGTCGGCAGCCATAGCCAGGCCACTGTCCAAAAACTGCTTCAAATCCATATTCTGTTTGTTTATAGTTGAATACAAATCAATTTCTCTCAAATAATTGTATAGGGAGCACAAACGGGCTAAGGGTTCCCGGACCATCGTAAAATAAACCGCATCTTTTCTCAGAAATTGGTGAGAGCCGAAAAAGTGATGCCCTCTCAACAAATCAATTTTCTTTCTATAACTCAATGGTTGTTTTTTAAAATAGTTATAGGAGTTTCGGTAATCTGCTCCATCAATGACATAAATTTTCTCCTTGACATAGTTGGCATCAATACTGTTCATAAGAGAAGTACCACCGCTTTTGTGGATATGGAGAAAGATGTGTGGGCTTTTTTTGTTAAACTTGAGATTTAAATTATTTCTTGATTTTTTATTATCATTTGTTGCAGATTTTAGTT
The DNA here is from genome assembly GCF_059693805.1 of Aequorivita sp. CRS11. Classification (NCBI taxonomy): domain Bacteria; kingdom Pseudomonadati; phylum Bacteroidota; class Flavobacteriia; order Flavobacteriales; family Flavobacteriaceae; genus Aequorivita; species Aequorivita sp. CRS11. The sequence continues at coordinate 446,381 of NZ_JCATIG010000001.1, forward strand.
TTTGATGATCAAGCTCTAATAATTCATCGAATTGTCGATCACTATAAAGTCTAAGTTTTTCTCTGTGCACAGGCTTTTCTAAAAACTTTAAATTCTTCAGGAAATACTTTGTATGATCTAATACTGAATTTAAAACATCCAATTTCACGTAATCAACTTCCTTAGAAATAAGTTCTTCTAGAACAATTCTCAATTGGTTGTAGTTATAAAACAACATAGATTTTTCAGACACCTTCTCATTCAACCAATTCTTATCATCACCGATATGGAAAGTAAGGTTTGAATTTTGAAGCCAAATGGATTTTTTAGCAAAGTGTATTAAATTACATATTAAAATTAACCCAACCGGCCCAGTTCCAATTACAGCATTGTGCAACTGGAGGACTGGTATAATGGTTTTTTTTATCACAAAACAGTCAATGCCTTCATGGTTTGTTCCTTTTATACCATAAAGGCTTGATAAGTTATAATTATCATTTTCTGGGTTAATAGTATTCCGATTTATACAAATAGCATCATACCCACTTTTAATATATTCAGCAATCGATACGTAAAAATTAGGATACAGGGCTATATCTACGTTACTATAAATAATATAATCAGACTCTGTGTCTTCTTTTATTGTTCTATCAAAAATATCTGCAAGCAAAGGCAACCTTTTAATCGAATCAAAAGTTCCAAAATCTAATATAGACCTCTCTAAATCTTTCGTTTTAGTAAAGAATCTTGGAATTATATTATGGTCTTCTGGATATTGAGTGGTTAACAAATTAACTTTAATTTCACTCTCTACGAATTGCTTTGCTCTCCACATCGTTTCAAAAGTAACTGGTTGGGCAACAAACAGGTCTGAAGCTTCAGAAACTTTTACAGGATTTATAATATGGGTTAGTGAAATCATTGCTTACGTTTTGGTTGTAAAAGTAATTTAAAATACACTTCCCAAAATAATTGGTTTCCGACATCCATTTTTCTCCAGTGGTTCAATATGCTTCTTAAAGATTTTTTCCTTCCAATTCTATGCATACCGGAAGTATATAACTTAAGAATCCCTTTTTTAAACGACAACTTATTGCAATTAAGAAACTCAAAAGCTTGGCACCACATTTCAACCAATTTTAATCGAGTTTTTAGATAGTCTTCATTTTTTCTCAATGACTTCGAAGCCAATCCGTGTTCGTGCACTCTGTATACCGCCATGTTTTCGCTCAAATATCCAAATTGACCATATTTAGCCAATAAAAAACATAGTGCAAAATCTCCAAATATAGCCTGTTTTAAAAAATCATTTTTAAGATCATCAGCCGTTAGGCAATTCCTAAAAACCATAGTTCGGGTTTGGGGTTGTATTTTAAAAGAAAACAAATCACTTGCATCATTTATAGCTACATCATTTAGCTCTTTAAACCGTTGATCCTCGGTTAAGTTTTTTCCAGACAGTTTAAGTTGGGAATGATGGCACAAGCTACAGTTTATATTATTTTCCAAAAAATCTACTTGTTTTTGCAGTTTTAAAGGGTCTGCCCAATAGTCATCACCTTCACAGAGGGCTATGTACTTGCCTTTACAAGCCTTTAAGTTTTCAATCATATTGAAGCGGCCTGTAGCATTTCCGTTTATATAAATTACGTCCTTACGGCTACGTAGAAACAATTTTATTTTTTCAGGATGGGTATCTGCATAGGCTTTACAAATTTCACGAGTACCATCCGTACTTTCATCTTCCCCTAAAATTAATTCAAATGTGAAAGTGGTTTGTTGCATCAAGATACTGTCCAAGCATTTTTTGATGTAGTTTTTATGGTTATAGGTTACAACACTTATTGATACTAATGGCTTCTTCAAATCTCTATAAAAATATTTCTAGTTTAGTTCCTATTAAATCTTTATCAATTTCTTGTAAAATTTCTTTAGGTAAAAATTTTTTCCATTTATCATCTGACTGATTTATTCTAAACACTGAGTATGCTTCATTGGCTAGATCTACTTTTTGACCATTTTTTAGGAAATCTAATGTCTGAATTCCGAAATCTAATTTCAAGAAATCAAAGATACGCTTAACTTCTACCTCAGTATTAAGCAATAGTTGAGAATAATCAACTAAATAAAATCGTTCTGGATATTTATCCTTCAATTTGAGAAACATTTGAGCAACTTCTTTCCATTTTTGATAACCATAAAACTCTTCTTTGGAATTGTTATTCTTAGAAGGTGCGTTCTTCCATTCTTCAAAAATGTTCCATTCCTCTTTATTAAATTCCTTTGGGGCTTCTATCCAAGATGCTATTACACTTTTAGGGTTTCTAACAATACCTAACACCATAACTGAGTCATCCTTTTTCATCATATTTTCAATAATATGATGATATCGAGCTTCTTTATAAACTATATGGGTAGGAGTTTTTTTAGCAAAACTAGGTATCAACTGTTTTTGTTTACCTTCTTTCTGAATTAAAAAATCATCTTGACTTTTGGATATTTCGTTAAAAAAAGCATCAATCTTTTCATTTGTTGCGTTTTCATCCAAAAAAGATTTGAAGGCATATGAAAAAAGAGGTTGATTTCTATAAATCACTTCTTTAGAAGAATCAATTATAGCTCCTAACCAAGAAGTGCCTGACCTTGGAACGCCATGAAGTGCCACTTTATTTAGTTTCATGCTTTTTTATTAATATATCAAAACAATGATCTGAATTTATTTGATAATTTGGTTGGGTAATAATTTGAAATGTGGTTTGTGGAAAACAACTGTTCATCGCCCTAAAAAAATCTTTTTGAAACCAATATCCAATCTTTGGTGTTCTATTTACTACCCTTTTGAAATAATCCTGATGATATTCTTTTTTGTCAATGTAATTCCATTTTCTTTCTAAATCTGGAATATCACCAATATATATTTGTCCATTTTTTTTCAAATTTTTAATACACTTTTCTATTAGCAAAAAAGCATCTCTTTCGTCAAAATGTTGAATTGAAAAATAAATAATTATCGTATTAAAAAAACTTGCTTCTATTTCAAATTTTCTTACATCCGCAAGGATTGTTTTTAAATTACTATCTAAATAGCGTTCCCGAAATTGGCTTAATAATTTAGTCGAATAATCAACCCCAACGGCATGCTTGCAAAAAGGAGCCAATTCTCCTAGTAAAACTCCATTACCACAACACAACTCTAATACATTAGATTCTGGATTAATATTTAATATGTTAATTAAACTATGAACGGTTTTAGTCCACTCTTCAGGGGCTACACTCTTTCCTTTCTTAGTTCTTGCTATATTGGCCTGCAGATCTTTACCAACATTCACAATCTTATCATCATTGAAATTGTCTTTCCAATAATTATCTATTTCGTTTTCAGGATTGTCCATAAAATTGTTTTATAACCTCTGCCAAATTTTTTATATCATTTTTGTTAATATCTTGATGTATTGGAAGGTTTAATATGCTATTTGAAATTTTTTGCATTTCATCATATTTATCTTCATTAAGTGGGACTATTAAACGATAATATAAGGCTATAACTGTCATATTTTTTTCAACTAACCAAAAATACAATCTCTCTCTTAAATCATTTTCCACAATTATTGGATAAGTATGGGGAATATCTTTCTGTGTCAATGATCTTAAGGGATAAACCCCCTCAATACCTTTAATCTCAGCATCTAATATTTTATAGTTTTCTTGTCTTTTAGAGGCAATCTTTTCAGCATCATACTGAAGCAGTTGATATGAAAGTTTATCTTCAAATTGTATTTCATTAGTAGAAAGTGTTACTAAATTCATATTGTTTTGTACAACTAGTCCACCGTTTTTAAACGGGAAATTTTTATGTAACGAATAGAAAACATAATCACCAAAACTACCCGCATCTGTAAAAACTGATAAATTGTAACTGTATAAATGAGCACAATCTTCTACAACAATTAGATTGTGTTTTTTGCAAAGTGAAACTATTTCTTCAATATTATTAATTTTAAACCCAAAGTAATGGACTAACAAAATCAAGTCGTATTTATTTTTTGATATACACCTTTCTATTTCATCTTTTGATATACTTAAATCATTATTTAATAAATAAAAATCATGCGGTAAATTAAGCTTACTAATTGGATCATAAATACCAGATCCTTCTCTATCTGTGATACCAATGTATGCAGGTAATAAAACTTTGGATTCTGGTCTAAGGGTTTTTAAGATTAATTCCCACCCTTCTCTTGCAGAATTCGTGAAAAAAACTTTCTTCCTATATGCCTCGGGATCCGTTGCAGTTTTACTAATCATTGGTAATCTTATATTGGTCCAACATTTGATTTACTGATTCTATATCATTAAACATCAAAACATCTATTATAGATAAATAAGGAACAAAATCATGTTCAAATTGGTTATATGATACTTGGTTCAATTCCAAAAACTTTAAGTCAATACCAGCCTTATTATATTTATTAGAATCAAAAAAATCTTTGCCCCCAGGAGGATTATAGTACCCATTTGCTCCCATAGCTTTACAGATATTCAATGCCCATTCATCTGGTTCATTTACACCTTCTATCTTAACATCCATTTTGGACCATATTTTTATTGGTGTAATTATGTCAAGATAATTACAAATCTTCTGCAAGGCTATAAAGTTGAGTATTACAATGGAATTTGTTTTATTCTCAAAAATTTCTTCCAACAAACCTATAACTTCCTTGTAATATGGTGCCCTTTTTTTATATGGAACTAATTGTGCCAATATTTTATTTTTCCAATTCTCATCATTATTAATAACAACTTTATTTATTGGAGTGTCTCTGGCATGCTTTTTTAATGGAACCTTAATGTATAATGTTTCACCATTTAGCTTTAACACCTTATTCCTTTCAATCCAACCATGCCGAATAAATTGCGGCGTATCAAACAAAATAAATTGGTCAACCCGCTTAATAAGCGCAAAATAGCCAAGATAAGGCATAAAATAGGGTTGCATGATTCCTAACGTCATAAATTTTTATTTACAGTATTTACGATCTCCATTAAGGAATTAACGGATAAATCATGAAAAAGCGGTAAACACAAAACACGTTTAGCGATGCTATCAGCTATATTACAGCTATTAGATTGAATATATGGAAGCCTTTCAAGACTAGGGTAGAAATATCTTCTTGGGAAAATATTATCTTTATTAAGCTCTAAAACTACTTTGGTTAAAATCGCTTCGCTCTCAAAAATAACAGGATAATAACTATAGTTCCAATCAACTTCAGGCCGAATTTTAATATTAGATAATTTGGTAAAATCTAAGTTAGAATCATAAAATTCACAAACCGCTTGTCTAGCTTTACTGATTTGTTTTAAATATGGAAAAACGGCCAATCCCATGGCGGCTTGCAATTCGCTCATTTTAGCGTTGATACCTAGACTAACTAAAGAGTAAGGCCCAGTATGTCCGAAATTATGATAATGGTATAGTTTATTAAACAGATTATTATCATTTGCAAAAATAGCTCCTCCCTCTCCCGTATGAAACACTTTAGTGGCGTGGAAACTGCAGGTACTAACATCGCCATATTCAAAAATACTTTTGCCTTTATACGTTACCCCAAAAGAATGGGCAGCGTCGTAAATAACTTTTAGGTTGTGTTTTTTTGCGATGGCTTCTATTTCATCAACTGCACAGGGATTTCCAAATACGTGAGTTGCTAAAATACCCGTCGTTTTTGAAGTAATGGCTGCTTCAATTTTGGCTTCATCGATGGTAAGATATTCTGGATGAATATCTACAAAAACAGGTGTACAGCCTTCCCATACAATACTACTGGTGGTTGCCACATAGCTAAAGGGTGTCGTAATTATTTCTCCCTTTAAGCCTAGTGCCTTAATCGCTATCTGCAATGGCAAGGTGCCATTGGTTGTGGCAATTATATTTGAGACTTGAAGATAGGCCTTTAGTTTTTCTTCAAGCTCTTTAACCAAAGCACCCCGGTTGGTAATCCAGCCTGCATCCCACGCTCTTTTTAAAATAGCATTGTATTCTCTTTGGGGCGGTAAAAAGGTTTTGGTTACGTTAATCACGTCTTAATTAAATAGAATTAGTGAATTCAGTTTTTAAAAGAAAAGGTTGCCAATTTTCAAAACTATGTATTATCTGAAATGACAATATTCCATTAATACGCAACATAGGTGATTTGTTAATTGAATTATTTACCGAAATACTGATTGAGTAAATTCCTTTAGACAATTGATTATTTTGATGTGTAATATAAAAATTTATATGGTTATTATTAATTTCAATCTTCGAATTAGAATCATTACAATTCATTAATGCAATTGGCCTTTGTTCTTTATCATATAAAGTAATATAAAATATAGGAACTTCAAAAGCCCTTTTTAATTCGAAAGAAAAATAAAAATTAAGATTTTCACCCCAAGAGATTTCACTAAGAACTTCTTTGGAATTGTTGTCAATTAATTTAACCTCTTTTAGTAAAATACTCCCATCATCAAAAACCACATTACTTTCATTATCTGCAAACCGAGTGTAATACTTATCAATTGCCTTGCCGACTTCATCTCCTTGAAAAATGGCCTCACCCTTATCCATTAATATTATCTGGTTACAGATTCGCGACACCATCGGCATACTATGCGAGACAAAAACAATGGCAGTCTTAGGCAAAATGGTATCTATTTGTTTAAAACATTTTAATACAAAGCCCAAATCCCCCACGGCAAGCACCTCGTCAATAATCAACACATCCGGTTCCATCTGTGCCGCCACGGCAAAGCCAAGGCGTACCTTCATCCCGCTGCTGTAGTTTTGTACGGGCATATCGATAAACTCGCGTATTTCAGCAAAGTCTATAATCTCTTCTACTTTTTGGTCTATCTCCTTTCGGGTAAAACCAAGGATGGCACCGTTGTTATAGATGTTTTCCCTGCCGCTAAGTATTGGGTTAAAACCCGCGCCCAATTCTATTAACGCACCTACACGCCCTTTAATGGTTACCTTGCCGGCATCTGGGTTAATAAGTCCGTTTAGTATTTTTAATAGTGTGGACTTTCCGGCTCCATTATGGCCTATCAGGCCCAAGCACTCGCCGCGGCGCAGCTCAAAACTAATATCCTTAACTGCCCAAAACTCCTTGGGGCGTAGCTCCCGCTCATTGCGGTTCCCGCTTAACCCACTGGCCAAATCCTTTACCCCATACCATAGGCTGGTCTTAAGGTCTTTACAGAACTTTTTGGAGAGGTTTTCAACGGATACTAGGACTTCGTTCATTGGTGATTCAGGATTCGGGATTTGTTGATTTGTTATTGGGTTATTGGGTTATTGGGTTATTCGTTAATCGTTAATCGTTATTCGTTATTCGTTATTCGAAAGACATTATCAAAATCCTATTCACTATTCACTATTAACTATTCACTACTCACTATTCACTACTCACTATTCACTATCAAGCACTCATCCTCTCAACCAAAATAGGAATAGAAATTCTATAGAACAACAAAGCAATAAAAAACAGGGGGATACAGCAAGCTATTACTATTAAAAAATAGGTGAGATGTGCTGGGGGCATGCCTACGGCTAGGTCTCGGGCTGTTAAAATTATTGGGGTAAAAGGGTTTAATTCCATTACCGTTTTCATTATACCGTCTTTGGGAATAGCATAGACCACAGGTGTAACGTACATCAAAAAGCCCAGCCCAAAGCCTATCAAGCGGCCAATATCTTTATAAAGCATCCCTAAGGGGGTGATAAACAACCCAAGGGTAGTACCAAACAATACCCCGCCCAAAATAGCCAGTGGAAAAAGCAAAAGACTCCAATGAAAGCCTACTCCAAAAAAGAATATAAACACCAATAACAGCAATACTTTTATGGAGCTATTAAACAAGAGCTTATATACGCCCGAAACTACTAATGCTTCCTTTGGGAAATTGATTTTTGACAGGATGGACTTGGCGCTGTTGGTACTGGTCATAGGCGAATTGATGGATTCGGTAATAATAGACCACAACAAAGTACCCGAAAAGGCATAAACTGGGTACGGTATTCCGGTATCGGTAACGCGTACCGTTCCTGAATTGTTCAGAAATATCCAAACAAAGGCCGTAGCAAGAGGGGTTACAAACGCCCAAATAATACCCAGATAGCTCTGGCGGTACTGTGCTTGTATGTCACGCTTTGCCAATTGGAAGGACAAAAACCTCGACCGCGCTATATCGGCCAGGCTCTCTTTCAGCAACTTGCCTATACGAAGGTTATTTTCTTTTTGATAGACTTTGGTTTCCAGTTCCATTGGGTTTGGGGAGCGGGTTTTATTCTTTGGGGCTAAGATAGGGATTTTGGTTAAACTGTTGTCGGTTATCTGTTGTCGGTTGTCGGTTAATCGGTTATCTGTTATCGGTTGTCGGTTCTCGGTTGTCCGTTGTGGATTGGGGATTTTGGAATTCGGGATTTGGGATTTGGGATTTTTGGTTTCTTGTTTCTTGTTTCTTGTTTCAGGTTTTAACTGTCAGGTTGAGTGGATTTGGGGGAGCGGTAACTAGCTCAAGTTTGTATTGAGACCTTATTTGGGTTGTTTGTTCTCGGTTGTCTGTTCTCGGTTGTCTGTTGTGGATTTGGGATTTGGGATTCGTTAATTCGAGATTTGGCACTTCGACAAGCTATTAGAACAGGCTTTTTTTTCCGCTCCGCTTTGCAAAAAACACTCGGGACCATGTTTGGGGTTGTGGCGCCGATCCCGTTCTCGATACATTCGCCTCGTGCCTCGGCGAACACTCGAACTGACAAAACTGACAAAGGAGCAAATTGGAGGTAATAAAAAACCCTGCAAAGCTTTTTTGGCTTGCAGGGTTTCAACAAACTATTTAGATAAAGTTTTTCATTTTTCCTTCGTATTTAAAATATCAGAAGTGGCAGGTGTATTAACCTTTTCTACTTGAACTTCTGAGGGAATGGAAATAGGCTGCGTTTGTTGTTCATTGTTTTTCACATCAGCACTTGCTTCACTAGCACCATTAGACTTTATAGGTATTTTTGCAACATCTTGTAATTGACTTCTTACTGGTGTTTTAATTTCATTTTTTCTAGTATCTGTAATTGATTCATTATTTTTCGCAGTAAGGTTAAGTGGTCCTGGCCCTTCTGGCAATCTAAGACCTACATGTTTTGAAACCACTCTACCATTTGCGTCTTTAGTATCTGCTCGGTTTGCAACAATTTGCCACGAAAAAGGCACATTGCTAGTTCCATTTTGTAATTCCTTTACCGTAAAACCATCGGCTGATTTGTTTGTAACATACACACCATTACAATCCCCTTCTAAAGTAACAAAAACCTTTAAAGGATGTTCGCTATCTATATGTAATGATTGTTTTAATACAGGATCTAATGCAATATACGCCTGACCATTTACCAACTGCCCTACGCCATAATCCTGAAACACGATTTCTGGTGCTTCTGGCGCAAACATAATTCGCGGTACGTTATTGCTATCATTTATAAGAGTAGATACAGTTCCTGGCCCCACTATTTTAAAATCAGTTCCGGATAGGCCATCACCGACGGTTTCATATCGTAAACCAACATAGGCATAAGAAGGGATAGTTGCGGCTCCACCTGTTCTTACGGTACCTCCGCTAAAATATCCTCCGAAATAACTATCCCGTGCTGGAAAAGAGGTTCCTGAATTATCATTAAAAGCAATATTATCAAACCCTGCAATTACAGCACTTGCTCTAATTCCATTGTTATTATTTGCGCCATTGTTACTGACGTTATTATCTGTATCTAACATAAAAATGCCTCCTGCATTTCCTCTATTACCATTAGCTACAGCTCCCAAACCAGCATAACCAAACACTCCATTTCGGGTCCCACTACCTGCAACGCCGCCGCCATTTGTATTTGTAATGATTGATGTACTATTATTTCCAGTTCCAATAACACCTGTACCAGTTGCAACTCTACCATGACTAAATATACCATTTTCACCATTTGAAGCAATTCCGGTTCCAGAGGCTAAGTATGAAGATAAAGGAATATTATTTCCAGTGGCTAAAAGACCTGTTCCTGTAGCACTTATATGAAAACCACTAATTCCAAATCCACCTGCATTATTGGATATTCCATAAACACCACTACCAGTTCCAGTATTTTGACCATACACACCATTATTAGCATTGCCCGCATCCCCCCTAACACCATTCCCGGTTCCTTGATTCCAACCGTATACTGCTGTTCCACTAGAAGTGTTATAACCTGCTACACCAATCCCTACTCCATCGTTAAAACCTCTTACGCCAAGACCCGCAGCAGGATTATAACCATCCACGCCAATACCACCACCAGTACTTTGCCCATACACTCCATATCCTACAGCTACATTCCCAAATACACCTACTGAATTTGTTGTAGCGTTTTCTCCATATATACCTACACCACCTGCCCCAGATGCATAACCATTTATAGCATATTCATTATTTGCACCCTGTACAGTTAAACGATCCCCTGCAATTGGTGCTCCTGTATCATTAATTACTACTTGACCATTAGCAAGAAAACGCATTCGTTCTGTGGCAGTAGTTGAAATTGCTAATGTATTTGCAGCGCTTCTGTAAATTCCAATATCTGGATCTGAAACCCAGGAATAAAAAGGCAATGCCGCAGTTCCATTTGAATTGGCATGTACCTGATTTGAATTTGGTATCCTAAATCGTTCAGTACCATTTGTAGAAAAACCTATCACATTGGCTGCCTGTTGAAACATCCCTGTTCCCACGTTAGCGTTCCAAGAATAGATAGGTGATGAAGCATCTCCATTTGTATATGCTCTTAGTCTTCCTCCATTTGCTTGGGTTGTTCCATTGGTTATTTCAAAACGATCGAAAGATGTTGTTTTAATTCTTAGGGCAATGTCATCTGTAGTGCCCAAAAAATTGGTTCCCGGAACGGTACCCGCATTTCCCCAACGGCCCCAATCGTTATTTGGTGCATCGGTGGCAAGGCGCACCCACTGCGAACCATCATTATAATAATAGCCCGGAGTAACATCGCCAGCTGTGTTTTTGTTATACACGACCATGCCTTGTACGTGGGCCGTCATGGGGGCAAAATTTGATGTATTTACAAGATTTACTCTTGGCAGTAACAAACCCTTTGTAGTCGTGGTGGCATCACCAATTTCGAGAAGCGAATCGTCATTTGGATTTGTATTCCCAATACCAACTTGGGCAAAAGTGCTAAATGAAAGAATTAAAAAGAGACCGCAAATACTAAAAGCAAGCCCCTGGGGAGTGTACATTTTTTTCATAAAAATAGTTTTAAAATTAAAACGAAATTATTATGATAAGGGGCATAACAATGATATGGAAGTAGTGAAAAAAACGCAAATTTTTTAAGCTATACTTAGCTCTACGGGCTTTTTGATACAAAATGCTCAAAATATTCGTTAAGACGTTTTTGATTTTCGACAAAGGGTTAAAATATGTAGGAAAAATACATATTGAGTAAGTGCTTAAATTGTAGGAATTTAAAACTTTAACATTTTGAAATTGTTAAAATCGAGGGGAATTCTTCTAGAAGTAGGTTTTTTGGGCTGTGAATTGTGAACTGTGAGACGTGAATAGTGAATAGTTAGTAGTTAGTTGTTAATAGTTAGTAGTTAATAGTTGTAGTCAGTAGTCAGTAGTCAGTAGTGAATTAAATAAAACTGAAAACTGAAAACTGAAAACCGACAACTAATCAGAACTGCTCCCAAGTAAGTTTCAATCCATCTTTCACTGAAAATAATGGGTCATAATCCAATAGCTTTCGGGCTTTGTCAATATTTGCCAGGGAATCGCGTACATCGCCTTTGCGCGGTGGGCCATAGTTTGCTTTTACTTCTTTGCCAGAAATAGATTTTAATTCTTTCCATAGTGTGTTCAGACTTATTCTATCACCATAAGCCACGTTGAAAACCTCATTTACAGCTTCTTCTTTAGCAAAAAAGGCACGGACGTTTGCCTGTACGGCGTTCTGGACAAATGTAAAATCACGGGTCTGCTCGCCATCGCCATTGATAGTAGGTGCCTTTTCATCTTTTAACGCTTGCATAAAAAGTGGAATTACGGCAGCATAAGCACCCGTGGGGCTTTGGTTGGGCCCAAACACGTTGAAGTAACGCAAACCAATGGTTTGTGTGCCGTACGTTTTGAAGAACACATCTGCATAGAGCTCATTCACTAATTTTGTTACCGCATAGGGTGAAAGCGGTTTACCGATAATGTCTTCTTCTTTGGGAAGGTTTTGGCTATCGCCATAAGTAGAGCTGGAGGCTGCGTACACCAAACGTTTTACGGTTTCACTTTCCTTTTGAGCGACGAGCATATTCAAAAAACCCGTAACGTTTACTTCGTTTGAAGTAATAGGATCGTTAATGGAGCGGGGAACCGAACCTAAGGCGGCTTGATGCGATACATAGTCAATACCGTCCATCGCTTTTTTGCAGGTTTCTAAATCGCGAATATCTCCTTCCAGAAATTCAAAGCTCGGATTATTTTGAAATGGTTCAAGATTTTTTATAAAACCCGTTGCCAGATTATCCAGCACGCGAACTTTTTTGGCATTATTTCGCAATAAATAAGCCACAAGATTTGAGCCTATAAAGCCTGCACCGCCAGTTATTAGGAAAGCATGTTTTGAGAGGTCCGTAGTATGGTATTTTGGAGTTTGCAAAGCGTTAATTGTTAATTATGGATTTATCTTTTAACCACAGAGGACACTGCGTTTTTCACAAAGGTCACAAATATTTTTGTAATGTCCCTTAGTGCCTTCTTTGTGTTCTTTGTGGTTTACTTTTTATGGAATTTGTAAAATTTTATTTATTAATATAAAAGTCGTCAACAAGCGCATAATTAGACAGCAGAAAACTGACAACCGAGAACCGAAAACTACAAACATCCATCAACAATATTTTTTGGAAAAAACGATTTCACATCAAACACTACCGACGGCGATGCCCTGTGTTTTTCTACATTAAAATCTGAAAACTCCCTATGGCCTACTGCCAATATAATGGCTTCATAATTTTTCTTTAGTTGTCCTTCTTCGCTTAATAAACGCAGTCCAAACTCATTGGATACTTCGGTAGCTTTTGCCCACGGATCATAAACATCTATGTTGAGGTTGTATTTACGCAACTCTTCTATAACATCTATCACTTTACTGTTACGTATATCGGGACAGTTTTCCTTAAAGGTAATACCCATAACGAGTACGTGTCCGCCTTTTACCTTGCATTCCCTTTGGATCATTAATTTAACCACCTCTTGGGCCACATAGTTACCCATACCGTCATTCATACGTCTTCCGGCTAAAATAATCTCTGGATTATAACCTTCTTCCTGTGCTTTCTGTGCCAAATAATATGGGTCTACCCCTATACAATGTCCACCGACAAGGCCAGGTGTAAATTTTAAAAAGTTCCATTTGGTGCCCGCAGCTTCCAAAACATCTTGGGTATCTATATCCAACAATCGGAATATTTTTGAAAGTTCATTTACAAAGGCAATATTGATATCGCGCTGTGAATTTTCAATAACCTTAGCGGCCTCAGCCACTTTTATGGAAGGTGCCAAATGGGTCCCGGCCGTTATTATTGAAGCATATAATTGATCTATATATTCAGCTGCTTCGGGTGTGGAGCCAGAGGTTACTTTTAATATCTTGGTAACGGTATGTTGCTTATCGCCCGGATTGATTCTTTCTGGAGAATATCCTGCGTAGAAATCTTCATTGAACTTAAGATGTGAGTAAACTTCGAGGATAGGAACACAGATATCCTCGGTAACTCCGGGATAAACTGTGGATTCATAAATAACCACATCGCCTTTTTTCAAAAGTTTCCCCACAGTTTCACTAGCTTTTTGAAGCGGTGTCAATACAGGTTGATTGTACTTATTGGTTGGTGTAGGCACTGTAACTATAAAAACCGTAGCCTCAGCCATTTTAGAAGCATCGTCCGTAACAATAAGTCCGGTAGCTTCGGATTGTGTCAAGGCTTTTTTCAATTCTTCGGAAGAAAGCTCCAAAGTACTGTCAAGCCCCTGCTGTAATTGCTTGATGCGTTCTGAATTGATATCGAAACCGATTACTTTATATTTTTCAGCGAAAGCGGCGGCAAGCGGCAAGCCAACATAGCCTAAGCCGATTATTGCGATTGAGGGGTTTTGTTTCATTTTGTGGATGCTAGGGATACTATTGTTGCTTTTGATACCATTGTTTTTAAAGTTTTTTCGTCAATCGGCATCTTTGGTCGGCAAAATTACGGGTTTTAATAGAAATAGAGGATGTTAAAAGTAAAAACATCCCTCCCCCGCCCTCCCTTCGAAGGGAGGGGGTAGTTTCGGAAATGACTCATGTTTTGTTATAAGCGTCAAAAGCCACCCTTTGAAGGGGGATTTAGGAGGATGTCAATCAGAATTTTAATTACAAAGAAGGTTCTACTCGAAAAAACATCCCTCCCCCGCCTCCCTTCGAAGGGAGGGGCTAGATTTGGAAATAACTCATGTTTTGTTATAAGCATCAAAAGTCCCCCTTTGAAGGGGGATTTAGGGGGATGTCAATCAGAATTTCAATTAAAAAGAAAATTCTACTCTAAAGAACATCCCTCCCCCGCCTCCCTTCGAAGGGAGGGGCTAGGTTTGGAAATAACTTATGTTTTGTTATAAGTATCAATAGTCCCCCTTTGAAGGGGGATTTAGGGGGATGTCAATCAGAATTTTAATTAAAAAGAAGGTTCTACTCGAAAAAACATCCCTCCCCCGCCTCCCTTCAAAGGGAGGGGCCAGTTTCGGAAATAAATCATGTTTTGTTATAAGCATCAAAAGCTACCCTTTGAAGGGGGATTTAGGGGGATGTCAATCAGAATTTTATTTGTCGGAAGAATTAAAAAGCCCCCTCTTTGAAGAGGGGGTTTGGGGGAGATGTTACTTTCTTCTAAAAATCCTTTTTGCCCTATCCCAAAGTGTAGGGGGTTTTATGTGTTCGTGATATCCGTTGCCGTAATTGCCATAGGTACCGTAGCCGTAACCATAGCCGTACCCATAGCCGTAACCATAACCGTAGCCTTTTCCTGCTTTTTCAACATAGCCATTCAAGACAATGCTAATATGTTTAACTTCGCCGGTCTTGTATTTTTCGTTAACAAAAGTGAACATATTTTTATGGGTATAATTGAAACGGGCCATATAAAGCGTGGCGTCAACGTGTTTCATAAGTTCCAACGAATCGGAAACAAGGCCCAATGGCGGGGAATCCAGAATAATATAATCATAGCGCTCCTTGAGAGCATCAATCAAATTATCCAATTTTTCACTGATCAATAATTCGGAGGGGTTTGGGGGTATTGGTCCAGAAGGGATTACATCCAAATGCGCTATTTCGGTTTTTTGAATTACGGTGTCAATATCTGCTTCATCTATGAGAAAATTGACTACTCCCACGTCATTGTTGATATTGAAATCTCCAAAAATCTTAGGCTTTCTAAGGTCAAGCCCCACCAAAACCGTATTTTTTTCACTTAGTGCAAATACCGAAGCAAGGTTTATCGAGCAGAACGTTTTTCCTTCCCCACTGACGGAACTGGTTACCAATACTGTTTTGGCTCCTTTTATGCCCTGCTTTTTATATATGAACTGCAAGCTTGACCGCAGTGCCCTAAACGCTTCGGCCATAGCCGATTTTGGCTTGGTAAGAACTACCAAGTTGCTGTCAATTGGGCTTTTCCCTATAATGCCCAAAAGCGGAATGGAAGTAATCCGTTCCAGATCCTTTACGTTGCTTATTTTGGTATCAAAGAATACGCGTAAGAATACAAAGACCAAGGGAAAGAATAATCCAAGTAGGCCGGCCATCATATAGTTTAACTGGGTATTAGGGCCAATTTGTCCGCCACCTGTATCCTTTGCGGAATCTATCACCATCACATCGCTTACATTGGCAGCCTTTACTAGTCCCGCTTCACTGCGCTTTGCCAAAAACAGGTTGTATGTTCCCTGACTCAGGTTATAGCGGCGCTCAATGTTCAATAGATCCTGTTGCTCCTTTGGAAGTTTTCGTATCTCTCCTTCATATCTCCCAATATCGCGGTTGATGGAAGTAAGTTCCTGGTTTTTTAAGCTTTTTGAGGAACGAATATTTTCCAGCAATACAGTTTTGACTGCATCAATCTGACGGTCAATATCATTAAAAATTGGGGCGCCTTCCTTAAAGGAATACTGAAGCTTGTTGCGTTCTTCCGCAAGGGCAACGATCTTTCCTACCCCTGATACTACACTAGCTTCTGAAATACCTGCTACTGAGGGAGCGGGTACATCTCTATAATCGGAACGGTTTATAAGATAATCCTGAAGTGTGTTATAATAATTAAGTTCACGGTTTACGGATTCTTTTCGCAAATCCAATTCATTCAATTTAGCATTTATCTCAGAACCTTCGCTTTCCAGATTAAAGATGGCATTTTTGTTTTTGAATTGGTTAAGCTCGTCTTCCACAGTAGAAAGTTCGGCTGATTTAATGGCAAGGCTGCTATCAATAAATTTAATGGTTTTTGTGGCGAACAAGTTTTTGCGCTCCAGCATATCTTCGCTTAACACTTCAACGGAAGTATTTAAGTAATCCACCAACTGTGCTTTGTTATTGCCCGTAAGCCTCATTCTAAGCACGGAGGAACCTTTACTTTCTGGATCAACGCGTACCCCAAGATATCTTTTTACAATACCATCATAGTTTCGAAATACAATATAATAGGGCGTTCCCGGTTTTGAGATCATTTCGGGATTGGGCATGAGAACCCCATTAAAAAAGGGAAGCCGTATGGGTTCGCCGATTTTGAAATCCTGTGAAAATTCGCCAGCATCCACAAACCTCGAGCTTCTTTCCTTTGTGCTGTAATTTTGAAGGTTGATGTTTCCTGCTTCCTCAAAGGCTACACTTAGATTAAAATTCACCGAATCCTTAAAAACAATCTTGATTTGTTTGTTAAGCATTTGTGCTTTGGCAGTATCTACTTCCACAAAAAAGGGAGTCTGCTTATAAGCGTTCACCTGCTGGTATTTTCCATCGCGCAGGTAATCCATATAATATTGCAAGCGCTCCACCACTTTTTCATTATGCGAACGGGATTGCAAGGTGATAACGGCTGTATTCACCTTATCAGTAGTACCTCCCCAATTAAAGGTTAGGCTGGTATTAGAGGTGAAAAAGGGGTTTTGGTCGTCCTTTATGGAAACCATATTTTCCATTTGGTAAATAGGTAGTTTACGGACGTTGATATAATACGCTATGGAAAAAGCAATAATCAGAGAAACCAAAAACAGCGGCCAATGGTGTACAAGCCTAAATAGAAAACCTTTAAAATCAAAGGTGGTATGGGTTTCGTTTATTTCGAATTCCTCGCTCATATATTTTTATAATCGGGTAAACAACAAAATGGTAGTAACCAAAGCCGTTGTGATGGAAATAATAGTTGTGAATGATTGCAGTCCAGTGGTACCCGTACCCAATGATTTTTGCGGCAGTGGGTTAATCAAAATTAGGTCGTTCGGTTTCACATAATAATACGGCGAATTCATAGCATCAAGTTTTGTAAGGTCTATGTGGTGTACCTTCTGCCCTGCCGGATATTGGCGGATAATTACCACATCGCTGCGGTCTCCCGTTAACTCAATATCGCCACTATTGGCAATGGCTTCCATAATACTAACCTGATCGCGATAGATGATTTTTGAACCGGGACTGCCTATTTCACCGTTAATGGTATAACGGATTCCGGCCAATTTTACGGTTACAAATACATTTGCCTCGGCCTTAAAATAATCCCGAAGCAGTATTTCTTCCAAGCGTTCGCGAACCTCGTCAACTGTATAACCCAAAACATTCATCTCGCCCAAACTCGGAATGCGGATATTACCGTGGTCATCCACCACAAAACCGTCGTAATACAGTCTTTCCTCACCTGTAGCGTTTGGATTGGCATCGCTTATCGGGTTAAAAATACCCACGGTTTCCTGGTCTAAAGCCTTTACCCGGATACTCAACAGGTCGTTTATTTGAAGTCGGTAGGGTTCCTGCCTTTTTCGCAAAAGTGCCAAAGTATCGGTACTACTGGTGTTTTCCTGCAAATAGGTAAGCTGTTTTGTTGTTACACAGGAAGTAGCGCACAGAGCGAAAATTAAAAATAGCAATACATACGTAAGCTTCATAAAAGATAGGGTTGTTAATGGACAAATATAAAGTAACGCATTTAATAATGAAACATTTTTTCGGCTTGGAACATTTTCAGAAAATTGTTGCGAAAATAAAGGGCAATTGAAAAGAAATGTAGCAACGCAAGTGGGCTCTTTAAAATTCTTGGTCCAATCCTTAAAGATAAAAATCTTACTTTTGAATGTTCTCCATAAAATTACACCTATGAAATATTCCGTATCAATCACCATAGATAAACCCGTGGATGAGGTTGTCGCGCTTTTTGACAATGTTGATAATATGAAAAAGTGGATGGAAGGTCTTGAAAGTTTTGAACACATTAGCGGAACGCCCGGCGAAGTGGGCGCAAAATCCCGATTGGAATTCAAGATGGGAAAGCGGGAAATTGAAATGATAGAAACCATAACAGCCAAAAATCTGCCCGAAGAATTTACAGCAACCTATGAGGCCAAAGGGGTTTTCAATATTGTGAAAAACAGTTTTGAGCCCTTGTCCGGCAATAAAACCAAGTACAGCACCGAACAGGAATTTCAGTTTAAGGGCTTTATGAAACTGATGGGCCTTTTGATGCCCGGGGCCTTTAAAAAGCAATCCATGAAATATTTGCAGGATTTTAAGGCCTTTGCGGAAAGTCAATAAATAGTAAGAATGAGCAAAGAAAAGTTGATTAAAAGATTGCGCTGGTACTATCCTTTGGAGAAATTCCACGCTTTTTTCACATTTCCCCTTTTGGCGATCTATTTTCTTACACAATATCCTTTTATAAAAAGTATTTGGTTTCTCTATGGCATGCTGGTGTGTATTTTAATTCTTTACCAAGGACAAAAATATTGGCAACTTAAGCTATGGCGGATGGAAGGAAAGCCGTTTTCACAGGTGAAAAATTTAAAGTTCTTCAAAAAGGCAAAACGTATTAATTTCCTTTTGATAATGGGCATGCCTGTTATTTTAGTTGTTCAATTATTAATTGTGAACTGGAGTGAGTCTGATCTGGATATTGTATTGTGGTCTTTTGCGGCAAATCTTTTCGCCATTCTGGAGCACATCAATTATTACCATACACAATTGATGGTGGACAACACGTCGGATGTGGCATATATTCTTAGGAATAAAAAGTTGAAAACCGCTAGTTTGGCGAAGGATTTAAAGGAGAATCGTTTTTAAAAATTTGAATTATTCAAGTAATTCTTCATTCCATATTATTCATTAAACATTTGCAGTACTTTTGCCGAAAATATAAACCGTGAACTACCTTTCAGTAGAAAATATCTCCAAGTCCTTCGGGATGCGGGTTTTGTTTGAAAATATCTCCTTCGGAATAAACGAGGGACAAAAAATAGGCTTCGTAGCCAAAAACGGAACCGGAAAAACTTCCCTTCTAAATATAATTGCCGGAAACGATAAGGCCGATACGGGCAATGTTGTTTTCAGAAAAGGTTTGAAAATTGCATACTTGCCACAGGAACCCGATTTGGATCCTAAACTAACAGTAGAACAAACCATTTTTGATTCAGATAATCCTATTCTCAAAATTATTGAGAATTACGAGCACGCGATTGAAAATCCCGACGATTCCGAAGCATACCAAAAAGCATTCGATGCCATGGATGCCCACCATGCCTGGGATTTTGAAACGCGCTACAAACAGATTCTTTTCAAATTGAAACTGGAAGACCTACACGCCAAAGTTGGGAGTTTGAGCGGGGGACAAAAAAAGCGTCTCGCTCTGGCAAACGCATTGCTTACTACTCCCGATTTGTTGATAATGGATGAGCCAACAAACCATTTGGATCTTGAAATGATTGAATGGCTGGAAAATCTTTTTGCAAAGGAAAATTTCACACTGTTTATGGTTACGCACGACCGTTATTTTTTGGAACGCGTATGTAACGAAATTGTGGAATTGGACGAAGCAACGCTTTACAGTTACAAAGGAAATTACAGTTATTACTTAGAAAAACGCGACGCGCGGATAGAAAACGAAGCCACCGAAACAGGAAAGGCGAAGCAGCTTTTTAAAAAGGAACTGGAGTGGATGCGCCGCCAACCCAAGGCGCGAACCACCAAAAGTAAAAGCCGGATTGACGATTTCCACGAAATAAAGGATCGCGCCAGCAAGCGCCGAAATGACCACCAAGTGCAATTGGAACTGAATATGGAGCGGATGGGAACCAAAGTTGTGGAGCTTCATAAGATATCAAAATCGTTTGGGGATAAAGTTTTGTTGGACAAGTTTGAATACAACTTCAATCGTGGCGAACGCGTTGGAATTATTGGGAAAAACGGAACGGGAAAATCTACTTTTTTGAATATTCTTACGGGAGCTTTAAAACCCGATTCGGGAAAAGTAGTTGTGGGCGAAACCGTGCAATTCGGCTACTACACCCAAGCCGGAATAAATATTAAGGAAGGTCAAAAAGTGATTGACGTAATCCGCGAGTACGGCGATTATATTCCGTTGAAAAAAGGTCGGCAGATCTCGGCATCGCAACTTTTGGAACGTTTTCTATTCGACCCAAAAAAGCAATATGATTTTGTGGAAAAATTGAGCGGTGGTGAACGCAAACGTCTTTATTTGTGTACGGTTTTAATCAAAAACCCAAACTTTTTGATTCTCGATGAACCTACCAATGATCTTGATATTGTTACGCTGAATGTTTTGGAAAGCTTTCTGTTGGATTTTCCTGGCTGTCTTTTGGTAGTGAGCCACGACAGGTATTTTATGGATAAAATTGTAGACCATCTTTTTGTTTTCAGAGGAAATGCCGAAGTGGAAGATTTCCCCGGAAATTATACAGACTTTAGAGTTTACGAGGATAGTAATATACAGGAAAAACGAGAAGCCAGCGAAGCAGCGCCAAAGATAAAAAGAGACTGGAAGCAGGATACAGGTCCCGCGAAACTGAGTTATAACGAGCAGAAGGAATACAATAAACTGGAAAATGAAATTGCCAATCTGGAAAAGGAACGGGAAACACTTCAAAATAAATTCGCCACCGAAAACTGGGACGGCGAAGAGATTGACAAACAATCCATAAAACTACAGGAAATAATCGATTCCATTGAAGCGAAGGAAGAACGTTGGTTTGAGCTTTCTGCGAAAATGGAGGGATAATTTTATTGTTTATTGCTATTATTTATTGGAAACGCTGCGTTCTCTGCGTCTCTGTAGTGCTATTTTACTGCAAAAGCGCAAAGGAAGAAAAGAATTATATTTGAATTATGCTTCTACACTTAACCCTTAACCCTTAACCCTTAACTCTTAACACTTAACTCTTAACACTTAACACTTAACACTTTACTTCCCCCGTGATCCACCAATCAAAAAGTTACATAAAATTTGTTCGGCTCTCCAAAAACAAGCACGGTGTGCACTCCCCTTTTGTTTATGGTTTAGTAACAAATTGTTTTAACGATAAAACGAAATATCCCGAATATGAAATTCTGAAATCGCACCGAAAGGCTTTGCGAAGTGACACTTCAATGGTTGAAATGAAGGATTTTGGTCAAGGGTCGCGTGTTTTTAAAGGCAGCGCAAGAAAAGTTTCCGCGGTTTTGAAAAATGCGGGAATGCGCAAAAAGCGACAACGGCTACTATTCCGCTTGGCGAAATATTTCAACAGTGAAAATGTTTTGGAACTTGGGACTTCACTGGGTTTGGGAACGGTTGCGCTTTCACTTTCAAATGAATTTGCAGCAATTAATACCGTGGAAGGTTGCCCGAATACATTAGGGAAAGCACAGGATTATTTTGAGAAATTCAATCTGCACAATATTCAAATCCATCAAGAAGTATTTAGTGAATTCCTTTCAGAATCCCGAAGCCTCGGGACAGAAAAATATGACCTAATCTTTATAGACGGCGACCACAATGGGGAAAGGACTTTCGGTTATTTCAATTCCCTTTTAAAAAATATCCATAATGATTCAATCATTATTTTTGACGATATATACTGGAGCAAGGATATGACTGAGGCTTGGCAGAAAATAATCGCAAATGAAAAAGTAACGGTAAGCATCGATACTTTTCAATGGGGATTGGTATTTTTCAGAAAAGAGCAGCCGAAACAGCATTTTGTGATAAGGGTTTGATGAATTGATACTATGATTACTGTAGATTCTATTGTTTATTGAATATTTTGTAACACTACGCTTACCTTTGCGTCCTATTAAGCATATTGAAAAACGTCTATGAGTTTAGTTATTAAAATCCGAAATATCACTCGCGATTTTCCACTTGGGAACGAAGTGGTTAAAGTATTAAAGGGAATAGATTTGGACATTGAGCGCGGTGAGTATGTAGCGCTGATGGGGCCTTCCGGCTCGGGAAAATCTACTTTGATGAACCTTTTGGGATGTTTGGACACCCCCACTTCCGGCAGCTATGAGCTAAACGGAAAGGATGTGAGCAATATGACCGATGATGAATTGGCTGAAATAAGAAACAAGGAAATAGGGTTTGTGTTTCAAACCTTTAACCTGCTGCCCCGCACCACGGCGCTCGAAAACGTAGCGCTACCAATGGTTTATGCGGGCGCCTCAAAAAGCGAACGCACCGAACGCGCAAAACAAGTATTGACTGATGTTGGTTTGGCCGACCGAATGGACCATAAACCCAACCAACTTTCCGGTGGTCAAAGGCAACGTGTAGCCGTTGGCAGGGCTCTAGTAAACCATCCTTCCATTATTTTGGCTGATGAGCCGACGGGAAATCTAGACTCAAAGACTTCGGAAGAAATAATGAATCTTTTTAACGAAATCCACAAAGCTGGCAATACAGTGATTCTCGTTACCCACGAAGAGGATATTGCTGAAAATGCCCATAGAATTATCAGACTTCGGGACGGGATTGTTGAGAGCGACACCAAGAAAGAAATGGTTAATTCGTGATTCGTTAATTGGTGATTTGGAATTTGGAATTTGGAATTTGGAATTTTGTAGATTCAAAAAAACTTTCCTAATGGCTCATGCCTAAAAATAAATATTTCAAATTTCGCACTTCCCCTTTCATATTTTATCTTTGAAGTATGAATCTTGATTTTTCAAATCCCCTCGTTTTAATAATTGGCGGAATCCTGCTGCTTGCCATTCTCTATTTTTGGAACAAACGCAATGCTTCAAACCAGAAAGCACGTCGCAATAGAAATTTCCGCAGTAGCTATTACGAGCGGAAAAAGGAACGGGAAAAAGAAAGTGGGCGGTAGTCAGTTGTAGTGGCGGTAATGGACATTATTATACAAGAAGGTGGAACCAAGTTTACCAAATTTAATTTTTCAGAATCTTTTTTATTAAGCTTCCATTGTGAGTAGTGATCTGTAAAAAATATAAGCCATTTTGAAGATGGGATATATCAAGTTCTTTTACATCCCTTTCTTCTGAAAAAAGTCGTTTCCCGAAAATGTCATAGACAACGATCTCTTCAATAGATTCATTTTTTGAATCAATGAATATTTTATCACTGCTTGGATTAGGGGAAACCCTTAAATTTCTGAGTGAATTATCCATTACCCCCAAAATCATATAGTTTTCATACCATACAAGTTTATTGTTATTTTGGGAAGCGGCAAACACGTCCATATCGGTATCGCCATCGATATCGGCGGCACACACGGCCCGGGTTAATTTCAGTTCGTTGCCGATTACCTGTTTTGGCCCAAAGTTTCCGAGACCGTCAAGGTTCTCGCTCCAGGCGATCTCAGAGTTCTCCACAATGGCCGATTCCGTTGAACCGTATAGAACATCCACATCGCCATCATTGTCCAGGTCGGCACAAAAAACACTGGTACACTGCAAGGCTTCATTGGTCACGACCCGTTGCGGCCCAAAAGTGCCCTGCCCGTCGAGATTTTCGTGCCAGGCCACACGGTCGTCGCCATTGGTACAGCCCATAATATCCATATCGCCATCGCCGTCTATATCTGCACAAAAAACATCGGCTACGTATGCAGCCTGTCCTGCCACAATGTTTTGCGACCCAAAATTTCCCTGCCCGTCCAGGTTCTCGAACCACGAAATGGTAACCGTATTGGCCGAGTTGGCCACCACATCAAGATCGCCGTCATTGTCAATATCGGCAGCAAAAACCGATCTGCAGCCAAGCAAGTTAGAAGAAATGAGGTTTCGGGCAGAAAAACTGCCCAGACCATCCAGATTTTCGTACCAAGCAGCTGTATTTTGTTGATCTATAGCCGCAAGAATGTCTAAATCACCGTCTCTATCAAGGTCAACCCCTATGGCATCGTTAACATTATCCGCATTGTTATCAATTATTTTTGGAGGTCCAAAAGTTCCCGCCCCATCCAAGTTTTCTATCCATAAAACCTTATCTTGGTATGTATCCGACACTAATATATCAGTATCACCATCGCCATCCAAGTCAGCTGTACTAACACCATAAATTTCTGATAGATCGACAATCAATTGCAACGACCCAAAGCTACCCTGGCCATCAAGGTTTTTATACCATGATACGCCATTTGTAGAGCGTGCCCCGGAAATAACATCGGGGTAGCCATCGCCATCAATATCGGCTACCGTTACCACTACGGGGAGTGCCGCATCTGTACCAATGAGCTGTTCTGTACCAAATTGAGCCAGGCTTTTGGGTGCCACAAAAACAAATATGACAAAAAGTAAGAGTTTCATAACAATAGGGAACGTCCGGAGACGTATATTTTGAGTTTCCGGACGTGGTTAAATCAGTTCGCTTCTTTAAAAATAACAGTCTGCTGCGTGCTACCGTCTTGATAGTTTTCCTCTATTTTATAGAGTCCTGGATCCAAGGTATTTATCAATGTAGGATTGTTTATACCCAATGAATCTTTGGGCGTTACGGTTATGTTGGTGTTAAACACATTGTCGTTAAACCTCGTAATTCTGCCATCCGTTGGTTTTCGGTTGTAGTTGTCGTAACACCTCCTTGCCTGGGGGTAAAAGACGGAACCTATTTCGTGCTTTATCAATATGGCAGAATGGTTAGGATGGACAATGGTGCTGTAATCCTGTTCGTTTTTATCTATCTGCAAAAGGATGGTGTTGTTGTTGGAATAGAACGAAATGTCATTATAATCGGCCGGTTCCGGACATTCGCAACGGCATTCCACAAAACGGTACTCAAAACCGGGCTGGAAATGGGGCGGAATGTAATGCGGCGGCAAGGGTCCGACCACATAATATTCCCCTTTATAGGGTTCATATAAAGATGCCACCGTTGTGGTAGCGTTTATCAATGGTTGGTAGGCCCCGATTTTTTCCCGCATTCTGCGAACCTGACCGGGAGTCAAGTAATCTTCTATGCAATCAAAACAATAGGCATCGCTCATAGCGTTTTTGACATCTTCAGGGAAAATTTGATATTGCACCTCATCCTCATCTTTTTCAGTACCGAAGTATTCACAATTTTCATTCACGTATGGGCAAAAGCCCACTCCGTTGTCAAAATGATAATAACACGTATTGGCAGCAGTATCCACAACATTGTCATCGGCACAAGGGGCATTATAATCATCGTTTTGATTACAAGGAGGAGGCGTTGCTATTCTTGTAGTATGTTCCTTATTGGAGCATCCATTTGTTTTAGAACGAGTATGGTACAGCCCTAGGGCATGGCCCATTTCATGAGTAGTAGTAACGCTATTTAGCTTGTCTGCCTTTAATATTATCATATCGCTGCCTACGCCTCTGGCAGCACCTCCAAATTCTGAACCATAGGGCACGTAGATGTTTATGGCATTTGGCGTTTTATGGTTGTTTGCTGCATAATTAAAAAATTGACCGATTTGACATCTGCCTACATTACCATAACCATCAGGGTCGTATTGGCCGGGATAGTTTACGCATTGATACGTGTCCGGTATTCCGTCACCATTGGTGTCCACTAACTCATATTTCACCAGTGGAAGGTTTGCGGGGGTTGTAAAGGAATCATAGCCCCTATACTTAAAAAAGATATTATATTGATTGAAAAAAATGTTCAGCTTGGCAATACATTCCAATACCTTGTCCTCACTGAACTCACCCCAGCCGTAGGATCCATCGGGTTTTTGTACTTGCCAGAAAAATACGTTCAAAACAATAGGATCATCGGTACTGGGATCCAATGGAGCCGTGGAATAACTGAACGCTCCTGAAGCGTCAGAACTTTCTGTGCTTTCGGTAGCGCAAGTGTCTAAATAACTTTGGGCAAACATCTTTTTTGTATTTCCCATAAAAATACAAAAAATAAAACAGAGAAATAACGTGGTTGGTCTCATAAAACAGTATTTAGTTAAACAATAATTTTAAAAAATCACTTTCTAAATAAGGTTTATTTTTTAAATGTAGTATTATAAGGTTACAAGTTTTTTAAAATATGTTAAGAATTTGCTTGCATGCCAAATGTAAGTGAAGAAGATATTTCAAAACTTAAAAAGAGCCTTCCCATAAACTTGGGCTTGGCCATTAAAATGGCAAGAAAGAAAAACAAACTCTCCCAAACGGAATTGGCAACGCTTACCCTTAAAGACAGGCAATATATTTACAAAATAGAACAAGGTAAAGTCACTCCGAACATTGTAACTATAGGCATAATAGCTAAAGCCTTAAACCTTTCCATACCCGAGCTACTTGAAAATTTGTAACAACCCAAGAAACTATTTTCATCAATTTAACCGAATTTATTAAATGATTTTTTAGCCTATCCATTAATTGGGTTATTCGTAAATTTGTCCAAAACCACATCCCTATAATGAAAATATATACCAAAACCGGCGATGCAGGCACTACTGCCCTTTTCGGCGGCACACGGGTTCCTAAGCACAACATCCGTATTGAAAGTTATGGCACTGTAGATGAACTTAACTCATACCTTGGATTGATTCGCACGCAGGAAATTGACCCACGCAGCAAAGAAATATTAACACAAATACAAGATAGACTTTTTACTTTGGGTGCCATTTTAGCAACAGACCCTGCGAAAGCCACACTGAAAAGCGGCAAGGAACGTCTCAACATTCCCAAAATTGACGAGGAAGACATAACGCTTTTGGAAAATGAAATGGACCAGATGAACGATGCCCTGCCAGCCATGACACATTTTATATTGCCGGGCGGAAATACTACCGTGTCATATTGTCACATAGCCCGCACTGTCTGTCGTCGCGCAGAGCGCCGTACCACGCTATTAAATGAAAATGAGCCCATTGATGAACGGGTACTTATGTATTTAAACCGACTATCTGACTATCTATTTGTGCTGGCACGGAAGTTGTCTAAAGACACAAACGCGGAAGAGACGCAGTGGATTCCGGAGAAGTTGTGAGTTGTCGGTTGTCGGTTGTCGGTTGTCGGTTGTGAAAAATGACAAAATGTATTGATTTTCAATATTTTCGTTAAAAAGCCGAGCTATAAGCAAATATGTAATTTACTTACAATCAAACATTTAAAAACGTTCTTTAAAATATAGCAGAAATAATTTGGATTTTTCTTGACTTTTTAATCTAAAAAATTACTTTTGCAGAAAATTAAAACCTAAAGTGCTATGTACTGGACATTAGAATTAGCATCCTATTTAAGCGATGCACCCTGGCCCGCAACCAAAGACGAATTGATTGATTACGCGATCAGGACCGGTGCTCCACTGGAAGTAGTGGAAAACCTTCAGGCAATTGAAGACGAGGGAGACTCTTATGACTCTATTGAAGAGATCTGGGCAGATTACCCAACCGACGATGATTATCTTTGGAACGAGGATGAATATTAATCCCAAAGATTTGGGAAACAATTAAAATAATATAAAAAGTCTCTTTTACGGGGCTTTTTTTTATTTAAAAGCTTTTAAAATATCGCCACGAATTCACGAATGATTGTATAAAAAAACATTCGTGAATTCGTGGCTAAAAAACAAAATTGACAAAAAGGTGCTGCGCTGCAACACTTCAAAATAAACACACATCATGGGAATATTAGATAACGTACTAAAAGTTTTTGTAGGCGATAAATCAAAAAAAGATATTGGCGAAATACAGCCGCTTGTAAACGAAGTTAAGAAACACGAAGCAGCAATAGAAAAACTCTCCCACGATGAACTTAGGGCGAAGTCAGATTTCTTCAGAAAAGAAATAAAAGACGCCCAAAAGGAGGTGCAACAACAAATTGACAGTCTTGAAAAACAATCTGAGGAAGAGCAGGACATCAACAAAAAAGAAGAATACTACAATCAAATAGACAAACTTAAGGACGACCGCTACGAAATTGAAAAAGCGACCCTTACCAAAATACTTCCCGAAGCTTTTGCCGTAATGAAAGAAACCGCAAAGCGCTTTAAAAACAACGAAACCATTACTGTTACCGCAAGCCCTTTTGACCGCGAGATTTCCGCAGATAAAGACTACGTAACCCTTGAAGACGACAAAGCCATTTGGAAAAACTCTTGGGATGCCGCCGGAAAACCCATTACTTGGGATATGGTACACTACGATGTTCAGCTAATCGGTGGGGTTGCACTTCACGAAGGAAAAGTAGCCGAAATGCAAACTGGGGAAGGTAAAACTTTGGTCGCCACGCTGCCAATGTACCTCAACGCCCTTGCCGGAAACGGCGTTCACCTTGTAACCGTAAACGATTATCTTGCAAAACGTGACAGCGCGTGGATGGCTCCCTTGTTTGAGTTTCACGGAATGACAGTGGACTGTATAGACAACCACCGTCCCAATTCCGCAGCGCGAAGAAAAGCCTATCTCTCTGATATAACTTATGGAACCAATAACGAATTTGGTTTTGATTATCTGCGTGATAATATGGCGCATTCGCCAGACGATCTTGTACAGCGTCCGCACCACTATGCCATTGTAGATGAGGTGGATTCGGTATTGATTGACGATGCCCGTACACCGCTTATTATTTCTGGGCCCGTGCCCGAAGGCGACCGTCACGAATTCAACGAGCTAAAGCCAAAAATCAACAATATTGTTGAAGTCCAGAAAAAATATTTGACAGGCGTACTGGCCGAGGCCAAAAGGCTTATAAAGGAAGGTGATGAAAAAGAAGGAGGCTTTCAATTGCTACGCGTTTATCGCGGGTTGCCAAAGAATAAGGCACTTATAAAATTTCTTTCGGAAGAAGGGGTAAAGCAAATTCTGCAAAAAACCGAAAACCACTATATGAGCGACAACAACCGCGAAATGCCAAAGGTTGATGCCGAGCTCTACTTTGTTATAGATGAAAAGAACAACCAGATAGAACTTACCGATAAAGGTGTGGATTATCTTTCGGGCGAAGGCGATCCCGATTTCTTCGTAATGCCAGAAATTGGAACCGAAATAGCCAAGATTGAAAACAAAGGACTTTCAAAAGAAGAAGAAGTTGCCGAAAAAGAAGAACTTTTCCGTGATTTTTCGGTAAAGAGTGAGCGTATTCACACCATGAACCAACTTTTGAAAGCATATACGCTTTTTGAGAAGGACGATCAATATGTGGTGATGGAAAACAAGGTTTTGATCGTGGACGAGCAAACTGGTCGTATTATGGACGGTCGTCGTTACAGCGACGGACTTCACCAAGCTATTGAAGCGAAGGAAGATGTGAAGATTGAAGCCATGACCCAGACTTTTGCTACCATTACTCTTCAGAATTACTTCAGAATGTACCGCAAGCTTTCAGGGATGACCGGTACGGCGGTAACAGAGGCTGGCGAACTTTGGGAAATCTATAAACTGGACGTTGTTGAAATTCCAACCAACCGCCCAATTGCGCGATTTGACCGAGAAGATAAAATTTACAAAACCAAAAGAGAAAAATACAACGCCGTAGCGGAGGAAGTTACAGCGCTCTCAAAAGCCGGAAGACCTGTTTTGATCGGTACCACTTCCGTAGAAATTTCAGAATTATTGAGCCGAATGTTGAGCATCCGTAACATTCCCCACAACGTTTTAAACGCAAAACTCCACAAACGCGAGGCAGACATTGTAGCCGAAGCGGGAAAAAGCGGAATTGTTACCATTGCCACCAACATGGCGGGTCGTGGTACGGATATTAAACTGAGCAAGGAAGTAAAAGAAGCTGGCGGACTTGCGATTGTAGGTACCGAAAGGCACGATAGCCGTCGCGTGGACAGACAGTTACGTGGCCGTAGCGGTCGTCAGGGAGATCCGGGAAGCTCGCAGTTTTATGTTTCCTTGGAAGACAACTTGATGCGCCTCTTCGGAAGTGAGCGAATTGCTAAGATGATGGACCGTATGGGCTTGAAGGAAGGCGAGGTTATTCAGCACAGTATGATTTCAAAATCCATTGAACGCGCGCAGAAAAAGGTGGAAGAAAACAACTTTGGAATCCGTAAACGTTTGCTGGAATATGATGATGTAATGAACGCCCAACGGGAGGTGGTTTACAAACGTAGATACCACGCATTGTTTGGCGACAGACTTCGTGTGGATATTGCAAATATGATTTACGACACTGCCGAAGTAATTGCCGAGAGCAACAAAATGGCGCAGGATTATAAGAATTTTGAATTTGAATTAATTCGTTTCTTCTCCATGAGCTCCCCTATTTCCGAAAAGGAATTTGAGAAAATGGATGCCCGCGAAATTGCCGGAAAAATATACAAAGCGGCCTATGTTCACTATCAGGATAAAATGGCCCGTAACGCTGAAATGGCTTTCCCGGTTATCAAAAATGTTTATGAAACCCAAAAGGATAAATACAAACGAATCTTGGTTCCATTTACAGATGGTGTAAAAACGCTGAACGTGGCTACCGATCTTGAAAGAGCATACGAAACCGAAGGAAAGCAATTGGTGAATGATTTTGAGAAAAATATCACCCTTGCCATCATTGACGATTCCTGGAAGACCCATCTCCGTAAAATGGACGAGTTGAAACAATCCGTACAGCTGGCGGTCCATGAGCAGAAAGATCCTTTGCTTATCTATAAATTTGAAGCTTTTGAACTTTTTAAGGCGATGATTGAGAAAGTGAACAAGGATGTTATTTCCTTCCTTTTCAAAGGAGAATTGCCCCAGGAAAACCAACAGCAAATTCAGGAAGCACGCGAGGTAAAAAGAAAAGAAAACCTTAGTGAGCAAAAAGACGAAATTCCAAATATGGACGAGCGAGCTGCACAGTCACGCGCCGCTGGAAACACACAACCCCAGCGCCAACAGGTAACGGAAACCATTACCCGGGAACGCCCAAAAATAAACCGCAACGATAAAGTTACTATTAAGCACGTGATGAGCGGTGAAAACAAAACCATGAAATTCAAACAAGCTATTCCATTGCTCGATAAGGGCGATTGGGTGCTTGTGGATGAATGAAGATTTAGATTTTAAATATTTTTAGAATATTGATATTAATCCCGATGTATCTGCGTCGGGATTTTTTATGTTGAATACTGAAACTTAGTGCTTGCCATTCGCCTTGCTTTTATTTGGCTATCAATTATTTATAGATCTTAAAGTCGTAAATGAGGAAGTTTTTCATAATTTTAGATTTCAAAATCAACCTATTAAAAAATCAACATTATGAAAAAAGCACTATTTACATTAGTATGTTTATCGCTAGTATTTATTTCCTGTAACGATAACACAAAAGAAAAAATGGTAACGGAAGACACTACCGTAGTGGCAGACACAACTGCTACTGAAGAACCCGAAATGATAGAAGAACCTATGGATTCTATCGCGATGCAAAAAGCTTGGGAGGCCTATATGACCCCTGGCGAGCCACATAAAATGATGGCCGAAGAAGTAGGCAAATGGAACAACGAAATGACTTTCTGGATGGGGCCAGAGGAAGAAAAAGCCACATCAACTGCCGATATAAAAATGATCATGGGTGGTCGCTACCAAGTGGGTAACTATTCAGGTAAAATGATGGGAATGGACTTTGAGGGCCAATCTACACTTGCCTATGACAATGCCACCGACGAATATATTTCTACCTGGATAGACAATATGGGTACCGGATTGGGCGTACTACGCGGAACGTACGACGAAGCAACAAAAGCCACTACACTAAACGGCACTATGGTTGATCCCATGACCGGCAAAGACAAGCAGGTACGCGAGGTATATACTATAGTGGATGAGAACACCCGCCGAATGGAAATGTACGAAATCGGGGCTGATGGCAAGGAAGTAAAAACCATGGAAATCTTGATGAAAAGAGCGTAATTTTAATTCCAAACAATTATTTTCAAATCCCGAGCTAAGTTTCTCGGGATTTTTTATTGGGAAAATGGAGTATCTTTAAACTCAAAAATAAGACTACTATGAAAAAGATTTTCATCGAGTTTAAATGGGCAGTCATTTTCACCATCACCATGCTTTCGTGGATGTTACTTGAAAAAACGCTTGGCTGGCACGAAGAGCAGATTGCGGACCATCAGTGGCTCACCCTTCTGTTTGCTCCTTTCGCAATACTGATGTATCTATTGGAAATGCGCGAAAAAAGAAGACGGGTTTACGGCGGAAGAATCACTTGGCTTCAGGGCTTTATTTCAGGAGTTATTCTGAGTGTTTTTGTGGCATTGCTTTCGCCCTTGGGTCAATACATTACCCATAATTATATCACTCCCCAATACTTTAATAATGTGATAGAATATTCCGTAACCAACGATCTGATGACCCGTGAAAAAGCAAACGACTATTTCAACATAAACAGTTATATGTGGCAATCTGCCATTGGAGCTTTCGGTTTTGGGGTTATTACTGCGGCAGTGGTTGCAATCTTTGTGAGGAAAAAGTAATTTTTCCGTACCTTGAACACTTGTTGATTTGATTATGCGGTTTACTTTAACTACCATATTTTTTTTCTTCTTTCTATTAGATATTTTCGGCCAAAGCAATAACGACTATACCGATATGTTGCTGGAAGCCCAGAATAATTTGTATGTCCAGCCTGCGGAATCCGTTAAGATAGCGGAACATATAATTCAAAAAACCACAAATTCCACACAGCGCATTCAGGCCCATTTATTGGATGCCGAAGCGTTTACCGTCATGGGGAATTATGACAATGCAGTAAAAGCAAACATAGAAGCAAAAAAACTGGCAGAAAGTGCCCAGGATTTGGAAATGGTGGTTAAAACAAGTGTCTCATCCATTGTCCTGCTTAACCAATTGGGAATGGATGTAGTGGCAAAAGAATATTTTTTGAGGACGAAGACATTTGTGGGAGAAACAAACAAACAAAAAATTGCTACGTATTTGAAAGGCGGAACAGAATTACTTGAAGGTTATACATTTTTAGAAACAGAAAATTATTCACAAGCATTACAAAAGTTTATAAATGCTAATTCATTTTTTAACGAAATTCCCGATGAAATACTCCGCAACCAAACTACTGCGGTACTAATTGAAACCTATCTGCCCGCTACAAATCTTGATTCAGCAAAGCAGTTTTTTCAATCGACCCTCCAGAATACTTCAGGAGCTCCACCCAATAATTTTCTACAGATGGTTACCCTTAATCAGCTTGGCAAAGTGTACTTTCTGCAGAAAGACTATTACCAATCGCTCACCTCCTATCAAGCGGCATTGGAGATTTCAGAAAACCTGAACAACAAACCCTATATCTCAAAAATAATGGAAGGGCTTTCCGCTACTTATTTGGCATTGGACAAAGCCTCACTTTTTTATTCCAACAGAACTGAAAGTAGCCAAATTACAAATACTGTGGAAGTTGAAGAAGACAAGGCCGTTAACTCCCTCTACAATTATATAAACGATAACCACACGGAGCAAAAAGAGAAGGTGAAAAAAGCATACCAAAATAATCTTATGCTTATGGGCGGCATCTTATTTCTTTTACTGCTCACTTGGGCAATTTTGAGGTACCGGTATAGAAATAGGGCCAGACAGTATGAACGTTTTATAAACTATTTTGAAAAGAAACAAAACCCAATAGAAACGTTGCCAGAAAAAGAGGTTTCCAAAAGAATGAACATTCCCAAGGAAACGGAAGAGGCCTTGATAAAAAAATTGAACCAGTTTGAAAATTCAAAGCAATTCACCAAACAGGATATGTCGTTAGCCCTGCTAGCCTCCCAGTTTGAAACAAACACCAAGTACCTTTCTGAAATAATAAATACCTATAAAAACAAAAACTTCAACAGTTATATAAATGAACTGCGTATAAATTACATTACCGATAGACTTAAAAACAACAAAACCTATCTACAGTATAAAATAAGTTATTTAGCCGAGGAAAGCGGTTTTTCCTCACACAGCAGTTTTGCCACTGTTTTTAAAGCCGTTACGGGCATACCGCCTACGGTGTTCATAGAACTTCTAAGAGACCAAAAAAAGCAATCAAAAATTTATGCGGAAGAATATGAGGAAGCAGAATAATGTAAGAATTTTAGTACTCTTAAGCATTTTGTTGCTTTTACAAACTGCCTATGCCCAAAAAGAGGTGGACAGCATATTGGAAAAAGCCAATGTCCTTATATATGAAAACCCAGATAGGGCAATACTTCTAGCCCAACAAGCATACAATTATCCTGATGCATCCGTAAAGAACAAAGTAAACGCATTACTTGCTATTTCAACCGCATATTCCTCAAAAAGAGATTATAACAAAGCTGCGGAATATGTGGAGCGTATTAAAGGTTTAATTCCAGATATAAAAAACAAACGGCAACAGATGAACATCCTTAACAGAATTGCCGGCCATTATCAAGAGTTACAGATTTATGACAAGGCAATTGATTATTTGGATGAATCATTATTATTGATTGAAAAGTATCCAGCGCAAGATTCCGTTCAATCATTTTTAGGTTATAATGCAACATTAAGGGGTTTTATCTATCGGGAACAGATGAACTGTGAAATTGCATTAAAATATTTCGACAAAGCAATTAAAGCTTATGAAAAAGCCAAGGAGCCACATTTAAGAAACGCCAACCTCAGCATCTGCTATTATAATAAAGGGAACTGTCTTTTAACTCTCAATAAAGTTGATGAAGCAAAAACCACTTTTTTAAATTCTATTGACTATGCACAAAATGCAGAAGCAAAAAGCTTAATTGCATTTGGACAAAAAGGGCTGGCCGAAGCAAAAACACTGGAAGGAAAATATAATGAAGCAATAACTCTTTTAAACAATGCCCGCCAGACATCAGAAAATGTTGGCGATTTAATTTTAAACAAGGGACTTTATGATGGGCTGGCAAATAATTATTTGGCCCTGCACGATTGGGAAAATTACACCATTTTTCACAGCAAATTTCTGTCATTGCAAAAACAGACAAAAAAAGCGGAGAGAAAATCAGTAAACAAATCATTGATAAACCTAACGGAAAGCAAGGCGGAAGAAATTGGCACCTTACATAAATTTTATAGCCCTATTCAAATCGGCCTGATAATACTCATCATTTTTGCTTTGGGCATGATAATCCGACTGCTCATTTCTGGAGAGAAAAAACTTAAAATTCTTCAAGAAAAACTAAAAAATTAGGCGAGATAACCTTTTTTACACTTCATTTTAAAAATTTAATAAAATTTTCTGAAAAGACTTGATATACAGCTTTTTATAGATATTTTATACTTTCGAAATTCGTGAATTTCAAAAGATAGTTCCTTTTATTATAGTATAACACCACATACTTTAGCCCTCAGTTAAAAGAATACTATTAAATCAATAAAAACTTTTAAAATGAAAAAAACACTATTACTATTTTTATTCTTGTGTGTAGTTAGCACAAGTACGCTATTTGCCCAATTTGTGGTAAAGCCTACCTTTTTTGAAACCCAAGGAGTTTCAAATGAAGGAGTGGTATCTGGGTATGAAGCTCAGGCAGGGCCCTACTCGCTTTGGAATGCCGATACAAATACATTTGAAGAAATCGGCGGCGCTGCTCCGGGATTAGGAGTTGGAGGAGGCGTAAGGTTTTCAGGAGATGGAAATTTACTCTCTGGTACTTCTTATATGGACGTTACAACCCCAACAGAATGGGAAAAAATGAATACGGGATATAACTATATATTCACAGGTATTGAGTTTCCGGACAATCAGAGCTCTCTTGGTTTTGCAGCTGGACAATCCTCAACCTATAATGGAAATGGAATAATTTTAAGAACCTATGATGCCGGAGATACTTGGGAACAACTTTGGACGGGTACCAACCAAGGTATCGAGGGGATTAGTTTTCCCGATTCCTATACAGGCTATGTAGCTGGATGGAGTGGATACGCTGGAAGAACTACAGATGCAGGAAATACCTGGACCTCCATGAACCCTGGCACAGACATTTGGTACTATACCGATGTTGTTTTTAAAGATTGGCAAAATGGAATTATAGGAGCTTTCCCAAACAGTGCACCCGGTATAATATATTACACCTCTGATGGAGGGAATACTTGGAATCCAGCTACGGGAGTGACTGCAATTCCTGACCAACTTACTTATGCAGGTGGAGACACATATTTTATGGCCTCTAACGGTGGAACAATTCAAAAATCTACAGATAACGGAGCAACTTGGACTACGGTTCATACTGGTTCAAGCATTTTAGCAGGTATCGATTTTTATGATATGAATACTGGTTTTGCTGTTGGTGACGACATTGTACTTAAAACTACTGATGGAGGCGCCACCTGGCAAACTATTACTGTAGCAAACAGTCCCGGACCAATCTGGCGCGATGTAGCATGGTTAGACGCAGACCACGTTACCCTAGTAGGAACTCCCGAAATGATTTTTACTTCAGAAGATGGGGGCGAAACCTTCCCAATAAACAATATGGGCACTTCTACTTTTAACGAAGCGCTATATGAAGTAGTATATACTCCAAACGGTCGTGGTTTTATTTTTGGTTCACAAGGAGTAATGTTCAGAAAAGAGTCTGAAACAAACACCTATTCCATACAATCCATGTACAATGTTACCAATAATGAATGGACAGTGTTAGGTAGTTTTGATATGTCTGTTGACGGCAGTTTAAGTTCTGGTTATAATATCTCTGCAGATGGCAGTACCGTCGTGGGAAGCGCATATGTAGAACCAACTCCAGGCGAACCTGGTATTGCAGTTCACGCAACGGCTTGGACGGCAGCTGATGGCCTAGTTGATTTGGGCAGTCTTTATACAGACATAAACCGAAGTACAAGAGCCAACGCCGTAAGCGGTGATGGAAACGTAATTGTGGGATGGCAGGATTTCAACGGTCCGTGGAAATCTGCCGTATGGCGCAAAGATGCCAACGGCGATTGGTTACCAAACGAATATCTTTTGATTGACCCAAATGGCGACCCCACAGATGAATTCAACCAATTGGGTGAATGTAGCGCTATCTCTGAAGATGGTAACTGGATTGGAGGTCGCGGAGATTATGCAAATAATGGTGAACCATGGATATGGAGTGAAGCAACTGGATATATTTCATTGGGAACTTTGGCTCCTGGAAGTAGTGGCAACGTTACTGGCATAAACCACGATGGAAGCATGGTTATTGGATATTTCCAAATTGGCCCATGGGATCCAAACGTTCCTTTTATATGGACAGCAAGCAGTGGTTTACAGGAATTCAATTCATTCGTGTCAGATACTTTAGGTTATACTATGGATGCAGGACCTATATGGGTTCCAAATGCGATTTCATTTAATGGAGAGTACATTACGGGTTGGGGATATGATCCAACTATTGGCCCTTGGGGCGATTTGTTTACTTATCGGGTACAACTACCAGCTGTTCCCACCAATGATGCCTGTGTAGAGGCAACGGTATTAGCCTGCGGTGATTTGGTTACAAACTCTACCATCTTTGCAACCGATTCTGGTGGAAACGCTTCCCCAGATGTGTTTTACTCATATACAGGCACAGGCAATCCAGAAATAATTACACTTAATGCCTGCGGTCCAGAAACCAATTTTGCAACTACGGTTAGGGTTTATTCCGATTGTACACTTACCAACCAAATAGCATTCAATGATAGTTCTTGTGTAAACCAACCTGAACTTGAGTTTGAATCGGATGGTACCACCACTTATATTATAATGGTAGAAGGTTATGACAATACACAGGCTGGAAACTTTCAGTTAGGAATAACCTGTGAAACTATTTTAGGGATAGGTGAAAATCAGTTAAATAGCATCGCACTATATCCAAACCCTGTAACAGATGTTTTACAGATTTCATCAAAAACTGAAATTACTTCAGTGGCCATTTATAATGTGAATGGACAACAATTGATGAACAAGGAGTTAAGAGCCTTAACTGGTGAAATAAACTTGAGCTCTTTAAGCACAGGCATTTATTTTGCCAAAGTAACTGCCAATAACAGTACTGAAACTTTTAAAATCATTAAGAATTAATAGTTAGAATGTAATTTTTTCATAGTAATTGATTTTAATTTTGAGAAAACCGCCTCTTATAATTTTGGGGCGGTTTTAAAAAAATAATAAATACTCCATCACTATACTCCCCTTTTTATGCACTTTAAGTGTGAGCCCCTTTTTCATAAAAATGAAAAGGGGTTTTTATTTTGAAATATTTAATTATTTAATAATAAGTAGTTTTCATTTCATATAATAGCGGTTATTGAAGCGAAACATTGCTGTAAGTAGAATTTATGGTAATGGTTTTGTTTGAACGGTTATTTTGGTTGAATCCTTTTACCAAAACTCTACCTGCACTTTTGGATTCGTTCAATTGAAGGGTTTTGGGGTATTTCAAAGTAGATTTGCTTCCGGTGAAATAAAAGGAAAACGCACCATTGGGAATTTTCACTTTGGCATCGGTATTCTCTAAACGTATATCAAGCGTTTCAAATCCATCAGAAACCTTATCGATTCTTAAATTCCCAAAAGAACCCGATAGGAACGCCTGGTTGGATACGTTGCCAATACGGACGTCGCTGGAATTGGCTTGAAGGTTTATATTCTGAACATTATCAATTTTACAGTTATCTACATATTTTACATTCAAACCTCCTTGTTTCCAAACATTAACTATAACCGGCGCATAAGATGCATTGATGAGGGTTTGTCCCCCATCAATGCTATTTGCCGTAAATGGCGTGTAATTTAAATTGGCCTTAACATTATTGGCATCTGCCATTTTCAGATCGCCGTGGCGCACATTAACCTCAGTTTTCGTATTTTTTGGCAGACGGATTATAATGGTTTTCTTCACATTAGTATTATTCCCGGTGCTGCCACGATTTCCCTGAATAATGATAGCGGTCCCGTGTGGGCTTTTGGTTACTGTCTTAGTGTAATTGCCTCCCTCACTGTCATACTTCTTTTCAATTTCGTTTGCCCAAGCTTCCATTTTTTTGCCGTATTCTTCGCCCCAGGCCTCCATTCGTTTTCCAAAATCCTCACCCCAAGCTTCCATTCTTTTTCCATAAGCTTCACCAATACTGTCTGCTCGTTTTTCATCCCAGGAATCCTCAAAACTTTTGCCCCATTCCTCCATTCGTTTTTCAAAATCCTTTCCAAACTTTTTGTCCATTTGAGCTTCAAACTTTTTCATATAACCCTCTTCGTCCCTCTGAAATTCTTCATAATCAAACTGAATGTCACCTATGTTTTCCAATAAATCTTCAGGAAGTGGCGGCACTTTTATGTTTTGGATCATGGGCATCACCATATCTTCCATTAGCGGACCAATAAAGTCAAGGTTAGGCATTTCGTTCATTGCAAAGGGCTGGTTACCGGCATTGGAGGTAACAGTTATTTTCTTACTGTTTCCTGTCACGTCCAGGTCCCAATTTTTCATCAGTTGTTCCTTTTGGCTTTCAGAAAGGTTATCCCCTTCAATAAAGGCCTCCACCTCTACCTTATTTTTGTTCCAGGTTTCAAAAACTACATTTGTAAAAGATGTATTTACAGAAATTTCTACATTATCGGACACATTGAAGCTCTCCACATATTTTTTTTGTGAATAGCCAAAAGTAGTGGCCAATGCTAGTACTACAAGGGTACTAAGTTTGAATAGCTTTAAATTCTTCATTGTTTTGATTTTTAAGTTCTTTTAATTTGTTTTTAAGTTTGAACAGCAGATCCAAACGAAGTTTCAAATTGTCAATCAATGCGGTTACTGTTGCTTCAGTGGGGCCCACTTTGCTCAGTTCTGCATTTAGCGAATTGTATTCCTTATCCAATTCGGCAAGCCGCTGCATATAACCGTCCACCAAGTCTTTATTGTCATCGGTTATCTTAAGCGAAGCCAATTGTACATTTATTCCTGCCATATAATATTCCTCCACCTTCTTTAGGTCTGGCGAAATATCTGCCAAAGTTAGTTTTGGTGTATCAGCGTTTTCTCCAGTGACGGTAGTGTTTTCCACAACGGCGTTATTTGAATCGGTGAGGGCATTGTTTTTGGACAATTGCTGATATCCAAAAAAGCTCACTGCCAAAAGCACTACTACCATTGCGGCTATTTTAAGCCAAGGGATCGATGTGTTTTCCTCTTCAGATATATTTTCCGAAAAAGACTTGTCCAGTTTGGCTTCAAAACGTGCCTGGTGACCCTCCCTAAGTTTGGGAGTTTTAGGGTCATAATTTTCGAACATTTTTTTAATATCCTGTGCCATAGCGCAAGTGTTTTAGTGTTTCTTTTAATTTTGTTTTTCCGCGGTGTAGATAGGTTCTCGATGCATTTTCAGAAATCTGCAGTATTTCTGAAATTTCCTGATGGTCATATCCTTCAATCAAAAATAATTTTACCGTTGCCTTATAATTCTCCGGTAATTCCTCAATTGCTGAAATCACTTCGGAAATGGAGGTTTCATCAGAAATAGACCAATCAGCTTCATCTTCCACAATTGTATAGACCTCTTCATTCAATGATTGTAGTTCCAACTTTTTTGATTTAAGAGTATCAAGACAAGTATTTATTACAATCCGTTTTAGCCAAGCTCCAAAAGTGACGTCTCCCTTAAACTGGCTAAGCTTTTTAAAAGCTTTAATAAATGCTTCCTGCATCGCGTCTTCCGCGGCCGCGGTGTCCTTTAAATACCTATGGGCAATAACATACATCCCGTCACAATATTTACTATATAGCGCCATTTGTGCCTTTCGGTTGCTTTGTTTACACTGCTCGATAAGTAATAAATCGGACAAACTTGATGGTTTTTTGGTTGCTGTTCACTTAAAAGACGACAAAACTATTTAGTTGTTGCAGCTTTTAATTTTTTTATT
Source organism: Aequorivita sp. CRS11 (assembly GCF_059693805.1). Classification (NCBI taxonomy): domain Bacteria; kingdom Pseudomonadati; phylum Bacteroidota; class Flavobacteriia; order Flavobacteriales; family Flavobacteriaceae; genus Aequorivita; species Aequorivita sp. CRS11. The sequence continues at coordinate 487,749 of NZ_JCATIG010000001.1, forward strand.
GAAAATTTTTACCACAATTAAATTCAGATTAGGTTGTTGAGCCTATTAAACTGCGCTTAATCTTATTGTGTGGACTAATTAAATCTTGAAAATAAAAATTTTGTATATTAACCCAATATTCATCGTTACCGTAAATAATTATTTCCAGAATTTTCTCCCCTGATAATTTTTGGCACACATTATGCCTAAGTAATTAAAAATTAGTATATAAATTACTGTTAACTTATCTTAAAAAAATGTTCATTTTTTATAAAACAGTGATTATTTGTGCTAAATTTGATAAAACCATCTACCTATGAAAAAGAAATACGCAGATTTTGATAAACTAAACCGCTTGCTCGTAGCCTGTTTTGAAGCTGAAAAACTGTATTACAATGCAGCACAGGACGCGCAGACTACCGACTTAAAAAGGTTTTTGAACTATATGGCTGTGGAGCGCAACCGGATGAGCCATGATATTTCAAACGAACTTCATTCCCGAGATATCGAGCCTTTAAAACAGGACTCCGAGAAAGGAAATATTGACCGTTCTTGGCAAGAAATTAAAGAAGCTTTAGAATATTTTGATGCCCAAGCCATTGTGAATTCCTGTATAAGTCGTGACCGTAACAATATTAAAAGATATGACGAGCTTTTAGAACGTCGGGAATTACCAGACAGCATTCTGGAACTTCTGGAAAAACAAAAATATCAATTGGAGTGGTATATAAAGCAAGCTGCCCAACAGCCTAAGAAAAGTCCATTTGTTGAAGAGAAGATGGAAGAAAAGAAAGAAGAGCCAGCGAAAGAGGAAGAAGGCGGAAAAGTGATAAATCTAAAAGCTATGTAAAATAAAAAGCCCCGGGAATTCCGGGGCTTTTTTTATATTCCTTCCTTTTTTACTCATCGAGCAATAAATTTAGGTTTACGGTAATATTATCACGTGTTGCTTTGGAAAAAGGACATATTTTGTGCGCATTCTTTATAATACTTTCCCCAGTTTTTACATCCACACCGGGAAGATAACAATCCAACGTTGCTTCTAAAAAAGCACCATCTTCATCTTCACAAAAACCGATTGTTGCTGTAATGCTAAAATCTTCTGAGAGTTCAATTTTTTTCTTTTTGGCTATAACTTGTACCGCCCCGCCAAAGCATGCCGCATAAGCGCCTCCAAAAAGCTGTTCAGGGTTGGTGCCATCTCCACCGTCGCCACCCATCCCTTTCGGAACAGACAGCGCTAAGTCAAGCTTGCCATCATCAGTATTTAAATGTCCCTTTCTTCCTCCTACTACAGTAGTTGTTGCTTCATATAATGTTTTCATCTTTTTATTTTTTGATTAAATTCCAGTCAATATACTACCGAAAACTGGCTTTTTAAAAAACATATTCATAAAATTGTCCTAAATTCACGCTGTGGCAGAAAAGAAAAAAAACATAAGCGCACTTAATGAAAAGGAAGGGGTTTCGCATCCAGAAACCTTGAATCTGAAAGTTGCGCAACAACTTAAAGCAAAATTAAAATCAACTCCTTCCGCCAGTGAGTTAATTAATGGAATCCTTCAAAATGACCAGTCCGCACTTAGCAGAGCCATTACAATTATTGAAAGTAGCGCACAAAAGCACCAACAACAAGCAAAAAAAATTATTGAAAACTGTTTACCACACGCAAACAAATCCATTCGTATAGGAATTACAGGTGTTCCCGGCGTGGGTAAAAGTACTTTTATTGAAAGCTTTGGAAAGCTATTAATTTCCAAAGGAAAAAAGGTTGCAGTGCTCACCGTTGATCCTAGTAGCAGCATTAGCAAGGGAAGTATACTTGGCGATAAAACCCGCATGGAAGATTTGGTAAAAGAAAAAAACGCTTTTATCCGTCCGTCAGCCAGTGGCGATACCTTGGGCGGCGTAGCCCGAAAAACCCGCGAAACCATTATTCTTTGTGAAGCCGCCGGCTTTGATGTTATCTTGATTGAAACCGTTGGCGTGGGCCAAAGTGAAACCGCCGTGCATTCCATGACCGATTTCTTTTTATTGCTGAAGCTTGCAGGTGCTGGCGATGAACTGCAAGGCATAAAGCGCGGTATTATGGAAATGGCAGATTCCATAATTATCAATAAGGCCGATGGCGAAAACCTAAAGGCTGCAAAATTGGCAAAGACAGAATTCAACCGTGCGCTTCACCTCTACCCTGCAAAGGAAAGTGGTTGGGCACCAAAAACCCTCTTATGCAGTGCCATTAAAGACGAAGGTATTTCCGAAATCTGGGAAGTGGTTTCCAACTATTTCGAAACCGTAAAAAACAACGGCTATTTTCAGCATAAAAGGAAAGAGCAAAACAAATTCTGGTTATTGCAGACTATTGAAAGCAGATTGAAAAGTGAATTTTACACAAACCCTTTAGTCAAGATAGAACTGGAAAAACAGCTAAAAGCCTTGGATGAAAACAGGACTACCCCTTTTGAGGCTGCGGAGAAATTATTAAATCTTGAATAATTTACTGAAAATTACTTTTAAACCATTCGGTCTGTGCCTCCAAACCCTCTTTTAGCGCCGTCTGTGGGTTGTAGTTCAATAATTTTCTAGCTTTGTCAATATTCGCTTTGGTTCGCGATTGATCACCAGCGCGGGGTGGTTTTATTTCGGTGGCAATTTTCTTCTGAAGAATTTCCTCAACCGTTGCAGTGCCCTGTGCCGTGGTACTTTCAGTCTCAGTACCAAGATTGAAAATTTCACCATTACAGATTTCCTCATTGCCAATGGTGCTTACAATCCCGTCCACAATGTCCTGAACGTAGGTAAAACTGCGCAAGTGCTTTTCACTGCCGTCAAAAAGCGGGAAAGGTTTGTTGTTCAAACCGCAATCAATCAATCGGGTATAAAGTTTGTCGGGTCTTTCGCGCGGGCCGTAAACCGAAAACAAGCGGAAGGAAGTGCCCTGCAATTTCTTTTCCCGGGTTTTTGCCAAAACCAATTGCTCTGCGGCAAGTTTCGTGACGCCGTACCACGAGGCAGGCTTGGGTGCTACAGTTTCTGGAAACGTCGCTTCAAGACCATAGATGGAAGAAGTTGCTATATTTACGAAATAGGGTTTCTTCGGTAGGTTTTCAGCAAACTCAAGCAAACGCTGCGTCGCCAAAATATTATTGCTGAAATAATCCTCAAAAGTAGATTTATCTGAGATTCCGGGATGGGCGGCAAAGTGGAAAATATAATCCAAATCACTCGGAAGCCTTTCAGCCAAATTATCCGTTCTCAAATCTAAATTTCGAACTTCAATGTTTTTTTCGGACAGCGCCTTTGTGTTAAGCTTTTTTAATTCAACATCATAATAGGGCGAAAAATTATCAACACCAATCACCTCATGGCCCATTTCCTTTAATCTTTCCGCAGTATGCGAGCCTATAAACCCAGCTGCTCCCGTAACAAGTACTTTCATAGAATCTGTTTCAGCTGCAAAAATAGCATCTTTTTTAAGCAATCACTTTTATTATTATGAATTATCCGAAATACACACATAAACTTTTAAACCTATAAACTTCTAAACTAAAAAAATTACTTTTGCAGAAACCTTTTCAAAAATTTAGATGTACGAATTCACCATAATTGTACCTGTTTACAACGAAGAAGAAAACCTGCAACGGGTAGAAAAGGAACTACTAGCCTACACACAAATTGCTACCAAAAAAACTTCCATCCTTTTTGTAAACGATGGCTCCAAGGACAACAGTCAAGCGCTGATTGAAGAAATCTGCAACCGAAACGAAGCTTTTCATTTTATTTCTTTTAAAGAAAACCGCGGTCTCAGTGCTGCCATAAAAGCTGGTTTTGATTATGCTGAAAGTCCGTTGGTTGGTTATATTGACAGCGACTTGCAAACGGCTCCGGAAGATTTCAATCTACTATTGGAACACATTGGCGAATACGATTTGGTAACGGGCGTTCGCGCCGACAGAAAGGATAAGTTTGTAAAGAATATGTCGTCCAAAATTGCAAATGGCATTCGTCGCGCCTTTACCCACGACGGAATGGACGATACGGGCTGCCCGCTAAAAGTGATAAAGACCGATTACGCAAAACGCATCCCAATGTTCAAAGGGCTTCACCGGTTTTTACCAGCTATGATTCTTTTGCAAAACGGAAAAATAATACAGGTTCCCGTAAAACATTTTCCGCGTATTGCTGGCACGGCCAAATTTGGACTTTGGAACCGTTTGATTGGCCCTTTGATGGACTGTTTCGCCTATCTTTGGATGAAGAAAAAGTACATCAACTATGAAATTAAAAGCAAGGGATGAGTAACTGGATTGTGTACAGCATCGGTTTTTTGGCACAAATCCTCTTTAGCGGAAGGCTAATTATACAATGGATTCTTTCCGAAAAAAGCAAGCGCATCATTACTCCTTCAGCGTTTTGGAAACTGAGTTTATTCGCTTCTTTTCTGCTTTTTGTTTACGGTCATTTACGTGATGACTTTGCAATTATGCTCGGGCAAGCGCTCACGTATTATATTTACATCAGAAATCTCCAGTTACAGGGCGAATGGCAAAAATCACCAAAATGGTTGCGCCTTTTTCTCTTTGTCTTCCCAATATTGATTGTTATCTATGCCTACAACAATGGCGAATACGATATAGACAAACTTTTCAGAAATGACGCTATCCCGCTGTGGCTTTTGCTTTTGGGCATTATTTCACAAATACTTTTTACGTTGCGGTTTGTCTATCAATGGGTTGTTTCAGAAAAAACAAAAACCTCGCAACTGCCAGTTGGTTTTTGGAGGATGAGCGTTTTGGGGGCATCCTTAATCTTGATGTATGCCATCTTCAGAAAAGATCCGGTACTTTTTGTAGGCCATATTGCTGGTTTGATTATTTACGTTCGCAATATTTTCATTTGGAAAAAACAACTGCGCTATGAAATGCCCATTAAAGATTATAAAACAACCGAAAATGAATAACTTGGGCATTACACTTCCTCTATATCAAATATTTAATAAAGATGAAAGTTGAAAAAAATTACCTACTGCTTCTCTTATTGACCTGTGCAGCCATTTTCTTTGTGAATTTGGGCTCACTGCCGGTTAACATCATGGAGGCGAGAAACTTCATCACCGCACGCGAAATGTTGACCGATGGCAATTGGTTGCTCACCACAATCAATGGTGAACCACGCTACCAAAAACCTCCACTGCCTACGTGGCTCACCGCATTTTCGGCGGCAATCTTTGGACTAAAAAGTGTTTGGGCATTACGGCTACCGGCAGCAATTATGACGCTGTTCCTAGTTTTGTTTTCCTATAAACTCGCCAAAAAACTTACTTCGGAAAAGTTATATGCTTTTATAAGTTCGCTGGTGATGGCGACCTCCTTTTATATCGTTGCCTCCGCCCGCGATGGGCAATGGGATATTTACACCCACGGGTTTATGGTGGTTTGCATCTACCTGCTTTATTTGTTTTTTACGGAAGAAACCCACAAATACCGAAACGCAATTCTCGCGGGACTTTTCTTTGGATGTTCGTTTTTGAGCAAAGGACCCGTTTCGCTTTATGCCCTGCTCCTCCCCTTTTTGATTGCCTTTGGAATTGTTTACAAGTACAGAAATTTTAATACTCGGTGGTTGCCACTCCTTGCGTTTTTGGCCATGGCTTTGGTGGTTTCGTCTTGGTGGCATTGGTACACCCTAACCTTTGATCCCGCCGCCGCGGAAATCACCAAAAAGGAAACCACCAACTGGATAAGCTACGAAATAAAACCCTTTTACTATTACTGGAGTTTCTTTACCCAGAGCGGCGTTTGGACCATTCCCGCGTTTATAGCCCTGCTCTACCCCTATTTAAAAAATCGTGTTTTCAATAAAAAGGCATATCTGTTCACCTTTCTTTGGACGATGCTTTCGGTGGTTTTACTTTCCCTGATTCCCGAGAAAAAGTCGCGCTATCTCTTGCCTGTCTTGATTCCGATGGCGCTGAATACGGGTTTTTATATCGAATATCTCTTCCGAAGATTTAAAGAGTTAAAAGATAAACGCGAAACGATTCCGGTCTTTTTCAACTTCGGTTTAATAGGTTTTATAGGAATTTCCTTTCCCATAGGCGGCTATATTTTTTTGAAAGATGGACTTGCAGGAAACTGGCTTTGGTTCGTGCTGCTTTCTCTCGCTTTGTTTACCTTCGGAATTTTTATGTTCCGAAATCTCTTCCGAAGAAAAATTGCAACCGTTTTTTATTTAACCATTGCTTTTATTGTTGCAGTGATTTGGTTCGGCCTACCGCTGAGCAAGGCCATAACCATAAACCCAGATTACAAACCGTTTTCGGAATTGCATAATTTTGAAGAAAAAGAGAACATACAAATCTACGAATTTTCAGGAATGACGCCCGAACTTATTTGGGACTATGGCGAAAAGATGGAAATGCTGAACAACGATGGCGAATTCAAAATTCCAGAAGAAAACCGTTTTGGGGTTTTGGTTTCAGAGGAAAGCTTGGAACATTTCGCAGAAATTTACACAGATTTCAACCGAGAGCATATTACCCGTTACGACATGAACCCGAAGGGACCGGACAGCCGCACGCATAAAACGAGACTATATCGGGAATTGTTTATTGTTTCGAAGAAGTGATGCTATCAAACCTAGGAGGTCTCAAAGACCTGTTAGGTTTTGAAGAAAAGTGTTAGCTTTTTTGTGTATTGAACCGCTTCTGCCCCCATCTTTGAAGCAGGTAAAACAACCAACCCGTCAACCCACCAAAGGCCATTCCCGAAATTACATCCAATGGATAGTGAACGCCAAGATAAATTCGGCTATAGCCCGTAATTACTGCCCACAGCAATAAAAGAAAAGGTAAGTATTTATACCATTTTTGAAGGCTTAACCCAAGAAAAACGGCCGCGGCCATGGAGCTTGCAGCGTGGGCGGAAAAATAACCAAACCTGCCACAACCATCCGCAACGTAACGCATTAAGGGTTGCAGTTCTTCCACTTTGCACGGTCTTGGTCGCTTTATTCCGTATTTAAAAAGGCTGGCAATTTGGTCGGTAGCGGTAATCATTAAAGCAACGCAAACTATGATTACCAAAGTGCCTTTCCATCCGTAATGCTTAAAAACTAAATACAGAAGAAATGCGTACAACGGAATAGAGGACCATTTTTCGGTGACAAACCGCCAAAACCCATCCCAAGAAGTGTTTCCCAGATTGTTTAGAAAAAGGAAGAGTTCGGTGTCGTATTTTAGGAGTTCGTCGAGCATTCAAAAATCTTTTTTAATGTTTAATTTGAAATGTTTTACCACGAATACACGAATAATTATATAAAAGCATTCGTGTATTCGTGGCAAAAAGATCAATCCTCATCATACCTCGCAATCTCACGATCGTAAAAATCGTTTGCACCCTGTATTAAATTTTCAGCCTCCGTTTCCAGTTCCTTTTGGTCCTGCGCATCAAAATCCTCAAGCCATTCCACTTCATCGTTTTCAAGGTTGATGATGAACCGCGGAAACTCGGTATGTATCACGAAAATCGCCGTGGGATAATCGCTGTTGTCGCCTAATAAATATTTTGGGAAATCCATAATTGGAAATTGTTAATTGTTAATTGCTAATTGTTGTCGAATCAATTTCTTCGAAAGATAATTAAATCTGATGAATAACATAATGCCACTAGCCGAAAGCCCTGCCAGTAAACCGTACCAAATCCCCATACTTTCCAGCGAGGTGTGCATACTTAGATAATATGAAATTGGGAAGCCAATGATCCAGTAAGCTATAAAGCAAATTACCGTAGGTATCTTTACATCCTGCATGCCACGAAGGGCGCCAAGTGCCACCACCTGCAGCGCATCGGTAAACTGAAAAATTGCCGCAATAATCAACAATTGTGCGGCAATGGTAACCACTTCCACATTATCGGCAAAGTCTGCCACGCTATTATAGTCTAGGAATATTTTGGGCAATTCGCTATTAAAGAGAATAAAGAAAACCGCAAAAACCAACGCCAAAATAGACGTCAATAAAACAATGGAAATCGCCACCCGGCGCAATTCCCTAAAATTTTTAAGTCCTTTTTGATTGCCCACACGTATCATCGCGGCCACGCTAAAACCCATCGCAACCATAAAGGTCATACTCGCCAGGTTAAGCGCAATCTGGTTTGCCGCCTGCGGGTTCTTTCCCAAGATACCCGAAAGCCACACTGCCGAAGTAAAAATAGCCACCTCAAAAAACATCTGCATGGCCGACGGAAATCCGAGATTCAACAGTTTCTTCAGCATCGCTTTGCTAAGAGTAAATATTTTAATATTAGTCACAAAATACCGTGACTTTTCCTTTCGGCTCAATAAATACCACAAATAGCCCACCATCACCACGCGAGAGACCAAGGTACCAATGGCAGCCCCCACAACGCCCAATTCCGGTGCTCCAAACTTTCCAAAGATGAATATATAATTAAGCACCACATTCGCAATATTTGCCGCAATGGTAGCATACATGGGGAATCGGGTCATGGACATACCATCGCTAAACTGCTTAAATCCCTGAAAGATAATCAGCGGAACTAGCGAAGCAGCAACTAAAGTAAGATAAGGCATCGCCAGATCTACTACCTCTGGGGGTTGTTTCATCACATACATCAGGGGTTTGGCAAACATTACCATTGCAAAGAGCGCAAGCCCCAATACAATACACAAAAACAGCCCGTGCTTAAACGATGATTTTCCCTTCTCACGATTGCCCTCACCATCGGCCTCTGCTACCAAAGGCGTGATAGCGGTTGAAAAACCAACACCCAAAGACATCGCGATAAACATAAAACTGTTCCCAAGCGATACAGCGGCAAGCTCGGCACTCCCCAACTGCCCCACCATAATGTTATCAACCAGCGCCACCACCTGGTGCCCCAACATCCCTAAGATTACGGGCGTTGCCAATTTTGTGTTGTACTTAAATTCTTTGGTGTAATCGGAAAGAGCCAATTCTTAAATTTTTTTTGCGCAAAGATAGTAGTTGTGTTTTTTAGAATAGCTTTGTATTTCATTAAAAAAGTTAAGAGTTAAAAGTTAGGCGTTATTGGTTTAAACGCATAACTCTTAACCCATAACTCTTAACATAAAACTTGAGAATGCCCAGACCCATCCCAAAATCCATAACCGACAAAGATAAAACCAGCGTCCGCGATTCCTTCGAGGCCCTGAAAACCATTCCGCGTTTTTTTAGGGAAATATATCGCGCCAGCCCGAAACTCTTTTTTGTAAATACCTTCAGCCGTCTGTTAAACGCTTTCACGCCTGTTGTTATCCTCTGGGTGGGAAAAATGATTATTGACGAAATCATCCTCCAAGTATCCCTCGAAAACCAAGACTTCACACAACTCTGGAACCTCGTAATTATAGAGTTTTGCGTGGCGGTGCTGTCCGACCTTTTGGGAAGGTTGATAAACCTAACAGATGGCCTCTTGGGCGACCTCTACTCCAATATGTCTTCCGAAAAAATAATCCGCAAGACCGCCGAACTTACCATCGCCCAACTGGAAGACCCGGAATTTTACGACAAATTGGAACGCGCCCGCACCCAAACCAACAGTCGGGTAGATTTAATGACCAATGCGCTAGGCCAAGCAGAAAGCCTCATTTCTATGGTTTCGCTAATTGCGGGCTTGATATATTTTGAACCTATTTTAATACTCATCCTCATCCTCAGTATCATTCCCTCGTTTATCAACGAGGCCAAGTTCAGCAGTACGCGCTATTCGTTGGCGCGCAGTTGGACGGCCGAACGCCGCGAACTTGATTACCTTCGCTTCATCGGCGCCAACAACCAAACCGCCAAGGAAATAAAACTCTTCGGCCTGACTGATTTTATTGCGGAACGCTTTAAAAAACTTTCAAACGACTATTACCTCATCAACAAAAAACTGTCGCTCAAGCAGAGTCTTTACGGCTCCCTGTTCAACATTCTCGGCGTGCTCAGCTATTACGGCGCCTATGTGTATATTATTCTGCGGGTGCTTACGGGCGTGATTACCATTGGGGAACTCACCTTCCTTTCCGGTTCCTTCAACCGTTTGCGCAACAACCTGCAGGGCTTCTTTTCGCGCTTTACCCGTATTTCCGAAAGCGCGCTCTATCTGCAGGATTATTTTGACTTTATCGATTTGACCGTAGAGCAAACTGCCGAAACAAAAAACCCTATGCCCAAAACCATTAAAGAAGGGTTTCAGGTGAACAATCTACACTTCGCCTACCCCGGCAGCGAGGGCGAAGTGTTGAAAGGCGTTACCTTTACCCTAAAAGCAGGCGAAAAAATGGCTTTCGTGGGGCAGAACGGCGCAGGCAAGACCACGCTTATTAAACTCTTCCTCCGTTTTTATGATCCCACCCAAGGCGAAATCCTTTTGGACGGCATCAATATAAACAAGTTTGATGTGGACGAATACCGAAAACGTTTTGGCGTCATCTTTCAGGACTTTTTTAAATATGAATTCACCCTGCGCGAAAACATAGCCGTGGGCAATATAGACCAAGTGCAGAACGACGAAATAATAAACTACGCCGCCAGCAAAAGCCTCGCGGAACAAGTTGTGGCCGAAATGACAGACGGCCTGGAACAACGCCTGGGCAGAAGGTTTTACAAAGGCACCGAACTAAGCGGCGGGCAGTGGCAAAAGGTGGCCCTGGCCCGCGCCTATATGAAGGATGCCGATGTTATGGTACTGGACGAACCCACCAGCGCGCTGGATGCCCAAGCAGAGTTTGATGTTTTTGAACGCTTTATAGCCCTTACCAAAGGCAAGACCAGCATTATTATTAGCCACCGCTTTAGCACCGTACGGATGGCAGACCGTATTTTGGTATTGCAGCACGGCCAAGTGCTGGAGCTTGGCACGCACCAGGAGCTTATGGCAAACCCAAAATTGTACTCGGAGTTGTTTAAATTGCAGGCGGCGGGGTATCAGTAGAATGAAATCGAAACTGAAACTGAAACTAAAATCGAAACTGAAGTCTAAAATTAAAAGTTTACAATAAACGAAACTTTATTATCTTTGTATTAGTTGAAATTAACTGATCTGCAATGATTAAACGCTTTGAAACAATATTATTAGAGGAGGCATTTGAATTCATTCAAAAACAGAATTTAAAATCGAGAAGCAAAATCCTTCAAAATATAAGACGTGCGGAGCAACACGCTGACCCTAAATTTTTCAAGAAACTGAACGACAATATTTGGGAATTCAGAACCTTATATTCTGGCATTCAGTATAGATTATTGGCTTTTTGGGATAAGGATAATAACCAATACGTTCGTGTTTGCAACCCCCCGCTAGCGCACGTTTGCAACCTGTGCCCGCAAAATTAGCATGATGAAAAAAGCATTAAAAATTATAATAACCCTAATTTTAATCTTTTCATACATAGTCCTTATTTATCGTGTTTTCAAGCTTAAAATACCTGTTATAGAAGAGAAAATAGTACCATTGCTCAATTCCATAATTGGAGATATCGGAAACATACTTTTTATTATATTGGTTATTAATATTCTTATTAGTTTACATATTATTATATTTAAAAAACTAAAGGCGGAAAAAAAAATCAGTCACATCAGCTCAATCATTGCCATACCAATTTATAACATTGTTTATTTGTGGAAGTATGACAATGATTAAAGTCCCCACGCTAGCGCACGTTTGCCACGTGTGCCCGACAACTTCACAACCCCAATACACCCCCGCTAGCGCACGTTTGCAACGTGTGCCCGCAACAGTGAGAACACAACCAAAAATACATTTCAAAGGAAAAGCTATAAATTAAGCGAAGCCGAAGACCTTTTAATAGGAAAGAAAGGCACAAAAGAACGGGATGAATATGAATTCGAGCTAAAGCTTGAACTCCCCCCTGGTGCGCTGGCGCCTGTAATAGCGAAGCCGAAGTGCAAAGCCTGCTCATCTAAACAGCGCATTTGCAATGCGAACTTTCCCAATTACAGATCATAGATTACTAAAAGTACAATATACATTGCCAATTGCAACACATACAAAGGCAATCACAACTCCCGCAAAGCCATTTAGAACTCCCGCAGAGCCAATTGCAACTCCCGCAAAGCCAATTACAACTCCCTCAAAGCCATTTGCAACTCCCTCAAAGCCATTTGCAACTCCCTCAAAGCCATTTGCAACTCCCTCAAAGCCATTTGCAACTCCCACAAAGCCATTTGCAACTCCCTCAAAGCCATTTGCAACTCCCTCAAAGCCATTTGCAATTCCCGCAAAGCCATTTGCAACTCCCGCATAGCCAATTGCAAACCCGTTAAAACCAATTGCCCCCACTATCGCGAGCGTTCTGCTTATAGTAATGAAGAATAAACCTACTAAACACCAAACATATTTATCAACTTTATTACATACTTTTAACCCATCTAAAGCAACAACAAACACATTTCTTTCGCTAAATGAAACCATATAAATCGCTTAAAGCCACCATTCTCTTTCTCGCTATCACAACACTCCTCTCGTGCAACAATGATGAAAAAAACAGCAATACAGACCAAGCCAAGAATCTAATTGGCGTATGGCAACGCAGCGACTTCAGCTCGGAATACGACTATAAACTGTATTTTAATACGGAAGGCAACGGCTACAGCACCGAATACATAGCCCAGCCAGACGGCACCGCAATTTCAAACCTGCGGCCCTTTAAATGGAGCAGCAACACAACCACCTTGACCCTAGATTATGATGATGGCGCTACCAATGCCACCCCCTTTACCATAAACGCAGCCGGACAATTGCTGGCCTCGGGTTTAGGCAATGTACCTTTTAACAAGTTATAGTTTTAAAAACTTTACAAGTAGAAGCGCCATAGCGCGAATTACTTCATCAAGCTCTCCCTCAATGATTTGCTAAAACGCTCTAAAAACACGTTACAAAACTCTTAAATCAGCTTCAAAAAAATCTATTTAATGTACCTTGCCGACCTATAAAAAAGTGAAGATTATGCAACACATCCAAATGCGCAATTATATAAAAGAAGTATTAAAAAGCATGCCTGCGGATTGGCTGAATCTTACCACCCACAGGCTTGATATTTATGATGAAAGCTTGGCAAAGACGCAGTTTTTACAGCAGTTTGAAATGCTATATAATGCCCATAAGGCTGAAACAGCTGCACTAAAAAGATTGCCTACAGCCTATGATTATATCCGCTTGGGGCACCCGCTTTCCAGTATTTTGGAATGGGCAATTGCCAAGGCAAACAATCTTAAGGCAGAGAACGTCATCAGTTTTGCATCAAATAAGACCCCTATCCTGGCAATCCTTCGGAAGAATTTATTGGCGAATAAAAACACCCAAATTCTTTATACCGATGCCCTGCCCTCCTTTTTCGATGCTGAAATAATTCGAAATGTATACGGGTATAATTTTGAATTGAAACAGCTTGATTCCCCTTCAGCCATTCCAAAGTTTGAAGGCAAAACCGTTTTCATTTCACAGAAAGATGAAATTGGAAGGCTGGACCTCAACCCCAACGTAGATATTCTCATAAATCTTTACGGCACGCTCGGAAGCATTATAACGGTTAATGGCGAAAGAAACGAAGATTATATTTCCGAAATCCAGCACGTCCGCAGAAGGGAAACCATCGCCATGACGCCCGCCAATTGCCTTGTGGCCCTTAAGGCGCTGATGGACCAAACGTCCATTACAGAACCAAAAAGCAATATTGCGGAAGATAAAAAGAGCGTTCTAAACTCCATAAAGGAAATCACGGGCTCGCCCACCACCCCGCTCGTTGCTTCCAGCGGGCTTTCCATTCAGTACGCCATTATGATGGGGCTTATCCACGATGCGCAGGAAAACCACCCCGGAAAACCCATCAAATTCCTTGTTCCACCCAATTGCTACGGCGGCACCAACGACCAAGCAAGACGCGTGGCGGCCTGCCTTGACAATGTGCAAATTGTAGATTTATTGGTGGACGGCGATAACGATATGGTGCAAAGCATAGACACCGTTTTAACTAAAGTAGCTGCTGAAGATGCCGTGCCTTACATCATTGCCGAAATACCCACAAACCCTCGTGTAGAAGTACCAGATTTGCAACAATTGAAAGCGGCTTTAAGCAAGGAGCGCAAAACAGCATCGGGCAAAACTGCCGTTGACCCAGTATTTATTTTGGACCAAACTTTTTGTCCTAACTATCAGTTCTTGGGCGAAGGCGAAATACTTTCAACCGTTCGGGCCATTTCGTATGCCAGTGGGTCAAAATTCCCAAGTGGTGGAAAATGTACGGCCGGTTATGTAGTGGGAAACACAAAAACGGCAGCCTTGATGGAAAAAATAGAATTGCATCTCACCCTGTGTGATAACGAGGCCACAGCGCTTCAATATAAAATATTGGCCGAGCAATTGCCCTCTATGAACCAACGCATTATTGATGCGTATGAAAATACACGTGAGTTTGTAAACTTCATCAAAGAAACCCTGCCCGAAGCAAAGATCAATTTTGTTTCAGATGAATTGGCAGCGCAAGGCTTCACCCCTTCGGTCTTTTCATTGGATCTTCCAACAAAAGGAAACACAGATGAAGAACGAGAAGCGTATAAGCGCGCTCTTAACCTGAAGCTCATTAACTTGATGATTACCGAGATTCCGAAGGAAAGCAAGTTCTGTGTAAGCTATGGGCAGTTAAAGGGATGTTATTGGACCATCCCCGCCACCTCCACGCAGGGCACGACCAAGGAAGGCGATAAAGATTACATTGTGCGTGCATCCCTGTCGGGGAATATGGATCTGGATCGTCACAAAAAAGTGTTTTTAAAGTTTGTTGATAATATTTGAGTAAATTGGGGTTTGAAAAGGGCATACGTAGGTTTGCTTGAAAATAACGATTAATGAAAAACGAACGAATCTATAAAATGGCCTTTGCCAGTGTGTACCCACACTACATTACGAAAGCTGAAAAAAAGGGACGCACCAAAGAAGAGGTGGACACCATCATCTGCTGGTTAACGGGCTATACCCAAGACCAACTGCAGCAAACCATAGAAAACAAAACCACTTTTGAAGATTTTTTCGCCCAAGTCCCACAATTAAACCCCAACGTTTCCAAAATTACGGGCGTTATCTGCGGCTACCGTGTAGAGGATATTGAAGAGCCCCTTATGCAAAAAATCCGCTATATGGATAAACTGGTGGACGAGCTGGCAAAAGGCAAGACAATGGAAAAGATTTTAAGGAAATAGTTTTATTAATAAAAAATCTAACAAGCTACTTCCGTTTCCTAAAAATATAACTCATCCACACCGGGTCGTTATCTTCAGAAACCACAGATTGGCGGTCCAAAAACTCCCAGTCGTGGGCGTTCATATAATTTAGCAAGGTTGAAGTTTCCTCAATATCCTCTATTTCCTCAATAGAAATATTTTGACCTAAGAGCGAAGTCTGCTCCTCCACTTTTATACGTTTCACCTTTCCGCGGTTGTTCGCTTTTTGGACAACTATTACTTCAAGAAAATCATACTTCGTTATCTCCTGCGAATACCCTTCCACAGTAAATAAGGCGAAAAGGATAATTATGGACAGTGTTTTAAATATTCTCATTGCTATCAAATTTTATGGGAAAGTACAATTATATTTTCAGCAACAAAAACTTGCCATAAACAATCCCAACTTTTCATTTATCTATAATAATAAGTACCCATAATCACTAAAATTATACTTCGGGTTTACTTGCGGTCTTCTTGCGGTCTTCTTGCGGTGGAATTAAGATCGACAAAAAATCTCTAAAATTCCTTTAACTTTGAATTTTAATCATTCAACATTCAATTAATGCAATCCAAAGCCACAACTCCAGACCAATACATAGCCGAACTGCCCGAAGACCGAAAGGAAGTAATGCAGAAGCTACGCGAAACAGTAAAGAAAAACCTTCCGAAAGGTTTCGAGGAAACCATGCAGTACGGGATGTTGGGCTATGTAGTTCCGCACAGCATTTACCCTGATGGCTATCATTGCAATCCGAAAGATGCGCTTCCGTTTATGGCGTTGGCATCCCAAAAAAACCACATTGGTTTTTACCATATGGGCATTTACAGCGACCCAGATTTGATGAAATGGTTTACTCAACAATACCCCAAGCACGCCACTGGCAAACTGGATATGGGCAAGAGCTGCATCCGTTTCAAAAACCCTAAAAACATTCCCTTTGAATTACTGGGAGAGCTAACCACAAAAATATCGGTTAATGAGTGGATTGCGAAATATGAAAGCGTACTAAAGCGATAGCCATTAAAACGACTCACCTTTTACAGCACTTTATAAATTCACCCGAGCTCAAAATACATTCGGAGCAATATCCTTTTAAGTATTTTGAATTTTTAAAGGAAGAAGTGACCGTAAACAATTACACCTTCCCCAAAAATGCTGTACTAGGCATGCAAGCCGAAGCTTGTTTTGAAGCCTATCTCAAACAATCAAAATACTTTGAACTGCTTGCCGCAAACCTACAAATCCATGGTGAAAAGGAAACCTTGGGAGAGTTGGATTATATAGCTCTAAATCTTCAAACTGATGAAGTGCTTCATATTGAATTGGCGTGTAAGTTTTATTTGTACGATGAAAACGCAGGTGAGATAGAAGAGCAAAAATGGATTGGCCCAAACCGAAAGGACAGTCTGAATGAAAAACTGGAAAAGGTAAAACACAAACAATTTCCGTTGCTCCACACTTCCGAAACCACAAAAAAGCTAGCATCCCTGGGCATTCCCGAACCTACATCACAGCAATTATGCTTAAAAGCCTCTCTATTCTTTCCGAAGGAATTAAATGCCGAAACATTTCCAAAGCATTTTAAAGATTGTATGGTGGGCTATTACATAAAACCTACAGATTTCATAAAAGATGAAGCTGCCGAGTATGCCATTCCCTCAAAAAAAGAATGGCTTCTGCCCATAAACTCGATTACAAACTGGTACCGCTTTTCAGAAATAATACTATTGATTGAAGATCAATTAAATTTGAACAAATCGCCTTTGATCTATAAAAAAACGTCCCATACAGTGGAGCGCTTCTTTATAGTTTGGTGGTAGCTAAGTTTTAAAACTGCATACTACAGCTGAATACCGAATACTGAATACTTAATTAGTTCCGTACTTATCAAATAGGTAAACCAAGCTGGCCATAGTGGCAGCTCCCAGTTCCAGTTCGCGTTTGTTGACCGCGTCAAAGGTATCATTTGCAGCATGATGATAGACAAAATACCGTTGGCTATCTGGGCGCAAGCCAGCAAGCACATCAATATTCCCTTTTAACGGCCCAATATCTGCGCCGCCGTGACCCTTCTCAAAATAGTGGATTAAATAGGGTTTAAAAAGCGGTTCCCAAGTTTTTACCTTGTTGAAATTAGCCGTATTGCTATCAAATGAAAATCCACGAGGTGTAAAGCCGCCCGCATCACTTTCCAAAGCAAAACGGTGGGTTTCACCCTTGCGCTTTGCTTCTTCGGCATACTTATTTCCGCCACGCAAACCATTTTCCTCATTCATAAAAAGCACAACCCGAATGGTGTGATTTGGTTTATAACCCACTTTTTTAAAAAGTCGCAGCACCTCCATACTCTGTACGCAGCCGGCACCATCATCGTGGGCGCCATCCGCAAGATCCCAACTGTCCAAATGGCCACCCACAACCATATATTCATTGGGTTTTGTACTGCCTGTAATTTCCCCAATCACGTTGTAGGATTGTACATCGTCAAAGGTTTTACAATTTTGTTTGAAATAAAACAGAAGGTTGGGTTGCAGCTTCAGCAAACTGCTTAAATATTCTGCCCCATTAGTACTTATGGCTGCAGCGGGAATACGCTGGCTCACCGGCGTATCGCCGTAACTCATTGCGCCCGTATGAGGATAATCGTCCATTCGCAAGTTCATGGACCTAACTATCACCCCAAGCGCACCATATTTTCCAGCTTCGGCAGCCCCGGCATAACGTTGATCCACACAGCCGCCATAGGCTTCAAACGTTTGTATTAAATCGGGTTGCATCGGTCTGTTGTAAAAAACAATTTTACCTTCAATTTTTTCTTTTCCCAAAGCAGCTAGTTCATCTAAGCCTTTTACTTCCACAACTTCGGCTTTAATTCCGAGGCTTGGCGTAGCAACCGAGCCGCCCAAGGCACAGATATCGGTTATGGTTTTATCACCGGTAGGCGATTCTATATATGCATATTCCTTAAAACCGCGCGTCCATTTTGGAACCATTACAGGCTGAAGCCACACTTTGTCCAAGCCAAGTTCATTCAATTCTGCCTCTGTGTATTTTACAGCGCTTTCCGCCTCAAAAGATCCAGAGAGTCTGCCTCCTATTTCATTGGAAAGATAATCCAACCAATCATAGGCCTTTCCGTCGGTCAATGCGGTGGTGTAAAGCTTTTTCAGCATAACCGAATCCTGTACGGCGTTTTGCGAAATGCTTACGGAAGAAATTAGCAATGTAAAAATTAGTGTGGGGAGGAGCGAAATTTTCATTTATGAATTTTATAAGAAATAAGTGGTAATTGAACTATTTAGGAGGCTAAATTAATCATTTTTAAGTCGTTCGCGGTATTCGGAAATCTTTGCTTTTATATCGTCGTCAAGTTCCGGTTCTTTTATGTCTTTATATTTTTTTAACTCTTGCAGCATAATTTCTGCTACAATAACCCTTGCAGTATCTTTATCATCCGATGGAATAATATACCAAGGAGCGTGTGGTTTTGAGGTTCGATTAATGGCCTCCTCATAATATTTTCTATAGTCTTCCCAAAGTGCCCTCTCGTCCAAATCGCCTGGAGAGAATTTCCAGTTTTTTTCTGGTTTGTCCAATCTACGCAGCTGTCGGTGCTTTTGTTCGTCTTTGGAAAGGTTCAAAAAGAATTTAAAAATAATAGTTCCGTTCTGCTGAATGGTTTTTTCAAAGTCGTTTATCTGCTGAAAACGCTTGTCCCAAAACGCTTCATCTATGTCTTCCAAACTATTTACATCTGGCAAGTTTTCGCCAAGAATGTATTCTGGGTGCACTCTTGTTACCAAAACGTTTTCGTAATGGGTTCTGTTGAAAACACCAAACTTACCACGTTCGGGAAGTGCAATGTAATGACGCCAAAGATAATCGTGTCTTTTTTCAAGGGCGGTGGGCGTCTTAAAACTGTGGACAACTACCCCACGGGCATTAAAATCCTTAAAGACTTCACGAATCAAACTGTCCTTGCCTGCAGTATCCATACCTTGAAGACAGACCAACACAGCATATTTTCCGTGTGCATAAAGTGTATCCTGAAGCTTGCCCAGTTTTTTGCGGGTGTCTTCCAAATGGTCTTCCAGTTTCTCTTCGGAAGCGTCTAAATCCCAATCGTTTTTAGTACCATCCAGTTTAATAGGGTGGATTACTTTAAAGTCTTCAATTTTTACGTCTTTCATACTTTTGATTCTATGGATACTATTGTTTCTGTTGTTTCTTTGGCTGCAGTTATTTTTTAAAAAAGTCTGAAAATTCTTTTAACTTTTAAACATATAAACTCATAAACTTATTTACTTGCAAAGAGTTTTACATCTTCCTCGCTAATTTCCTTTCCGCCCAGAATAATCAAACGTTCCACCACGTTTCGCAGTTCGCGAATGTTTCCGGTCCAGTCATATTCCTGCAATAAATTAATGGCCTTTGTAGAAAATTTCTTTTTAGCGGTACCGTGCTCCGTTGAAATTTTTTCGGAAAAATATTCTACCAACAATGGAATGTCGGCCCTTCTGTCTTTTAAAGCTGGAACTTTTATAAGAATAACCGCCAATCTGTGATATAAATCCTCACGAAAACGACCCTCTTCTATTTCTTTTTTTAAATCTTTATTGGTGGCCGTGATAACGCGTACGTCAACTTTTATATCCTTATCACTACCCACACGCTGCACTTTGTTTTCCTGCAGGGCGCGCAATACTTTGGCCTGGGCTGAAAGGCTCATATCGCCCACTTCGTCAAGGAAAATGGTTCCTCCGTTTGCAGCTTCAAATTTTCCAGCACGGTCCTTATTTGCTGAAGTAAACGCCCCTTTTACGTGCCCGAAGAGTTCGCTCTCAATCAACTCACTGGGTATGGCAGCACAATTTACCTCTATCATAGGGCCGCTGCTGCGTTCACTTTTTTGATGAAGCCAGTGTGCAACCAGTTCTTTACCAGTTCCATTTGGGCCCGTGATTAAAACGCGAGCTTCGGTGGGCGCCACTTTTTCAATCATTTCCTTAATCTGAACAATGGCAGGCGATTCACCAACCATTTCATAATTTTTGGAAACCTTCTTTTTAAGACGGGTGTTTTCAACCACCAATTCCTTTCGGTCCAAAGCTATTCGTACGGTATTGAGCAAACGATTTAAGTCGGGCGGTTTTGAAATATAGTCGAAAGCCCCAAGTTTCATTGTATTTACGGCTGTTTCAAGATCTCCGTGGCCAGAAATCATGACCATGGGTATTTCGGGTTTAATTTTTTTTACGGCTTCCAAAACCTCAACCCCGTCCATTTTAGGCATTTTTATATCGCAAAGCACCAAATCAAAATCTTCCTTTTTTATGGTTTCCATTCCGGTAAGGCCATCTTCGGCCTCAAAAACCTCGTATCCTTGGTTTTCTTCGGAAAGTATTTTTACCAAAACCCTTCTGATTGCTGCTTCGTCTTCTATTATAAGTATTCTAGCCATTAATATTTAAATTTTAATCCTGCCCTAAAATAAGGCGAATTTTCGGTATTTATTTTATAGATTTTATTTCCATCACCATCTTCCAGCCTGAAATCGTTGTAAACAGAGTGTGCGGCATAACCATAAAAAAGAAGATGCTCGGTAAAGAAATGCTCATAGCCCAAACCAAGAAGCCCAATGGTCATCTGTACACTCTCGGCAAGTTTTCCTTCCGAATTTTGATCGGAAATAGGTAAGAAATTCTGTTGGATATTGGCATAAACATTATCTAAAGTTGCAAAAGCCTGTAACGCATCTTTATGATTATCATTTAAATAGTGTCGCACATTGGTTTTAGGCACACCCAAAGTGTATGTCCAGTTGGGATGGAATTCTTTGTAATAATTCAGAATTGGTAGTGGATACCATCTGCCGGGTGTGGTTGAATAGGTAAGACCTGCAATGAAACGATATGGCTTTTTGCCTTCTTCAGGATTTTTCTTTTTATCCTTTATAGCGTAGGCTCCCACTTCATAAATAAAGTCATCGCTGACCAAACTGCCTTCAAAGTCACTCTGAATTTTAACGCCTCCTTTGACTCCAAAGCGCCAATCATCGTTTTGTTTCCATACATAGCCTATATAGGCGTCCATTTGCTGGGTGGACGTCACTAAGTTGTTATTAAAAGCGAATACATCTTCGTTGTCTTCAATATTAACATCTACATATCTATATTCCAGACCCACAACAAATATCTTTTTTCTTTCTTTATCCAAAGGAATTGGTACTTGTACCAAGGCGCGATAGCGATTGATGGAGTTGTCTGATTTTGAAAAAGGCAATGCTAGATACTCTACTCGGGCCAAATCTGTAGTTTGGGCCGATATACCGAAAGCAAATAGCAAAATGCAGACGGTTATAAATGATTTTCTTTTCATAATTTTTCTTTTTTAATATTTCCGAATACATAGCAACATTCGTAATACTTTCTGTTAATATTTAAGCCACTTAAAAATTTCCTTATAAGTAGGCTTCTTTCCATACATTAAGATACCTACCCGATAAATTTTGGCCGCAAACCAAACCATAGCAATAAAGCTTGCAAAGAGGATAAGTACTGAAATTATCTGTTGCCAAAGTGGTACCCCAAAAGGGATACGCATGAGCATTACTACGGGCGAAGTAAAGGGGATGTATGAAAAAACTTGTGAAACAGTTCCGTGCGGATTATCAATAACTGTGAAAAAACCTACGTAAACCGCCAAAATTAAAGGCATTAATATAGGCATCATAAATTGTTGGGTATCGGTCTCACTATCAACTGCGGCACCCACCGAAGCGTATAGGGAGGCATAAAGCAAGTAACCGCCAACAAAAAAGAGGATGAACATTATTATTAAATTGGTAATGGGCAGATTGTTAATTTCAATCATAACATCCTGCAAAACCTGCTGCGTGCCACCACTGACACTATTCTCCAAAACTTGTTGGGAAGGAGTTGCTGACGACGGATCAATTCCAAAAATAGAAGTCACAACGGTCATTAAAACCAGAATAAGCACCACCCAAACTACAAACTGCGTAATTCCGGCAAGCGTGGTTCCGAAGATTTTTCCAAGTAGCAGTAACCTCGGTTTTACTGATGAAATAATAACTTCAATCACACGGCTCGTCTTTTCCTCGATTACGCTGCGCATAATCATATTGCCATAAATGATGATAAACATGAACAATAGATATCCCGCAACACCCCCAAAGATTAATTTTAGACCAGAGCCTAGCTTCGATGTTTCTTTACCTTTAAAGGTTTCTTGATTGGCACTTATATTTATGTGAAGATTTTTAATGGTTTCTGAATCAATTCCCGCTTCCTTAAGTTTTAGCGTGTTTACTTTATTTTCGAGTAAATCATTTATATCGCCCATCAATGAAAGTGAGGGAGAATCTTCGGAATAAAAAGTAATTTCTTTTGAAAGATCCTCAAGTTTGTCAATTTTCGGAATGTAAAGCAACCCGTATATTTCTTGCGATTCGGCTTCTTTTTTTGCCTCAGAAAGATTATTGTTGCTCAACAGTTTATATTGCAAATGGGGTGAACTTTTAAATTCATTGGTAAACAACCCACTTTCGTCCAAAACCGAAATTTTACGCACCGTATCACTGTTTAGACTGGACAAATAAGCGACCAATGCAAAAATACCCACAAAAATAAGGGGGCTTAAAAAAGTCATAATAATGAACGATTTGTTGCGTACCTTGGTAAGGTATTCCCTTTTTATAATAAGCGGAAGATGGTTCATTTTTGGTTAGTTTTTTTGGATGGTTTCAATAAAAATTTCACTGGCAGAAGGCACTACTTCTACAAAATGCGTAAGTTGTCCAAGTGAAGTTAAATAGCTTACAAAATCATTTGGCGATACCGAATCTGGTATTTTTACCTTGTACTGTAACTCATCATTTATACTTTTAAAAGTTGCGGGAAAAATTTCAAATTTATCTTTTAACATCGCGGAAATTGAAGCGTGATCCAGCGTTATTAAGCCAATTTCAAAGGTATTGCTTTTGTATTGGCGTTTAATGTCAATCAATTTACCATCGAGTATTTTATTCGATTTGTGGATCAAGGCAATGTGGTCGCACATTTCCTCAACAGATTCCATTCGGTGGGTGGAGAAAATGACGGTGGCACCCTCGTCCCGCAGCTTTAGAATTTCATCTTTTATGAGATTGGCATTTATGGGATCAAAGCCGCTGAAAGGTTCGTCAAAAATCAATAGTTTTGGTTTGTGTAGAACCGTTACCACAAATTGGATTTTCTGTGCCATTCCCTTTGATAGTTCCTGTATTTTTTTATCCCACCAATCACCAATTTGCAAACGATCAAACCAATATTTTAACCGTTCCTTCGCCTCTTGTTTTGAAAGTCCTTTGAGCTGAGCTAAATAAAGTGCTTGCTCCCCAACTTTCATAGATTTGTAAAGGCCGCGTTCTTCGGGTAAGTATCCAATATCTTTTATGTGATGCGCTTGAAGCGGTTGGCCATCCAAAAATACCGAACCGGTATCGGGCATGGTAATCTGGTTTATTATTCTGATCAATGTTGTTTTTCCGGCACCATTGGGGCCCAATAGTCCAAATATGCTTCCTTTTTCTACCTCTATGGATGCGTTGTTGAGCGCTTTATAATCTCCATAGGTTTTGGAAACATTGTTGACCACTAAAAGTTTTTCCATGAATTTTGTTTGAAGTATGTAAATATATTGATTTGACCGTGAAGCGTTATAACTATTAAGAGTATTTTAAGTGAATGGCCAAACCATTAAAATCATAAATACCTGAAAAATATACTTTATAAAAACAAAACCCACCCAAAAATGAAATTCTTGGGTGGGAAAAAAATTGCTATGAAAAAGAAAAATTATCACTTCTAAGACGAAGCGACTTTTCAAATATATACAAAAATATTTATTTAACGTTTATTTAAGAGAACATATCTTTCACTTTTTCAAAAAATGATTTGTCCTCCTTTTCAGGTTTTGGCTGAAAATGTTCGTCGTTATTCATTTTTTCGAAAAACTCCCGTTGCTCTTTTGATAAAGATTTTGGAGTCCAAACATTTACATGTACAAGCAAATCTCCTGTTCC
This sequence comes from Aequorivita sp. CRS11, assembly GCF_059693805.1. Classification (NCBI taxonomy): domain Bacteria; kingdom Pseudomonadati; phylum Bacteroidota; class Flavobacteriia; order Flavobacteriales; family Flavobacteriaceae; genus Aequorivita; species Aequorivita sp. CRS11. The sequence continues at coordinate 512,079 of NZ_JCATIG010000001.1, forward strand.
GTAACCATTTATACTTGGAATGCCTTTATTTCGAAGTCTCAAAATTTTTCCGCTCTGCGCTCCACTGTCAATTTTGATGCGTACTTTTCCTGTAACGGTCTCAATTTCTTTGGATGTTCCCAAGGCGGCTTCAGAAAAGCTTATGTATAGATCATAATGTAGATTGTCTCCTTCACGTTGCAATGTTTCGTGGGGTTTTTCTTCAATCGCGACCAATAGATCGCCTGCAATTCCATTGCCCGGCGCATCATTTCCTTTTCCGGATACTTTCAGCTGCATACCATCTACCACACCTGCTGGAATTTTGATAGAAACTGTTTCTTCAGTAATCAGCATGCCTTCGGCATCTGCATTTGCGGGTTTTGAATCTACAATCTGGCCCAGGCCTCCGCAAGAACTACAGGTAGCCGAAGTTTGCATACGGCCCAAAATAGTATTTTGAATACGTGTTACCTGTCCTTGCCCATTACAGGTTGAACAGGTTTTATAAGTGGTTCCCTGGGCAAGCTTTTTACGCTTTACCTTTATTTTCTTCTCAACACCATTGGCAATTTCTTCCAAAGTAAGCTGTACGCGAATACGCAGGTTACTTCCTTTAACGGTTCTACGGCCACCGCCACCAAAACCGCCACCGAAACCGCCGCCAAAGGCACCACCAAAAATATCTCCAAACTGGCTGAAAATATCTTCCATGTTCATGCCCCCGCCGCCAAAGCCACCGCCGCCTTCAAAGGCACGGTGCCCAAACTGATCATAACGTGACCTTTTGTTGGGGTCGCTTAGCACTTCATAAGCTTCGGCAGATTTTTTAAACATTGCTTCTGCTTCGTGGTCGCCTGGGTTTTTATCGGGATGGTATTGTAATGCCTTTTTTCGGTACGCCTTTTTAATTTCGGCAGCCGTGGCACTTTTTGATATTCCTAAAATTTCGTAATAATCTTCCTTCATATTATTGTCCTATAACCACTTTTGGGTAGCGGATTATCTTGTCGCCCAAGGTATATCCTTTTTCCACTACATCTATAATTTTGCCTTTCAGTTTATCTTCGGGTGCTGGAATTTGGGTAATTGCTTCGTGCGAATCTGCATCAAATGCATCACCCGGTTTTACATCCATTAAATGAAGTCCCTTAGATTTAAGGGTTTCACGCAGTTTGTTGTGAATAAGCTCCACACCCTTGTGAAGACTGTCGTCCTCACTTTTTTCTATTTCTTTCAAGGCGCGTTCAAAGTCGTCCAAAACTGGCAGTAAAGAACCAATTACATCGGCACCTGCAGTTTTAAACATATCTACCCGTTCACGGGCAGTACGTTTTTTGAAATTTTCAAACTCCGCAAAAAGACGTAGATAACGATCCTTTTCGCGCTGAAATTCTTCTTCCAATTCAGAAAGCGCATCGGTTACTTTTTCTTCTGCAGCTTCCTGTTCATTAATATCAGTTTCGTCAAAACCTACTTCTTCTTCATTTTCGGTTTCTTTCATTTTATCGTGTTTGCCCATAATAGCTTTTCTTTCAATTTTTTTCTGAAGGGAGCAAAAGTACTGCCAATTGTATTAAAATGTCAAAATGTCACAGCACTTTAATTTAATATTACTTTAAGAAAATTCATTTTGTTTAAACATATTTTTGCAATTCAAAACAAAAACCAATAACTATGAAATTTACATTTTTGAAAATTACTTTGATGGCTTTTATTACAGTAGGAGCTTTTTCTTGCAAAAACACCGAAAAAGAAGTAGAAACACCAGTAGAGGAAGCTTCCGAAGCTACCGAAATGGCTACAGAATATACAGTAGACACTGATGCTTCTACTATCATGTGGGAGGGTGCTAAACCCACTGGAAAGCATCACGGAACAATAAAACTTTCTTCAGGAACGGTTCATTTAAACAATGGAAATATTGAGGCCGGAGAGTTTGTAATTGATATGAACAGCATTACTGATGAAGATCTGGAAGGTGATGACAAAGCTAATCTAGAGGCTCACTTAAAAGGAACTGTTGAAGGCAAGGAAGGAGATTTTTTCAACACAAAAGAATATCCAACCGCAAAATTCGAAATGACAGGCATTGAAAACAATGTGGTTAAAGGCAACTTGACCATTAAAGACAAAACAAATGCTATTGAATTTCCTGCAATTGTAACTATGGAAGGAGACAAAATGATGTTGAAGAGCGAAACCTTTGAAATAGACAGAACTAAGTGGGATGTTAACTTTGGTTCAAAATCTATATTCCCAAATTTGGGTGATAAGTTTATAAACGACGCGATGAAAATTACAGTTTCATTGGTTGCCAATAAAGCTTAATCTAGAAGAATTTTTTTATAAACTGAAGAGAGGCAAAATTGCCTCTCTTTTTTATTTACAGTAAATCCTGTAAGGCGTTTTCCAAATTATAATACTTAAAAGGATAACCGAGTTTCTCAACTTTTTGGGAACTCACCAGCTGCCCTTCCAAAACCAAAACGGACATTTCGCCCAATAACAATTTGATAGCAAAATCTGGAATGTTTGGCATCCAGAGCGGACTGTCCAACTTTGAAGCAATCATCTTGGTCATCTTTTTATTTTGAACAGGGTTAGGTGCCACTGCATTATATTTTCCTTCTAGCTGGTTCGTTAGAAGAAAAAGATATATTCCGGCAATATCTTCAAGATGGATCCAGGATATCCATTGTTCGCCGTTTCCCAAGGGCGCACCTACTCCAAGTTTAACAGGCTTAACCAATTTTGGAAAAGCTCCGTCATTTTTTGCCAAAACTACTCCCGTGCGCACTTTACTCACCTCCATCCCCATATTCTTAAACTGGGCGGCGGCAGCTTCCCAAGCAACTACGACTTCACTCAAAAAGGTATTGTCAACCTCCTCATTTTCCTCTGTATAGAGCTTGGTCTCTGAGTTTGGATAGATACTGATGCCGCTAGCAGAAATAAAATGGACAATATTGTGATCTATTTGTAGAAGCGTATCGCGTAGCAGATTGATAGATTCTATTCTACTTTCAAGAATAATCTTTTTATATTTTTTCGTCCATCGTTCAGAAATAGTGGCTCCAACCAAATTAATTATTGCCGTTGCACCATCAAAAGCCTGAAGATCAATCTCACCTTCTTGAGGATTCCAATAGAACCCTTTATAATTCTCGGTACATTCAATTTTTTCCTTGCTGGTTGTGAGATAATTAACAGCAATTCCGGCAGCGTGACATTGACGAACAATTTCACTACCTATAAGGCCTGTAGCACCTGTTATCAACACTTTTCTAATCATAATTTTAAATTTAGAAATTCAATTGTGAATAGCAAAGGGTGTTAACGGAAGATTGTGAATTGATTGTTTTGAATTGGTTAAACTTGCCCTTTTGGAACGATCGAAATACAATGAATTTAAATTTTTGTACCTCTCAACATTTCTTTTTTTCCCGGTGGACCAGAAAGACGCTCCACTTTAAAGCCCACGGCCTGCATAGCACGCCTTGCATTCCCATTTGCAGCATAGGTAACCAAAATTCCGTGCGGTTTTAATGCAGCGTACATTTTTTTAAAAATTTCCTCGGTCCATAGTTCTGGTTGCACGCGGATTCCGAAAGCATCAAAATAGATAAGGTTGAAGGAATTTTCAGAATTTATTTCAGAAAATAATTTCTGCTGTTTTGTAAGTTGAAAATTTACAGAAATGCTGCTTATTTGCTCCCAAGGGGAATGGTGCATATTTAAAAATACTTCTTCTGATGCATTTAAAAGCGAAGTATAATTAAGCTTAACTATTTCGCCTACCTCCAAGGGGTAAGCCTCAACACCGGTATAATGGACCTTAAATGGATTTTTTTCAGTTTCCAAAAAAGTTAAGAGTGCGTTCAGACCAGTGCCAAAACCGATTTCGAGAATTGAAACTTCTGTTTTTTTATTTTCAGAAAACCAATGATAAAGCCCTTCCTTTATAAAAACGTGAAGGGCTTCGGCTATTGCGCCATGCTTAGAGTGGTATTGTTCGTCCCACTCTGGAATATGCAGGGTGTAAGAGCCGTCGCCCGTTTTAAACAAAGTTCTTTTCAAAAAATTATTGCTTTTCCTCTTCTGGAATTAATACGCCGTGTGCCTCAAAAGCAAGTGTGCGCTTTGGCTCGGTGATGGCTGCAATTTCCTCTGGAGTGGCACCACCGTCTTCAGCGTAGTGTTGTTGGTCTTCAACGCTCATTTCTTCTACATAAGCTTTTCCTTCAGCGATAATATCTTTTCCGGAAATATCTTTTGGCATAAAGAAACCATAATCCTTAAAACGCACCATAGCTTCATCCTTGCCCATATCTACTTTCATCCAACAACCTTTCTTTTGGCAAACTTCTTTCACTTGCGTAGTAAATTTTACGTTTATGGTATCGCCAATTTTCAAATTGTTGTACTTTTCGATTATTTCGGCTTTCGTCAAAACATCATCATCGGTAATTTTTTCACCAAAAGCTTGATAGTTAACTGCTATTTCTTCCGTTTCAAGCACGGGCTTATCTTCAGTTTTTTCGTTTTTACAGCTAAACAAAACTGCCATTATTGAAAATAAAAATAGAATTTTTTTCATTTTATAGTATTTAATAAATTATTGACTGGTAATGCGTTGCAATTTTAATGATTTTTTGAATTTTTTATGGCCTAAATTTTACCTATTTTTACAAAATAAATAATTCTTTTTCATGAATTCTTCCACCACCCAAAAAATTGACATACAAAAAGTTTCAACTTCCAGAATAGGAGATGTAGATTTTGACAACCTCACTTTCGGAAGCACCTTTAGCGACCATATGTTTGAATGTGATTATAAGGATGGAGAATGGCAGAACCCTACTATTAAACCTTATGGACCTTTAACCATTTCACCTGCGGCAAAGGTTTTTCATTACGGCCAGGCAGTTTTTGAGGGAATGAAAGCCTTTAAGGATGAAGATGGTAAAGTGTGGCTTTTTAGACCTGAAGAAAATTTTAATAGAATAAACAGGTCATCTAAAAGAATGGCTATACCAGAGTTTCCGAAAGATATTTTCTTTGAGGCCTTGACAACTTTGGTAAAAATGGACAAGGAATGGGTTAAGCCCGGCCTAGGGAATTCATTGTACATACGCCCTTTTGTAATGGCAACCCAAGTGGGGGTTTCGGCTTCCCCATCTACAGAATATAAGTTTATGATTTTGATGTCGCCCGCTCAAGCATATTATACGGGAGATGTTAAGGTTGTAATCGCTGAGCATTACAGCCGTTCGGCAAATGGTGGTGTGGGTGCTGCAAAAGCAGCCGGAAATTATGGCGCACAATTTTTTCCAACAAATTTGGCACGAGAGAAAGGTTTTCAGCAAGTAATCTGGACAGATGCAAGCGACCATAAATATTTAGAGGAAGCAGGAACGATGAATGTATTTTTTCGTGTGAATGATACGCTCCTTACCGCCCCAATAAGCGACCGAATTTTAGACGGTGTTACACGCAAAAGCGTAATAGCTATTGCAAAAAGAGACAATATTACCGTTGAAGAAAGACCCGTTTTGGTTTCAGAAATTGTGGAAGCCGCAAAGAACGGAAGTCTAAAGGAAATTTTTGGCGCGGGGACAGCAGCAGTTATAAGTCCTGTAAGTGCTTTTAGTTATAAGGAAACTGTTTATGAACTTGAAAAACAGGAGCATGGATTTGCAACCCGCTTCAAAAATGAGTTAATGAATATACAGTATAACAGAAGCGAAGATCCCTTTGGCTGGAGATTTGAAGTTGTATAACACTTTCTGACGGTACATTTTAAAAAATCCAAAACTTTCTCGTTTTGGATTTTTTTTATTTATCAAGTATAGCTTGAATGTTAGGTTTAAAGTAATTGGGGCCTTTTAAGACTTTACCATCTTCTCGGTATATAGGCTTACCATCATCTCCCAGTTTGCTCATATTGCTTCGTTGTATTTCGTTAAATACCTCTTCAATTTTGTGTTGCATTCCGTGCTCAATAATGGTTCCGCACAAAATATAGAGCATATCACCTAGCGCATCTGCGACCTCAACCAAATCATCATTATTTGCCGCTTCTAAATATTCTTCGTTTTCTTCACGCATAAGTTCATAACGCAAAAGATTTTTCTTTATTCCCAGATCGGCAGTGGGAGATTCCTTCATACCCAATCCAAATGCATTGTGAAATTCGGAAACTGCGGCTATTTTATTCTTCATATTATAATTTATAAGGTGTAAATTTGCCCTGTAAAACTACACATTTATGTTTACTACCGGCCAATTTGTTTTTGCTGTTTTATTTTTTATTGTCTTCGTCATTATTATGGTTTACAGCTATCGCGGCGACAAAAAACTTCATAAAAAACAGTATAAGGGCAGTCTCTGGATTTTAGTGGGTTTTATTGCTTTTATAGTATTTCTTCTACTCGTAAAGACGTATTTAAAAAATTAATTCTTCTCTCTGGCTGAAAAGTAATTTACTGTTTATCCCTTTCCTGTATAGTTTTTCTTAATCATTTTTAAGAACCTTTTCAATAAAAATACCCTAAAGTAGGTATTTTTTAAAAACTCTTCCCGTCTTAATTTTGTCTCAGACAATCAAAACCTTGACTAACCCAAAACCTTTCAATTGAACTAATTGAATTAGCGAAATAAATTTCTATGAAAAAAACCTACAGGTGCATTGTGAGTGAGGAGATATAATAATTTTTCTCTTTGAGGAGGGAGGAAAATTGAAATTAACAGATCGATGCACTATGGGTTTTTTCTAAATACAACACTAATTGCAAATATTCAAAATACATTCAACTAGAAAAGTAACCTAAAAACCAAATTAAAATATGATCAAATTAAAACTAGTTTTTCCGTTATTATTAGCTTTTTCAATATTTTTTATAAGCTGTGAAGAAGAAGAATCTGAACCGGAGCCAGAACCAATAGAAGTAAACGAAACTTCCATAATACCTTCTTCCACTTTTGGAAGAACCAACAATTATTTGGGGTGCATAGAAATTTCTAGCAGAATCACTAATATTAAAGTTTGGGATCACGGAACGGTTGATGATGATATTGTCTCTATAATAGCAAATGGCAATACTATTATTGATGAACAGACACTCAGAGGCCCATCAGACCCAATTAGCGTAGATTACGATTTTGGATACAATGGGTTTAATTATGTAACACTCTATGCACATAATCTAGGGAATATTCCACCAAATACCTGTACCATATCTATAAATGGCGTGGAATTTATTCTAGAAGCAAATCTGGACGCAAATGGTTCTATTGATGTAATTGTGGGTGGTTACGGAGTAGATTGTAGCAATGCAGGTAGTGGCGGTGGCTCCGGTGGAGGTGGCGGCGGAACCGGCGGTGGAGGAAGCGGCAAAGGAGATGTTAAATTCTGGACCAACCAAGATTATGGTTGTGGCCCAATAACCGTAAATCTCAGCGGTGTTGGAACCAGCACTATAACCGGTTATTACTACGCCGGGACACCAGATTGCATTAATGATGGTTATGGAGGAAACTTTAATGACCTATCCGAAGGTACTTATAATTATACGGCAAACTGCCAAGGTTATAATTGGGATGGTTCCATTACTATTACCGAAGACTCCTGTTTACGTTTTCAGCTGACGTTATAAGTGTTTATTTGAATTGTTTAAAACTAAAAAGCTCTTCGCATAGACGAAGAGCTTTTTTTATCTGCTTTAAAAATTTATTTAGTTTACAGCAGGCAAATTGCTGTAATTCTTAGAATAGAAGAACATTTGGTCTGCAAAAGTATTTGGTTGCTCAATAGTGAAACTTTCTATTTCACCATTATCGTCCATTTTAGGTACAAGTACAGGATTCACAAAACCGCTGTAAGGTGCTGAAGTAAATTGTTTGTTGCGCTCCAAAATTTCTTTGTGAAGGGTTTGATCCACTTTCACACCGTAGGTTTCAACTAAATTTTCTACTGCAGCGTAATCACCCTCACTTTTAATTCGTTGTGTTTCACGAAGCAGTTCTCCGAATAAATCGTGAAGTTTATCATAGTCATTAATGTTGTAATAGGTTTTTCCGTCGCGGGTAATTTTTTCAATCACGTTGTCGGCCTTTCCTTTTTCAAAAACCCAAGCGGATACCCACTGGCGGTTTCGCATGTGCGCTTCTTCCACATCATCGCCTAAATTTAAACGAATCAATTGCGTCATCAAACCATTGCGGATGTAACCGTCATAGGCAGCCATACCCACCTTTTTCCAGTCGTCAACCAAACCAAGCTCTTGTAATTTTGGGTTGTATAAATAGTAAAGACCTACCAAATCTGCACGGCCTTCTTCTAAAGTAGAGGCATAATTTTTTAAGGTTTCTTTGGTTTCGCCAACACCAGGATTTAATTGTCCTGAAGCGTGACCTATTACTTCGTGAAGTGCTGTGTGAAGTTTGTCGGCTTTCTGTCCGTATTTTTCTTCGAGCTCCAATTCTTCCTCATCGTTTACAAATTCTTTCAATCTGCCTGTGCTTCCTGCATTATTGTATGCTTCAATAATATTTCCAAGGGAAACAGATTTACTTCCCACTTCTGCGCGAATCCAGTTTGCATTGGGAAGGTTTACCCCAATTGGGGTACTTGGAGAAGCATCACCAGCTTCACCCGCAACGTTTACTACTTTATAGGTTACACCTACCACGTTTTTCTTTTTGTGTTCCTCCATCAAAGGCGAATTATCCTCAAACCACTGTGCGTTTTCAGAAAGTACAGCCATTTTTTCAGACATATCAAAATCTTTTATCTGAACGATGGTTTCATAAGAACCTCTATACCCTAGCGGGTCGTTATAAACTTCAATAAAACTGTTTATGTAGTCTATATTTCCTTCGGTCGCGGCGGTCCAAGCTACATTGTAGTCGTCCCACGTTTGAAGGTCTCCTGTTTTATAATATTCAATTAAAAGACCGATAGCATCGCCCTGTGCTTGGTTTTCTGCAACACCCTCTGCTTTTTCAAGCCAGCCAATAATTTTATCTATCGCGGGGCCGTAAAGTCCACCAGATTTGTAAACCAATTCCTTAAGCTCGCCATTTTCCTTTATCAATTTTGAATTCAAACCGTAGGAAAGTGGTTTTTTTGGATTTGGAGATTTCTTCTTTGCATAAAAACTCTCCACATCTTTATTGGTCACGTTTGGCCCATAAAAGTTAACCGCGCTTTGGGCAACGTTATCTACACCTTTTGCCTGGTTTACTTTTTTGGAATCTTTGTCGTTAAAAATAACTTCAAAAGCTTCTCCTTCCAGCTTAGTATTGGTATCGGTTAAAAGTTGCTTTAAATATTCCGAAGAAAATTCTGGCTTTAGCTTATCGTTGGAATAATGGTGGTGAATACCATTACTGAACCATACTCTTTTCAAGTAAGTTTCAAAATTTTTCCAATCTTCAGTGGTTTTATCGCCTTTGTAATTTGCATACACATTTTCCAGCGCCTTTCTAATGGTAAGGTTGTGGCGGTAGTTTTGGTCCCACATAATGTCCCGTCCTTCCAAACCGGCTTGGGTAAGGTAATACACGAGCTTTTGTTCTTTTAGGGTTAGTTTGTCCCATCCCGGAATTTGGTAACGCAGTACTTTTACATCACCAAAAGATTCTACATTGTAATCAAATTCTGTGGATGTTGTATTTTCAACTTGGGCTACATCTTTTTCCGGTTGATTGTCCTTACACGAAAAAAAGAGCAAACCGCTCATTGCCATTGCAATAAAAAAGGTCTTCTTCATTTTAAAAAATTTTAGATTTCCGCAAATGTACTAAAATAATGTTCGTGATAGATGGAGGTCTAAATTTGAAAAAATACGAAGGATTTCAATTTCAAAAGCATCGATGAATTTTCACTATCTTAGCAACACCAATCAACACCCCCCGACCAAATGAAAATTTTAAAGTATTTATTTTTTCTTCTTCTCATCATTATTATTGGCAGTGCCATTTATTTTGGAACCAAAGATGGCACCTACGATATTCAGGATACTATGGTAATCAATGCACCGCCAGAAGTAGTCTTCAATAAAGTGAACGATTATAAAAGTTGGGAAGAATGGGGCCCTTGGAAAAAAGAGGATTCCACCATAACATTTACGTATGCTGAAAAGACTGTTGGTGAAGGTGCATCCTATTCTTGGGATGGCGAAATGAGCGGCTCTATGACAACTACGAAAGTTATTCCAAATAAAGAAATAGAGCAGGATTTAACGCTAAATACCCCCGGTGGTGAAAGAAACCCGGAGGTATATTGGACTTTTGAGGAAGTGGAAGGCGGAACAAAAGTTACTTGGGGAATGAAGGGCGAGCATACGCTAATTGACAAAGCCTATTATTCATTGAGCGGAATGGACTTTGATGCAGAAATGCACAAAATGAACAAAGCGGGACTTGAAGGAATTGCTGAGGAAGTAGCCGAAGATATGAAGCAATATTCTATAAATGTTGACGGCGTTACACAATACGGCGGTGGCTACTATATGTACACAACATCAGTTTCTAAAATGAGCGAGCTGGGTGAAAAAATGGCACCTATGATGGGCGAAGTGATGGGTTTCATCACCCAGAACAACTTGAATATGGCTGGAATGCCCTTTACAATTTACAACGAAGTTGATAATGCAAATGGCACCGTTATTTTTTCAACCGCCATACCCGTAAAAGAGCAGGTTATTACTCCAGAGGGCAGCCCTGTTGTTTGTGGGTTTATGGAGCCAGTTAAAGCCGTAAAGGTTTCATTGAAAGGAAATTACGAGCATCTATCAGAAGCGTACACTAAGGGAAGACAGTATATTGATAAAAATGGCCACCAGATAGACCCAGACAGAAAAATGTTTGAAGTGTATGTTACCGATCCGGGTGAAGTTCCAAATCCTGCAAATTGGCTGACCGAAGTTTACATTCCCATTATAACTGCACCTGAACCCGTTGAAGAAGGTATTTAAATGAAACAATTGGCGTTGGTTTTTATAGGTGGCGGTTTGGGGAGCACGCTTCGGTATGCGTTTTCAAAATGGCTAAATAATTATGAAACAGGAATACCCTATGGAACGTTTGCTGCAAATATTTTAGGAAGCTTATTAATTGGTATTATTCTCGGCATTGCATTAAAAAACGAAACACTTTCGCAAAACACAGTTTTATTTTTGGCCACAGGCTTCTGTGGCGGGTTCACTACATTTTCAACCTTCGCTTATGAGAATCATCTTTTTTTGAAAAGCGGTGATTTTATGTCTTTCGCCCTATATACTATTGCAAGTTTCGTGATAGGTTTTGCAATGGTTTTCTTGGGAATGTGGTTAGTGAAGTATTTTTAGTGTTTCCCAAAATCCTTTACACCAGCTTCAATCCTGATTAAAAGATCGTTCTCCTTTGGCGGAATTGGGCACGAAAAACGAGGACTGTATGCACAATAGGGATTGTATGCCTTATTGAAGTCTATAATAATTGTATCACCTTGTGGAATTCGCTGGTCCAAAAATCTTCCTCCGCCATAACTACCGTCACCGCTAGTTAAATCGGTAAAGGGGAGAAAAAGATAGTCTTCGTAGCCCGGTTCACTATAAGGCTGGGTACTTTTGAAAAGATTCAATACAAAATCCTTTCCTTCAATTGAAAAATGTGCTTCTCCGTACTTTACATATTCTGGCGTTCGGTCAGTAGTTGTGGGCATCAAGAACGGTTTTTCATCTGGGGTACGTACAAATTTTGCTTTTACAATGAATTTTTTATCAACGGGATAAAATTCCAGTCCTTTGAAGTTTTTGAAATCCTTCGGTTCCAAAATTGTGGTTTCGGGATTGCTGAATTCTTCATTCAGTTCAATCTGCGCAGCCTTGCTTTCAGAAATAATGGCTTTGTCCTGAGCAGAAATGACTGTGCAGAGCACTAAAAAGATTATTGAAAATAGATTCTTCATAATTTGTTTTCAGTAAAAGTAGAAAAGAATTTCAAACTTCATATTAATTTTTATTTTTGGAAAAAAATCCTTCTATGTTCAAGCTTCTCCTCACTTCAGTATTTTTCTTTATCAGTTCAAATTTTATATATGCCCAACACATTAAATTAGATAAAAAAGAAATGGCCTTTTTGGCATCGCAGGAAAAAGTAAATGTGGTTTTTACTTATAACGATCTTCACTTTAATTCAGATAATTTTACAGAAGCTGAATTCCTACAATATATTAAAGAAAAAATAGCAAAAAAACTAAATTGGGATGAAGCCTCGGATTGGGAACAAAACCACTTTGCTGCAAAAGATTCTATTTACCCCCAAATTTTTGTTGCGGCATTAAATAACCGCATCAAGGATTATGACCATCCCATAGAATTTGTTTGGAACGATCCCTCCATAAAATATACAATGAAGGTTCAAACGGATTGGATGTATTTTGGTTATGATGCCGGAATAGCACAACAACCTGCTAAAGCAAATTTAAAAATAACTTTTTTTGAAACTTCTTCCCCAGAAACTATCATATCACAAATTGATGTTGAAAGAGCAGAAGGGTTCGATGTAGTTGGAAGCTTTTCTTTTTATAAAAATGGTCCATCCACATCCTTTGGTCCATCAAGCGATTGGCTGGGAAAATTTTTAAAAGCCAATGAAGATTATCCCAAACCCAGCTTAATTAGAATGGGGAATATGTACGACAAAGCTGCTGTACGTTTTGGCATGACTTTAAAAAGAGTATTGGATTAAAACAAAAAAATAATTTGCCGAGAAATAATTTTCACTACATTTGGAAATCAATTTAAATTAAAAATGAAAAATAACACATACACCTGCCGAAGAAACCAGGTCATTTCAAACACGAAATGCCGGCGATGTATGTATTGACTATGTAACAATAAGTTTATACTATATAAAAACGTCCCGGCTAAAACCGGGACGTTTTAATTTTATACCACCAACCAAAGATGAAAAAAATTTATTCTAACTACCTAGCAAACTTTCGGGGACTTTCCCGAGAGATTTGGTTATTGTCTTTGGTTACTTTCATTAACCGCGCTGGGGCGATGGTGATTCCGTTTTTGTCTCTATACCTCATAAACGTGGAAGGGTTTGATCTGCCACAAGTGGGATGGATAATGTCGTGCTTTGGCCTAGGTTCTTTAGTGGGAACCTATATTGGCGGTAGATTAACCGATTCCATTGGTTATTATAAGGTAATTCTGTCCAGCCTTTTTTTGGGAGGAGTAGGTTTTATTCTGCTCCAATATATAAATACATTTTATGGGTTCTGTATAGGTATATTTTTATTGACCTTAATGACAGATGCTGGCAGACCCGCTATTTTTGTTGCTGCAGACGCATATAGCAAACCCGGAAATATAACCCGAGGCATTGCATTGATACGCTTGGCTATAAATCTTGGATTTTCAATAGGACCACTAGTGGGCGGATTGATAATTGCCCACATCAACTACACATCGCTATTTTGGATCGATGGGTTAACCTGTATGCTTGCCTCCCTTGGCGTATTTCTTCTTTTGAAACCTAAAAAACTGAAAAGTACAGATGAAAAAATTATCGTTGTTAAAGAAGGTTTACCGCCTTATTTCAACAAATACTTCTTAATCTTCTTCTTCATAATGATTGCATATAGCCTGGCATTTGTTCAATATTTTTCAGTTATGCCAGTGTATTATGAAAAAGTGCATTTTCTTTCTGAAGACATTATCGGGTGGCTTTTGTTTATAAATGGAGCCACAATTGTAATTTTTGAAATGCCACTGATTGCTTGGCTTGACCGAAAGAAAATTTCAAAAACGATGGCTACTTTTTGGGGAGTTTTCTTTTTGGGCTTAAGTTTCTTGGTGTTAAACCTGAGCGACTGGAGCGGTGTTTTAGTAATAGCTATGCTTTTAATGACTCTTGGAGAAATGATTGGGTTCCCATTTTCAAATGCCCTCGCTTTGGAGATGTCTCCCAAAGGAAGAAAAGGAAGTTATATGGCGCTATATAGTATGAGTTTTAGCTTTGCGCACCTGATTGGACACAATGGAGGAATGAATCTTGTAAACAGTTTTGGATATTTCACTACTTGGACAATTTTCTCAATCTTTCTTCTTTTTGTAGGTGGGTTAACAATTTGGTTATATTTCCTACTGAAAAGATCAAAGGCCAAGGATATATAACGTACTTACAATTGAGTATTTTTTTTAGCACGACGTTCCTTACGTGAAACTATAATTGCGTCCAAGCAAGAAATCATTAAACCAATTCCCGCAAAAAGACATAACAATCTCACAAAAAATGCTCCAGTATATTCCAAACCAGTAAAACCTAATAATGCCGAAATCAAAGTCGCTAATAAAAATTGAAAAGTATAATTTTTCATGGCTATGTTTTTTGGGATAGTTACACAGCTAATTTAGCAGAAAGCGTGATCTGTAATTCTTAAAATGAATCCAATTATCACATTTTTAACATAAGGTTTTTCATCTCAAAGGCTTAATGTCACGGTTTTTAACCACGTGTGACAGTACAATCTGTGTTTTTGTTTCACCATACACAATTAATTGGTCGATAAAATTTTCCAAATGTTTTTGATTTTTTAAAACAACCTCCATTACAATATTTTCATTTCCTGTTATGCGATAACAATTTAAAACCTCATCATAGGTTTTAACAATTTCAAGAAATGGCTTTAGTTTTCCCATAAACGCCCTAAGTGTTATTATAGCTTTAAACTGATAACCCGCTTCAAAAGGCGAAACAATTGTATAATAACCGTTGATTATACCTGAATCTTCCATTTTTTTTATTCTTTCAGAAACTGCCGGTGAACTAATACCTACTTGTCTACCAATTTCAGTATTGGGTTGTCGTGCATTTTTTTGGAGACAATTGAGGATTTTCCAATTTAAAGAATCAATACTCATTTTAAAGTTTATTTTGAAAATACGATAATATCTAAACCAAAAATACGAATTTACTTTAACATCGATAGCTAAATCAAAATGTTAGTAGTTAAATTTGATACGCTTAAAAAAAGAAGAGGAAAAATGTCGCCCCATCACGTTGGAAAGAATTCACATTCTGCAATCTATAACAAAGCACTTGAAATATTCTCTCTTGCCAGAAATATTTCAAGCTATATAGCTCATGATTTGGCACATCTTCAAAAGAATGGTGCCGAAGATCCGAATATCTATTTTACAGGTGATATTGTGCAACAGTCAGTATCATTGGGGCCCCAAATATTGAAGGCCGAGAGTCAACCATTTTCTGAAGAAAAGCATAAATATGCAGCTTCTGTAATGCGCCTTTCCAATCTTCTCTATAAAAATTGTGAACGCTTGGAAAGAGTGAGCAGTAACGGAAAGGATTTTCTGCCATTACTTCGTAAAGAGCTCAAAAGATTTCGAAAACTTCAGCATACTTGGAGGTTAACGCTTTAGCCTAAAATTTACATCAATTTCATTTATTACATTTGCAAGTGAGCATTGTGATAAAAATTATGTTTGAAAACGAAGAAAATCTCGATCCACGCGAAAGGTTTAAACAGACCAAAAATCTGCCCATCTATAAAAAAGCCGAAGAGATTTCGACATTGGTCAGGCATTTGGTAAAATCTGTCGAAAATACTGATTTAAAATTCAAACGAAAGGGTGAAAAGGAGTTGCTGGCCCACAGCCTATCCTATTTAATGGAAAGTTCCACGATAATCCCCGCCAAAATTATGGGTGCGGAAAGCGTAGAACTATACGACATTAAAATGGAAAATGCCGCCATAATAAGAAAGGCGGCACGTGAGCTTGCGACCTACACTCATGGAATAGAAATGACGGGCTTTAAGGATACTGAGTATCTGGACCTACTGCGTAAGGAAGTGGAAGAATTTCGTATTCTTTTTGCAGAATGGGTAAAAACTTTTAACCCCTGGGATTACATTATAGACCGTTGGGGACTTTTCAATCCGCCGGGTATAAATTATGACGACCACGATCCCGATGACGATATTCCGTTTGATCCAAATAATTTCCCCAAAGAGTTTTTCGACGATGACTACGAGGAAGACAGTTTTGACGAAGATATGGATGCCGACGAGGATTAGCCCGAAAACGTTATCGAATTAACCGCGGGTCAAAATCCAAAGTTCCTTTCTTAATAATCTTTATGTTCCCGATATCTTTGTGATGTGGGTTTATCAAAATATTATGCTCCAGTTCCAAAATGGCCGATGGCACGCGGAGCGCCAAGCTTTCGTGCCGCTTGAGCCAAGAAGACCCCAACATCTGCACTTGTTTTTCGGCTTCTTCAGAGCTCCATTTCGGCTTAATGAAATCCAAGGATTGAATTGGTTTTATAAATTTATCTGAAATTTCCACTTCAAGAAAGGAATAGCCCACGGGCAATTTGGCAAATTCAACGTGGACAATAATTTCCAACAGACTCAAAGATAAACTTTGTGAAAAATAAAGCATCGGGTCACCAACCAAATTCCATCTACCCCCATAAAGTCTGGCACCTTCACCGGTAAAATCGTCAATATATTCGCTTTTGGCAATTCTAAAGATTCGCACAATCAAGAAGGAATTCCATGAGCAATGCGCCCAAGGACATTTTTTACATATTGAATTCCAAACCTCGTGTCTAGAAAGTCTAAGGGTTGCTGCCCTTTAAAAATATATGGTCTGGAATGGAGCCAGTTTCTAAAATCTTCAAGTGTTTCAAAAACGTCTATGCCTTCTGAGACCATTTCGGCTATCTCAAAAAGCTGTTCGGAAGCCGAAACCCCCAAGAGGTCATCATCTGCCTTGCGCTGTAATGTGCGGTGCGAAATGTGCAGCAAATCACTGAGCCGATCCATGGAAATACCCAATACCTCGCATATAGAATAAACCACGCTCTTTGGCAGACCCTTGCGGGTAACGGTAATAAGATCAATATCGCTATTTACGGCCTGGCCCACCTGCCCCACGCCTCCTAAAACACCTACTATTCTGTCAAAAGGATTGTCGAGCAAATAGAAAACCTCTGGTTCTTTCACCAAATTTACATCGGAAGGGTTTTGGTACTTTTTCATAATCACGACATTTGACACAAAGATATGTATTTTTGTCGTGTTTAAAAAATTTTCCGCTACATATTTCGTCTATATTGACCTCCTACTTCAAATAAGGACTCCGTAATCTGGCCCAAAGAGCAGACTTTGGTAGCTTCCATTAATTGTTCAAACATATTTTCGTTATGAATGGCGGCCGATTTCACTTTTTCAATTTTCTCATTTGCAATGTCGGCATACATTTTATGAAGATTTTTCAATGTTTCAATCTGAACCTGCTTCTCTTCCTCGGTTGCACGAATCACTTCCGCAGGAAGCACGGTTGGCGAACCTTTGCTGCTTAAGAACGTATTCACCCCAATTATTGGGAAGTCGCCATTGTGCTTCAAGGTTTCATAATACAGACTTTCCTCCTGAATCTTACTGCGCTGGTACATAGTTTCCATAGCGCCCAAAACGCCCCCGCGTTCCGTAATACTATCAAATTCCTTTAGAACAGCTTCTTCAACCAAATCTGTAAGTTCTTCAATAATGAAAGATCCTTGGATAGGATTCTCGTTTTTAGCCAAGCCAAGTTCCTTATTTATAATTAGCTGAATTGCCATCGCACGGCGCACGCTTTCTTCCGTTGGGGTTGTAATTGCTTCGTCATATGCATTTGTATGAAGGGAATTACAGTTATCATAAATTGCATATAAAGCTTGCAAGGTAGTACGAATATCGTTAAAATCGATTTCCTGCGCATGCAATGAGCGCCCGGAAGTTTGAATGTGATATTTCAACATTTGTGCACGCGGGTTTGCGCCATATTTTTCCTTTAAGGCCTTTGCCCAAATTTTTCGTGCCACCCGACCAATTACGGCATATTCCGCATCAATTCCATTACTGAAGAAAAACGATAGGTTAGGGCCAAATTCGTTGATGTCCATTCCCCTGCTCAAATAATATTCCACGTAAGTGAAACCATTTGCAAGCGTAAAAGCCAATTGGGTTATGGGGTTTGCGCCCGCTTCGGCAATGTGGTAACCGCTAATTGAAACTGAATAGAAATTCCGAACTTTTTTCTCTATAAAATATTCCTGCACATCGCCCATTAAACGCAATGCGAATTCAGTTGAAAAAATACAAGTGTTTTGCGCTTGGTCTTCCTTTAAAATATCTGCTTGGACCGTACCGCGAACCTGCTGTAAAGTTTCGTATTTAATTTTGTTATAAACTTCTGTATCCAAAACTTGATCGCCGGTAACCCCGAGTAGCATAAGGCCCAAGCCATTATTGCCTTCGGGCAAATGGCCGTGGTATTTGGGGCGGGCAATATTTTTTTCCTTATAAATAGTTGAGATTTTCTTTTCAACTTCTTTTTCCATGCCATTTTCCGAAATATATTTTTCACAATTTTGATCAATGGCAGCATTCATAAAAAAACCTAGCAGCATTGGTGCGGGTCCATTAATAGTCATACTAACCGAGGTCATTGGATGACTTAAATCAAAACCTGAGTATAATTTTTTCGCATCGTCCAAACAACAAATGGAAACGCCCGCATTACCTATTTTGCCATAAATATCGGGTCGAAGGTCAGGGTCATTTCCATATAAAGTTACACTGTCAAATGCCGTGGAAAGCCTTTTGGCAGGCAAGCCCATACTAACATAGTGAAAACGTCTGTTGGTACGTTCTGGTCCTCCTTCGCCAGCAAACATTCTGGCAGGATCCTCCCCGGTTCTTTTGAAAGGATAAAGCCCCGAAGTGTACGGAAATTCTCCAGGTACATTTTCTTGGAGCGTCCATTTCAAAATATCGCCCCAAGCCTGGTATTTCGGCAAAGCCACTTTTGGAATTTGTGTATGCGAAAGCGATTCGGTATGTGTTTTTATATTTATTTCCTTATCGCGGACCTTAAAGCTATAGATTGGATTTTTATATTTGTTTACTTTTTCGTCCCAACCTGTTATAATTTCCCAATTGTACGGATCTAGATTTAATTTTTCACGATCAAATTTGGCAAGCAGCAATTTTAATAAATCTTTATTTTTTTCTGAATTTATAATTAATTCCGAAACAATTCCTGCCTTGTCCAATTCAGGTTTTTTCCCGGAGATGGTTTCTATTGTTTTAAAAATTCCATAAAGTCTTTGGGCAACTTCGGCCTGTTCCGAAGCCTTTTTATCGTACGCCCTATTGTTCTCTGAAATTTCCGAAAGATACCGTGTGCGTGAGGGAGGAATCACAAACACTTTTTCGTCCATTTCCTCAGTAATCTTAAAATCACTTTTTAAATCTGTATCGGTTTTTTCGGCAAGTTGCTGCATTACGGCCTTGTAGAGCTTGTTCATTCCCGGATCGTTAAATTGGGACGCAATGGTCCCATAAACGGGGAGATCATCTTGTGAGGCATCCCACAATTGGTGGTTGCGTACGTACTGTTTTTTTACATCGCGCAGCGCATCTAGAGAACCGCGTTTGTCAAATTTGTTGATTGCAACCAAGTCGGCAAAATCGAGCATGTCTATTTTTTCAAGCTGCGTGGCAGCACCAAACTCTGGAGTCATTACATATAATGAAACATCGCTGTGTTCAAGAATTTCAGTGTCACTTTGCCCAATTCCTGAAGTTTCAAGAATAATAAGGTCATACTCGGCGGCTTTAAGAACCTCAATTGCTTCAGTCACATATTTCGATAGCGCAAGGTTGCTTTGGCGTGTTGCCAAACTGCGCATATAAACCCTTGGAGAATTGATGGCATTCATTCGAATTCGATCTCCCAATAGGGCTCCACCGGTTTTTCTTTTTGAAGGGTCTACAGAAATAATTCCAATTGTTTTCTTTGGAAAGTCAATCAAAAATCTTCGTACCAGTTCATCTACAAGCGAAGACTTGCCTGCGCCACCTGTTCCGGTAATACCTAAAACTGGCGTAGCAATCTTTTTGTTTTTAATATGAATTTTATCAAGTGTTTCTTTTGCAACATTCGGAAAGTTTTCTGCCGAGGAAATTATTCTGGCAATTGCACCAATTTCCTTATTGGGCAATTTATTGAGTTCGCCATTCAATTTATCACCTATGGGAAAATCAGATTGTTCTACCAAATCGTTTATCATTCCTTGCAATCCCATCTTACGGCCGTCATCCGGCGCATAAATTCGGGTAATACCATAATCCATCAATTCTTTTATCTCTGACGGCAGGATAACTCCGCCGCCACCCCCGAATATTTTGATATGTCCCGCGCCTTTCTCCTGCAAAAGATCATACATATATTTAAAGTACTCGTTATGCCCTCCTTGATAGGAAGTCAAGGCTATTGCATTGGCATCTTCCTGAATGGCAGTATTTACAACCTCATCCACACTTCTATCATGGCCCAAGTGAATCACCTCTACGCCCGTAGATTGTATGATACGTCGCATAATGTTTATAGCCGCGTCGTGGCCATCAAATAATGATGCCGCTGTAACTATTCGAACTTTATATTTTGGTTTATAGGGAGTTACTTGTTCCATGTTTGTTTTTCATTAATTATGAATTGCAAATTTAGTTAAAACGCAACGAACATAACGCATTGGAAGACTATACATATCATAAAAAAAAACTAAAATGGGTTGCAATATTTCAATATTTTTGTATATTGCAGCATCAATATTAAACAATTAAAAACTTAAACATTATGAAAAAAATTTACTTATTGGCTTTTGCTATAGGAGCTTTTACATTTAGTGCTAATGCACAAATAATTGATGACGACATGGAAGGGTACACGCCAGGTCCAGTACATGAAGACCATTGGTCTAGCTGGAGTGGTGCTGCAGGCCCTGAAGATTTGGTTATAAGTACTGACCAAGCATTTTCTCCTTCTCAGTCTGGTTATATCGGCGATGACGGTGTACAAGATGCCATGCTTTTGCTAGGAAACCAAACTTCAGGACAGTACATACTTTCATGGTATATGTATGTTCCTGGTGGAAAAACTGGATACTATAATATCCAAGAAGATGAAGACACAGGTGCTTCAGGTGGAATTTGGGGTATTAACGTTCATTTTAACCTAGACAACTTAGCTCCTGGAACTGGATATGTTGTAGATGATGCGAACCCAGCAAATATTGTTTCAACTTTTAGCTACCCTGAAAACTTTTGGTTCCAAATTACTCACGAAATTGACTTAGATACTGACACCGTAGTAATGTATATCGATGGTAGTGAAATCTACAATGGAGATTTTTATACTTCTGGTGGTAACCTAGGAGGTGTTGATTTCTTCTCTATTGATGCAAACAACCAGTATTACATTGACGATGTTTTCTTTGACACTGACAGTGCTGGACTAGAAGATTTTGCTGCTGATTCTTTCAGAGTATATCCAAACCCAGTTAAAGACGTATTGACTATTAGCACTAAAACTGCTGTGGATAACGTAACTATTTACGATGTATTAGGTAAAGCGGTTCTTACCGTAAATCCTGATGCTATTTCTCCAAAAGTAGATATGAGTGGTTTAGCTTCTGGTGCTTACTTGGTTCAAGTAACTATTGGAAACGCTACAAAAACAGTAAAAGTTCTTAAATAAGAATTTTTAAAAACTCTTTTTAAAGAAAAAAGCCCTTCAATATTGAAGGGCTTTTTTATATTTGAAACCTATATAATTCTAAAGCTATGTTACTTAAAAAAATCTTTCTTTTCTGTTCAATTTTTCTTTTACTTTCTTGTGCTGAACTGCAACAAGTTGTCAACACGATTCCTACTGAAACAGGTATAGGAATGGACTCAACAACAATAGCTAATGGATTAAGACAGGCATTGGACAAGGGTATTGACAAACAAGTAACAAAACTTACACAAAAAGATGGTTTTTATAAAAATCAACTGGTAAAAATAATGTTGCCATCTGAATTACAGAAGGTGGATCAGGGCTTAAGAGATATAGGCCTAGGGAGTTTAGCAGATGAAGGTATTAAAGCCTTGAACAGAGCCGCTGAAGACGCCGTAAAAGAAGCTACTCCCATATTTGTATCAGCTGTAAAAGGAATAACTTTTGCAGATGCAAAAAACATTTTGTTAGGTTCCGATAATGCAGCTACCAATTATTTGGAACAAAGAACAACCTCAGCGCTCTATTCAAAATTTAATCCTGTGATTAAGCAGTCTTTTTCAAAAGTAGGTGCAGACCAAATTTGGACAAACATAATTACAAAATATAATTCCATTCCTTTCGTAACCAAAGTAAACCCAGACCTAACAGATTATGTTACCACTGAAGCGCTACAAGGCGTTTATAAAATGATAAGCGTAGAAGAGAAAGATATCCGTAATAATATTTCAGCAAGGACAACTACTTTGCTCCGACAGGTTTTTGCTCTACAGGATTAAAAAAAGATATTTTATATCTAATATAATTTATGAAACCATTAACCTCTTGTTAATAACACGTTACAAATACTAAGGCTATCTTTGATGTGTGCAAAGATTTAGTTATGTATAATTGGTTTAGAAAAAAATCCAGAATTGAACAATTAAAAGAAAGATACAGACTTTTAATGAAGCGCTCATTTGAACTTTCTTCAAAAGATCCCGAAAAAAGTGAAAAAGCACATCAACAAGCAGATAGAATTTTTCAAGAAATACAATATTTATCTTTTAGGCAAGCAGATAAATAATTATTGGCTAATGTAACTCTTTAAAATAATCGAAAGCTTTTATAAGTCGTGATCCATACCAGCTAAAAAACTCCCCATCTACTAATTTAACTTCTTTAACTTCAGAATTAAATTCCTCTGCTAAAACATCAGCATCTACTTTTTTAAAGGGATAAGGTTCTGTGGAAAGAAGTACCAATTCCGCAGTCTTTAACAATTCAATACTTACTTCCGGATAGCGGGAATTATTTTTAATAATGATATTTTCAAAATTATTAATTTGTAATAATTCATCGATAAAAGTGTTCTTCCCTACAGCCATATAGGGGTTTTTCCAAATTAAGTAAAGCACTTTTTTTGACGGAAAATCTCTTACATACTCCTTAAATCCTTCCAATTTTAATTTAATATTTGCTGTAATTTCTAAAGCCCTACCATCAACCTCAAAAATTTTCCCCAACTGAAGTATCATCTCGATACTTTCTGAAATCGTAGCAATATCACTCACCCAAACCGGAGCAACACTTTCTAGCTGAAGTACCATTTCCTCGGTGTTTTCTTCTTTGTTGCAAACGATAATATCTGGTTTAAGTGATTTTATCTTTTCAAAATCAACCTGCTTGGTTCCACCAACAATCGTTTTCTCCTTTCGCAAATCTTTGGGATGGACACAGAATTTGGTAATACCAACTATGTTTTTGCGCAAGCCAAGAGCTACCAACAATTCGGTTTGGGAAGGCACCAACGAAATAATTCGCGAAGGGGGCTGGGTAAGAGTTACAGTTCTATTTAATTGATCAACGAACTCCATCTAGAATGGCTTTCATTTCAAGCTGCATATTCTTCGCTTCCTGAGACGCAGCTTTGGCAAAATCAGTATCCTTCGAAGCATAAATAATTCCACGTGAAGAATTCACAAGCAAACCAACATTCTCAGTCAATCCATATTTGCAGACTTCTTTCAAGCTTCCGCCCTGCGCCCCTACGCCGGGAACTAATAAAAAACTGTGCGGAATAATTTTACGAATGTCAGCAAAAAACTCAGCCTTCGTTGCGCCTACCACATACATCAAGTTTTCACTATTGTGCCACACCTTTGAAGTTTTTAAAACCTGTTTGTACAACTCTTCTTCACCAACGAGTTTGGTTTGAAAGTCGAAAGCGCCTTCATTGGAAGTCAATGCAAGCATAATAGTGTGCTTATTCTCAAAAGCGAGAAAAGGCTCTACGGAATCCTTTCCCATATAAGGAGCGACGGTAACCGAATCAAAACCAAGATCCTCAAAAAAAGCTTTTGCGTAACGGCTGGAAGTATTGCCAATATCACCGCGCTTTGCATCGGCAATGGTAAAAATCTCAGGATATTTTTCGTTTAAATAATGTATCGTCCTTTTCAAAGATTTCCAGCCTTTCAAACCATAGGCTTCATAAAAAGCGGTATTTGGTTTATAGGCAACCGCATATTGTTGGGTAGCGTCAATAATGGCTTTATTAAAAGAAAATATCGGGTCTTCCTCTTTTAAAAGAAATTCAGGAATTTTTTCAAGGTCAACATCAAGCCCAACGCAAAGAAACGATTGCTTTCTTTTTATTTCTGAAATCAAATTCGCTGTAGTCATAGTCTATTATTTCAGAAGAAAATATTTAAAAAGTTTCGCCTGTTTCCTTTAATTTTTCGGTATTGCTAACCAATTGAAGCTCATCAATTATTTCCTGAACGTCACCGTTCATAATATTTCCGAGGTTATATAATGTAAGGTTAATTCTATGATCGGTCACACGTCCTTGTGGATAGTTATAGGTTCTAATCTTGGCACTGCGGTCACCACTGGTTACCATTGAACCTCGTTTCAGAGCATCTTCAGCCTGCTTTTTGGCCAGTTCAAGATCATACAATCTGGAACGTAAAACCCTAAAGGCTTTCTCTTTATTTTTATGCTGCGATTTCTGGTCTTGGCATTGTGCTACAATTCCCGTGGGCACGTGCGTTAATCGCACCGCAGAATAGGTAGTGTTCACAGATTGCCCTCCAGGTCCTGAAGAACAAAAGAAATCAATACGCACATCTTTGGGATTTACTTCAATATCAAATTCTTCCGCTTCCGGAAAAACCATCACCGTTGCTGCACTGGTATGTACCCGACCCTGCGTTTCCGTCTGCGGCACACGCTGCACACGATGAACGCCCGCTTCAAACTTAAGCGTTCCGTAAACATCTTCTCCTTCTATTTCAAACTGTACTTCCTTAAAACCGCCGCTGGTTCCTTCGTTAAAATCAATTACGTTTGTCTTCCAGCCTTTTCCTTCACAATATTTGGTGTACATTCTGAAAAGATCGCCCGCAAAAATACTCGCCTCATCACCACCTGTTCCAGCTCTTATCTCCATCACGGCATTTTTGGCATCTTCGGGGTCTTTCGGCACCAAAAGAAATTTGATCTCTTCCTCTAGCTTAGGTAAGCGTGTTTTTGCTTCTTCCAGTTGTAGCTTCGCCATTTCCATCATTTCGGCATCGCTACCATCGGCAATTATTTCTTCTGCTTCGTTTATGTTGTCGGTAAGTTCCAAAAATTCGGCACGCTTGTCCATCAAAATTCGCAGATCCTTATATTCCTTATTCAACTGAATGTACCGCTTTTGGTCGCTGATTACATCGGGCTGTATTATGAGGTCGCTCACCTCGTCAAAACGTTGTTTTATTATTTGAAGCCTATCTAACATATAAATTTTATAATGGGTGCAAATTTACAATTTTTTAAGGGAATGAAAGCGATTGTAAATGGGTTCAATATTTAAAAAAAATAGAAGCGACAGTTTTTAAATCCTTTTGGTTTTTAAATCGAAAAAAGAAAAATGCACCAACGTATAGAGGCTACCCACAAATAAAATTCTCGCCACATACACAAAAGCGATGCTATACCCTAGGTCGTAGTAGGCAATACCCCTGAATATTTCGGCAAAAATGATCAAAAACACCAAAAGCGTAAAGCTCATGGACAGCTTAGAATTAAAATAATGATTGTAGAAAAGCGCCAAAAAAGCCAATAAAATTCCGCAAAAAGCACTCAATATCATAAAGAGGTATTGCGTATAGTTTAAAGTCATATCCTTCATCAATTCAATCAACTTAATGAACAAATAACCATTCACCAGCATCATCAATACAAAAAGAAGGGTAAACTTTTTAGTTAGATTTTTCAATTTAATTTTAGGAATAAGATACCAAAGCAGCATCAAAAACGCCAAAAAGTTCAATATCATAGAAATACTGGCCATGATGCCGTTTTCATACCAAATGGTTGTAATGCTGGAAGCTCCGTAAAAGAAAAGAAACCCCACCAACCACTTTTGAATATGCTTTCCGTGGGCAATAAATAGATAAACCAGGGCGGTATAACAAATGATACCACGCAGTAAACGAAACAAAAAATAATTGTGGAATAAGTGAACAATAACGCTTAAAAGGACAAAAAAAACAGCCAGAAAACCTAGCCCTATTTTGTAGTTTTTGAAAAAAAGTTTCTCAGACATTCGCTATTAATGATATGAGAATAAAACGTAACCAACTCAAAATCATTTGCGAATATAATTGAAAATATCAATATACAAATTCTCCCATAGTAGATTTAATAGTAAGCTGTTTGGAAGAAGCGGCTTCTACCCTGCCCACAATCTGTGCATCTACATTAAAGGATTTTGAAATTTCAATAATGCTTTCAGCAATGGTTTCGGGAACGTAAAGCTCCATCCGGTGTCCCATGTTGAATACTTGGTACATTTCTTTCCAATCTGTCCCACTTTCAGCTTGAATAAGTTTAAACAGTGGCGGAATTTCAAACAAATTATCCTTTATAATATGAAGGTTTTCCACAAAGTGAAGAATCTTCGTCTGCGCGCCCCCACTGCAGTGCACCATTCCGTGAATTTCCCCCTTACTGAATTGTGAAAGAATTTTTTTAATGATAGGCGCATATGTACGCGTGGGTGAAAGCACCAACTTACCAGCATTTAAAGGACTGTCCGCAACTGAATCATCCAATCTTTTTGATCCCGAATAAACAAGTTCCTCAGGAACCGATGAATCAAATGTCTCTGGATATTTTTTTGCCAAATAGTTTTCAAAAACATCGTGCCTAGCGGAAGTCAAACCGTTGCTGCCCATACCACCGTTGTATTCCTTTTCATAAGTAGCTTGTCCAAAAGAAGCAAGCCCCACGATCACATCGCCCGGTTTAATATTCGCATTGTCAACAACCTCACTGCGTTTCATTCGTGCCGTAACTGTGGAATCTACAATTATGGTACGTACCAAGTCACCCACATCTGCGGTCTCCCCACCTGTTGAATGAATGGTAACGCCGTATTGTCTCATTTCAGAAATCAATTCTTCGGTACCGTTAATAATTGCTGAAATAACCTCACCGGGAATTAAATTTTTATTTCTACCAATGGTTGAGGAAAGCATAATATTATCAACGGCGCCTACGCAAAGAAGATCGTCTATATTCATAATAAGTGCATCTTGCGCAATTCCTTTCCATACCAAAAGATCGCCAGTTTCTTTCCAATACGCATAAGCAAGTGATGATTTAGTACCTGCGCCATCTGCATGCATGACCAAACAATAATCTGCATCACCTGTTAAATAATCTGGAACAATCTTACAGAAGGCCTTCGGGAAAAGACCTTTATCCACGTTTTTTATGGCGTTGTGTACATCTTCCTTTCCTGCCGAAACACCTCGTTGTGCGTAACGTTTTGAAATCTCTTTACTCATTGGTTCTATTTAAGTTGCAAAAATACGGATTAAAAAAAAGCCCACAAAGGTGGGCTTTTAAGGTTTTCAGTATTTTATAGATTTATTCCCAATCGGGCATAAAAGCATCAGTATAAAGTAGTGTTCGCGTTTCATCCACGCCTATTTCAAGTGTATATATATCCTTTCTAGAAATCCCATCATTAGAAGTATTGGTATAAATCACAAACGCTTCATTAGGGGCAAATATTGGATCCAAGTCATTTGTGCCATTGGGTTTTTCATTTGAAATGTCAACCACGTCAGCCGTTGATATATTATAAGTAAAGATTCGAGAGTTTAACCTTCTATAATCATTACTTTGAAATTCAGAAATATCATAAGAATAAACAATAGTGTTATTATCAACAGACAGATCTAGTCCACTGGCACCCCCAGGAAGACCTGAAATTAAGGTTTCAATAAAATTCCCGTTTTTGCTAATTGTAATAAAAGAAACATTATAACCATTCAAATCATTTGTCTTTAGTACTATTAAATTAGTATTTTCGCTAGCTGCCATTTCAGAAATTAAAGAACCATCTGGTGTTTGGTAAACAAGATTAAGGTTTTGACCATTTGATCTAATTTGATATAACTTGTCCATATTTGGAAAGTAAATACGATCGCTATTTTCGGGCCAGTCAATGTTTATTTCATTTAAGTCAAAACCATTAGGTTTCACATTTGATGTTACTTTAACTTTATCTGTACCATCGCGCTTCATAGTGTAAATATCTGCCTGTGCCCCGGTCGTTTGAAGATAGGCAATTCTATTTGCGGCAACATTCCTTCTTGGTCTATAGCTATTTGTGTTTTCAGAAGTTAACTGAAACTCGTTACCCTCTTCATCAGCAGAAAAAATCACATTGTTTCCGTTGATATTTCGAACAAACAAAAACCTGTTTTCTACGGGTGCATTCATCACTTTGAATGTACCCACCGGACTTAATACTGGAGGATTTATATCATCCGTAGCCGAAATCTGCCAAAAATATTGAGCTCCAAGCATCAAATCTGAATAAACGTAGGTAGAGTCAGAAATGTCTTCAAATAATAGAACCTCTTCGTCTTGATCATTTCTTAGCTCAAGTGAGAAAGTAATTGGATCGCCTTCAGGATCGGTAGAGCTCCATTCAAATATGGCTTCGGTACTCTCCAATACTTCATTTTCGGCAGGTTTAATTAAAACAGGAGTACTTGGCGGCCTATTGTTGGCTGTAGATATCTCCATTTCAAAAATAACATTTACCGAAGTATTATTAATTACAGTGGCCGGCTCATACCTTGCAAGAAATCCATCGAGCCTAGCACCTACTGAATATTCTCCCGCAGGTACATTTTCAATTTTGAATTTTCCCGCTACGTCCGTAAAAACAGTGCTTGTAACGGGGCTAGTAGAAATTCTAACATTTTCAAGGGGTTCATTACTACCTTCTACCACAACGATTCCTGTTATAGTTCCAAAATCATTTTCATTTATTCTATCCTCGTTGCAGGAAAAGAGGAGGGTCAAGAAAAAAGCGAAGGTTATATATTTAGAAAAGCTTTTCATCATCATGGATTTATTCATTAGTCCTTATGTTCGATTTTGTTGAATTGAAATGATAATTAAGACCAAGCCCAAAGGTGTAGTAATAATCATCTCTTCTACCCCTTGGCGTATTGTCAATTTTATCTGTGAAAGTAACATTCCACTCCCCGCTGAGTTCAAATGAAATTCTTTTTGAAACACGGTACTGAAGGCCTGCACCAAACTTCATATTAAAAAATGTGTCCCATTTCTGTAGGTATAAAAAACCACTATCATCTACAAAATGCAGGACACCGGGGCCTACGAAAAACAAAGGAGATACTTTATCGTAAGGGAGCATGTTATATTCCACAATCAAACTTTCGCTGGCCCACCAATGATTGATTTCGGGTGTACTATTTAATTTAAATATCTGAAAATCAGCATTAACGCTCAATTCAGGAATGATATTATATTTATATCCCAGCCCGGCCTTATAATCAAGTACTCCCGTTTCATAATCTCCATCAACAAGGGCAGTTCCAAAATTTGCATAAAGTGTATTTCTGAAATCATAATTCAAAAATCTTCTTTCATAAAGACCTGTAGATTCCTCCGCTTCTTTTTCATTTAGGTAGGCATCCACAATTTCCTTATTCTTTTCTTCACCATCCTTTGTGGACCAAAGCCTGTCTTTTATTCCTTCTACAATCAGCATTTCAACAGATTTTTCGATTGCTTCCTTAACTGCCATTTGTGCTGGTTCGTTCTTTGTAAATCCGGTTTCTACTTCAAGCAAACGTTGAAAATTAACATATTTAAACAAGCTAACGTCAACGGCCTGAGAAAGTATCGTTTTTGAAACATAAACGGTTTTTAATACTTCACCGGTATTTGTGGACACAGCTCTTAAATAAACCGTTATACGGTCTTGTCTGTATTGCGTAGAAGCTCCTGTTCCAAAATATCTTGCTCCTGCACCTCCAGTAAGTATATTAGAGTCATAGGAAACAATTCCCCCTTCAAGTAGTACTCCAGCAAATAACAATGGGGTCAAACGTGTAGGGGTTTGATCATCAGCCTTTCTATACTCTTCACGAGTGCTTCTGATGATATTTCGTTCATTCAGAAGATTGCTAATGTTTTCACGCTCAATCGGCCTGAACCACTTTGAATCTTCAAGAGCTTTAATTAAAATTGTAGTAGCGCCTTGTGTAACGGCTGTGCTAAAGGTACTTCCTGTTTCAATATTTTTGTATTGACCAGTCTGATCTTTAAAGTTATAAACACCCGCAATGATAGGCTCTGCAGGTTCTGGAAGGGAATAGAGGGTTTTAGTTTGTTGGGTAATTTCACCTATCCGGGCATCTTGCGGTCCTACAGGTTGATTAAAATATGCTCCACAACCCCACAAAAAAAAAGAGATAGTTGCAATACATAACTTTGTAAGCGTATTCTTCATATTGATTTTAATTTGGGATGATTATCTGTGTAGCTTCACCAGTTACAATATTTAAAACATTTATTACCAATCCGTTAGACGACTCAAAAACCTCATATTGAAAATCCCCGCTAATTGAGGTTCCTTTAGGGGGTAAGTTATCATTGCCAAAACCATTATTGCCGAATTTATTATCAAGACCGTTGTTAAAACCGTCAAGTTTATCAAATGCATCAAACTTTGAATCTTCAAACGAGTTTTGAGAGTTAGCCGAATTTAGCAACCAAGAATAATTAAAGGGTTCTCCGCCTACAAATGCTGGATTTATTGGCTTGTAAACTAATTGTTGCCCAACACAGTATGAAGAAACCATTATAAATAAAAATAAAAAAAAAGTTTTCATGTTATTTGTTTTTAAACTAAACCATCAATAAAGAGAGAAAAAAGTTATTTTAGAAGCATACACTAAAATTCAAAGCTAATAAAAAATATATTTTTTTAATTTGATTTAATTCAATAATGCTTTTGAATGTTTTTATTCTCTTTATACTTTTGTAAATACCAATATACTCTTTTAATAGCGACCTCAGACATTGTCTTTAAATATTCTTCTTGGGGCCGTACAAAAAATTCCAATACTGTTTCATTAGCAACAGAGATTTCAATTTTAGTATTGTTATTCAAGGACAGCGTTTCTTTAATGTTTACTATTTCCTCGCCATTTATATTATTTGTGGTGTATAATGAGTAGAACATTCTATAAAAATCCCTGCCAGGCTTTGTTTTGGTCTCTTCTGTTACAATCCCTCTTAAAATTACGCCGTCTTCTGCCTTGTTTATTGCATCTGGAGAAACATTTACCGTTTGTTCCCTTTCCACGTTTTCAAGTCTTTCCTTTTCAATATCTTCTTCTGTCCCATTAATCACAACTCGATCCATACCAAGGGGCTTGTCTACTTCATCATAAATTAATAGAAGAATAATAACCCTGTCCTTATCGTCTGCGTTAATTGTGGTGGTGGAAAGATTCTTTTTTTGTCCAATTTCTAAAATAAATCTACCACTTTGATCATTTTTGGAAGTGTTAGAATTATTTGGACCATTTTTTATTACAGACAAAACATATCGCAAACTTTGATTCGATGCCGTTTTATTCACTGCAGAACCAGTAATTTGGTACATATCGCCATTATTTTCCATGTTAATATTAGCCTCAACCTCAGTGTTGTATATTTGGGAAAAGACCATATTGGAAATTAACACGAAGCATATTAATAATGCTATGCTATGTTGAGAAATTTTAAACAAAATCTTAATTATTTAAGTTGCGAATAATAATTGTCTGATTTTTACCCTGCATGGATACTATCATGTTATTGGAAATTGAATTCTGACCTCCAAGCAAAATCAAATTCTGATTTGTTCCAAATTGCAGAACATTTGCAGCATGATTTTGTCTGCCGGTATTGTCCATATCTATAAAGTTATGATTATTTCCAACCTGGATTACATCCTCTGATATCCTATTTGCAGAAACATTAAGATATATATCGTTGCTATTTCCGAGTTGAGATAAGGAAATATTACTATAATTTGATGTTGTACTAGAAAAAGAAGTATTGTTATTTCCAATTTGCTGAACACGGATACTATTATTTACATCAGCTGGAGGTATATTTTGTGAAGCGACAATACTGAATAGTGAAGTTGTCTTTTGAAGACTTTCCAATGAAGTTGTATTATCTCCTACATATGTTTGTGCATGAGAAACATTCACTAACGCTATAAAAGCGAGTACGATCATTATGGCTTTTAAGGTTTTCATCTCTTTCTTTTTAAGGTTAGTTAAGTTATTGCTTTTTTTGAGAAAATAATAATAAAAACGAAATTAATTTTCTAATTGTCTTACTATTTGGAGGCAAAGACCTTCCTTTATAAAGAAGTATAAGAGCACGGATTAGATGCTCTTATACTACTTAATTTGCTATTTTCTAAAAATTGAATATCTAAAAATATTCTTGAATAATTTTTAGTTTTGCAAAGTCACATCTACGTTACCATTACCAAATTGGTGAACATCACTCCAGTTACCAACACCCAATTGGCCTACTAAGCTAAAGTTACCGTTACCAACTTGTAAGTTATGACTATAATGGCCTATACCAGCTTGACCAACAAGACTGATGTTGCTATTTCCATATTGCTCAACAAGAGAATAATTGCCTAAACCTATTTGGCCTACAGCATTAAAGTTGCTGTTACCTACTTGGTATACATCGGAACCATTAAAGAAGCCTACTTGACCAGTATAACTAACGTTATCATTACCGTCTTGGATTGTCAAAGCATAGTTGTCATCTCCCAATTGGAAGGTAGTACTCTCATTACGGTTACCGTATTGGCCTGTTCCAGCCCAGTTGCGGTTGCCATATTGATCAACATCACTTTCGTTACGGTTACCTATTTGCTCAACTATAGAAATATTGTCATTTCCTACTTGATTAGTTCTAGCATCATTTCGGTTACCTACTTGTAAAATTGAAGAACTGTTTCTGTTACCCATTTGGTCTGTATCAGCATCATTGCGGTTTCCATCTTGGATAACCAAAGATCCGTTTCTGTTACCTGTTTGGTCAACATCACTATCATTACGGTTACCATATTGGCCAACACCTGAGTAGTTACGGTTACCTATTTGATCTGTTGTTGCATTGTTACGGTTTCCATCTTGATATACTTCAGAATAGTTACGGTTTCCACCTTGGAATAAATCAGCATTGTTGCGATTTCCGTCTTGGTCTACTATAGAAGTGTTTCTGTTACCCCACTGCTCTACTTCAGAAGCATTACGATTTCCGTCTTGATCAACATCACTGCTGTTGCGGTTACCCCACTGGTCAACATATGAATCGTTACGGTTTCCTGTTTGATCTACGTCAGACTCATTACGGTTTCCATCTTGCCAAACAAAAGATCCATTTCTGTTTCCTATTTGTGTGGTAGTACTTAGGTTACGATTACCCCACTGCCATGTAGTGGCGTCGTTGCGGTTACCCACCTGTAGTGTACCTGAAGCATTAAGATTCCCGAATTGGTCTGTGGTTGCCTCGTTGCGGTTACCCAATTGAGCAGTACCAGCAAGGTTAAGGTTCCCCATTTGGTCTGTGTCAGAATCATTATGGTCACCTAATTGCATGGTACCATTAAGGTTTAAATTACCTGTTTGGTCTACATCGGAATTATTCATAAGTCCCACCTGTAGTGTTCCATTAACGTTCAAAAGTCCAGTTTGTGTAACTGTACTTGTATTGAACTGAGCGAACATCGCTGTCCCCCCCATTAGCGCCAATGCGCATAAAACTACTTTTTTCATAATTAAAAGATTTAAAGATTAATATTTGGTTAAAAAAATATTCTACGTTTAATAAGGAACTGACTCCTTAGTCTTCTTGACAGATCATTATATCATGATTTGCCTACTTTTTATTATGGGGATAGTTTCAGAATGTCTTTAAAATGTCTTGAGGTTAAAACATTTATTCAAAAGACGTGGATTTAAATTTTAAATAACTCTTTAAATTATTAATTGATTAAAACAACTAACAACTTCAAAAGAAACTAAGGGGATTAGGTTTGTTATTTAACAATTTTTGAGGAGAAATAATTTTTTGATATTACTATCAATCAATTACAATTCAAAGATGCAACAAAAAAAGCAATTACACAAGCTTACGCATACCTGTTAAGAAAAAAAGGGGGAAACCCCCCTCTCAAAAAAGGGTTTTTCCTATATAAAAAACCCTTTTTTATAGATGAAAAATAAAAAAAACCGATTAAATGTACTTAATCGGTTCTTAACATAAATTGTTAATTTTTTGTTAAAGTTACTTTGTAAACAAAAGTTCTCTATACTTGGTTAATGGCCAAATTTCATCATCTACCAATAATTCTAGCTTGTCACAATGATAACGAATAACTTGGAAAAATGATTTCACATCATCGCAATAGGTAACAGCTCTTTTTTCCGCATCTTCAATTTTATTTGCTTTTTTACGAGCCTCAATCATTTCGGTTATACCTTTGTTTATTTTTGCTATATGTTCACTTATTTGTTCAATGAGTTGTAGTTGCTCTCCAGCTAATTTTTTGAAATCGGTTCCGTAGATATTTTTTAGTCCCTGAACATTCTCAATCAAAATATTTTGATAGCGGATTGCAGTAGGTATCACGTGGTTTCTAGCTATATCGCCCAAAATACGCCCTTCTATCTGGATGCGCATGGTATAGTCTTCCATTTCAATCTCGTAACGCGCCTCGAGCTCTACCTTGCTCATAATACCCAACTCTTCAAAAAGTGAAATAGCCTTTTTGGAAATCTTAGCTTTTAAGGCCTGGGGGGTAGTTTTATGATTGCTCAAACCTCGTCTTTCAGCTTCTTTCTCCCAAGCTTCACCATAACCATCTCCTTCAAAACGAATGCGCTTGGAGTCCTTAATATACTCTTTTAAAACATTGAAGATGGCATCGTCCTTCTTCATCTTCTTGTTTTTAATCAAAGCATCAACCTCTGTTTTAAAATCAATTAGCTGTTTTGCCACAATCGCATTAAGAACAGTCATTGGGTTCGCACAGTTGGCCGTAGAACCCACAGCACGGAACTCAAACTTGTTACCTGTGAAAGCGAAAGGAGAAGTCCGGTTACGGTCTGTGTTATCCAATAAAATTTCAGGAATTTTACCAACCACGTTCAATTTTAAGTCCGTTTTCTCTTGTGGTGAAAGTTTGCCGCTAGTTACTTTTTCAAGTTCATCCAAAACTTCGGTTAATTGCGAACCGATAAATGCCGAAATGATTGCCGGTGGAGCTTCATTGGCCCCCAATCGGTGGTCATTACTTGCACTGGCTATAGAGGCACGAAGTAATTCTTCATATTCATTTACCGCTTTTAAGGTATTAATGAAGAAAGTTAGAAACTGAAGGTTCTTCATCGGAGTGCTGCCAGGGCCTAGAAGGTTAACGCCCGTATCTGTTGCCAAAGACCAATTGTTATGCTTTCCGCTTCCGTTTACATTTGCAAAAGGCTTCTCGTGAAACAACACCTTAAAATTATGTTTATCAGCAATTTTATGCATCAAGTCCATTAGTAATGAGTTGTGGTCCACAGCCAAATTGGTTTCCTCAAAAATTGGGGCCAACTCAAATTGATTGGGGGCAACTTCATTGTGACGGGTTTTTACAGGAATGCCCAAAAGCATACACTCCGTTTCCAAATGGCGCATAAAGTTGAGAACACGCGCAGGAATGGAACCAAAATAATGATCGTCCAATTGTTGTCCCTTTGCAGACGAATGGCCCAACAAAGTTCTTCCAGCCAAAGAAATATCTGGACGGGATGCCGCCAAAGCACTATCTATAAGAAAATATTCTTGTTCCCAGCCCAAGGTTGCATTTACCTTAGTAACGTTTTTATCAAAATATTTTGCCACAGCAGTCGCTGCATTGTCAATAGTTTGTAATGCCCTTAGCAATGGTGTTTTGTAATCTAATGCTTCGCCAGTGTAAGCAACAAAAACTGTTGGAATACATAAAGTGGTGCCATAAATGAAAGCCGGTGATGTTGGATCCCAAGCCGTATAACCACGAGCTTCAAAAGTATTTCTAATTCCGCCATTTGGGAAACTGGACGCATCGGGCTCCTGTTGTACTAATTGTCCACCACCAAATTTTTCAATTGCCTGGCCATTCTCCATTGTTTCAAAAAAAGCATCATGCTTTTCGGCAGTCGCACCGGTTAAAGGCTGAAACCAGTGTGTGTAATGTGTCGCGCCTTTTGCAATCGCCCATTCTTTCATACCAGTAGAAATGTGGTCGGCGATGTGTCGCTCAATTTTAGAGCCATTTTGCACGGCATCCATTACACTCTTAAAAGAATCTTTTGTAAGATACTGCCTCATGGCAGCCTCATTGAAAACGTTTTTTCCGAAAATTTCGGAGCGCCTAGCTGGTTCTTCAACTGATACAGGAGTCCTTTTAAAGGTTTCCTTAATTGCTTCAAATCTTAATGTGGACATTGTGTTGTTTTTAGGGTTTGAAAGCGCAAATGTATAAAAAACAGAAATACACCCCCCTAAACTTTATAATTTATTTATAATATTATACTATACAATTTATAAACCCCCTATATTTTAAGGGGGTGTATTCAATAAAGTATATATAATGACTGGAATGCTTATAAAATTGATATGAAAAACACCACATCAGCTCCCCCTAGGCCGCCAAATTGCTTAAGTTTTAAAAATGAAATAGCATTACCGGCAGCAGACAACTTACATTTGTATAACTATATCAGAATTTATTCTTTAACCTGTATAGTTATTTTAGGACGGGTCACCGAAAACAACCAACCGAAACCCCATTCACCGATACTCCATAGCAAAGCCATACCAAAGCCATAGCAAAGTCATTAAAATGTAAGAAAACAGCCCTTTTTTCCTACAAAACAAAAGCGATTTGAAATATAAGAGAAATGATGGGAAAATAACGCCTTCCTACAACGTTCCAACTATTAATATTACATTCAATGAATTATTCAAACGGCACAACTATTCTTCTATTTTCAAAAAAATTTTTCCGGACTAAGAAATAATGGTCATCGAAATAAAAATTCCATAAGCCAAAAACAAAACAACCCCTCGCTTACGGCCAAGTTGGAACGATTTTGGAAGAAATGCCAAGGGAAGCAATACAGCAGCAAAACCTATCATCCAGAAAATATCGCTTGTAAGCACCTCCTGGCTTTTTACAGCTATCGGTTGAATTATGGCCGTAATTCCCAAGACTGATGAAATATTAAATATATTTGAACCAATCAGGTTTCCCAATGAAATAGCCTTCTCCTTTTTTAATGCAGCAATTACCGAAGCCGCAAGCTCTGGAATACTTGTACCCACTGCAATCATTGTAACAGCGATAACTCTTTCACTTACGCCAAAACCTTCGGCCAGTGATACAGCGCCGCTTACAAGCAGCTCGCTCCCGCCGTAAAGCGCTACACCCCCAATCAATAACCATATTCCAATCTTAAAATTTGAAGCTTTTGACAAGCCTTCGTCTATACTATCGTCTACAGGTTGAGTTCCACGTTGTTTTTTGGCCCTTATTATTAATATATATAGGTAGATAAAAAGAATGAGTAATAATGCCACTCCTTCAGAACGGGAAATTTGCAAGCCACTCTTCAGAATAAAGTACAGTGCGATGGAAAGAACCATCATAACCGGCCAATTCAGTTTATAAAAATCCTTATCGATGACCAAAGGCGAAATGATTGCCGTTATCCCCAACACCAACCCAATATTTGCGATGTTTGAGCCTATTACGTTTCCCAAAGATATATCAGAAAAACCATTGAGCGCAGCCTGTAAGCTTACCAAAAGCTCCGGCGCAGAGGTAGCAAAAGACACCACGGTAAGCCCAATTACCATTTTTGAAAGGTGAAGCTTAAAAGAGAGCGCCACGGAAGAACGCACCAAAAACTCTCCCCCCACTACTAACAATACTAACCCTAAAAATACGAATAGATAATCCATAGAAAATACAAATGCCGCGAAGATACTAAATGCAACAAAGAATTAATTGTATATTTGTTACTATCCCCTCTTAATTACGCCTTACTTAAAAACCCCCAATTCTAATCCCCAATTCTAAATTTTAAATTAATTTTTAATAATTATGATTATGGAAACCAATATTAAGAGAACTATTCAAAAAATTTCACTTTTCTCTGTTTTGATACTTTTTGCTTTTGTATTTTCTTCATTCAACGGAAACAATACAATTTCACAGATTTCTAAGGAATATTTAGTTAGTGGCGTACAAAGAACCATTAAAATCACCAAAGACACAACTCTTGAAGAGCTCGAAAAAATAAAAAAGCAAATGGCAAATGAAGGCTTGGGTTTTGAATATTCGGACGTAGTGTACAATGATAATTCTGAGATTATTTCTATCACGATTGTCTATAAAGACAAAAACAATAACTCCGGAAAGTACAGCGTAAGCAGCAAGAATCCCATAAGTGATATAACTATCGTTTCAGACGACAGTCGAATTTCCGTTAAAAGTGCAGGGGGTTCAAATCAAGCATTTATAAGACAAGGAAGTAGTAGGCAAATTTCAGGCAATAACGAAAATTCCTATGATGCCCGCAGCGAAGCTATGAAACAAAGGAGGGCGCAAATGGAAAAGGAAATGGCAGAGAGAAGAGCTGAAATGAAACGTAGAATGCAGCAACGAAGAGACAGCCTTCAAGTATTAAATAATCATTCACAAGTAAAAAGTTCTTATAATGGACCTTCAAACTTAATAACGAAAAACACTACCGATTTGGAACTTTTAGAACTTCAAAGAAGCTATGATGTAGAAGATATTTCATTTAGTTATAAAAATTTGGAACGAAATGAAAAGAACGAAATAACCCAGATTTCCATCACCATAGACAATCGAAACGGATCGGTTTCTACTTCATCATTCGGCAATGGCGAAGATGCCATAAAGAATATTACCGTGGCTGTTGACAAACAACATACGGTTATGAAAAGTGTTGAATAGGTTTTAACATCACTTTAAAAACATTTAATTATTAAATACCTAAATTCATATTATACTTATATAAATATGAAGAAGAAGTTTTTCAAATTCCTTTCAAAAGTAAATAGCAAGCTGCTTCCAAGCTTCACAAAAAAGGGCGTGGAACTGGAAAAGGCCTCAAAACTTCAAATGGCAATATTCGCCTATAAATTGTGGGTCACAAAAAACGCTTTGGACTAATATTTTAAAAGTGACTGCACGGAACGATTGCGCAACTTATTAATTCCTTTCAAAAATTCAAGTTCGAGCAAAAAATTGCACTGCACAATTTCTCCCCCCAATCGTTCAATTAAATTACAAGCAGCCCGTGCCGTCCCCCCGGTTGCCAAAACATCGTCGTGCAAAAGCACACGCTCCCCTTTTTTAATTGCGTCTTCATGAATTTCGAGGGCATCAAGGCCATATTCTAATTGATATGGTTCTTTTAAGGTTTTATAGGGAAGCTTTCCTGGTTTTCTGATAGGCACAAATCCCGCATTGAGTTTTTGGGCTAAAAGGGTTCCGAAGAAAAATCCACGGGATTCAATAGCCGCAAC
This sequence comes from Aequorivita sp. CRS11, assembly GCF_059693805.1. NCBI lineage: Bacteria > Pseudomonadati > Bacteroidota > Flavobacteriia > Flavobacteriales > Flavobacteriaceae > Aequorivita > Aequorivita sp. CRS11. The sequence goes on from NZ_JCATIG010000001.1 coordinate 551,675, forward strand.
TTTGTCAATTTTTTGATTATCTATCAATACCAATAATTGTTGAACACAATGTTCAACCGCATCACTGTTTGAAAGCAATGGCGTTATGTCTTTGAAATTAACTCCAGACTTTGGAAAATTTTCAATATTTCGAATATATTCAGATAAATTCATTTTTTACAGCATTAATTTGTCTTGCAATTTAAAAAGAAATATATTTGCACCCGCTTAAAGCAAAATATATTACGGCCTCGTGGCGCAACTGAATAGCGCATCTGATTACGGCTCAGAAGGTTCCAGGTTTGAATCCTGGCGAGGTCACAAGTAAAAAAACCACGTTTTTGAAATCGTGGTTTTTTTATGGCTTAATTTTTACAAAAACTTCAGATTTTTTAAGTATTTTGGACTCATTAAAACCATCAAAAATGACTAAAATCGTAAAAGACTCCGATAACGAGAAAGAAAAAGATTATATACTTCAGGACAATAAAAAAACCCGCTTTGGCGCAGGTTTCATAATTACAGTACTCATTATTTTAATAATAGGTGTAATTGTTTCTGGATTGTACTTTGAGTGGTTTTAAATAATCTCTGCGCTCAATCCAGCCTCCAAAAGCATTGAACAGCGCGGCTTTAATTCGCTGAACTCACCTGTTTTTACAGTACACTTTCCTTTATAATGAACTATAATAGAACACTGTTCAGCCTGTTCCGGCGTGTGCTCGCAAGCAAAGATCAAACTGTTTATTACGTGGTCAAAGGTGTTTACATCGTCATTGTAAAGCACAATTTCATTAAGGTTGTTCTCCTTTTCCGCAACCTCTACATCTTCTTGGATTTTTTCTCTGGTACTCATAATATTTGTAAAATGACTAAAACAAATGAAATTTACTAAATTTTAAACTTAGCTGCAACCCATTTGTTTTTCTCCTTGTTTTCAACGAAAGTAAAACCCAGATTATTGCAAGCTTCTGTAATAATTGGCAAATCTTCTTTATAAAAGCCGCTTAGGTAAAGTTCTCCGTCTTTAGCCAAACATTTTCTGTAAGCTTCCATATCGTTCAATAGAATGTTTCTGTTGATGTTGGCGATAACAACATCATATTTTTTTCCATCCAACAGCGAAGCATCGCCTAAATAAACTGAGATATTTTTACAGTCATTTCTTTGAATGTTTTCCAATGAATTCTCAAAACACCACTCGTCAATATCAATGGCATCCAAATTTGAAGCGCCGCGCATTTCGGCTAAAATTGCCAAAACTGCAGTGCCGCAGCCCATATCCAGCACAGATTTTTCTTCAAAATTATTTTCCAAAATAAACTGCAGCATCATAAAAGTAGTCTCGTGATGGCCAGTTCCGAAGGACATTTTGGGCTCGATTACTATTTCGTATTCAAAGTTTTTATTTGGGTGAAATGGCGCGCGAACGGTACATTTTCCATCAACTTCAATGGGGTCGAAGTTTTTTTCCCATTCCGAATTCCAGTTAATTTGTTCTATTTCTGAAAAAGTAAACTCGATTTTAAATTCGTCCGAATCGAGAATATTTATTTCCTCCAAAATATTTGGGCTCCATTCTTCCTTTTGAATATAAGCAGTGACGCCCTCCTCGGTTTCCACAAAACTTTCAAAACCCGCGTACCCTAATTCTGCAATTAGGATTTCGGTAGCAGGCTGGAGCGGACTTACTTTAAAATCATAGCTGATATAAACTTGCGACATTAAAATGAATTTACAATTTTCATAAAACTTTCAACCTTTAGCGAAGCCCCGCCAATCAAGCCACCATCAACATCTTCCTGACCGAAGATTTCGGAAGCATTGTCGGGTTTTACACTTCCGCCGTAAAGGATTGAAACTTTATCGGCTATTGTTTTTGAATAATTTTCAGCAATGGTTTTTCTGATGAATTTATGCATTTCCTGCGCTTGCTCAGGGCTGGCAGTCTCGCCAGTGCCAATGGCCCAAACGGGTTCGTAAGCAATAACTAAGTTTTCCCAAGCCTCGTCTGAAATATGGAAAAGCCCTTCGGAAAGTTGGGTTTTTATCAATTGGAAATGATTTTCTTTTTTTCTGTCTTCCAATTCCTCGCCTATACAGAAAATGACGTCCATTTCATTTTCGAGTGCGGTATTCACTTTTTCGGCAAGTATGGCGCTGTCTTCCTTAAAATAAGCACGTCTTTCGCTGTGGCCTAAAATAACAGTATTTGCGCCCACACTTTTCAGCATTCTTGCAGAAATCTCCCCCGTAAAAGCTCCATCGTCGCTCTGATGCATATTCTGGGCAGCAATCATTACAGGATGTTCGCGCAAAGACCTGAACGTATGGTTTAAATTGGTAAAGGGCGGAGCAATTATAACTACCACATTTTCTGGAAACACCTGCTTTTTCAATTCTACCAAAAACATTTCAGTTTCGGCCAAATCGTTGTTCATTTTCCAGTTTCCAGCTACTATTTTTTTTCTCATTTCAATGCTTTTAAAAGATTTTCATCGTTTGTTTCAATGGCTTTGTAAAGGCTAATTTCTCCTTCGGGATTCACAACCATATATCTGGGAACCCAGTCTAAATCTATGGAAGAACAAAAATCGCCCTTCCAACCTTCGGGTATAAAATAATTTTCGCCCACAACACCATATTTTTCAATTCCGTTTTTCCAGCTTTCCGTTTCTTTATCCAAAGAAAGAAAAAGAAAAACCACATCAGGATTTTCCTCGCGAAGCTTTTGCACCTTCGGCATTCCCACGATACAGTCCTTGCACCAACTGGCCCAAATGTCTATAAATACGGTTTTCCCTTTGTACTGTTGAAGTATTTCTGAAAAGCTTATTTCCACATTATTTTCAGAAAAAAACTTTTCGTTCAATGCAGCTTCGGAAAAGGATTTTTGCTGGGCTTGCGCAAAAGTCACAAATAAAATTAAGACAATTAGTGTTTTCATGATTTTTGAATACTTGAAACTGATACAAAATTACTGATTACTGCCGACTAATCTTCGGATCCAGCCATCCGTAAATTATATCCACAAAAATATTGATTATAATAAACAAAGTTGCGATCACCAATACAGCTCCCATAATTATTGGCAGATCCAAGGTATTTAAAGCATTTACAATTTCTTTCCCTAAACCGTTCCATCCGAAAATGTACTCCACAAAAACAGCGCCCGCGAGCATTGAGGCAAACCAGCCTGAAATTGCTGTAACTACAGGATTTAAAGAATTTTTTAATGCATGTCTTTTTATAATTTGATAAAAGGAAAGTCCTTTTGCTTTTGCCGTGCGAATGTAATCCTGGTTTAAAACTTCAAGCAATGAATTGCGCATCAATTGACTCACAACTGCCAATGGACGGATTCCCAAAACAATGGCCGGGAGTATTAAATTTTTCCATTGAATGTATTTTCCGTTGCCGAAATCGTCAACCTCGTAAAGACTTCCGGTCATATTCAAATTTGTGTATTCGTGAAGCAAAAAACCGAAAATCCACGCAAAGATAATCGCACTGAAAAAAGACGGAATACTCATTCCAAAAGTGCTGACCAATTGAATCATTTTATCTACAAACCCATCTTTGAAAAGCACGGAGATAATTCCCAAAAAAACTCCTATAATCATTGCAATGATAATGGCAGAAACAGCCAAAATAAAGGTATTTGGAAGTGTTTCGGCAATCACTTCGCTCACTTCCTTTCCGTTCTTTTGAAAGGATTCGCGTAAATAGGGCGTTTTTAAAACCACGGTTGTATTTCCGACAGAGAATAATTTTGCCGCATTGTATTTTCCTTCGGAAAGAAAAGTGTAATCGTTCTGATTTTTACTGTGAAAGGATATTGGCGATAAATCATTTAAATATCTTACATATTGCACAGAAACGGGCTGGTCAAAACCGTATTTCTTTTTTACAACGGCAAGTTGTTCCGCGGTTTCATTTTGGCCGAGCATCATGCGAGCGGGATCGCCGGGAAGTATTGTAAACAATAAAAAAATTACAGTTACAACCCCAAACAACGTTAGTAACGCATAACCCAATTTTTGAAGTATGTAGCTCGCCACGATTTTTTAGTTTATTTGTTCCATAGTGCGTGGCTGATATACGTAATCATCGCCAAAAAGAACTTTTGCATAGTCTTCAATGGTTTCTTCAAAACCTGCCTCTTTTCTTCTCTGGTTTACAGTTTCGGGATTTTCAATCGGCCAGATAAAAGAGCCTCGGGCATCCTCGTAAGTCATTCCCTGTGTACCGTAAACTTGTGGTTTTCCTTCCATCATCAAATAGCGATCTTCCATTATAGCGGCAGAAGTTTTAGGAATTTCCCCAGCTTCAGCAGCTTTCTTCACCAACGGCAAATAAAGTGGGATTTTATCGGGGTTGTGTTGTAGCACATTCCACGCAACAAGACTTGATTCTTCACCAACTACAGATTTGCCCGGATAGCCTTTTTGAATAAAATATTTTTCAATAAAAACCATGTTTACACTATCCAAAACACTTTGCATTTGCGAAAGATCCCCGCTGTATTCAGCTTCGGAAAGACCCATACTTTCACCCAATTTCTTTCTTTCTTCCAAAGATTTTGTCTGCATCAGCGTGCGGTATTTTTGGTCCAGAACTGCAATGCTGTCCAAACGCTGTTTCAAGGAGAGATCCAACTTTGGCTTTGCGTTTTCAACTTCTGGGAGCTCCAGTTTTTCAGCATCATTCCAATGCAGTTTTTGTTTTATGGTTCCGTTGTCCAATTCCAAAATTCCCGGATTGCTGCGGACGATGGTTTTCAGCGTGGTTTCATCACAGAAGTAAAATTTGAAATTCAACTTATATTTTTCCGTCAAAGCTTCGGTCATTTCCTGTGAAGAAGCCGAAAGACCAATCACATTGTAACCATTTTTTAAGGCTTTATCGGTCACCTCTTTTATAGGAATGTAACCGTCCTTTTCGGTATTGCCCAAACTGTATGCAATCACAACCACTAAATTTTCTTCATTTAAAAATTGTTCGGTGTAATCCTCGCCATCTCTTTCCATCGTAAAATCGTGGATTGGCGGGGTGTAGCCCTCCTGTATCATTTCGGTTTCGGTACTTATCAATTCGCCGTCAACCTGTGGATATTCGCCGTTTGTAGTGATAACTTTTTCTTCGCCATTAATGTTGAATTTCCACTTATATTCATAAATAGGGCCTGGCGCATCTTCGGGAACGGTCATTCCTTCCTTAATATTCGCACCAATTTTATACGGACGGAAATCGATTATCGGTAGATGCAACAAAACATAATAGGTGATTCCGAGACAGAAAACGAAAGATGCAAATATGAGAATACTGCGTATCCCTTTTGTGAAAAACGGCTGAATATATTTTCTTCCCACAAAAAGAATCAAAATCAAAATTAGGAGCACGATATCTTTTGTGAAAGATTCCCAAGGCGTGAGTTTTATGGCATCGCCAAAGCAGCCGCAATCGGTTACCTTATTGAAATAGGCCGAATAAAATGTGAGAAACGTGAAAAACACGATCATCAGCAACAAGGCCCAAAGCGTGAATTTTTTAAGGTAACCCAATAGCAATGCCACGCCCAGCAGCACTTCAAAAATGACGACAAATATTGCTATCAGCAAAGCATAAGGCACCAAAAACCCAAGATCCAAAACTTCGGGCGCGAAGTAATCCTTGAGCTTAAATGAAAAGCCAACGGGGTCGTTCAGTTTTATCAATCCGCTGATTATAAAAAGTACACCGACAATTATTCGTGATATTCCTACTAAGTATTTCATATATTTAAAATTCTAATCATTTTTAAAAATTCCAAATTTCAAGTACCAAATTCCAAGGGGCTACTCAAACTTTTTAATTATTGCGGAAAGTATTTTTCTAAGTTCTTCCGATTCATTTACTAATCTTTCTATCTCCCCTATTTCAGGATTACCATTTTTTTAATAACCGCAACCAATAACGTGATTCCTTTGCTTCTTTTCTTGCAATTTTCAGACGGAAAACAAAATCTTTCTCACCTAATTTTTCATTTGCTTCAAAATAATTGGCTCCAATTGAACCCGAGGATTTTATTAATTGCTTTCCATCTTCAACGTTAGCTGGGGAAAACTTTAAAGAACTCATCATCTTACGACAATCATTGGCAAACTGAAAAGTTCTTTCCTCTAAATCAAATTTTGAATCCATATTTTTTCTTGGAATTTGGTGCTTAAAATTTGGAATTTTAATTATGCGGTAACGAATTGTCATTCAAATGAATCAGCGCAAAAACCGCATAATTGATCATATCCTGATAATTTGCATCAATTCCTTCAGAAACCAAGGTTTTCCCGCTATTGTTTTCAATTTGTTTTACGCGCAGTAATTTCTGAAGAATCAAATCCGTCAGCGAACTTACGCGCATATCACGCCACGCCTCGCCGTAATCGTGGTTTTTGTCCATCATCAACTGCTTGGTTTTCGCAACCTGCTCATCGTAAAGTTGGGTGGCCTCTTCCAAAGACAGGTCGGGCTGCTCCACTACGCCTTTATCCAGTTGAATGAGCGCCATTATGGAATAATTTACAATCCCGATAAACTCGCTGGTTTCGTCCTCTTCAATTTTTCGCTCCGCATTTTGTTGCAAACCACGGATGCGCTGTGCCTTTATAAAAATTTGGTCGGTAAGGGACGGAAGCCTGAGAATGCGCCACGCACTTCCGTAATCGTGCATTTTCTTGATAAACAGCTCCCTGCATTTTTCAATCTGGTCGTTGTATTGATTTGAAGTATCGGCCATTAGTGATGTGTAAGATTTTGCGTAAATTTCGCTTAAATAGTTCAAAGTTCAAAGTTGAACGCTCAAAGTTATTTGCCAATCGGCACATTGACTAAAAATTTTTGAATTTTGAATGATTAAAAATTTAAAAAATTGCAGACCCTTAATTGCCGCGGCACCCTTATAGACCTTTCCATTCCAAAAGTAATGGGTATTATTAACGTAACGCCCGATTCGTTTTATGACGGCGGAAAAACGTTTTCCGAAAAGGAAATTTTAAAGCAAGCCGAAAGAATGCTTTCCGAAGGTGCTACGTTCTTGGATGTTGGCGGTTACAGCACTCGGCCGGGCGCTGAGGATATTTCAGAAACGGAAGAAATTCGAAGAGTTGTTGAGAGTGTTGAAAGTATGCTGAAAAGATTTCCCGAAGCATTGATTTCCGTGGATACCTTCCGAAGTGAAGTTGCAAAAAAAGCCGTGGAAACCGGAGCAGCAATCGTGAATGATGTTTCGGGAGGAACTTTGGATGGCGAAATGTACAAAACAGTCGCAAAACTGAATGTTCCCTACATTTTGATGCACATGCGCGGCACGCCCAAAACGATGGCAAAACTCACCGATTATAAAAATGTAACCGTTGAAGTTTTAAAGAATTTGTCAGAAAAAATTGCGATGGCCCGTGCTGAAGGAATAAACGATATTATTGCCGATCCGGGATTTGGTTTTGCGAAAACCCGTGAACAAAGTTTTCAGCTTTTAAATAATCTGGAACTTTTTCAAAATTTGAAAGTTCCAATTTTAGCGGGTATTTCACGAAAATCTATGATTTATAAAACCTTGGAAACTTCCTCAGACAACGCATTAAACGGAACCACTTCGCTCAACACCATCGCACTTTTAAAAGGAGCGTCAATCTTAAGGGTACACGATGTAAAGGAAGCGGTTGAATGTGTCAAGCTATTTTCTGAAGTTGTTAGGAAATAAGACATTGTAGTAAAAAAAAGGCTAGTGTCTTCTAAAATTGAAATTTAAAACCAATTATATAAGTACCATTATTGGCGCTAAATCCAACTTGAGGTTGTTTAGCTCCATAGGGTTTTGTAAAGATGTAAGTACTGCCAATACCAACTGTAGCTCCCGCCAAAACATCCCAAATGTCATGCCATCCATCCGGACCTTCCATTCTGCTTACACCAACTATTGCAGCAAATACGTATGCCCATTTGCCATATTTCCAACCATAACGCCGTTGAATAAATGAAGCGCCCGAAAAAGCGGAAGTGGTGTGTCCAGAAGGAAAAGCATCATAAAGATTTCTACCTTCTGGCCGTTGTTTACGCACTATTCTTTTTAGCGAATGCGTAACTATAATACTGGTTCCATAAGATAGGGCAAACTGTTTTGTGCCTTGCCAATCCTTTTTAATAACAGTGGTTATCCCCGCGGCTAAGGGCAGCGCAAGTTGTAAAACGTCTCCAGTATCTTCTAAAACATATTCCCATTTTTCGTGCGAACCCATATCGTCCGTCTCAACAGTTTGCGATAAAATGATTTGAAAAACAAAAAAAACAGGGAATAAAGTAAAGCGTAATGGCACGTTCATAAACAGAAAATTAGCTACAGTTAACAACAACAAAATCAGCTATTTAGTATTGAAATTCTCTTTGATTTTTTAGTTTTAGTTTCAATTTTCAACCAATTGGCAACCACTGCCAACCGACAATTTTGCACCTTCAATTTTGAATTTTGAATTTTGAAGCTTGAATTTTTAAACTACTTTTACAAAAAAACGCACACCCTTGGATTTTCTCGACATTCGGATTATAGATATTGTGGACATTGTGCTGGTGGCATTCCTACTGTATTACCTCTATAATTTGGTGAAAGGTACCGTTGCCATCAATATTTTGGTAGGAATTATCATTGTTTACGCCATTTACGTAGTTACCCAACTTTTGGAAATGGAGCTTTTGAGCAAGATTCTCGGTGGCTTTTTGGGCGTTGGTATGTTTGCATTGGTAGTTGTTTTTCAGCCTGAAATCCGCAAATTTTTGTTGATGCTGGGCTCTACAAACTTTAATGCGCGAAGAAGATTTCTCAAACAATTCAAATTTTCCAGTAATGATGGAGGACTTAAAACCAATTTGAATGGAATCATTGCAGCCTGCAAAAAAATGTCTGCTTCCCACACAGGCGCGCTAATTGTACTGCAGCGCAACAATAGTCTCGATTTTGTAAAGAATACTGGTGACGAAATGAATTTGGAAGTAAACCAACCAATTATTGAGAGTATTTTTTTCAAAAACAGTCCACTGCACGATGGGGCGATGATTATTGAAGAAAATAGAATTACGGCAACCCGAGTTATTTTGCCAGTTTCAAATGACAAAAAAATACCGTTACGATTTGGACTTCGGCATCGTGCGGCTGTTGGTATAACTGAAAAGACGGATGCGGTTTGCTTAGTAGTTTCCGAAGAAAACGGTCAGATATCCTATTTAAAAGATGGCGATTTTGTGCTTTTTGAAAATACGGATGAGTTATTTAAGATTTTGAAAAAAGATTTAAGCTAACATTAAATAGCTTCTTCAGCCATAAACTGTACTTCGTAAAGATTTCTGTAAAAACCATTTTCAAGTTTCAGCAATTCTTTGTGAGTGCCTTCTTCCACTATTTTTCCAGCATCCATCACGATAATTTTATCTGCCTTTTTGATGGTTGCCAATCGGTGTGCAATTACAATTGAAGTTCGGTCTTTGGTAATTTTATCGGTTGCAGTTTGAATCAATTCTTCAGAATAGGTATCTACGGAAGAGGTGGCCTCGTCCAATACCAAAATACTTGGCTTGCTTACGTAGGCACGTAGAAAAGCAATTAATTGACGTTGACCAGAAGACAACATACTACCGCGCTCTTTTACATTATAATGATACCCACCAGGAAGCGACTGGATGAATTTATGAACGCCTATTTCCTTTGCCGCTGTTATTACCTCCTCTTCGGAAATGTTTGGATTGTTGAGCGTGATATTGTTCAAAATTGAATCAGCAAAGAGGAATACATCCTGCAAAACCACAGCTATTTGCCCTCGAAGCGACACCAATTTATAATCTTTTAAAGAAATTCCGTCTATTAAAATATCGCCGCTGTTTATTTCGTAAAAACGGTTTAAAAGATTTATAATGGTACTTTTCCCAGCTCCTGTAGCACCAACTATGGCAACAGTTTCGCCAGGGTTTGCCTTAAAGGAAATTCCCTTAATCACTTCTTCATCTTCATTATACCCAAAGTGTACGTTTTTGAATTCAATTTCGCCCTTAGTACTCGTATAATCAACGGTTCCCGTATCAGCGATATGTGACTTGGTATCGAGAATACCGAAAACTCGGTTTGCCGCAACCATCCCCATTTGAAGGGTATTGAACTTATCAGCAATTTGCCTAAGTGGCCTAAAAAGCATTTCGGCATATTGTATAAAAGCTGTAATAATACCAAGTGTTACAAAACCGCCACCAATAACGTTAAGACCACCGTACCAAACTACCAAACCAGTTGCCACAGCACCCGCCGTTTCTGCAATGGGAAAGAAAATAGAGTTGTACCAAACAGTCTTTATCCAAGCTTTTCTGTGGTCTTTATTTATTTCTCGAAAACGTTCGTACTCGGTTTTTTCGCGGGTGAAAATCTGAACTATTTTCATTCCAGTGATGCGTTCCTGAACGAAGGTATTTAAATTCGCAACTTGGTTCCGAACGTCTTCAAAAGCAACTTTCATCGCTTTTTGGAAAACCCGTGTAGCATACAAAATAAATGGCAAAACAATAAAAACTATCAGCGACAGTCGCCAGCTTTGGTAAAGCATAAACCCAGCAATAACAATCATTTTTAAAAGGTCGCTAATAATCATAAAAAGACCTTCGCTGAAGATACTTGAGATGGTTTCCACATCGTTCACAGCGCGGGTCGTCAATCTTCCCACGGCACTTTTATCAAAATATTTCATTTTGAAACTCATCATCAAGCGGAAGAGTTTTTGCCGCATATCACGGATTACGCTTTGACCGAGATAGTTTGTGTAAAAAATAAAGGCAAACTGAAAAATAACTTCCAGCATGAGTACCACCACCATTAAAATGATGTACTTCATAAACCCGTTACCATCTTTTGGAACCATAGAATTGTCTATGGCCAACTCCAAAAGATAAGGGCGCAGCACGGCAAGACCGGACATTATGATTGCGGCAAAAGCTACAAAATAGAAAATGCCGCGATAGGGCTTTGTAAAAGCCAACAACCGTTTGAACAGTTTAAAATCGAATGCGTTTCCTGTGGTTTCTGACACGAACTTTTGGCTTTTTATTTAAATATGTCTAATTATAATATTCAATTTTTCGTATCATGATTTGCCTAAAATCTTCATCTTCATAATACAAATTTATTTTTATCCAATTTCCCATACTATCTAATTCTTGAACATCATAAATCATAATAGAAGACTTGTCAATAGGTTCATATGTAATTTTAGAACGCAATAGATTTCCATATTCATCTAAAATATTTTCATATTTGTAAGTCAACAAATATTCTCCGCTTTTACTATCAAAATAAGCTGTAGTTCCGCTTTTATCTCTTAAATTCTTTGTTAAGGTAAATTCAGATTCTGTCCTTATTCCAAAACTATCTATAGAGTTAATTTGATATTTTCTTTCATCAATCCACTTATATGTTCCAGTTTCAAAAACTTCATATTCATTATATTTTTTATAGGATATTTTTCTTTCATTTTTATCACGCTGGAATTCTATTGTTTCAATTTTTAATTCTGATTCTGAAAAACTGAGGTTGACTATTTTTGTAATATTCCCATTTTCATCAAAATCCACTTTTGATTTTGACTTTAAGGTATCAATAATCCACATTTCTTGAATTTCTTTAGTCGAATAATACGTTGATTCAAAAGATTTAACTCTACCTCTTAACCCATACTCTTTTAAATCATTAAAACCTTCCTGTGAATGAAGAGAAAAACAAAATAAAAAAACAAAAATTAAATTTACAATGCTCATAAAGTGTAAGGATAAACAACTTTAGTTAAATATAACCCGTGCGCAGGCGCAGAAGCACCCGCTTCTTCCCTACTTTTACTGTTTAATATTGCTTGAAAATCTTCCAAAGTAGTCTTTCCATAACCCACGTCCAAAAGCGTCCCAACGATGGCGCGAACCATATTCCGAAGAAAGCGGTCTGCGGCGATTGTAAAAATAAGCCTATTATTTTTAGCTTCCCAATGGGCTTTCACTATGGTGCAATTGTACGTTTTTACATCGGTCTTTGAGCGCGAGAAGCATTGAAAATCCTTATGGCACAATAGCATTTCAGCGGCTTGGTTCATTAAATCCACATCTGGTTTATTATTTATTTGAAAGGCAAAATCCTGTGAAAACGGGTCTTTTTCAAGTGAAATTAAATATTCATATTCCCTTTCAACAGCGTCAAAACGGGCGTGGGCGTCTTGCTTTACTTTAAAAATATTCTTTAGTGAAATATCCTTCGGAAGAAAGGAATTCATTCTAAAAATAAAGTCATCAAAATTTTCAATCTCATCACTATCGAAATGTGCGAAAAGCTGTTTGGCATGCACGCCAGTATCGGTTCTTCCTGCTCCGGTGAGTTTTATTTCTTCGCGAAGCAAAGTGGAAAGCCTCTCTTCCAAAACTTCTTGCACGCTCATCTGTTCGGGCTGGCGCTGCCATCCAAAATAATTTTTCCCGTTATAGGCTATTTCTATAAAATATCGCAATTGTTTTATTTCAGAATCGACAAAATTACAATTTAGTTTAGGAGTTTATAAGCTTAAGAGTTTAAAAGTTGCTGAGTTTAATAACTTAGCAATCCATTAACCAAATAACTCATTAACTTAGTAACCAAATAACGTAATAACCAAACTTTGAAAAAAATTCTGCTTCTTAGCGACACACACAGTTATATAGACGAAAAAATCCTGAAATATGTAAATCAGGCCGATGAAGTGTGGCATGCGGGAGATATTGGTGATCTTTCGGTTACGGACGCTATAAAAAAACTAAAACCTTTAAGAGCAGTTTACGGAAACATTGACAGCACCGAAGCACGGATGGAATTTCCGCTGCACAACCGTTTTATGTGCGAAGAGGTTGATGTTTGGATTACGCACATTGGCGGGTATCCCGGTAGGTACAATCCATCTATCAGGAATGAAATTTATTCCAATCCGCCGAAGATTTTTATCTGTGGGCACTCACATATTCTGAAAGTGATGCCCGATAAAACCACAAAATTACTTCATATGAATCCCGGAGCCGTGGGAAAAGATGGTTTTCAAAAAGTGCGCACTATGCTACGTTTTGAAATTGACGGCGAAAAAATCCAGAATCTGGAGGTTATTGAATTTGAGAAATGATTTTTAGCGAAAAGTGATTAGGGGTTTGGGAAAATAAGTTTTGAACTTTTAATGTCCCCCTGAGCGCAGTAGAAGGGTTTAACTATAAAACAAAAAACCCCTAAAGTTGGCATACTTTAGGGGTCTTGCACTAATATACCAAGATCGGTTTATCGCAAACGATCAACAGATTTTACGAGGTCCTCATCCCTTTTTATGGCCTTGTTGGCCAGCACTAAAAATACGATAGAAATGATGGGAAAAAGCACCCCAATACCCTTCTCTGAAACAATAGTCTCTCCGGATAAAGTTAGCAACCTGTAAACGAAAACTCCCAGTAATACAAAGTCTGATATGATGTTCAAACGGTTGAGCACAAACTGTAGCTGCCGTTTTTTAAAACTCAAAATTGAAATAATCGCCAAAGCGATAGAAACAAATATTAATCCAAAAACCAAAGGCTCATTGCGCTCCATAATTATGGAACCATCTTCGCCCAGAACCACAGGAAACCACATAAATAAGGCTCCCATAATAATGGCAGAAACGACTAAATAAATGGTTTGAATGCGTTGGATCATTTTATAAAAACTCAATTACGCAGCAAAAATACTGTTTCTTTTTAAAAAAAACAACGGTGGTTTTTAATTTATTGTTGTATTATTGCAATAACAATTCGTAACCAACTCAATAAAGGTTACTTAGTCTTCGAAAAAATTTTCAACGTACTTACCTTCTCAAAAGGAACACATTTGTATCAACATTAACAACAGTATATTCTACATGTTTGAAATTTCAGAATTAAAAGAAAAAAAGCTACCTGAACTTCAGGAAATAGCCAAAGAGCTTAATGTGCCGAAATATCGCACTCAAAAAAAATTGGACTTGGTTTATCAAATTCTCGATTACCAAGCCGCTAATCCAAAAGCGGTAAAAGCGGTCATTAAAGCCGAAGAAGCTTCGGCAGAAACAAAAAAGGAAGAAAAAACTTCTTCTTCTAATGACAATCGTAGCAAAAACCAAAAGCCTCACCCGCAGAAGAACGACAATCGAAACCAAAAGCCTCAGCAGCAAAAACCTCATCACAATAAAAAGGATGATGACGACAAAAAAGCTACTGACGATAAACGTTCGAAAAATGACAGGAACGACAAAAAAGCTACTGACGATAAGCGATCGAGCAACGATAGAAACGACAAAAAGGAAAGCGATAAAAAACCGCAACACCAAAAGTCAAACAGCAACGACAATCGTCAGAAAAACCAACGCAACGACAATAACAATTCTGACAATCGCCAAAAACACCAAGGCCACAAACAGAAAGATGGCAACGTGCACGACAACAAAAGCAACGGAAACAAAGATTCCCGCAACCGTTATCGCGAGCCTGATTATGAATTTGACGGCATAATTGAAAGCGAAGGCGTGTTGGATATAATGCAGGATGGCTACGGATTTTTGCGTTCTAGTGACTACAATTATCTTTCATCTCCTGATGATATTTATGTATCACAATCACAAATTCGTCTTTTCGGTCTAAAAACCGGAGATACGGTTTTGGGTGAAGTACGTCCGCCGAAAGAAGGTGAAAAATATTTCCCATTAATTAAAGTGAATAAAATAAACGGTCTAAACCCAAATGTGGTTCGTGATCGTGTATCTTTTGAACACTTAACGCCACTTTTCCCACAGGAAAAATTCAACCTTGCAGATAAACAGAGTACTATTTCAACACGAATTATTGACCTATTTGCACCTATCGGAAAAGGTCAACGTGGTATGATAGTTTCACAACCAAAAACGGGTAAAACGATGCTTTTGAAAGATATTGCAAATGCAATAGCCGCAAACCATCCGGAGGTTTACCAAATTATCCTTTTGATCGACGAACGCCCTGAAGAGGTTACCGATATGCAAAGAAACGTACGCGGCGAAGTGGTTGCTTCTACCTTTGACAAAGAAGCCAGCGAGCACGTGCGTGTTGCAAACATCGTAATCGATAAGGCAAAAAGACTGGTAGAATGTGGCCACGACGTGGTGATCCTTTTGGATTCCATTACGCGTTTGGCGAGAGCTTATAACACGGTTCAGCCTGCCAGTGGTAAAATATTGAGTGGTGGTGTAGATGCCAATGCGCTACACAAACCGAAGCGTTTCTTCGGTGCCGCGCGTAATATTGAAAACGGCGGTTCTTTAAGCATCATAGCGACAGCATTGACAGAAACAGGTTCAAAAATGGACGAGGTTATTTTTGAGGAATTCAAAGGAACCGGTAACATGGAGCTTCAGTTGGATAGAAAAATATCGAACCGAAGAATTTTCCCTGCCATAGACCTTACTTCTTCCAGCACACGTCGCGACGATTTATTATTGGATGAAAACGTAATACAGCGTATGTGGGTGCTTCGTAAATACCTTGCGGACATGAACCCTGTGGAAGCCATGGAATTCATCAATGACAGAATCAAACAAACTCGCAATAACGAAGAGTTTTTGATTTCCATGAATGGATAGAAATTTTTTCAAAAGACAAATTAAGCCCTGCAAATTTTTGCGGGGTTTTTTTATGAACTTTAAATTGCCGTAGCCACAAAATGTTTATATCGCTTTGTTATATTTGTGAGTATAATTTTAGATGAAAAAAATACTATTACATTCCAGCCTGCTCTGTTTTTTGTTTTGGTTCGTTTCACAAAACATTTCGGCCCAAACATTAAGTACAACTTTTGAAACTTCTAACGGTTTAAAAACCGCAACCTATGAAGAGGCGATCGCGTATTATTTTGCACTGGAAAAGAAATTTTCTTCCATTACCGTATATGAAATGGGCCAGACCGATAGTGGTTTTCCACTTCATGTGGTGATTTTTGACCCAGAAAATGAAGGTCAAAAGAAATCTTCTGAGAAATTTTACAAAAACGGTAAAAACCTATTGCTCATAAACAACGGAATCCACCCCGGCGAACCCGATGGCATTGATGCTACCATGTTACTATTTCGTGATTTTGCTGAAGGTAAAGTTGCCGCGCCAAAAAATACAATTATAGCTGCCATTCCTGTTTACAACATTGGTGGAGCCATGAACCGAAACAGTACAAGCCGCACCAATCAAAATGGCCCCGAGGAATACGGTTTTCGTGGCAACGCCCGAAATTATGATTTAAACCGTGATTTTATAAAAAACGATACCAAAAACGCAAGAGCATTTGCAGAAATATTCCATTGGTTAAACCCAGATTTGTTTATAGACAACCACGTAAGCAATGGCGCTGATTATCAATATATTTTAACGCATCTTTTTACCCAACATAACAAATTAGGCGGCGAATTAGGGAATTATTTACACACTTCGTTTATGCCACAATTGGAAGATTCGCTTCAACAAAAAAAATGGGACATCACGCCCTATGTAAATGTTTTTAACCAAGTGCCGGAAAAGGGTTTTATGCAGTTTATGGATTCGCCGCGTTACGCTTCAGGCTATACCACGCTGTTCAACACCATTGGTCTCACGCTGGAAACTCATATGCTAAAACCCTACAGACAAAGGGTTGAGGGAACGTACGAGTTGATGAAAAGTTTTATAAATATCGCCGATACCGATGCAGAGAGAATTAAAACCCTTCGAAAAAATTCATTTGAAAAATATAAAGCAGGAAGCTATTACCCTATTTCCTGGACAGTGGATTCGTCAAAAACTTCAACACTGAAGTTTAAAGGCTATGAAGGACAAATGGTACCGAGCAAAATTACGGGCGTTGAGCGTTTGAAATATTTCCGCGACAAACCTTTTACCAAAGATGTAACCTATTATAATTATTTTAAGGCGACGGACTCCGTTATAATTCCTTCAGCATATATTGTTCCGAAAGGCTATTGGAACGTTATTGAACTACTGAAACTGAATAATATAGAATTCACGGAAATCAAAAACGACTCTACCCTTTTAGCAGAAGTTTATCACATAAAAAGTTTTGAAACGGTTAAAAATCCTTTTGAAGGACACTATATTCACTATAAAACTGAAGTAACAAAAAGCACTGAAAATGTTTCAATAAACGCAGGTGATGTTTTGGTAAAAACCCAACAGTCGGGCGTTCGCTATCTTTTGGAAATTTTGGAACCAAATGCTCCCGACTCGTTTTTCAATTGGAATTTCTTCGATGCAATCCTTCAGCAAAAAGAAGGTTTTTCGCCTTACGTTTGGGAAGATATGGCTGAAAAATTTCTGAACGAAAACCCAGCAATTAAAAAAGAATTCGAAACCAAAAAGAAAAACGATCCTACCTTTGGGAATAACTGGTACGCACAGTTGGACTGGATTCACAAGCAATCGCGCTATTATGAAAAATCACATCTTCGTTATCCTATCGTTCGGGTGGGTGGTTAAATATTCTTTCGGAAAGAGCAATTTTATATTTTCGTAGGAATCCTGCAGGGCCTTTTGCGATTTTTCAAAATCCTTCCACTTCACTTTTTTGATGCCCTCTTCGGGCTCAGGAATGAGCGGCCCATCATAATCGCTGAACATTTCGTACCAATACGTGATTTTAAGTCGAAATTTATCATTGCGCGTAAAAACGTGATAGGTTGTCATTAAAAATTCGCGAATCTCAAGATCCTTCACTCCAGTTTCCTCAATCACTTCACGAATGGCCGCTTCGCGATGGGTTTCACTTTTTTCAATTTTGCCTTTGGGAAGGTCCCATTTTTTGTTTCTTCGTATAAAAAGAATCTCCTTTTTACTGTTATAGACCAGTCCACCAGCGGCTTCCACAACCTTTATTTTTTTCCGAAGAAAGCGCTCTAGCTTTTCCGCATTTTTGTGGTACAGGTTAACATAAAGCAGTTCGCCGTTGTTTATTTTTTTTACCAACTTTTTAAAACGAGCCTGTTTTAAAGGAATGGTAGTGTAATGCTCCCCAATATTTTCTTCAGTTGAAAGAATAATGGGAATATCTTTTACAAAAACTTTATACATTTGCACAATGATATTAAACAAAGAAACGGCGCAAAAAACCGCTGCCTTACTATTGCAAATTAATGCAATAAAATTGCAACCACAAAACCCTTTTACGTGGGCGTCGGGATGGAAATCTCCAATTTACTGCGACAATCGCATTACACTCTCCTATCCGATGATTCGGAATTACATCCGCGAGAACCTTGCAAAACAAATTGAGGAACTGTACGGAAAGCCCGAAATGATTGCCGGTGTAGCCACTGGCGCAATAGGAATTGGCGCTTTGGTTGCCGATTATTTAAACGTTCCTTTTTGCTATGTGCGTCCCGAAGCAAAAGGCCACGGCCGCCAAAATAAAATTGAAGGGCATTTGGAGAAAAACACAAATGTTGTTGTTGTAGAAGACCTTATAAGCACCGGAAAAAGCAGTTTATTGGCCGTTGAAGCTTTAAAGGAGGCCAATGCGAACGTGAAAGGAATGCTTGCCATTTTCAGTTACGGTTTTGATACTGCCGAAGAAAACTTTAAAAAGGCAAATGTTACCCTGAACACTCTGAGTAATTATGAAATGTTGCTGGAAGAGGCCGAAAAATCCAAATATATCAATTCTGAAGAAGCTGCGCTGCTTTCTGAATGGCGGGAGAATCCTTCTGTTTGGGGGCAATAGTATTCAGTGTTCAGTAGCAGTGGGCAGTAGTTGTGCACATTTATGAAACAAATGATAAAAAATATTATTTTAGTCTCAGCTTTTTTTATTTTTTCTAATTGCTTTTCACAAGATTACGAATTAAGGGCAACACCTTACGTAAAATGTGAGATTGCTTACAAAGACGGAACTTTAGAAAAAGGGTTCTTACGATTGGCCAGCTCGGCTTTTTCACCGCAATTTAAAAAAGAAGAAAATGAAAAGTCTAGAAAAATAGACTTTGAGTTAATTGATAAAATTGTAAGCAATCCAGAAACTGAAAACGAAAGAATTTTCCAGTATTTAAATCATAATCAAAATAAATTTAAAATTTTCGTTGAATTGATTTATAACGATGTTTTGAGTATTTATATAAATTCTACTGATTCTGACGACCTTTTCTATTCCGATTTTGACAGACAAAATATTCGGGAAATGATGGCACAAGCAAAATTTGAAGGGAGGTCAGAATTTACAAAACGGCTAAAACTTTCTGATACGTTGAATTTACCAAATGGAAAAAAAATACCCCTTCCAATGCGATATTCATATTATTACGGTTTAGATTATGGAGTAGCCCATGGCATAACACCAAAACTTAATTATTACCTTTTAAAAGAAGGAAGTACTAAACTTTACAAAGTTGAAAAAAACAAACGTTTTATAAAAAATGCTAAAGAAATAATTAATAACTGCCCGATTATTTTAAAAGATTTGGAAAATAACCAAGTTAATATATTTGATTTACCAAATTTTATTGAGCATTATAAGGATGTATGTCAAACAGAAAATAGTTTCGAGAATTGATTTCTCGAAACTATTTTAAATAAATATAGCAATAAAGAATAAAAAATATTCCCAATGAAACTAAACAGCAAAAAAGTAACCACCCAAAAATCCGCAGCCGAACTTTGTGATTTTTTGGCCGATGTAAAGAATTTTGAAACATTGATGCCCGAAAATATCAGCAAATTTGAGGTTTTAAGCGAAAAATCTTTTGTGTTTGCACTAAAGGGAATGCCCGAAATAGCGCTGGAAGTAAAGGAAGTTGAAAAGCCAAACAAAGTAGTTTTGGGCGCAATCAGCGATAAAATTCCGTTTACGTTAACAGGAAATATTGAAGAGGTTTCCGAAAATTCGTCAACAGTGGAACTTCTTTTTGAAGGTGAATTCAACGCGATGATGGCGATGATGGTAAAAGGGCCAATTTCAAAGTTTATTGATACACTGGCTTCAAATTTGGAGCAGGTTTAATAAATCAACTTTACTTCTTTCATCTGAAATTTTTGCAAGGGATAATTTTCCGTTTCCACCAAAAGTTTGCCAATATCTGAAACGCCCGTTATTATTCCGTTGAACCGCAATCCTTCGGGAGTTTCAAAAACCGAAACCTTTTCTTTTCGAAATAAATTGTTTTCGTAAGTCCGTTTCATTTCTGAAAAATCGGCTGCTGGAAGATTTTTTAAATTTTTGAAAATATTTTTCAGAATTGTAGCAAGCACTTCCTCCAATTGGAAGTTTTCACCCGTTTGAAGCTTTAATGAACTTGCCTGCGGTAGCTTTGTTAAATCGGTATCATTTACATTCAGCCCAATTCCTATTATTGTATGTTTTACGTTACTGCCTTCCAACACGTTTTCAATTAAAATTCCACCAATTTTTTTATTGGCTGACAATATGTCGTTTGGCCATTTTATTGAAATTTTAGGAACATTCAAACTTTTGAGTGCTTTCAAAATTCCCAAAGATACTGCCATAGAAATGATGAATTGACGTTCTACAGGAAGTTGACTTAGCTCTTTAAAGACACTGAAAGTAAGGCTTTGCCCTTCCCGTGAAAGCCAAACATTGCCCATTTGCCCACGACCGGAAATTTGACGGTTTGTAATCACAACCGTTTCGTCCTCCAAGCATGTTTCTTTTGCCAATTGCTTTAAGTAGGAATTGGTGGAATCGATGGCATTAAGTTTGATTATCTTCAAAACGATAATTATGTTTAGTATTACGCTTTTAAGGCGCTTCAAGAAACAAAAAAGTAATAACTTTGCGAAAAAGAAAAGAAAAATAATTAATGCAGAAAAAACAAGCAGGAACAGATCAACTTATTACCCAAATTATACGAGGGATTGAAGAAGTAAAAGGAAACGATATAGAAATCCTTGACCTTAGAGAAATAGAAAATACCGTTTGTGACTATTTTATAATTTGCAATGGTACGTCCAATACCCAGGTGAACGCCATTGTGAACTCCGTTCAGAAATCAGTAAGCAAAGCACTTAAGGAAAAACCGTGGCACGTTGAAGGAAGCGACAACGCGGAATGGATACTTATGGATTATGTGCACGTGGTTGTTCACGTTTTTCAAAAGCACATTCGCGAGTTTTATGATATTGAAGGACTATGGGGCGATGCAAAATCGGTTAAAATAGAAACAACACACTAAAAAGAAAATTGCCATATGGCCGAAGAAAATAAAAATAAGAAGAGTGAATCAAAACGACCGAAACCCAATTATTATTGGGTTTATGCAGCAATAATACTGTTGTTTTTTGGCATCCAGATTTTTGGTGGCGGAAGTTGGTCACAACCTGAAAAAACAAATCAAGCAAAGTTTGAGGAATTTTTGAAAAATGGCGACGTCGAAAAAGTAGACGTAATCAATAAAAAAATTGCCAAAGTTTATCTTACTGATGCTGCCAAGGAGAAAGAAGTTCATTCCAAAAAAGGAAATACGCCATCATTTTTGGCACCTGGTCCAAATGACCCAGATTATCAGTTTGAATTTGGTGATCTTCAACTATTTCAAGAAGATTTCCAACAGATAAAGGCTGACAACGGTTTAACCACTCCCTTAAATTTTGAAACAGACAATAATGTTTGGGGCGATATTTTAATGGGTATTTTGCCGTTTGTCATCATTATTGCCATTTGGATTTTCATTATGCGCAGAATGTCTTCGGGCGCGGGTGGCGGAGCCGGTGGACAACTTTTCAACATCGGAAAATCAAAGGCAAAGCTTTTTGACGAAAAAACAGATGTAAAAACAACTTTTAAAGATGTTGCCGGACTGGAAGGCGCTAAAGAGGAAGTTCAGGAAATTGTAGATTTTCTGAAACAACCTGAAAAATATACTTCCCTGGGAGGTAAAATACCAAAAGGAGCTTTGTTAGTAGGCCCCCCGGGAACTGGTAAAACCCTTTTGGCAAAAGCTGTGGCAGGAGAGGCAAAAGTACCTTTCTTCTCTCTTTCGGGTTCAGATTTTGTTGAAATGTTTGTGGGTGTAGGAGCATCACGTGTACGTGATCTTTTCAAACAGGCAAAAGACAAGTCTCCCGCAATTATTTTTATTGACGAAATAGATGCCATTGGCCGTGCCCGTGGAAAGAACAACTTCTCTGGAAGTAACGATGAACGTGAAAATACATTGAACCAACTGCTTACCGAAATGGACGGTTTTGGCACAAATACAAACGTAATTGTACTTGCCGCAACAAACCGTGCAGATGTTTTGGATAAAGCCTTAATGCGTGCCGGACGCTTTGACAGACAGATATATGTAGACCTGCCGGACGTGCGTGAACGCAAAGAAATATTTGAAGTGCATTTGCGCCCTATCAAAAAAGATGATGATTTAGATACCGACTTTCTTTCCAAACAAACTCCAGGATTCTCTGGAGCTGATATTGCAAATGTTTGTAACGAAGCAGCACTTATTGCCGCTCGAAACGGAAAAAAGTCTGTGGGAAGACAAGACTTTTTGGATGCCGTAGACAGAATAGTAGGTGGATTGGAAAAGAAAAATAAAATAATGACAATGGACGAAAAGCGCGCCATTGCCTTCCATGAAGCTGGCCACGCAACTGTAAGTTGGATGCTGGAGCACGCTGCGCCACTAGTTAAAGTAACTATCGTGCCTCGCGGACAGTCTTTGGGCGCCGCTTGGTATTTACCTGAAGAAAGATTGATAATCCACCCTGAGCAAATGCTTGATGAAATGTGTGCCGCATTAGGTGGTCGTGCTGCCGAAAAGGTAATCTTTAACAGAATTTCAACCGGAGCATTGAGCGATCTTGAAAAAGTAACAAAACAGGCTCGTGCAATGGTCACCATATACGGCTTGAATGATAAAATAGGAAACCTTACCTATTACGACAGCAGCGGCCAGTCTGAATACAACTTCTCTAAACCATACAGTGAGAAAACTGCTGAATTGATCGATAAGGAAATTTCAGCACTTATTGAAAGTCAGTACCAACGTGCTGTTAAACTTTTGGAAGAAAACAAAGACAAATTAACCGAATTGGCAAACGTACTACTTGAAAAAGAAGTAATATTTAAGGACAATCTGCAAAAAATATTTGGCGATCGTCCGTTCGAAAAGCCAGAAGAAGCACCAAGAGTGGCAACAAGCTAATGTTGCCCTTTTTGGTATTGTCTATAAACTTTGTTTTGCACGTAACAATACTTCAATATAGATTTTATATATTTGAAGTTTAACGCATATATGAACTCCTCAATTCATTATTAATGAGTCTATTCAAAAGACTTTTAAACCCTAATTACAAAAAATCGGAAGAGAAGGCTAAAAAAGCCGAAAAAGCCGAGCACAGCAGTTATTACCCTGAACAGAAACTTCCGATTGACGAAAAATTCACCTATAATTTCAAAAACAACGGCGGCAAATTTATTTATTGTGAAAACTGGGAAGAGATAACAGAGGCGTTTGACAATATAATGATTGAAAACGATTGGTATGAACAGGACGTGTTTTGTGTGAACCAAATGCTTTCAGAAAAATTTGATGGTTTTAACCTCAACTTTACGAAAAATACCAATTCAAAATTTTTTCTTTCCACTTGCGAATCTTTGGTCTCGAATAACGGTTCCATTTTACTTTCATCAAATCAAATTAAAGAAAAGAAACTGAAGGAACTTCCCTCAAATTTTATCATTTTTGCCACCACAAGCCAGATTGTAGATACTATTAGTGAAGGTCTGAGAAATATAAAGAACCAAAGTTCCAGTTACATTCCTAGTAACATTACTACCATTCAAGACTTTGAAACCGAAAAAGAAAAGGATTTTATGAGTTATGGAAGTAGCACAAAAAACCTATATTTGTTGCTACTGGAAGACTTATAATATGAAGGAAATTCTCGTGCGTACCATTTCGGGCGTATTATACATTTCGATCATCATTTTTGCAATGTTTACTTCGCGTGAATGGTTTATGGGGCTTTTCTTTGTACTTGCAGTTATCACTTTAAGTGAGTATCTAAAACTGGTTCACCTTACCAGTTATCTTGCATATTTTCTACTTGCTGCGAGTTTTTACTTTTTAAGCTATAACGTTTTTGCCGATAATGCAGTGTATCTCTTTTTAATATTGAGTGGTTTTGTGAACCTTTATCTTTTGAAGGATGTACTCTGGACGAGCAAAATCCCAATGTTCCAAAAGAAAAAATACATTACAGTCATATTCTATATTATTAGTGGTTTTGTATTTCTTACCCTTATTCCCGTGATGAATATTGACGGCAAGTTTATGCCAGAATTAATCGTTGCCGTTTTTATATTGGTTTGGAGCAACGATACGTTTGCCTATCTCATTGGATCAAAATTTGGAAAAAATAAACTGTTGGAACGCATTTCACCAAAAAAGACCGTTGAAGGTTTTGTAGGTGGCATGCTGGGCGCTCTTTTGGCAGGAATTGTTATCTTTAATGTATTGGAAAATTACAGTCCACTGGACGCCGAGAAGTACCCAATGTGGGTTTGGATAGTTATGGCCATAATTGTATCTATATTTGGTACAATTGGCGATTTAATTCAATCAAAATTTAAAAGGCAGGCAGGTGTTAAGGATAGCGGGATTATTATGCCGGGCCACGGCGGGTTATATGACAGACTGGATAGTATAATTTATGCCAGTCCGTTTGTTTATGCATTTTTATTAATAGTTGACAATGTTTCATAAAGAAGGTTTCAAAATTATATTTATAGCACTGGTAATTGTTATCGGGCTTAGCCTTTTGGCAAATGTTTTTGTGGGTAATCCAACTATTCGCGGTGGAATTATCATATCGCTAATTATTCTTTTGCTCTTGGTGTTACAGTTTTTCAGAAATCCAAAGCGGAACTTTTTGGTGAACCCACAACAAGTACTTTCATCCGTAGATGGAAAAGTTGTTGTAATAGAAGAGGTTTTTGAAAAGGAATATTTCAACGATAAAAGATTGCAGGTATCTGTTTTTATGAGCCCTATAAACGTTCATGTAACTCGGTATCCCATTGGCGGAAAAGTGGTTTACAGCAAATACCATCCAGGAAAATTTTTAGTGGCGTGGCATCCTAAATCTTCCGAAGAAAACGAACGTACTACTGTTGTGGTAAATAATGATGTTTTTGGAGATGTTTTGTTCCGTCAAATTGCCGGAGCAATGGCCAAACGAATTGTAAACTATGCCGAAATAAACCAAGAAGTGGAGCAAGCTTCAGACAGTGGTTTTATAAAATTTGGCTCGCGTGTAGATATATTTCTTCCACTTGACGCAAAAATAAAGGTAACCCTTGACCAAAAAGTAAAAGGCGGAATTTCAATAATCGCAGAGAAATAATGACCTCAGAAGAGCTTGACATAGCCTTTAAGAATGCCGTGAAGAGCATAAATGAACACACGGATCCATTTCCGGCAGATGTTTTATTGCGCCTGTATGCATACTATAAGCGCGCAACGAATGATGCCGATACTCCCAGTGGTGGCAAGCCCCATATCTCGGCATTTAAGACCAATGCACTTTTCCAAACGCGAGGCCTTACTGAAGATGAGGCCAAACAACTTTACATTGAAGCCGTAAATCAATACTTTTTGTACAGAAAGTAATTAGGCTTGCTGTGCCTTATTGAATTTTATTTCGTACTCCTCTATTGCTTCGCGGATTTTATCCACGTTTTCTGAAGCACGCTCATGTGCACCCTCCATCGCCTTTTCAAGGTCTTTATCCGAGTGCTGAAAAAGATCAGTAATCACGTGGTTAATTTTGTCAATAATACTTTTTTGGCTGTTCTTGATGTCTTGCAGTTTGTGAAGCATCCCTTGCATTTGTTCAAACTTTGCTTGATCCATGATTATTTTGTTTTGAAGCAAGTTAAAGTCAAATGCTATTGAAAATGAACAAATTAACCTCGATTTAAAATAAATTAAGAGATTTTAACGTGTTTAAATTTTATTTCAGTCCCGCCAAACTGGTTTTTAAAGTTTCAATCTTTGCAAGCGCATCTGCTTCTTTTTGTCTTTCCAAAGCAACCACTTGTTCCGGAGCGCCGCTCACAAAACGTTCGTTCTTCAGTTTGCCTTGCACACTTTTTAGGAAACCTTCTGTGTATTTCAATTCTTCGGAAAGCTTTGCTATCTCTTCCTCCACGTTTATAGCACCCGAGATTGGGATGAAGTATTCGTTGCTCTTTACGCGGAAAGTGAGCGCTCCCTCCAGTTTTTCTGAAATGTAATTTAATTCTGAAATGTTCCCCAGTTTTGCAATTACAGCATCAAACTCATTTGAGGCAATGTCATTATTAAGAACCGAAAGCTTGATTGTATCTTTAAAGGAAATATTCTTCTCTTTGCGAATGGTTCTAATTCCGGAGATCACTTCAGATGCAAATTCGAAATCTTTAATTATTTTTTCGTCAAAAGCTTGCTGTTTTGGCCATTCAGCAATTATCAGTGCTTCGGAAGTGTCGCGCTGGGTAATGTGCTGCCATATTTCTTCTGAAATGAATGGTACGAAAGGGTGTAATATCTTCAAATTATCCTCCAAAACGGAAATTACTTCCAAATAGGTTTTTTCTGAAATCTTTTCGCCGAAAGGTGGTTTTACCATTTCCAAAAGCCATGAACAGAAATCGTCCCAAACCAATTTGTAGGTTGCCATCAACGCATCGCTGATTCGGTATTTGTTGTAGTAATCTTCAATTTCGGTAAGCGTTTTTTGGAATTTGCTGCAGTACCATTTTAGGGCTATGATATCGCTTTGGGATTGATCCTTTTCCAAATCAACTTCCCAGCCATCAATCAAACGATATGCATTCCAGATTTTGTTTACAAAGGCACTTCCCTGTTTGCAAAGGTCTTCGTCAAACATTAAATCGTTCCCCGCTGGTGAGCTCAAAAGCATCCCCACGCGTACGCCGTCGGCTCCGTAGGTATCCATCAAATCTATAGGATCTGGGGAATTGCCTAAGGATTTACTCATCTTTCTTCGCTGCTTGTCACGAACAATTCCTGTTAGGTACACATTTGTGAATGGCTTTTCGTTTCTGTATTCATAACCTGCAATGATCATTCTGGCTACCCAAAAGAAAAGAATTTCGGGCGCGGTTACGAGGTCGTTGGTTGGATAATAGTAGTTTATTTCTTTGTTATCCGGCTCTAAGATTCCGTTAAAAACACTGATAGGCCAAAGCCAAGAAGAAAACCAAGTGTCCAGTGCATCAGGATCCTGTTTTAGGTTTTCAGTTGTCAGTTTTGGGTTGTCAGTTTTCTCCTTTGCGAGTATTAGGGCTTCTTCAATATTTTCAGCAACTACAAAATCCTCTTTCCCGTCGCCATAGAAATAGGCAGGAATCTGCTGTCCCCACCACAATTGGCGCGATATGTTCCAATCGCGAACGTTTTCCATCCAGTGACGATAAGTGTTAACGAACTTTTCGGGAACTAAGTTTACGTCTTTTTCAAGCACGGCATCCAAGGCAGGTTGCGCAAGTTCCTTCATCTTAAGAAACCACTGATCGCTCAGTTTTGGTTCTATCACAGCGCCGGTTCTTTCACTGGTTCCAACCTTGTGCATATGTGTTTCAATTTTTGAAACCACGCCCATTGCTTCAAGTTCCTTTACAATTTCCTTTCGAACCACAAAACGGTCTTTCCCCTCGTAATGAAGGCCAAAACTGTTTAACGTTCCATCGTCATTCAGGATATCTACAATTTCAAGGTTGTGCTTATCGCCAAGCATTTTGTCATTCTCATCGTGGGCAGGTGTAACTTTTAGACACCCTGTTCCGAATTCCACATCAACATATTCGTCTTCAATGATTGGAATTACACGGTCGCAAACTGGAACGATGGCTTTTTTGCCACGAAGGTGCGCAAAACGCTCGTCATTTGGATTTATGCAGATGGCGGTGTCACCCAAAATGGTTTCCGGTCGCGTGGTGGCAATGGTTAAAGTTTCATCGCTACCTTCAATTTTATAGTTTAAGTAATAGAGATTGCCTTGTTTTTCTTCGTAAATAACTTCTTCGTCAGAAAGGGTGGTCTTTGCCTGTGGGTCCCAATTTACCATTCGGTAGCCGCGGTAAATGTTTCCTTTTCGGTACAGATCAACGAATACCTTTATCACCGAAGCTGACATATCTTCATCCATGGTAAACTTGGTTCGTTCCCAATCGCAGGAGGCGCCGAGTTTCTTCAACTGCTCTAAAATAATCCCACCGTGCTTGTGGGTCCATTCCCAAGCGTGTTCCAAAAATTCCTCGCGGGAAAGGTTTGCTTTGTCAATGCCTTCGGTTTTTAATTTGGCTACAACTTTTGCCTCGGTAGCAATAGAAGCGTGGTCCGTGCCCGGTACCCAGCAAGCATTAAAGCCCTGCAAACGGGCACGGCGAATCAAAACATCCTGCAGGGTATTATTGAGCATGTGGCCCATATGAAGTACACCTGTAACATTTGGTGGCGGGATGACGATGGTGTATGGCGTTCTTTCGTCCACCTCAGAATGGAAATATTTATTCTCCATCCAGTAGCTATACCATTTGTTTTCAGTCTGTTTTGCATTGTATTTTGCCTCTAAAGCCATACTTTGGTCTGGTATTTGTGTAATGAGTTGCAAAAGTAATTATATCTAAAGGATAATAAAAGTGAATAAGTTATTTTGCTTGTTGTTCAAAAGTTATATACTTTAGCAATCATTAAAAACATAAAATCATGAAAAAATTAGCTCTTATGGCTCTTGTTGCCCTTATCGGTTTTACCGCCCAGGCACAGCAAGCAAAAATCAGT
The DNA here is from genome assembly GCF_059693805.1 of Aequorivita sp. CRS11. Classification (NCBI taxonomy): domain Bacteria; kingdom Pseudomonadati; phylum Bacteroidota; class Flavobacteriia; order Flavobacteriales; family Flavobacteriaceae; genus Aequorivita; species Aequorivita sp. CRS11. Next base: position 580,534 of record NZ_JCATIG010000001.1, read on the forward strand.
TTCAAGGAAGATACTGTGGATTACGGTACTATCGCCAAAGGCAGTGACGGCGTTCGCGTATTTGAGTTCACTAACACTGGCGATGCCCCGCTTATTATTAGTGATGTAAAGTCCAGCTGTGGCTGTACTGTTCCAAAAAAACCTAATGGTCCTATCGCCCCAGGGGCAAGTAGCACCATTGAGGTTAAATATGACACTAACCGTGTTGGCCCAATCAGAAAAACGGTTACAGTTTATTCCAATGCCAGCGAACCAATGGTAGCCTTAAAAATAAAAGGCGAAGTAATGAGCGACTCAACAAGCGTTCTAGAAAAAAGCTAAAAAAAATTACAATTAATAAAAAGTCCGGTTGAAGTAAAAATTCAACCGGACTTTTTTTTTAGAATACACTTTTCAGATTGAACTTGAATTTGTTTATATAATCGCCTCTTTTAATTTCTAGCGAAATTTTTTTGCCTTCATCTGAAGAAAACATCTCAATCAATTCATAAAGTTTATACTGATAGCAAGGCTTACCGTTTATAGTTAAAACCTCATCCCCTTTTATAACGCCTGCAATCGCAGCAGGCGAACCTTCGCGAACATCAGCCACAACATATTTTGGAACTAAGGAAAAATGCACCTCAGTTGTAATGGAAATGCTATTGACGGTAAGGCTTTCATTTTGGTTCATCCTATTGGTATTCACACTTGCCTGTCGCTCTTCCTTTACAAGTTCAAGACCTTCGTGTTCCAAAGTAATACCACTCATATTATAATTAAAAGGTTCTTTAAATTTTCGGTTTTTTTTAAAGCGAACTATCTTATTTGTATAATCAAATGTAACCGTAAACCTACTTAAAAACCCTCCCCCAACGCTACCGTCGCGTTCTTCATAATTGCGTGCTTTGAGAATTGCCTCCTCTTCAGGAAAAGATGTGTTAACTTCATTTAAATTAAAACTGCCCACAGATAGCCTTGGAATTCTCGTGCGTTTTCCGAAAATATTGCCACTCAGCCCTAAGCCCAAAAAATCCTTAAAATAATTTGGAGGAGACTCTTTGATGAAATCGGCCTTGTCAAAAAGCCACATTACATCGCTGGATCCAGAATCTACCAAAAGCGTTACTTCTTCCATAGCGTTTTTAGTTTCAACTTGTAGAGAGATATAAGGTTTACCTCCTACAAAGTTTAATGGCAAATCCTCACATTTTTTGCACGGCTTTAAACTGTATTTCTTGGGATTATATACAGTTATAACTTCCGCCGCATAATTGATTTTCACAATAAAATTCTGAAAAAATTCATTTCCCAAAATACCGTGAACCGGTATGCCCATTCGGGGCGAAAAGTTAAGTGTACTGTCAAAAATTATGTAAAGGTCATGGTCGTTATCTATGGCACTACCCACTTTTACTTTATTGTTCAAACTTCTTAAAGCCTCTACCGCCCCTCCCGCACCAAGGCCCTGGAGCATAACCGGAGTGGTATTTCGGAGCTGGAGACTGTCTGCTTCTTCTAAACTAAATAAAATAGTAGATTTCACCCCAGTATCCAGAATAAATGAAAGTGGGGTACCGTTGATTTCTATTTGAATAATCGGTAGATTGTTTACAAGCTTAAAAGGTATTTTATCCCTCTTTTTATCTGACTGAAGAAAAAACCCTGTTTGCGCCCCCAAAACAGCTGAAAAACAAAAAAAGAAGAGAAATACAAAGGCTTTATGCAAAATTTTAATAGTTTCTTTGAAAACACTTGAAGATATAAAAAAAAGCCGAATGTTGTTTCGGGCAGAGTGATTTTATAAAATATATTTTGCAACTTTGCCATAAACAAATTCACTATGCCGACAGTTTCACACAAAGGGAAAAACATGCCGGAATCACCTATTAGAAAGCTGGTTCCCTACGCCGAAAAAGCCTATAAAGCAAACAAAACCGTTTACCACCTTAACATAGGCCAGCCCGATATAAAATCGCCTGAGATTGCTATGGATGCTGTGGCGCACCACCATTTGGAAATTCTTGCTTATACCCGCTCTGAAGGTTCACAGGAATACCGTGAAAAAATTGCTAATTATTACAAAAAGAACAACATCCCAGTTGAGGCAAATGACATTATAGTCACGACCGGCGGTAGTGAAGCACTGTTATTTGCAATGGGCAGCATTGCCGATGCGGGAGATGAAATAATTATTCCTGAACCCTTTTACGCGAATTACAACGGTTTTGCAACAGCATCTGACGTAAAAATCGTGCCCGTTATTTCAAAGATTGAAGACAATTTTGCATTGCCTCCAATTTCAGAATTTGAAAAACTTATTACTCCAAAAACCAAGGCTATCCTTATCTGTAACCCCGGAAATCCTACAGGGTACCTCTATTCTAAAGAAGAAATACAGACCTTGGCCAAAATTGTAAAAAAACATGATTTATTCTTGGTTGCAGATGAAGTGTATCGCGAGTTTACCTATGACGGCTACAAACATTATTCAATTCTTGAAGAAGATAGCTTGGCCGAAAACGGAATCATCATCGATTCGGTTTCAAAAAGATACAGTATGTGCGGGGCACGCATTGGTTGTTTGGTTTCAAAAAACAAACAAGTTATTGCAACAGCCTTAAAATTTGCACAGGCCCGATTAAGCCCTCCAACGTTTGCACAAATTGCAAGTGAGGCTGCTTTGCAGACTCCCCAAAGTTATTTTGACGAAGTAATTTCCGAATATCAAGATAGAAGAAATACATTGGTTGCCGCACTAAAAGCCATTCCGGGCGTGCAAGTGGGCGAGCCGAAAGGAGCTTTTTATTGCATAGTTCAACTACCTGTAAAAAACAGTGATGCCTTTGCACAATGGCTTTTGGAAGAATTTGATGATAACGGCGAAACCATTATGGTAGCTCCTGCCGCAGGCTTCTATTCCAGTCCCGGAGTTGGTCTCAATCAAGTACGAATTGCGTATGTTTTGAAAAAGGAAAGCCTTATTAGAGCGGTTGAAATTCTAAAAATTGCGCTTCAAAAATATAAGGATTAATGCGGGTTGACGAAAACAAATCGCTTAAAAACCACAATACATTTGGCATAGATTGCAACGCCCGTTATTTTGTTTCGGTTGAAAGCATTGAAGAATTAAAACAGGCGCTTTCAGAGAAAACTTCCAAAAATCTTTTCATTTTAGGTGGCGGAAGCAATATGCTTCTTACAGGCGATTTGGATGCTTTTGTACTTCACATAAATTTAAAAGGAATTGAAATCCTAAAAGAAACCGATACCGAGGTTTTTGTAAAAGTAATGGCTGGGGAAAACTGGCACGAATTTGTTCAATATTGCATTGCGAACGATTTTGGCGGTTTGGAAAACCTTTCACTTATTCCCGGGAATGTAGGTACGGCTCCTATTCAAAATATTGGCGCTTACGGGGTGGAGCTCAAAGATACTTTTGTAAGCTGCAATACTGTTGAAATTGAAACTTTACAAGAGCGGGAATTCACAAAGGATGAATGCGCTTTTGAATACCGAAATTCCATCTTCAAAAATGAAGCGAAAGGAAAATACATAATTACCAGCGTTACATTTCGGTTGACAAAAAAAGACCACAAAACCAGTATTTCATACGGTGATATTCAGAAAGTCCTGAACGATAAAAAAATCGAAACCCCCACAATTAAAGACGTTTCAGAAGCGGTTATCGCTATTCGCCAATCAAAACTTCCAGACCCGAAGGTATTGGGCAACAGTGGCAGTTTTTTCAAAAATCCAGTTGTTGATGCTGAAACATTTCAGGAATTTAGAAGAAATTTTCCGGAGGCTCCTTTTTATGAGGTTTCGCCTACGGAATTTAAGATTCCCGCCGGGTGGCTCATCGAAAAAGCTGGTTTTAAAGGCCAACGTTTTGGTGATGCGGGAATACATAAAAACCAAGCCTTGGTTCTTGTGAATTATGGCAACGCGAGCGGAAAGCAAATTTGGCAACTCGCTATGGAAATCCAAAAAAAGGTAAAGGAAATGACCGGCATCTTTATTGAACCGGAAGTAAACGTTTTTTAATTTGCATTCAGCAAAGCATCCACAACGTAAACCGAACCATTTGACCCTTCTACACTGCCTTTAATCACTTTTGCTGTTGCACCTTTTCCATCTGCGACAACAAGTTCTTCACCAGATTTTGTAACCATTAAAGTAATACCGGCCAACGTTTTCAATTTGGCTTTGCCGCCTTTATCGATGGTTTGCATCAAAGTTGTTTTGTCGAAATTTCCTACCACAATATGCGATTTCAGCATTTCTATCAATTGCGCTTTGTTTTCCGGATTTGAATAAAACTTCCTCTTTTCAGCAGATAAGGACTCGATAGCGGCATCGGTAGGACCAAAAACAGTGAAGGGACCATCTTCATTGGAAAGCAGATCCGTCAATTCTGCAGTAACAAGGTAACTTGCAAATCTTTTTAGATACCCATCATTCATAACCCGGGCCATCACACTTTTAATAACCGCAATGTCCTGCGGTGTCAAATCTTTTTTGGCAGCCCTATTCTTTGGCAGTTCTGACACAGTATCAACAGCCACAGTTTCAGATTCTATCTTATCTGAATTTTGAGTGTCATTTTTACAGGAAAAATTGAGAAGGACAATTATGGAAAGTATCAAAAAACTTGTAGGTTTTAGCATCGTTAAATTATTTAAAATTGAGGCTAAAAATACTTAAAATCTGAGCAGAACAAAAAGAAAGATTGTATTTTTGCAACCTAAATATTTGAGATGAAACTTTTACTTATCACATTAGCTTTATTATTACTTGCCGTTGCCGGTATTGCCATAAAATTGTGGGCCAAAAAGGACGGGAAATTTGCCGGAACCTGTGCCAGCCAAAGCCCTTTTTTAAATAAAGAAGGTGAATCGTGCGGTTTCTGTGGAAAGACCCCAGATCAATTTGATTCTTGTAAAGAAGACACCCACAAAATAGAGGCAACTTCCAACTAATTGTTAATTAAAATTTCACTCTTATTCACAAAATTACAATCGTAAATCCCTATGGTGCTACTTTACGTTTTCGGCGCGGTCGCGTTGATTAACTGTGCTTATTACCTTCTCTTTTCGAAATTTTCATTTTTAAAAACTTCAGAAAAAATTACTTCGGAAAATTATCCGGTTTCCCTTATAATATGTGCCAAAAACGAAGCTGAAAATCTTCAGAAAAACATTCCGCTTTGGCAACAACAGCATTATTCAAACTTTGAAATCATTCTTATAAACGACGCCTCGGTTGACGAAACCTTGGAGGTAATGGAAAGCTTTGCCCAGAACGACCCCCGAATACAAATTGTAAACGTGAAAAACAACGAAGCCTTTTGGGCCAATAAAAAATATGCCCTCACTTTAGGAATAAAACGCGCAAAAAACACGCGATTGGTTTTCACGGATGCCGACTGTTACCCAGCTTCCGATGATTGGTTGGCCACAATGGCTTCAAAATTTTCTGATGAAAAGCAGTTGATTCTTGGCTACGGTGCTTATGAAAAACAGTCCGGATTTTTGAACAAAATGATCCGTTTTGAAACTTTAATGACGGCAGTTCAATATTTCTCCTACGCCAAGGCTGGAAACCCGTATATGGGCGTGGGCCGCAATTTAGCTTACACCAGCAACCTATATTATGACAACAATGGCTTTATGAGCCACATCAAAATACCTTCTGGCGATGATGACCTTTTTGTGAACGAAGCCGCCACTGCAAAAAATGTTGCTATATGTACAGATGCAAAAGCATTTACTTATTCACTTCCGAAGAAGAAAAAGAAAAAATGGCTCCTTCAAAAAAAGAGGCACTACTCCACTGCTAAACTCTATAAACCCAAACACCGCATTCTTTTAGGGGCTTATTACCTAAGTAATTTATTTTTTTGGATGTTGGCAATAGCCACAATGTTTACGGAATTCTGGTATTTTGGTTTGGCCGTAATTTTTATACGCCTTGTTTTTCAGTATATTATAATTGGAAATGCCGCAAAAAAACTAAAGGAACAGGATTTGGTACTGTTTATTCCTTTTTATGAATTGTTTTTAGTCTTCACACAATTAAGTATCTTTATTTCCAACAGCGGCGAAAAAAACTCGCGATGGAAATAACTTCGGAAGAAATAGCACTACATATTGAAAAAGCAAAAAAAGGCAAACAGGGCGCTTTCAAGTTTCTGTTAGATTATTTTTGGAACGAAGTGTTCGGTTTTCAAATGAAAAGAGTGCGTAACGAGCACGAAGCAGAGGATATTACCATCGAAACTTTTGCTAAGGCTTTTGACAAAATTGAAACTTTTGACGAAAACTATACTTTTTCAACGTGGCTTATTACCATTTCAAAAAACATCCAAATAGACAAAACGCGTAAAAAAAACGCCTCTATCTATTCAAATACTACAGATGCTTCCAACGAGCAGGTCCAGAAAATTGCGGACCACTCGCCCACTCCGGAAGATAAATTGATTAGGGAGCAAAACTTGGCTGAACTTTTACGTTACATAAAACAACTAAAACCGCATTATCAGGAAGTAATAAACCTGCGGTATTTTCAGGAAATGAGTTATAATGAAATCTCCGAAACATTGGAAGAGCCATTAAACAACGTAAAGGTTAGACTGCTTCGGGCGCGAAAACTGCTAGCTGAAATCATTACGCAGCAAGATTAGTTATTACAAATACTAAAAAAATCAAGTTCCAAATTCAAAAAAAAATGGAGTTTTCCATTTGGGGGTTAGGGGGCTTTTTTTCGTACTTTTGTTACCCTTATGAGCACAGAAACTTTGGAAATTCAAAAGCCCGCACCAAAACCAAAATGGATTCGCGTTAAGCTTCCCACGGGAAAAAAATATACTGAGCTGCGTGGCGTAGTTGAGAAATATAAACTGCACACCATATGTACTTCTGGCAGTTGCCCCAATATGGGTGAATGTTGGGGCGAGGGCACTGCAACCTTTATGATTTTAGGAAATATTTGCACCCGTTCCTGCGGTTTTTGTGGCGTAAGAACTGGTCGGCCCGAGACTATTGCCTGGGATGAACCTGAAAAAGTTGCCCGCTCCATTAAATTGATGAACATAAAACACGCGGTAATTACCTCTGTTGACCGTGACGATATAAAAGATATGGGTTCCATTATTTGGGCCGAAACCGTGAAGGCAATACGTAGAATGAACCCCGAAACCACACTGGAAACCCTGATCCCAGATTTTCAGGGAAATACCCGAAACATAGATCGCATTATTGCCGTGAGGCCCGAAATTGTAAGTCATAATATGGAAACGGTAAAACGGTTGACGCGCGAGGTAAGAATACAGGCGAAATACGAACGCAGTCTTGAAGTTTTGAACTATTTGAAACATACCGGTAAACTGCGCACAAAAAGTGGGATCATGCTCGGTTTGGGAGAAATGGAAGAAGAAGTGATCCAGACTATGAAAGATTTACGCAACGTTGGGCTGGATGTATTGACTATTGGGCAGTATTTACAGCCTTCAAAAAAACATCTTCCAGTTAAGGAGTTTATTACTCCAGAACAGTTTAAAAAATATGAAACCATAGGTTTGGAAATGGGCTTTCGCCACGTGGAAAGTGGTGCCTTGGTTCGATCCTCATATAAGGCACAAAAGCATCTTACCTAATTAATTTCAGAAAATGAATAAAAAGACAACTGTCGGCATCAATGGTTTTGGCCGAATTGGCCGGAATGTTTTTAGGCTATTGCTCAATCATCCTACGATAGAAGTGATAGCAATAAATGATCTTGCCGATACCAAAACATTAAGCCATCTTTTAAAATACGACAGTATTCACGGAGTTTTAAAGGAAGATATTGAATATACAGAAAATGAAGTTTCGGTCGCTGGAAAAAAAGTGAAATTTTCTTCGGAAAAAAATATAGAAGATATTTCCTGGGGAAATGTTGACATTGTTGTGGAATGCACGGGCAAATTCAAAACTAAAAAACAACTGGAAAACCATTTAAGAAACGGAGCAAAAAAGGTAATACTTTCAGTGCCGCCTTTGGAGGATGATATAAAAACTGTTGTATTGGGTGTAAATGATAACACCCTCTCGCCCGAAGATTTGATTATTTCAAATGCTTCCTGCACCACCAATAATGCTGCGCCGATGCTAAAAATAATCAACGAACTTTGCGGCATTGAACAAGCCTATATCACTACTGTCCACTCCTACACCACAGACCAAAGCTTGCACGACCAACCCCATAGGGACTTACGGCGTGCACGCGCTGCGGGACAATCTATCGTACCCACAACGACGGGTGCCGCAAAGGCTTTGACCAAAATATTTCCCGAACTTTCTGAGGTAATTGGCGGTTGCGGAATCCGTGTTCCCGTTCCGAACGGTTCATTAACCGATATAACCTTAAACGTTAAAAAAGAGGTTTCAATTGAAGAGATAAACAATGCTTTCAAAAATGCTTCGGAAAATTCACTTGCTGGAATTCTTCAATATACAGAAGACCCAATTGTTTCCATAGATATTGTAGGCAATACAAATTCATGCATTTTTGATGCGGGAATGACTTCAGTTGTAGGAAAGATGGTAAAAATAATAGGGTGGTATGATAATGAAATTGGGTATTCATCTAGAATTATAGATTTAATTGATAGAATTTCTGCGAAATAACTATATTTATTGCCCTTTTAAACTAACCAATGCGCCAACTGATTTTAAAATACAAGATTTTCTTGCCCCTTATTTTGTGTTTACTGGTTTCAGGCAATTCCACTTCAGCGCAAATTAAGGATACCATTGTGACCATAAAACAGTTGCAGTATTCAGCCAGCAAAGCACTGGAAACTGAAAACTTCATGGAAGCGGTGAAAAACCTGAACGATGCCAACAAACTGGCAATGCTCCCGAAATATAGAAGTTATAAGCCAGATGTAGAATTAAGTATTGCAGAGCTTTACTATAATTTGGAATATTTTGACAAGGCGGTTGCTGAAACAAAAAAAGCAATTGAAAATGGCGAAACCTATAAAAATTTCTATAAACTGGCAAAAGCTTATAATCTTTATGGAATTATTCTAGTTTCAAATGGTAAGACTGAAATAGCTGAAAAATACTTAAGTAAGGCTGACTCAATCTATACCGATCTCAATGATGAAAAAAGTAAGGCAAACGTACTTTATGGCAAAGGTCTGCTAGAGATTCGGCTAGGTAATTATGAAAAAGCCATTTCATATTTAAAACCGGCTGCACAAAGCTTTAAGGAACAAGGTTTATTGTATCAAGAAGTGGGTGCATATAGCAGTACTGCAGATGCGCTTTCACTAATGAATCCTGAAATATACCCTCGCCCATTGCAGGAAGCTAGGAACCTTTTAAAAACTGTCACCGAAATTTCATATTCACAAGGTTTCACAAAGTATATTGTAGAAAGCCATCGAATCAATTCACAGATTTTGATTGCAGAAAAGATGAATTCCAAAGCAGAGGAAGAGCTTAAATATTACTTTAACCGAAAAGATTCGCTACGCCAAATTCACTTAAAAGCAATTGAACGCGGAATTCAAGCAGAATCTGCAATTGGCGATTTGAATGAAATAATTGCAAACCAACAGGATGACCTTAGCAAACAGGAAAAGTCATTGTTTTTTGGAAAACTTACCGGGTGGCTCAGCATTGCCTTAATCCTGATACTTTCACTATTGACGCTTTCGCTTTATAAAAACAATAATTTAAGAGCAAAAGCAAATGAGCTGCTACAGGACAAAAACACAGAATTGCAGGAGGCAAAGGAAAATGCAGAAAAAGCTTCGCAGGCTAAGGCACAATTTCTTTCAACCATTACCCACGAACTGCGAACACCTATGTACACGGTTACCGGTTTAACGCATCTACTTTTGGAGGAAGACCCGAAACCTGAACAAAAAGAACATCTAAATTCATTAAAATTTTCAGGAGAATATCTGTTATCGCTAATCAACAATATTCTCGATCTCAATAAATTAGAGGCCAATAAGGTTGAAATTGAAAAAGCGCCCTTCAATCTGAAAAAGCGGATAGACGGGGTGTTGATTGCCCTTAAAAAATCTGCGGAGGCCAAAAACAACAATGTTCATTACGAATACGACCCAACTTTACCAAATGAAGTAATGGGAGATTCATTAAAGATTTCCCAAATACTCATTAACCTTATCAGCAACTCCATCAAGTTTACCGAAAATGGTGATATCTGGGTACGGGTAAAAAATGCCGAAAAATCCGCCAAAAAGGTAGTAGTCCATTTTGAAGTGGAAGATACGGGAGACGGGATTTCCAAGAAGAAACAAAACACAATTTTTGAATCTTTTTCACAAGGTTCGCTTCAAATAAACCGAAAATATGGCGGCACGGGCCTTGGTCTTTCTATTGTGAAAAATCTTCTGGAGCTCATGGGGAGCAAAATATTTTTGGAGAGTAAACTGGGAGAAGGCTCCAAGTTTTGGTTCAATATAAATTATGACATCGCCGAGTCGGAAACCAACATAACCGACCCAAAAAATATGGAGGTTGTACTGGATAACGACATATTTGAAAACAAGGCAGTTATGATTGTTGAAGACAACAAAATTAACCAAATGATTACCAAGAAAATTCTTGAAAAGAAAAAAATGGCATGTACTGTGGTTGATAACGGGATGGACGCTATAAAGCACGCCAAAGAACAAGATTTTGATGTAATTTTAATGGACATTCATATGCCAGGAATTAGCGGAATTGAAGCCACTAAAAAAATCCGTGAATTCAATAAAACAGTGCCAATTATTGCTTTGACCGCAATTACGATTGAAGAAAATCTGGAGGATTTCTACAAAGCAGGCTTTAACGAATTTATCCCCAAACCCTTCAATGCAGAAGATTTTTTCGAAAAGATAAATAGAGTGCTGCGCAGCAATGATTTTTTGGTGAAGTAATTACTTCTTATCTTTTATTACTACTTCAATGCTACTTTTAAAATTAACCTCTTCTTCATTTAAAATTACTGTCCTAATCGGCAGATAAAAGATTTCCGTTACTTTTGAAAGTGCTTGCAGTCGCATAAAATCCTTTTCGGTAGTAAGTATTACAGGATGTTTTTTTAATTCGTCAATTTCAAAAGAAGTAAAATTATGATGATCCGGAAATGATTTTTCTTTAAAGTTCAACCCTTTTTTTTTCAAGTAGTCTATCAAAGGTCTTGGATTCGCAATACCCGTAACCAAAAGAAATTTTTCGTTTTTTAAATATGATAGCGGTTTTTTTTCCTTCGGATTTTTTATTTCTGAAGCATATCCGATTTTTGAAAAATAAATTTTCTGATGCGGTTTCGGATCCAGTTTTCGTTTTATGGCTTCCATTGTGAAATCGGAAATGTCATCGGGACATTTAGTAACAACAATCACATCAGCCCGCTCTGCTCCATATTTTGGCTCGCGTAGGTTTCCCTTGGGAAGCATACAATCATTCACATACAGTTTATCAAAAGAAGTGAGTAATATATTCAGCGAAGCCTTTACTTTTCTATGCTGAAAGGCATCGTCAAGCAAAATTACATCAGCCTTACTTTGCAATTTTTCAATTCCAGTTCGGCGATCTTCACATACTGCAGCTGTTATTTCTGGAAATTTCTTTTTGAATTGAAGCGGCTCATCGCCTACTTCTTCCACAGTATTTACTATTGAAACTTCGCGATAGCCTGAAGTTTTTCGTTTATAACCGCGGCTTAAAACCGCAACTTTCTGTTTATGTTCTAAAAAGGAAACCAACAATTCTATCATTGGGGACTTTCCGGTTCCTCCCGTGGAAAGGTTTCCCACACAAATAACCGGTAAATCATACTTCTTGCTCTTTAAAATTCCCTTGTTATATAGAAAATTTCGAATAGCCGTAATGCCACCGTACAATAGTGAAAAAGGAAATAATAACTTGCGCAGAAAATTCATAGAACGAAAGTACTAATTCCGCAGAAATTGAGGATTGCTTTAAAATAAAAATAGAAGTCACTGAAAATTCCATAAACTGTTATCTTTACTGAAAATGTAAAAAAATGAAGGTAAAAGAAGTAATTGCGGTCCTTGAAGAGCTCTCACCGCTATCCTATTCAGAAGGTTTTGACAATACAGGATTATTGGTAGGTGACGCCAATGCAACTGTTTCGGGAATATTGGTAACGCTGGATACATTAGAAACCGTAGTGGATGAAGCCATCGCAAAAAACTGCAACCTCATCGTTAGCTTTCATCCGATTATTTTCTCGGGATTGAAAAAAATTACGGGCAAAACATATGTTGAACGTGTAGTTCAGAAAGCAATAAAGCACGATATCGCTATATTTTCAAACCACACCGCGCTGGACAATTCATGGAATGGCGTGAACGCAATAATTTGTAAAAAACTTGGATTGAAGAATAGAGCCGTTTTAATTCCCCAAACTGAAACCATTAAAAAGCTCATCACGTTTGTCCCTTCAAAAGATGCTGAAAAAGTTAGAAATGCCCTTTTTGCAGTAGGTGCCGGCAATATTGGCAACTATGAAAATTGCAGTTTCAATATTGAGGGAAAAGGCAGTTTTAAAGGCAATGAAGACTCCAATCCCGTAATCGGGAAAAAAGGCGAAACCCATTTTGAGGATGAAACGCAAATTGGGATTACTTTTGAGAAACACCTTCAAAACAATATTTTAAAAGCTTTGTTTGAAGAACATCCCTATGAGGAGGTAGCTTATGAAATAACCACACTTGAAAACCAAAATCAACATTTAGGGATGGGGATGATTGGCGAATTTGAAAATGGCCTGGATGAAAAAGAGTTCTTGCAATTTCTGAAAAAAACGATGAAAACAGATTGTGTGCGCCACTCAGCATTGCTTCACAAATCAATTAAAAGAGTTGCAGTTCTCGGCGGAAGCGGAAGTTTTGCCATAGATGCCGCAAAAAATGCTGGCGCCGATGCATTTATTTCGGCAGATTTTAAATATCACGACTTCTTTAAGGCAGAAAACACAATGCTTTTGGCAGATATTGGGCATTATGAAAGCGAACAGTACACAAAAGACCATTTACATTCTTTCCTTAAGAAAAAAATTACTAATTTTGCAGTCCTTTTATCACAAACAAATACCAATCCTATTAGCTATTTATAATTTATGGCAACAAAAACCGAAGTTACTGTTGAAGAGAAGTTAAGAGCCTTGTATGATCTGCAGCTTATTGATTCCAGAATTGATGAAATAAGAAGCGTTCGTGGCGAACTTCCTTTGGAAGTTGAAGATCTTGAGGACGAGGTGGCAGGAATGAACACCCGTTTGGAAAAGCTTAAGGCAGACCTTGAGGTAATTGAAGACCAAATCAAGGAAAAGAAGAACAACATTGAAGAGTCTAAAGCGCTCATCAAAAAATATACTGCTCAACAGGACAACGTTCGCAACAATCGTGAATACAACTCTTTAAGTAAGGAAGTTGAATTTCAAGAGCTTGAAATTCAGCTTGCAGAGAAAAACATCAAAGAATATCGCGCACAAATAGAGCAGAAAAATCAAGTAATCGAAGATACAAAAGCACGTTTTGACGAGCGCTCAGAGCATTTGAAGCACAAACAGAACGAGCTTGACGAAATCCTGAAAGAAACCGAGAAAGAAGAGCAGACCCTAATCAAGGAGTCTGAAAATTTTGAGACTCAAATTGAGCCACGTCTTATAAAGGCATACAAGCGCATTCGCACGAATGTTAAAAATGGCTTGGCTGTAGTTGCCGTGGAGCGTGGTGCTTCCGGCGGTTCTTTCTTCACCATTCCACCACAGGTGCAAATGGAGATTGCAGGCCGCAAAAAAATTATTACAGATGAGCACAGTGGCCGTATCTTGGTTGATCCAGATTTAGCTGCCGAAGAGCGAGAGAAAATGGAAGCTAAGTTTGCAAAGCTTAAATAAAAATAACCTTCAATTATAACAAAGCCTTCACATTATGTGGAGGCTTTTTTTGTACTTTAAATGCAAGGTTTTTCATTTACGTAAGACCAATTCCTAAAAAATGATTTCTATGAAAAAAGTCACATTCCTTATTGCCAGTATCTTTCTTTTCTCACTTCAAGGCGCTTGCAAGCCTTCAAATGAAAGTAATAAACAAGCAGAGGCCTTGGCTCAAAAAGAGCAAATCCCCGTACAGACTGAAACTGAAAATGGTTTAAAAAAAGCATATTTTGCAAGTGGTTGTTTTTGGTGTGTGGAAGCTATTTATGAAAGCGTAAATGGCGTTAAGGAAGCTATTTCTGGCTATAGCGGGGGCGATAGCAAGAATCCTACCTATCAAAATCACGCCGATCATGCTGAAGGCGTTGAGGTTATTTACGATCCAGAAATTGTAAGTTTTAGCCAATTGGTTGATGTGTATTTTGGCTCACAAAATGTAACCCAAGTAAACGGCCAAGGTCCTGACCACGGCAAATCCTATCGTTCGATAATTTTCTATCAAAACGATGAAGAAAAGAAAATTATTGATGAAAAAGTGGCTACCTTAAACAAACAACTAGGCGGAGATAAAGTTGCCGCGCAGGTTTTGCCTTTTCAAAAATTTTGGAAAGCGGAGGCATACCATCAAAACTACGAACGCAACAACCCCGATAATCCGTACATTCAAAATGTTTCTATTCCGCGATTAAATAGATTTAAGGAGAAATTTCCGGAGTTGCTAAAAAAAGAGACAACGCATTAATTCTCATTAAATTTTTAAAATATTATAATTCCACAGCTTCGGGTGTGGAATTTTTTATTGCCTTCACTTCAAAAATCAACGGGTACATTTTGCTTGAAAGCTCAAACATCCCTTTGTCATTTTCAACTAATCCTGGAAAAATATCATAAGGCGAAGCATCGTGCTCTTTTAAGTAAGCAATATGTAGTCCAGCTTCGGAAAGTGAAGAAATCACTTCCCCCAAACTATGGTTCCAGCCGTATTCCTTACTCACCATTTTTGAGTTTTTATCGGCATAGGTTCCTTCATATTCTTCATAAATAGTATCTTTTTGATGGTAGCCATATTTCATCTCTGGAGGTGAAACGGTATAATCAAACATCCAAGCAATGGGATGAAATTCAACAATATATAAGAAACCGCCGGGTTTTAACCGTTCCGAAATCATCTGCGCCCACGGTTTTAAATCGGGCAACCAACCAATCGTTCCATAGCTTGTAAAAACAATATCAAACTTTTCTGAAACATATTTTGAAGTCTCCAAAACATTGCAGCACACAAAGTCCGCATCAAGTTTTAGCTCGGTGTTCAATTGTTTTGCCAATTTGATTCCTTCATCAGAAATATCTACACCCGTACATTTAGCTCCCATTCGCGCAAAACTCAAGGTATCCTGCCCAAAATGGCACTGAAGATGCAAAAGCCGCTTTCCCGAAACATCACCCAAGGCATTAATTTCATATTCATGGAGCGAGGATTTTCCATTGATGAAATTTTCTAAGTCGTAAAATTCACTTTTGGCATGCACAGTTACCTTTGAATTCCAGGTTTTTCGGTTGGTTTCAAATTCTTCGGAATAATTCATTAGCATCTTTTTCCCCAAATATAGCCAATTAACTCAAAAAACACATTTAGTAACATTTTTGATATTTTATTGATAATTTCGTTAAACATGGGTTAAATAAATTGATAAAAGAAAGGTTTTATCGTAGTTTTAATGACACTAACTTTAAAAAACTATCATTATGGGTGACATCATCTGGTTAATTGTAGTACTCCTTATCATAGGATGGCTCGTAGGCTATTTCGGTTTCGGTGAAGCTGTTGGAAGCCTAATTCACATTTTATTGGTCTTGGCAATTATTGGTATTTTATACCGATTGGCAACTGGACGCAGACCTTAAGACAACAAACAAATTATTAACTCTTAAACAAACAATCTAATATGAAAAAAGTATTTTTAATTTTATTTGCAGCAGGATTAATGGCTACAAGCTTTACAAGTTGCCGCGAAAACAAAACAGTTGGCGACGAAATTGAAGACGTTGCGGACGATGTAGAAGACGCAGTGGATTAATTTNACAAGCTTTACAAGTTGCCGCGAAAACAAAACAGTTGGCGACGAAATTGAAGACGTTGCGGACGATGTAGAAGACGCAGTGGATTAATTTTAATGGAAATATTTTATGAAAAAAACCCTTTCAACAATAATTGAAAGGGTTTTTTAAACTTTCTTACTTTGCTATAATAGATTTCCATTCGGGATGTTTATCAATATATTTTTTTATAAAGGGACAAACGGGAATCACTTTCAAACCGCGAAGTTCTATCTGCAGCAAAACTTTTTCCGTCATCTCGCTCGCTATGCCCTGCCCCGCAAGCTCTTTGGGAACTTCCGTGTGGTTTAATGATAAAATGCCTGGCTGCACGGAATATTCAATAATAGCTTTATGGCCATCTTCTTCGGCCTCGAACCTATTTGTTTCTTTGTTATCTATCACACGCATTGCAATGGGGAGTTAACTTAGTTCAACACAATAAAAATACAAAAAATATGAAAGCCAAAAGTATTCTTTACTTTTACAGAAAACATACTGAATATGAAAATCTCTTATACCATCCTGACCGTATTTTTAGTTTTTTTGAGCTGCAATAACAGCCAAAAATCTTCGGAAGTTGAATTAATTGACGAAAAAGATTCTCTTCAAAATTTAGACATTAGGCATCAAATAGCAAACGCTAACGGTTATGAAAATTGGAAAGACGTTTCAGAATTAGCTTTCACTTTCAATGTAGATCGCGGTGAAAACCATTTTGACCGAGCTTGGATTTGGAAGCCAAAAACAGGGTCCGTTTCAATGATTTCGGCTACGGACACCATACATTATAACCGTTCAAAAATGGATAGCATTGTTATGAAAACTGACGCAGCTTTTATTAATGATAAATATTGGCTACTGGCACCTTTTCAATTGCTTTGGGATAAAGGAATTACTTTTTCGGAAAAAGAAAATGCTGTTGCGCCAATTTCTAAAGACACTTTAGCTCAATTAACAATTGTTTACGGAAACGATGGAGGCTATACCCCTGGCGATGCTTATGATTTTTTCTACGACCACGATTTCAAAATAAAGGAGTGGAACTATAGAAAAGGAAATACAGAGGCGCCCTCTATGAGTACTACCTGGGAAGATTATGAAAATTTCAGTGGAATTGAAATTGCAAAAATGCATAAGGATAGCACTGGCGGTTTTAAGTTGTATTTCAGTAATATTTCGGTTAAAAAAGAAACAGCCAATTAAACGAATTTTAATTCCTATTTTTGTGAAAAGCCGATAAAATTCAACACAACCCAATGTTCCAAAATTCTTTAGAATACGCAAAAAAACAAGATGCCGAAGATGCTTTAGCGTCTTTCAGAAACAAGTTTCATATTCCAAAAAATACGTCCGGTGAAGCACTTGTTTATCTCTGCGGAAATTCCCTTGGGCTGCAACCCAAAATTACTTCAAAATATATAAAAGAAGAACTTGCCGATTGGGCAAATTTAGGTGTTGAAGGCCACGTGGAAGGCAAACATCCTTGGCTACCCTACCACGAATTTCTGACAGAAAATATGGCGAAAATCGTTGGCGCGAAACCTTCGGAAGTAGTTGTAATGAATACGTTGACAACAAACCTTCACTTAATGATGGTTTCCTTTTTTCAACCCACAAAAACGAAATATAAAATTGTGGTTGAAAGCGATGCTTTTCCAAGTGATAAATATGCAGTTGAAAGCCAACTGAAATATCACGGAATTGACCCGAAAGACGGATTAATTCTTTGGAAACCGAGAAAGGGCGAGGAACTTTGCCGTTTTGAGGATTTGGAGGAAATAATGAAAAATCACGGAAACGAAATTGCTTTGCTAATGATTGGCAGTACCAATTATTACACAGGCCAATCCTTTCCGCTCAAAAAAATTACCGAACTCGGCCATAAATATAATTGTATGGTCGGTTTTGATTTGGCGCACGGCGCAGGAAATATTCAGCCAAACCTTCACGAAACGGGAGCAGATTTCGCCGTTTGGTGTACCTATAAGTATTTAAACAGCGGCCCGGGAAGTTTGGGCGGGTGTTTTGTTCACGAACGCCACGCAAACAATGAAAAACTAAATCGATTTGCAGGTTGGTGGGGGCACAACAAAAAAACGCGTTTCAATATGCGGCACGAATTTGATGCCTTGCCTGGCGCAGAGGGTTGGCAATTAAGCAATCCGCCAATTTTATCGATGGCGGCCATTCGTGCATCATTGGATACTTTTGCGGAAGCTGGTTTTGAAAATCTTCGGAAGAAATCTGAAAAACTTACTGGATTTTTAGAGTTTCTATTGGATGAAATGAAAAACGAATCCATCAATGTAATCACTCCAAGAAATCCCGAGGAACGCGGCTGCCAACTTTCAATTCAAGTGAAAAATGCCGATAAAAATTTACACACAAAACTAACCCAAGCTGGTGTGATAAGTGATTGGCGCGAGCCGGATGTAATCCGTGTTGCCCCTGCCCCACTTTACAATAGTTTTGAGGATGTGTTTCGATTTTCGGAAAAATTAAAGGAAATTTTAAACTGACCTGCAAGATGTTGCCGCAGGCCTCCTTGTAGGTCTTCAAGTTAAAGATTTAAATACTACAAGGTTTTGAAAATCTTGCATGATTGAATAAAAAAAAATAGACAATGAACAATATCCTAATAATCGGCGCCGGACTCTGCGGAAGCCTTCTCGCACTGCGAATGGCACAACGCGGTTTTGAAGTAACCTTAGTAGAAAAACGGCCCGATTTGCGAAAAGTAACCCAAGACGCGGGACGCTCCATAAACTTAGCGTTGAGCGATCGCGGTCTGCGTGGATTGCGACTTGCGGGAGTTGAGGAAGAAGCAAAAAAACTCTGCATCCCAATGAACGGGCGGATGATTCACGACAAAGCTGGAAACACTTTTTTAAGTCCGTACAGCGGTAGAAAAGATGAATACATCAACTCCATTTCGCGACCCGGTTTGAATATGCTTCTTTTGGACGAAGCGGAAAAAATGCCCAACGTGCAACTCATTTTCAACCACGCTTGTGAAGAAGTTGATTTGGAAAATGCTTCTGCAATTTTCAGAGATTTCAATTCAAAAAAAGAAACCAGGATAATCGCTGATGTTATTTTCGGAACCGACGGAGCGGGCTCGGTAGTTCGAAAAAATATGTTTGAAAGCCATAAGTTTCTTTTCAGTTTTTCGCAGCAATGGCTAAGTCACGGTTATAAAGAACTTGAAATTCCAGCCGCAGAAAACAACGGATATAGAACTTATAAAAACGCTTTGCATATTTGGCCACGCGACGAAGATATGTTGATCGCACTTCCAAATCTCGACGGAAGTTTTACGGTTACCTTATTTCTTCCGTATGAAAACAGCGAATATTGTTTTGCGAATTTGACTTCGCCGGAAATGGTTCACGAATATTTTAACAAAGAATTTCCCGATGTGGTGGAAATGATCCCAAACCTTGCGGATGAATTTTTTACCAATCCCATCGGTCCGTTGGGAACGGTAAAATGTTCGCCCTGGAATGCCTTCGGAAAAGTACTTTTGTTGGGCGACGCTGCGCACGCAATCGTTCCATTTTACGGACAGGGAATGAACGCTTCCTTTGAAGATGTGGTAGTTTTTGATGAAATTCTTGAGAAATATGTCCCATCCCAGCCTTCCCAAAGGGAAGGAGTTAATTGGGAAATGATTTTTAAGGAATACGAAGCGCTTCGGAAAAAAGATACAGACGCGATTGCAGATTTGGCGGTAGATAATTTCCACGAAATGAAGGAACACACCGCGATGGAAATTTTTCAAAGAAAAAGAAAATTGGAAACCGCTTTTGAAGCTGAATTTCCCGAAGAATATTACAGCAAATATTCTTTGGTTACCTTTAAGGAATCAATTACCTATTCCGAAGCATTGAAACGCGGACGCGCACAGGACAAAGCGATTTTAAATCTTTTGGACGACGGAAAAATCAGAGAAGAAATGTCGTTAAAAGAAAAACTGGAACTAGTAAAAAAAGAAACCGAAGCCATCCTTCACGATGATGAAGTGGCTTTTGGGTAAAACATAAATTATGAGTAACAAAAGCAGATTAGTAGAAGGAAAAGCAACGCCTCGTGGTGCATATCCGCACGTAAAGCGCGTGGGCGATTTTATATTTATTAGCGGCACAAGTTCGCGTTTGCCGGACAACACCTTTGCCGGCGTAAATAAAATTGACGAAATGGGAACGATGCATTTCGATATAAAAGAACAAACCCGCGCCGTACTTGAAAATATAAAAGACTATTTAGCCACCGAAGGCGCAACAATGGCCGATGTTGTGGACGTAACCAGCTTTTTGGTAAATATGAATGACTTTGCAGGCTACAATCAAGTGTACGCTGAATATTTTAACAAGGAAACGGGACCAACGCGCACCACTGTTGCCGTGCATCAATTGCCGCATCCGTATTTGGTGGTAGAGATTAAGGCGATGGCTTATTCTCCAGTTAAGAGTTAAGAGTGCAGAGTTATGAGTGAAATGCAAAAAATTCTAAACTACATAAACGGCGAATATGTTGAACCACTTTCCAAAAAATGGTTGGATAATTACAATCCTTCCAATGGCGAAGTGTATTCACAAATCGCAAATTCAAATGCGGAGGATATTGAAAGTGCATACCAAGCTGCAAAAGCAGCTTTTCCAAAATGGAGCAACACAACCATTGACGAACGTAGCAGAATTCTACTAAAAATTGCAGATTTAATTGATGAAAAATTAGTTGAATTGGCCGAAGCCGAAGCAAAAGACAATGGAAAACCTTTGAGTTTGGCGTTGGCTGTTGATATTCCACGGGCGTCCGCGAACTTTCGTTTTTTCGGAAATGCAATTACACAATTCGCCAGCGAAGCGCACGAAAGTGTTGGTTTGAATACCATTAATTTTACGTTGCGCCAACCTATTGGTGTAGTCGGTTGTATTTCGCCATGGAATCTTCCATTGTATTTATTTTCGTGGAAAATCGCCCCGGCAATAGCTGCAGGAAATACTGTGGTTGCAAAACCCAGTGAAATCACGCCACTTACGGCTTTTCTCTTAGGTGAAATTTGCACCGAAGCTGGTTTGCCAAAAGGAGTTTTGAATATTGTGCACGGTACGGGTCCTTCTGCAGGACAGGCGATTGTGGAACATAAAAACATAAAAGCCATTTCATTCACGGGTGGAACAAAAACGGGCGAACACATTGCCCGAACGGCAGCGCCAATGTTTAAAAAATTATCGTTGGAACTCGGTGGAAAAAACCCAAACCTCATCTTCGCAGACTGTGATTATGAAAAAATGTTGGAAGTTACCGTGCGTTCTTCCTTCGCAAATCAAGGCCAGATCTGCCTTTGCGGAAGTAGAATTTTTGTTGAAAAACCGATTTACGAAAAATTCAAAAAAGATTTTGTTGAAAAAGTAAAACAACTCAAAATAGGAAATCCGTTTGATGCCGAAACAAATATGGGCGCTTTGGTTTCAAAACCGCATTTGGAAAAAGTGGAATCATATATTAAACTCGCCGAAAAAGAAGGTGGAAAAATTCTTTACGGTGGAAATAAAGTTACCGTAAAAGGTTTTGAAAACGGTTATTATTTGGAACCAACAATCATTGAAGTTTTTGACGATCAATGCCGCGTAAACCAAGAAGAAATCTTCGGCCCCGTGGTTACGATTATGCCTTTTGAAACTGAGGAAGAAGCTCTGCAAATGGCAAATTCCGTGAAATACGGCTTGTCCTCTACCCTTTGGACTTCAGATTTAAACCGAACGATGCGCATTTCAAAAGAAATTGAAGCCGGAATTGTTTGGGTAAATACCTGGCTAAACCGTGATTTAAGAACGCCGTTCGGCGGAATGAAAGATAGCGGCGTTGGCAGAGAAGGCGGTTTTGAAGCGCTTCGGTTTTTTACGGAGACGAAGAATGTTTGTATAAAATATGAAGCCCCCTAACCCCCGAAGGGGGAATTTGAAATCGAATCTGAAATCAAAATCGAAAGGAATACTCAAACTTAAACTCAACACTGAATACTGAAATATATGAATTTAGACTTAACAGATAAAAACGCAATGGTCTGCGGAAGTACTGCTGGCATTGGAAAAGCAACAGCAATTCAATTGGCAAAATTGGGTGCAACCGTAACGTTGGTTGCACGCGATGAAGCAAAACTGAAAGAAACCTTAATTGATCTTCCACACGAAAGAGGTCAAAAACATAATTATTTTGTAGCAGACTTCACCAAATCCGAAGAAGTAAAAACGAAAGCTGAATTGGCCGTTTCCAACAAAACATTCCATATTTTGGTGAACAACACGGGCGGTCCCAAAGGCGGCCCAATCTTTTCGGCAGCCCCTGAAGAATTTGAAAAAGCATTTTCAATGCACCTAATTTGCAACCAAATTTTGGCGCAAGCCGTTGTTCCCGGAATGAAAGAAGCTGATTACGGAAGGATTATAAACATAATTTCAACTTCAGTAAAACAGCCTATTGATGGACTCGGCGTTAGTAACACCATTCGTGGCGCAGTTGCGAGTTGGAGTAAGACTCTTGCCAATGAACTGGGACAATTCGGAATAACGGTTAATAACGTTTTGCCAGGTTTTACAGCAACTGACAGACTAGAAGACATTGTTAGTAACGCTGCAAACCGAATGAACAAAACCGAAAAAGAAGCGAGCGAGTTTATGAAAAGTTTGGTTCCAGCAAGACGTTTTGCCCAACCTGGAGAAATTGCAAACGCCGTGGCTTTTTTAGCGAGTGAAGCGGCAAGCTACATCAACGGAATTAATCTGCCCGTTGATGGCGGGCGCACTAAAAGTTTATAACTTTAACGGTTTATGGGACGCTCATTTTTTCAAAAATTCGGTAAGATTTTAATAGAACTCCTAATTGTTTTTGTAGGGGTTTATTTGGCGTTTCAGTTAAACAACTTTAAAGAAGAAAAAGAAAAGGCAAGCATCAAAAATAATTATTACCGCGTACTTGCAAACGAGTTTGAATCAACTGCTAATAATCTAAAACAGGTATCTTCACAATTAAATGAGTTTATTTCACTTATTGAAAGCGGGAAAGAACCATCACTTTTAAATGTCCAAAAACTAGATTTGAATGATAATATGTATATTTTGAAATCTGCTTTTAATTCTGGATATTTCGAAAACATCGATTCAAAATATATCAATAATATTGCTCGTGGCTCCAATTATCTGACAAAAGTGGCCACTTTGCTGGACAATTATAATCGTAGGGTGGAAAGTGTGCTAATCATAAACGATTTTAACAATTCAGTATTTTACAATGAAGATGGTTCTTTAAAAAATAATTATGGATGGTGTAAAGAAGATTTAAAATATATAAATTACTATTTGCAAATGCTTCAAAAAGTAATTGTTGAAGAAGCTATTCCCGACACAAAATCATTGACAGAATGAAACGAAAACTCCGCATTAACGGCCACTCACACTTACTTCCCTACCCTGAGGAGATCCCCCAGTTTATGCAGGACAAGGGCATTTTTTGGGTAGATAAAGACCGAAAATTTATGCTCCAAAAAGATTGGAGCCGCCCAGTTACAGATTCCAGTTTCTTTTTAAATGAAAAGCTGGAATGGATGGAGCGGTTCAAAATAGACCATGCCGTGGTTTTGAACCTTTCCCAACTTTATGGAAACGGGCTACGTGTAGAGGAAATGAAACAGGCGCTTCGGTTTCAAAATGATTTTAATGCAAAAGTACAGCAAGACCATCCTTCAAAATTTACCTGCGGTTTTGTGGTGCACCCCGGTTTTGTGCGCGGTGCGCTTTGGGAAATGGAGCGTTGTGTGGAAGAGCTTGGAATGCAGTTGCTGTGTTTGCCAACGCACTATATGGACACCATTGGTACTTGGCGCTGTATTTTTGACGAAGAAAACGAACCCATTTTTGAACTGGCCTCAAAATATAATTTAGCCGTAGAAATACATCCCTACGACGGTGAAAAATTTATAAAACTTGAAAATACTGCTTGGCGTTTTCACCTAATTTGGATGCTTGCGCAATGTGCCGATGCCTATCACTTTTTAACCCTGAATGGTTACGCAGACAAATATCCGGGAATGCGAACTTGCTTCGCCCACGGCGGCCAATTGGCACAGATAAATTTAGGACGAAGAATTCAAGGTTTTGATGGTCGTCCCGATCTTTTCAAAGGAAAAGTACATCCGCGGAAATCTGTTGGCCACAAAAACATCTTTTTCGATACTTTGGTACACGATACTGGCTCACTGGAATTGGTCGTAAAAAACCAAGGCGCAAAACAAGTTCTGGTGGGGCTTGACGATCCCTACCCGCTTGGTGAAATGGAAAGCGCCCCACAATCCTCCTACCCTGGTAAAATTTTGGATCTGGCTTTGGAACGCAAAATCGTAACCCAAGAACAGGCAGACGCTATGTGGGAAGACAACGTGATACAATGGCTCTGCGGTGACGATGAAGCTGCCAAAAAGAAATTAGTTGAAAGAATTCTAGGTTAAACATGACCGAAGTAGCCAAATTTTATATCCTATCACATATTTGCATTGCCTTTATTGGTGGAGTTTTACTGCTCGCACTTTGGTATAACATCCGAGCACGGTTTCGTCAGCTTTTGGAGGAAGATGACTCACAAAAGCGCGTGGATAAAGGACTACTTTACTTAAGCATGGCAATGTTTGTTTGGGTAATTTCTGGGTGCTGGATTTTCGGTGGAACAATATTCAACACTACAGAAACCCAAGGCTACCAATTGGCAATAAATTTGTTTTCCATCGTAAACAATATGTTTTTATTGTTGGCACTTTTCTATTTTTATTACGCCCCAAAGTTTATATATCACAATAAAAAGAATATCAAGAAAATAATCTGGGTCATTATTTTCACCTCTGTCATCACTTTTGCGCTGCCTTTTATTTTAAAAGAAAGCAATGTTGTAAATGGAATTCGCATAAGCGCTGTTCCAGATTTATTGCTCTCTGCCTTTCTTTGCTATTTATTGGGTGTTTCTTTTTTTAGAACCTTTGTTTATAGGGGTTTGAAGATTATCGGCTATATTTCTGTATTAGTAATACTGCTTATTTTTGTATCGCAGATTTCCGAGGTATTTTTAACCTTTGGAAACGACTTTAGCAACAATTTCATAAAGATTATCGCCAAAACATCATTGATTTCCATCTTTTTGGTTTTGGCGACAACTTGGGTTATTCGGCTTGCGAGCACCCCAAAACCGAACGAAATTACTATTCACTTTCTCGATTGGAGCTTGGTGAAATTGAATATTCCAACGAAAAATATTTACGACCAAACTATCGATTTCGGTTCAAAAACAACGCAGTATAAAAATTTATTGAAATTCGCTATCCGTAGAAAATATGCCGAAGGCGATTCACAAACCATTCCCGTAAATCTTGGGGGTGAAATAAAAAACCAAACTTATTTAACGCGAATTATTGAAAACATAAACGATATACTTCAACTTGACGATTCCCAAAAACTCGATCGTCGCGATCTTTTCACTTTTATTGGCGAAAGCAAATACAGACTGCGGATTGTTCCGAATAACATTTCAATCGACAAAAGACTGCTGGAAGAATTCTCCGAAAGTGCTGAAAACAAAGATTACAAAGCGTTTTGTAATTCATTGTAACCGCATTCACAATTAATCACAATCCATTATTTTTTAGTATTATTTAAAACAGCAAACCCATCAGTTTGCAATCTGTTTTACATTGCTCCAAATTAAAAATCCAACTATGAGCAAAGTAATTTCCGAGGCAGAACAACCTCAACTTTTCGGCCACCCAAAAGGACTTCTTTATCTATTTTTTGCAGAATTGTGGGAACGATTTTCCTTTTACGGAATGCGCGCTTTGCTCGTTCTTTATATGACCAAACATCTTTTGTACGATGACGATATGGCTTTTGGCGTTTATGCTGCCTATATGTCCTTGGTTTATGTAACGCCAATGATTGGTGGGATTTTGGCAGATAAAATTTTAGGTTATAGAAAAGCAATCATTCTCGGCGGAATATTAATGGTTTTTGGTCACTTTTTTCTTTCCATTGAAATGCCCATTTTCTTTTATGGGTCGTTGGGTTTGATAATTGTTGGCAATGGTTTTTTCAAACCAAATATTTCATCATTTGTTGGAGAGTTATACGCCCAAGGTGACGCACGGCGCGATTCAGGCTTTACAATTTTCTATCTCGGAATAAATTTGGGAGCAGCAATAGCACCACTTTTATGCGCTTGGTTCGCTATAACTTACGGTTGGCATTACGGTTTTGTTTTGGCGGGAATAGGAATGGTTGTCGGGCTTTTGGTTTTCAGAAGTGGTTTAAAAAATAATGTCTTTGGAAATAAAGGATTTGTACCAAATCAGCAAGTTTACGATCAAAGATCGTTTGGTTTAAATAGAGGAAAATTAATTGTTTTGGCTTCAATCGTTTCGGTTGGAATTTTCGCGACGCTTGTCCGTTTTAATGAATTTGAAGGCTATTTAGTGTGGATTGTTTCGGCATTTTTAGTTTTTTATATCGGATATATCATCTCAAAAGTCAGTTCCAAAGAGAAGAAACGTTTATTGGTGGCGGTTTACTTTACCGTTTTATACACTTTCTTCGCCGCAATTTTTGAACAGGCAGGAAGTTCCTTGACGCTTTTTGCAGATAGAAATGTGAATTTAGTGGGAATGGATGCTGCAGGAACCAATAGTATAAACGCAGGGTTTATCATTCTTTTTGCTATTCCTTTTTCGATGCTTTGGACGTATTTAAGCAGAAGAAAAATAAACCCGAATTCTGCTGTAAAATTTGGTTTGGGATTGCTATTTCTTGGATTAGGCTTTATCGTTTTTGCCCTTTCGGCCCACAGCGTTGATGATTTTGCGAAAACGTCAATGAGTTATTTAGTTATTGGTTATTTGGTATTGACTATCGGAGAACTGTTCCTCTCTCCTATTGGACTTTCAAAAATGACGGAGCTTTCGCCTTTAAAATATGTGGCTTTCATAATGGGGGTTTGGTTCTCGGCGAATTTTTATGGACACTTTTTCGCGGGAAAAATCGCCAAACTGACAACGGTTTCAGATGGAAGCACAGATGTATTTTCCCAAGGATTCTTCGGAAATATCACGGAATACATTACTGATTTGACTCCACAAATTGCCTCACAAAACGGCGATGCTTTTCAGCAATTATTTTCGTATGTTTCAGTGTATGCAAGTTTTGGGGTAATTAGCGTGATTGTAGGTATATTTGCAATACTCATTTCGCCAATTATAAAAAAGATGATGGGCGGTATTCACTAAAAATTTCAAAATGGATTTCCTTCCCGAAAAGTTAAACGATTACGTTGAAAAACATTCGCAACCCGAACCAGAATTGCTTGCAAAACTAAACCGCGAAACCTGGCAAAAAGTGATCGCACCCCGTATGTTGAGCGGGCATTTGCAAGGGCGTGTTTTAAGTATGCTTTCAAAATTAATTCAGCCGAAAAACATACTCGAAATTGGCACTTATACTGGCTATTCAGCTTTATGCTTGGCAGAAGGGATGCAGGAAAACGGAGAACTTCACACGATAGACATAAATGAGGAATTATATGATTTCCAACGAAAATATTTTGATGAATCATCTTTCGGGAAACGGATTTTCCAGCATTTGGGGAATGCTTTGGAATTAATTCCGAAGCTTGACAAAACCTTCGATTTAGTGTTTATTGATGCTGATAAAAACAATTACCCAAACTATCTTGAAATCATTCTTCCGAAGCTTAAAAAAGGTTCTGTTATTTTAAGTGATAATGTACTGTGGAGCGGTAAGGTAGTTGAAAAAGTGAAGGTTGATGATGAAGATACTAAAGCACTTCTTCAGTATAACAAACTATTGAATGAACACCCTAAACTTGAAACCGTGCTTTTACCTATTCGTGACGGATTAACGATTTCAAGAGTTATTTATTAACCTCTTATGTGCTAAAACTTTTTTGCACAGAAAGTAAAAGAAAAGAGCAAAAACCGTTCCCACCAAAGCGCCTACAAGAATATCGCTGGGATAATGCACACCTACATAAATTCGGCTCATTACAAAAATAAGCGGCCATATGTATGCAAGGTATATCCACTTTGTGAATTTTCGCAACACCAAAACCATAAAAGTGGTTATCGCAAAACTGGATGAAGCATGGCCTGAAAAGAAACTGTAATTGGTGGGCTTCTGCAAAATACGGATTAATTCGCCCAAAGCTTCTACATTATTAGGCCGTAAGCGCGCCACATAATCTTTTACAAAACCCGTAAAGAATATGGTTACTCCAAAAGTCAACAAAACAAAAAAGACAATTGTTGCGCCTTTTTTCCATTTGTAATAATAAAATATAAGTATAAAAAAGAGGATGAATAAAGGTGTCCAACTTTCAATCTGGGTAACATAGATCCAAAAGCTATCGAAACGTTCGAAACCTAAACTATTTAAATAAATAAAAAGTTCCCGGTCCCATTGTTTTAGGATTTCGAGCATTTAGAATTTTCTTTTAATAGGGCCCGTAACCTCGTCAACATCTTCTTTCACTTGATCTATCTGCTTCTGGACGTCCTTGGTAATATCTATATCAATGCCCTGTTTTTCGGCACTTTTTGTAATTTCAGATTTAATATCATTAGTGGCATCTTTTACCTGTCGCATTGCCTTGCCCATTCCGCGAGCTATCTCTGGTATCTTGTCGGCGCCAAAGACCAAAAGTACGATGAACAGGATAAAACCTATCTCGGCCCCACTAATAAAAAGAAAAATTGCCTGTGAAATCATAGTGCAAATATACTAACGAGTTATGAGTTATAAAGGATGAGTTATGAGTTTTTATAAAAAACGCACAATACACAAAACCCTTCTACAAAAGATTTTGAAGAAGGGCCTTGTTAAAATATGTTTTGATTAATCGGGGCTTGTTTGGTTTTTAAACTTGTCAAAAGCACCCAGTTTTTTGCGTTTTGGCCAAGTGTTGTTGCTTGTGTCAATGTCAGCAGTTTCCTCATCGGGATCCACTTCAATTTTGGTGATTTCTTTTTCCGATCCAAAAAACTTACCTACAGAAGTATCATTCTTTCGCCATATCTCTGCTGGATAGGTAATTCTTTCCGAAGTTCCATCGCTATAGGTTAATTGTACAATTATTGGCATTGGAATTCCACCTGGTTTTTCAAAAGTTATCTCATAGAAATATCTTGGATTTTTTAAGTTGGCACGCTCTTCCACAGGAATATTATCTGTTATATATTCTTTCAAGGTTTTTACATCCTCAATTTTAACATCGCGCATACTTTCCTCAAAATCATCGCTATCCTCTTTTACAAAATATACCAAAGGCGGCAAATCGCTCTCTTTTATACCATTGGCGTCCATCATTTGTCTGGCTTCTTTGTTTATTTTTGAAGTAACGAAGAATTTTTTAACATCCTTCACCCCAATATCCACATAATCTGTGGTATAAAACCACTCTCTCCAGTACCAATCCAAATCTACTGCGGAAGCATCTTCCATTGTTCTGAAAAAATCCTCGGGCGTTGGGTGTTTGAACATCCAGCGGTTTGCATAGGTTTTAAAGGCGAAGTCAAAAAGTTCACGACCCATAATCGTTTCGCGAAGAATGTTAAGTGCCGTCGCAGGTTTTGCATATGCATTTGCCCCAAAGTTATAAGTATTCAATCCCTTGGTCATTATTGGCGCCAACTGGCTTTGGTCGCCAGCCATATAGTCCACAATTTTGTTTGCAGGACCACGACGTGATGGATATTTTTTGTTTGGTGCAATGGCTTCCGGATATTCCTCACCAAAATCTTGCTCTGCAACGTATTGGGTAAAAGTATTTAATCCCTCGTCCATCCAGGTCCATTGGCGCTCGTCGCTATTTACGATCATCGGGAAATAGTTATGACCCACTTCGTGGATAATCACGCTTATCATTCCATATTTTGTACGATCGCTGATGGTTCCATCCTTGTCTGGTCTTCCATAGTTCCAGCAAATCATGGGGTATTCCATTCCTTGGTTTTTAGCACTTACTGAAATGGCTTTTGAGTACGGATAGTCAAAAGTCATACGTGAATAGGTTTTTAAAGTACTTGCCACTGCACGTGTGGACCAATCTTCCCAAAGCGGGTTAGACTCTGGCGGGTACAAAGAAACTGCCATTACAGAACCACTGCCCATTTTAACGGCCATCATATCCCAAATGTATCTACGTGAAGTTGCAAATGCATAGTCGCGTACATTTTCCGCTTTAAATTTCCAGGTTCTTTTTGCCGTTGAAAACCCTTTTGAGGCAGCTTCGGCCTCGGCTTGGGTTACAATAACAACAGGCTTGTCAAAAGATTTTTGAGCAACTTCGTAACGATTCATCATTTCTTTGGTGAAAATTTCCTTTCTGTTTTGAAGCTCTCCGGTGGCATCCATAATATGGTCAGCAGGAACGGTAATATTTACTTCAAAATTTCCAAAAGGAAGCGCAAATTCATCCCTCCCCCAGAACTGACTGTTTTGCCAACCTTCCACATCGTTGTATACTGCCATGCGCGGATAAAACTGCGCAATTACATAACCACGGTTTCCGTCATCAAAGGTTTCATAACCACTACGGGCACGGTCTACAACGTGGTCATTGATATTATACCACCACTTGATGGAGAATACAAATTTTTCTCCTGGGCTTAAACTCTTCGGCATATCAATGCGCATCATTGTTTGGTTGATGGTATGCTTTAAAGGGTTTCCTTTGGCGTCCTTTACCTCCAAAATATTGAAGCCTCCTTCAAAAGGAGTTCCCATATAATTTTTCACAAAGTTTCCGGCCATATCCCCTGGCAATGCATCAGACGGTTCAATTAAAGGCGATTTGGAATCTTTTGCCCTTTTATTCTGGTCTAATTGCACCCATAGATATTCCAAAACATCGGGTGAATTGTTTGTATATGTTATAGTCTCAAAACCGGAAAGCTTTTTGTTTTTGTCATCCAGCTCTATGTCCATCACATAATCCGCTTGCTGCTGGTAATAGCTGGGTCCGGGAGCTCCACTTGCAGTCCGAAACATATTTGGTGTTGAAAATTCTTCGTAAAGCTGCTTAAAACGGTTTGTGTTGTAATGACCGGGCTCACGCTTTTGGGAATCAGTTTCATCTTGCGCAGAAACTGCTCCCGCCAAAAGGAAAAGAGCTGTAAGCAGAGGGAGTTAAATAATCGCATACTAATTGGGAAATTTTAAGTGATTTTGTTGATTTAGTTAAATTTTAAAACGCCGTTGGGTTCGTCTTTATCAAGCATCAAACTTTTACGGCTATTTGGGGTTTTTAGGTGAATTATATTTTGTTGTTCGGGAAACATTTCCATCAATATTTTATTTTCTACCTCAAGAGATTTTAAATCGGTTATATTAGCAACTTCTATATAGGCAACGAGCATATCAACATCATATTCTTTCCCTATGTAATCAAGTTTTACGGGCTTTCCGTTCACCTCTATTTTCAGTTTTGAAAGAATATATTTTTTTACATCTTCATCGGTGGCCTTTGTTTCCTTTTTGGAATCAAGTGAAATGGAAGAGTTATAACGCTGCTGAAGCGCATCTTCAATATCATCAGTAAAAATTTTAGTTATTATTTGAAGTGATTTTTTCTCCTTTACATATTCAATTTTTGTGATGCTCACATAAAATTTGTGCGCCGTAGTAGCTGAAAATAGTGGAAAAACTAGCAATAAAAGGAGAATTCTAAAATACTTCATATAAAAATAAGCAAACTAATGGAACATTAGACGGTTTCCGAAAGGCTATGTTACAAAAATCATTCTTTATTTTTTTCGGATAGACGATTGGTGTAAATCTTTGCTTTTTCATCCAAAATTAACAGTACACTCCCATAGTGCTCTTTTTTAAAATCACTTTCAATGGTGGTCGTTTCAGCACAGAAAAGTAGAAAATCATACACCCTATTTTCAGGAATTCCATAGGTTGTTTTGAAAAATGGAATGGTATAATAATTTAACATTTTTGCCACGGCATTGTTTTCATATTCCCACTTTCTGCGGATTTTTAATGTTTTGTAATATCCAAAAATATGTTTGTAAAGTACCTCAACATCAACAAAAAGAGGTGTTTTCAAAGAGTATATTGGCGCAATTTTTTCTTCTGGTTTTCCTTTAAACCCAGGAATACCAACATCATCAAAATTGATTGGTTTTTCTGTTTTTATCTTATTAAGATCTGCCGCAATGTTGCCCGAAAGGTTTGGTCTTAAAAAAACTTCATCCAACTCATTTACGAGCTCGGTAAGCAGCACCGTTATTACCCCTTTTTCAAATATAGCTTCGGTAACAGCTACTTTTTCGGGCATGTACTTTATGGACGAAAAAAGAAGGGTGTCTCGCGGTTTCACTTTTATTGTAAAATGCCCATTTTCATCGGTAATGGTGTTGAAACGCGAGGAAACGTTCAAAACATGAACACCGTCAATGTCCAGATCGTTGGTAATTTTTCCCTGCAGCGATTTTTCCTGTGCTGTAAGTTGAAATATTCCCAGCATGCAAAAGAGCAAAACAAAAATGTTTCTATTACTCGTCACGCTCTTTATATTCCTTACTTTTTTTAAATAGAAATTCCATGAGTTGCATTTCGTTTTCGGGCTTCAATAAATCTTTATCCAAGCCATTTTCTTGTGCAAAAAATAGAAAATCAACCGCTTTGTTTTCTGGAATATCAAAATTTGCCGTTATAAAATCCTTGCTAAAGCGCTGCTGTATGTTATTGCTTATGGTGCTTTGGGTTTCCTGCCGTTCCACTATTGAAATCTTTTCACCTTTGGGAAAAAGTAAATTTGCAACTCCCCCCAAAAGTGCTAAAATATTTGCACCATTTTTTAGAGCATTGCCGTGAAGCGCTTCCTCTGCAGCGTTGCCGGGAACTGCGGTTTTATCATCGGGCACAAAAGTGTAGCCATACTCCAAGTTTTCATAACTCAAGTCCCAATTTTTTGTAACATTATAAGTAGGGATTTTTTTCACATCTACATTTATGTTTCCGGAAAGATCGTACGGGCGCACTACCACTTCCTCCAATTGGTTGACGGATGGATTCAAGAAAATATTCATCACTTTTCGGGCTATAACCCCTTTATCAACAATAACCGTAAAAGATTGATACTGCAGTGCGGTTATCTGAACGCGGTCGTTTTCTGCCACATCAATTTCGAAAGTTCCGTCGGCATTTGTGATGGTTCCCTTTTGGGAAGAAATATTGTAAACGGAGATTCCTTCCGCATCCTCACCTTGCGGTACATGAATTTTTCCGGAAACTTTGGTACGGTCAATATCTTGCGCCAAAAGTGCGGGAGCAGCAAGGATAAATAATAAGAGTAGTAGTTTTTTTGCCATTCATTAAAAGTACGTATTTGTTTTGTTAGGGAAAAGGTAAAGTTTACGATCTCAATAGTTAAATTTACATTTCAGAAAAATATATAAGATGAAAAACCTAATAATAGCAAGCACCAGCACCGTTTACGGCGGAGATTATTTAGATTATATAACCGATGAAATAGCGGAGCTTTTTAAAGACACCGAAGAAGTAATCTTCATTCCCTACGCCCGTCCGGGCGGCATCAGCCACGACGAATACACAGAAACAGCCGCAAAAGCATTTCAGAAAGTTGGTAAAAAACTGATTGGAATACATACTTTTGACAATCCTGTGGAAGCAATAAAAAATGCAAAAGGAGCTTTTACGGGTGGCGGAAACACCTTTGTTTTGGTTAGCGCGCTCTACCGTTTGGAAATTATGCAACCGCTTCGCGAAGCTATTTTTAATGGGTTACCATATTTAGGCACCAGTGCGGGCAGTAATATTTGCGGGGTTTCCATGCAGACTACCAACGATATGCCGATTGTTTATCCACCTTCGTTTAAAACTTTGGGTTTGATTCCTTTCAACCTCAACCCGCATTATTTGGATCCGGATACGAACAGCAAGCACATGGGCGAAACCCGAGAGACCCGTATTGCGGAATTTCATACGCAAAATACAATTCCGGTTATAGGGCTGCGTGAAGGAAGTTGGCTTCGCGTAAAAGACGATGAAATTATTCTGAAAGGTGCATTGAAAGCCCGTGTTTTTGAACAAGAAAAGGAACCTTATGAGGTGCATAGCGGTACTACACTAGATTTTAAGTAAGTATTTTTATTTTTACGGGAATACGGAGAAGGAATGCCTATCTTCAAAAGTTGTATTAATTAGGTTGTGGATATTTGCTATGGCTTTTTCAGGCTTAAAAACATTTGGGACTCCCTTCGACTTTCCTTTGCTAACTATTTATGTGTTTACCATTATCTAAACTTAACAAAACCCTTAGCTACGGCTGGCATCTCAAAACATAGCTCCTCTAACTATAGGATTTATTGAATTTAGGTTATCAGATTATTACTTTATGCGTACAGATTCCCTCAATTGATCTCTATTTGATTGCCTTGAGATTCAATTTACAATATATAAAGTTAGTATCTATAAACAATACTATAAAGACACTACATACATACTATAAACATACTATATAGATACTATAAACATACTATAGTATTATTATAAATAAGCTACAAGTATTACTTGACCACTCTTCTATCCTATAGCAACGGCATATTTAAATTAGGGGAAGGTTTTCATTTAGAAATTGTGATTTATGAGCGCTAATAACTAATTGTTCTACATTTGGAATTAGAATTTATTCAATTAAAAAAGTTTTGCTTGATGAAGGTAATGGGAACTTTGTTAGAATGTATGTGAGAAATTTAAACCTCTTTCACAAAATGATACCCTTTCGCCACAAAACCTTGATTGTAAAAGAATTTATGTGAAGGAAAGTTGTGCACATAACTATTTAGTTCTACCCAGTTGCAGGACTTTTTCTTGGCATAATCGCTTACAAATTCTACAAGCTTTTTACCAACACCGTGACCTCTGTAGGCATCATCAATAATCACGTGGTCCATCTCCACACTTTTACCCGCATAATGACGGGTTTGGAACCAAAGTCCACAAGTGCCGATTAATTTTTCTGCGTCAAAAATGCCAAGGCATTCGTAATTCTGCTCCACCATTTCCAGCAAACGCTCTTTGATAACAGGTTCTGCAACCGTATTATTTCCCAGTTGTTGCAATAATGGAACAATGCTGAAAATATCTTTTGGGTCAATAATACGGATGGAAATGGCGTTATCTTTCAAAATATTGGTACTTTTAAAACTTCACTAATTCATAAAATGAAGCGCAACGAATTTATTAAAATTTCAAGTATTGCAGGACTCAGTTTGGCAATTTTTCCGCAGTTCTCTTTCAACCATTTTTTAGAAGAATTTACCCGGAACCAACTAATTGGAAAAGGCAACCCAGATATTGTAGGCGATAGCTACACTTCCAAGATGCACAAGACCGCAAAAGAAGCTTTCAATAAAATGAAGGCTGCTGCCGCAAAAGAAAATATAAGCATTGAAGTGGTTTCCGCTTACCGAAGCTTTCAGCGGCAAAAGGAAATTTTTGAGGGAAAATACAAACGTTTTACAAAAGAGGGGTTAACCCCAGAAAAAGCCATCGAAAAAATCATAGAATATTCCACCATTCCCGGTACCTCGCGACATCATTGGGGCACCGATATTGACATTATTGATGCCAACGCTCCACGCCCTGCAAATGTATTGATGCCCGAAAATTTCCACGGAACGGGACCTTTTTGCAAGTTGAAAATGTGGCTAAATGAAAATGCAGAAAAATTCGGCTTTTACGAAGTTTATACCGACAACGGCAACCGAAAAGGATTTAAATACGAGCCGTGGCATTTCAGTTACGCACCAGTTTCCGGCCCAATGTTGAAAGCCTATAAAGAACAAATTGATGTAAAAAAAATGCTTTCCGAAGAAAAGATTTTAGGCAACGAGCATTTTTCAGAAACGTTCATTTCAAAATATGTGAATGAGAATATTTTGGATATCAATCCGAAATTGTTGCAAATGTCATAAATGCGAAAAAAAATCAAAACTGAATTTCAGAACAACCCTTCGTACCTTTACACAATGAATAAAAAAGTACTTTTAATGATACTCGACGGTTGGGGAATTACGCAAGACCCCGCCGTTTCTGCCATTGCTCAGGCCGACACACCTTTTATCGATTCGCTTTATAAAAAATATCCGCACGCACAATTACTTACCCACGGCATGAACGTGGGTCTTCCCAATGGCCAAATGGGAAATAGCGAAGTGGGCCACATGAATTTGGGCGCTGGAAGAATCGTTTATCAGGATCTTGCCAAAATTAATATGGCAGTTGAAAACGGAACGCTAAAGAATGAACCCCAACTGGAAAAAGCATTCAATCACGCAATTTTTCACAACAAAAAAGTACATTTTTTAGGCCTTGTTTCCAACGGGGGCGTACATTCACATATTGACCATTTAAAAGGGCTACTTTCCGCGGCGCACGAATTTGGTGTAAAAAATATGTATGTTCATGCCTTTACCGATGGCCGCGATGTGGATCCACATTCCGGCAAAGGGTTTATTTCAGAACTTCAAAACCATTTGGAAAAATCGGGCGGAAAACTTGCTTCGGTTATTGGCCGCTATTACGCCATGGACCGCGACAAACGTTGGGAACGCGTAAAAAAAGCGTATGATTTGTTGGTCTTCGGAATAGGAAAACCTTCAAAAAATGCGGTAAAAAGTATTGAAGAAAGTTATGCTGAAGGAATTACCGACGAATTCATCGAACCAATTACAATGACCAATACTGAAGGAAAGCCCGTTGCAACCATTGAAAAAGATGATGTAGTAATTTTCTTCAACTTTAGGACCGATCGCGGTAGACAACTCACCGAGGTGTTGACACAAAAAGATTACGAAAGATATGGAATGAAAACGCTTCCGCTTTATTTTGTAACGCTTACAAATTATGATGATTCCTTCGGAAATATCCGCGTGGTTTACAATAAGGAAAACCTGCACGATACCTTGGGCGAAGTTTTGGAAAGCAATAAAAAGAAGCAAATTCGCATTGCGGAAACTGAAAAATATCCACACGTAACCTTTTTCTTTTCAGGCGGTAGGGAAATTCCCTTCGAGGGCGAAAAACGAATCCTTTGTCCTTCGCCCACAGTGGCCACCTACGATTTAAAGCCCGAAATGAGCGCTTACGAACTTCGGGACATGATTCTTCCCGAGATTGAAAAAGAAACTGCCGATTTCATTTGTTTAAATTTTGCAAACCCAGATATGGTAGGCCATACTGGCGTTTTTGAAGCTGCCGTAAAAGCCTGTGAAACTGTGGACAACTGCGCTCGCGCAATCGTGGAGCAAGCCCTGGAAAGCCATTATGTGACAATTATAATTGCAGACCACGGCAATAGCGAAACCATGCGAAACCCCGATGGCTCGCCCAATACGGCACATACCACCAATCCGGTGCCAATCATCATTGTGGATGATGAAATAAAAGCTGTTAAAGATGGTGTTTTGGGAGATATTGCCCCAACAATCCTAAAAATAATGGGTATTGAAAAACCTGAAATTATGACGCAAGATTCGTTGATTGAATAATTGACGAGAATTGGATTTTTTTAAATGCTTCGGAAAGGATGGCTAAATTTCAGAATAAATACAGAATCGAATCGCACAGAAAACCAAATTGGGATTATTCGGAGGCGGGGCATTATTTTATTACAATATGCTGCCAAAACCAAAAGCATTATTTAGGAAAAATAGAGAACCATAAAATGATATTATCCGATTGTGGAAAAATTGTGGAAAGGGAATGGCACGAATCTTTTGCGCTTCGAAAGGAATTATTTTTGGATGAATTTATATTAATGCCGAACCATTTGCACGCCATAATCATTATTGACCCCGTACAGACGCACGGACGTGCGTCTCAATCATATGATAATGAGCAACAATCCTCGGAGGCGCAACAATTCGAGGAAACGCAACAAACTGCGGAGGCGCACGGCCGTGCGCCTCTACG